>NZ_JAIKTT010000013.1:0-151185 GCF_023736175.1 Leclercia sp. LTM14
GGTTATCTCAATATATTTAAATTTTATTCAGACAATAACCACCCCGTTCCGGATTGACAGAATATGTCGCTATCATCAGAACAAGTTGATTTTTATTTTATGGGTACAGAGGCTTTACAATATTATCGTAAGACTATCTCCATCACTGATATTTAAATATTAGCGCTGATATAAATGAATAATCTCTTCGGATAATTCACGGGCCAGCAGCGAGTTCATTAAATGATCCTGAGCGTGCACCATAATTAAGGTCATCGGCTGACGGGCTTCGCCCGCGTCCTGCTCGATGAGTTTGGTCTGCATATGGTGCGCCTGGCGCGCGTAACCATCGGCTTCGCGCAGCAGGCTTTTCGCTTCGTCAAAGTTGCCCTGCCGCGCAGCATGCAGTGCTTCAAAGCACAGGCTGCGCGACTGACCAGCATTGACGATGATTTCCATTACGGCTTCTTCTAAGGCAATCATCATCTCTTACTCTATTTATCGAAACTATTATTCAGAGAGGTTTGGGCAAACCATTCTCCGCTCTTTTTAATGGTACGCTGCTGTGTCTCTAAATCGAGCTGGACAAAACCATAGCGGTTTTTATACGCATTGCACCACGACCAGTTATCAATAAATGTCCACATATGGTAGCCAAGACAATTACTGCCTTCGCTAATACCTCTATGCAGCCATTTAAGATGTTCAGAAATAAAGTCGATACGATATTGGTCGTTAATCTGGCCGTTCTCAATAAAACGCTGCTCGTTTTCGACGCCCATTCCATTTTCAGAAATAAAACAGCGTGGGTTGCCGTAATTATCGCGCAGGTTAATGAGAATATCGTAAATACCCGGCTCGTAGATTTCCCAGCCGCGATACGGGTTCATCTTGCGTCCCGGCATCTCGTAGCTGTCGAAGAACCATTCCGGCATAAACGGCGCGTTCGGATTAATGGCCGTATCACGACACTTCACCCGACGCGGCTGGTAGTAGTTAATGCCCAGCAGGTCGATTTTACCGTCAGCAATCAGCGCGCTGTCTTCCGGCAAACAGGCTGGCAGCTGATCGTGCGCTTTCAGCATCGCCACCAGGTCCGCCGGGTATTCACCGCACAGCACCGGGTCGAGGAAGCTGCGGTTAAACAGCAGATCGCAATGGTGCGCGGCTTTCACGTCCGCCGGGTTCTGTGAACGCGGATAGGACGGAGTCAGGTTCAGCACGATGCCAATCTCACCGGGGTGATGCCCGGCGCGAAAGGCGCGAACCGCCTGCGCATGGGCCAGTACGGTGTGATAAGCCACCGTGGCCGCACGACGGAAATCGACCACGTTCGGGTAGTGGAAATCATACAGATACCCGCCCTCTACCGGCACAATCGGCTCGTTAAAGGTAAACCAGTGCATTACCCGATCGCCAAAAAGCTTAAAGCAGGTTTCTGCGTAACGACCATAAGCCGCCACCACATCCCGGTTTTCCCAGCCGCCAATCTCCTGCATCGCCATCGGCATGTCGAAGTGGAACAGGGTGATAAACGGCTTGATGCCCTGGGCGATCAGTTCGTCGATCACCTGGTTGTAGAAGGCCACCGCCTCCTGGTTCACTTCCCCGGTGCCGTCCGGGATCAGGCGCGCCCAGCTTATCGAGGTGCGAAAGCTATTGTGGTTCAGCTGCTTTAACAGCTGAATGTCGGCTTTCCAGTGCTGATAAAACGTGGACGTATTCTGCGGCCCCACCCCGTTGTGAAAGCGATTCGGCTCTTTGGCAAACCAGTGATCCCAGATGGATAATCCTTTACCACTGCTTTGGCTTTCCCCTTCGGTTTGAGTTGCAGAACAGGCGCTACCCCACCAGAAGTTCTCGGGAAATGCATATTTCATAAATCGTCCTCTTTGACTTAATTGCCGACGGTCTCTGCTGCACCTACGGTCGCCTGCGCTTTCTGCTCTTCGGTTTTCACCAGAGAACGCTCATAAGCACGCAGGAACGGTAAATACATCAGCGCCGACATCACCATACAAATGACGCACATCACCACCGGACTCAGGGCCCAGTTTGCCGCCCAGGAGGCACCAATCGGAGCCGGGGTCGTCCACGGCGTCAGCGACACAACCTGTGCCAGCCAGCCGAGTTTGGTGGCGGTATACGCCAGACAAGCGTTGATCATCGGAACGAACACGAACGGAATAAACAGCATCGGGTTCATGATGATCGGCGCACCGAACAGAATAGGCTCGTTGATGTTAAAGAAACTTGGCACCACGCCCATTTTACCAATGGTACGCAGGTGCGTTACGCGGCTACGCAGCAGCAGGAAGGCCAGCGGCAGGGTAGAGCCAACGCCGCCGATCAGCAGGTAGTGGTCCCAGAAGCCCTGCAGATAGACGTGCGGCAGCGCAGCGCCGGCAGCCAGCGCGGCCTGGTTGGCGGAGAGGTTAGCCATCCAGAATGGGTTCATAATCCCGGTCACGATCAGCGCGCCGTGGATGCCAGCGAACCAGAAGATCTGGCACAGCAGCACGGAGAGCAGGATAGCGGGCAGGGAATCCGAAGCGGAAACCAGCGGCTCCAGCAGGTGCATAATCGCCTGCGGGATGATCATACCGGTCTGGGCTTCGATAAACAGGTTCAGCGGGTGCAGAGTACCGATGATGACCACGACCGGGATCAGGATCTCAAACGAACGCGCCACGCCGGTCGGCACTTCTTTCGGCAGACGGATGGTGACTTTGTGATCCTTCAGCCACGCGTAAACGCGGGTAGCATAGATAGAGGTGATTAGCGCGGTGAAGATCCCCTGGCCCGACAGATACTGGGTGGAGATTTTGCCGTCGGCATACGGGGCGGCCACCAGCAGGAACGCCATAAACGCCAGCAGGCCGGACATCACCGGATCGAGGTTAAACTGACGCCCGAGGCTCGCACCAATGCCCACGGAGATAAAGAAGGTCATCACGCCCATGCTGAGGTTAAATGGCAGCATCAGCTGTTCACGGTAGGTCTCAGAAAAGTCCAGCCAGCCGCGGGCAAAGCTGTTGGTGGTATCCGCGGAGAACGGCGGGAAGATGAACACCAGCATAAACGAGCCGATGATCATGAACGGCAGCGCGGCGGTAAAACCGTCGCGGATGGCAATTACGTACTTCTGCTGGCCCAGTTTGCCCGCCAGCGGCGCGATGGACTGCTCAATGACGGCAACCATAGATTGATATAACGAACTCATGAGAACACCTTCTTAGTGTGCCGCTTCAATGAGCGACAGAGCATAGTCCAGCACCTTATCACCACGTTGCATACCGTAGTCCATCATATCAATGGCTTGTACCGGCACACCTTGCGTAGCAGCCTTGTCTGAGAGCGTTTTTAACATGTATTTGACTTGCGGCCCGAGAAGCACGACCTGGTATTGCGGAAACTGCGTATCAAATTCTGCAACACCGTAAGCATCGATTTTGACAGGTAAACCGCGTTCGTCCGCGGCTTCGACCATTTTCCGTACCAGCAGACTGGTGGACATCCCGGCAGAACAGCACAGCATAATCTTGAACATCGACAACCATCCTCAAAATGTAAATAGTTATTGCGGAGATGATTGGATAACATATGGAAACCGGTTTCCATCCATATAAGACAGAAGTGTGACAGCCATCAAGATCCATTACTTATGGGGCCTGGTAATCGGATTTGGGTCACATATTTTGGCTGCTTTTGCATCAGTTAGAGTGGAAACGGAAAATCGGTTTCCATGGAAAACGGAAACAGATATACTCCTGAATGGCTATAATATGAGCCGAAGTGGGATCGGGAATTACAGGGGCCAGGAGAGACCTGTCAGGGGAAAAAGATGTCTACAATCAACGATGTATCACGTCTGGCCGGGGTGTCTAAAGCCACGGTATCACGGGTGTTGAGCGGGTCGCGCGGCGTGAAGGAAGCCAGCCGCCAGGCCGTACTGAAAGCAGTGGAAGAGCTGAACTATCGGCCAAACGTGATTGCCCAGTCGCTGCTCAGCCAGTCAACCGGCTGTATCGGGGTGATCTGCGCCCAGGACAACATTAACCAGACCACCGGTTATCTGTACGCGCTGGAAAAACATCTCAGCCAGCACCAGAAGCACCTGCTGCTTCGCTTCGCCAACTCCAAAGCCGAGGTCATGAACGCGCTGGAAGAGCTCTCCTGCGGGTTATGCGATGACATTCTGATTATCGGTGCCCGTTTCCCGCTGCACATCGATCAGGAGAACGTCATCCTGGTGGACTGCATGGAAACCAACAACGTCAACAGCATACAGTACGACCATGCTTTTGCCGCGGAAACCGCCTGTAACTTTCTCGCCAGCCAGGGGCGCCGTCAGATTGCCCTGATCCACCCGCACGGCAGTGGTTTTGCCGATCAGGTGCTGCTGGGCTACAAGCATGGGCTGGAGAAAAACTTCCTGCCGTTTAATCGCAACCTGGTCTTTATGGACGCCACCTCCTCCTCCGTGGCGCTGCAGGAGCTGCTCAACAACGCCAGTACGGTCAATTTCAACGCCTTACTGGTGGCCGACGAGCAGGAAGCACAGCGGGTGATCCCGCAGCTGCAGGCTTTCAACCGGTCCGTACCGGGGGACATCATGGTGTTCAGCCTTGCGGGATCGCTGCATCTGCCGGGCATTCCGACCATTCCGGCAATTGAGTACTCGATGGATGCCATGGCGGCACGGATCGTCAGCTGGCTGAATGAGAAGACCCAGATGCTCGGGTCGTATGTGCTGCGCGGGGATTTAATTATTCCGGATGTGCGGCGCTAAAAAACTAAGGGGGCTTAATGGCCCCTTTATGCGTAATCAGTAATCCTCCATGCAGTCCACCTGATTGACGGCATCCCAGTAACCTTCCTGGTTGTTCCGCTCCATCGCCACCACCGCATTTTTGACCAGCATCTGATTCGCCTCAGAAGCCATAATCATCGCCTGCCACTCTTTATCGGTTTGCTTGCGTTGCGGGGAACAGGCTTTCTTCACATCCTTTAAAACCGCCTGTTTCATCTGCTCTAATTTTACCGGGTCGTTCATCTCCTGAGCATGAACGAAGGCGGCGAAAAGCAGGCAGACGATGAGGCAAAACAGGTGCGCTGACTTCATGGAAACCTCCGGAAAAAAACACACACGTTTATGAAATATATCGTTACATCCGCCTTTGCGACCCAAGCCGAAAGTATTAATTTTGCCAATAGTTGCGCAGGGGTACGACTAAGCGTAGCCGCAGAATTTGGGGTACAGGCAAGCCCGGAAGAAAAATTTGTGACGGAGAGGGACGGACAGCGCACAAAGGTTGATGCTGCTCGCAAAGGGGGGTTTTGCGTTGATTGCACTTACATTTTTTTGCCAGCACAACGCCAGAATTTAGCGATTGTTTCCTGGGCTCAGTGTGCGATAGTCGATGTGCAACGTAACGGGGGAATGATATGCAACTGAGTATTACCGACATCATTACTGAACATGAACAGGAAGAGTTACTGCAGGGACTGCGGATCTATAACAGCCAGTTTATTAGTTTCTCCCGCGTGGCGAGTGATATCGCCGTCTATGCCCGTGATGAGAACGGAAAAATGCGCGGGGGGCTGATCGGCAACCGCCAGGGCGAGTGGCTGAACATTAAATATCTGTGGGTTAGCGATGAAATACGCGGCAACGGGCTTGGGGGCCAGCTGATGCAGGTCGCCGAAGACGAAGCGCGGAAACAGGGATGCCGGCATGCGCTGGTGGATACCTTCAGTTTCCAGGCGCGTCCGTTTTATGAAAAGCAGGGCTATCAGGTGACCATGACGCTGGAAGATTTTCCGTACGAGGGAATACAGCGCCATTACCTGTCGAAGGCGCTTTAAGCGCCAATACCGCTACCGATCACCGCCAGCGCATGACGCACGATCTGCTCAGGCGAGAGGGCGCGTAACCTCTCGTCATTGCGCATCCGCGAAAAGGGCACCAGCACCAGGCTTAACAGGGTGGTGAACAGCAGCTCCGGCGCCAGGTCGCGGTTCAGTTTGCCCTCCTGCTGCCAGCGGGCGACGGTTTCGAGCGTCGCCTGATATTTCTCATCGCCAAACCGGGCCTGCAGATGCGCACGCAGCACCGGCATTTCACCAATCACCTCCTGCATCCACAGCGGTGCGAACCAGTGGTGTTCCACGGCCAGTTCGGCCAGCTTTTCAACCATTAACGTCAGGGCAGTCACCGGATCGTCCGGGTGGGCGCTGAAAAGCGTGGCGATGGCGCTGCGCAGCGGCAAAAAGCGCTCCTCGATCATTGCGTCGAGCAGTTGCTCCCGGGAATTGAAGTAGTAGTGGAGCATCGCGGGCGTCACGCCGGCCTCTCTGGCAATGGCGTTGAGTGACGTGCGGGCAATCCCCTGACGGGCAAAGAGATCCAGGGCGATATCCAGCAGCTGTTCCCGGCTGGTGGCGGTGGGTTTGCTCCCGCGCGGACGACCGGGGCGGCGGGCCTGTGGCGTGGGCTCAGAATTATCTTTATGTGCTGACATGCGCGGAGGATCCCTTGACCTGATTCATAACTTCATTAAATATTAATTATCCAATTAATTAATTTCAAGCGGTGTTTCATGGTGTCCGATTCGACAACGCAAACCAAAAACGCGCCCTCGGTGCGGCTGCTGTTCAGCGCGCTGCTGCTGGTGATGCTGCTCTCGGCCCTCGATCAGACCATCGTCTCCACGGCGCTGCCCACCATTGTGGGTGAGCTGGGCGGTCTGGATAAGCTCTCCTGGGTCGTCACGGCCTATATTCTGAGTTCCACGATTGTGGTGCCGCTGTACGGCAAGTTTGGCGATCTCTTTGGCCGCAAAATTGTTCTGCAGATCGCCATTGTCCTGTTTCTGGTGGGCTCAGCCCTGTGCGGGCTGGCGCAGAACATGACCCAGCTGGTGCTAATGCGCGCCCTGCAAGGTTTGGGCGGCGGTGGTCTGATGGTGATCAGCATGGCGGCGGTGGCCGACGTGATCCCCCCTGCGGAGCGCGGTCGCTATCAGGGTTTATTCGGCGGGGTCTTTGGTCTCGCGACGGTGATCGGCCCGCTGGTGGGCGGCTTTCTGGTGCAGCACGCCTCCTGGCGCTGGATTTTCTACATCAACCTGCCGCTGGGGCTGTTTGCCCTGCTGGTGATCGGCGCGGTATTCCACGGCAGCGCGAAGCGCAACAAGCATGAGATCGACTATCTGGGGGCGATTTACCTCAGCATGGCGCTGCTGTGCATCATCCTGTTTACCAGCGAAGGGGGCACGGTACGCGAGTGGAGCGACCCGCAGCTGTGGTGCATTCTGGCCTTTGGCCTGACGGGGATCGCCGGGTTTATCTATGAGGAGCGGCTGGCGTGGGAGCCGATTATTCCGCTGTCGCTCTTCCGGGATCGCAGCTTCCTGCTCTGCAGCCTGATTGGCTTTATCATCGGTATGTCGCTGTTTGGCTCGGTGACCTTCCTCCCGCTCTATCTGCAGATTGTCAAAGAGGCCACCCCGACCGAGGCCGGTCTACAGCTCATCCCTCTAATGGGTGGGCTGTTGCTGACCTCGATTATCAGCGGGCGCATTATCAGCCGCACCGGGAAATACCGTCTTTTCCCGATCCTCGGGACCCTGCTGGGTGTGGTGGGCATGGCCTTGCTTACGCGGATCACTATTGCGTCGCCTGTCTGGCAGCTGTACCTGTTTACCGGCGTACTGGGGGCGGGGCTGGGCCTGGTAATGCAGGTGCTGGTGCTGGCGGTGCAGAACAGCGTGTCTGCGGATCAGTACGGAGTGGCGACGTCCGGCGTGACCCTGTTCCGCTCCATCGGCGGGGCAATTGGCGTGGCGCTGTTTGGCGCGGTCTTCACCCACGTGTTGCAGTCGGGCCTGATGGCGCGCATTCCCGAGGGCACCGAGTTGCCGCGGGAGATGAACCCGACTGCCATCCATCACCTGCCGGATGCTCTGCGCCTGGACTATCTGGACGCCTTTGGCTCCGCCATTCATGCGGTGTTCCTGATGGCTGCCGGGATTATGGTGCTGGCTTTTGTGCTGTCGTGGTTTTTGCGCGAGGCGCCGCTGCGCAAGGGAGAAGCAAGGAGTTAGCGATTCGGTTATTTGTTGCGAGTCGCTTTCCGAATTTGAACGCTGTGGCTTGTCTTCCTTCCCTGTGCTGGCGCATGCTTTGACCTGGTCAATAAAGCAGCAGAGGTGGCAATGGAACGCAAAGCAAAAGTGATCAAAAAGGGACGCAATCAGGCGGTGCTCCTGCCTGATGAATTCGCCTTTGAGACGGAGAGTGTGTACATCCGGCGGGATGAAGAGGGGAATGTTGTTTTGAGGGCAATGTCAGAGAAAGAACGCCACAGAGAACATTTTTTGCGTTTATTAAAGCAGACTCATTTCCCTGATTCATTCCTGAGCAAGGAAGAGCGCAATCAGAGCTATACGACAAGAGATCCTTTTGAAGGGTTATAAAAGATGCTGCATATGCTGGACACTAACATAGTCAGCCACCTCGTGAGACAGCACCCCAGGGTGGTCAATCACTATTCTCAAATAGCGCCAGAAGATATGTGTATTTCAAGCGTAACAGAAGCTGAACTGCTTTATGGCGTCGCCAAAAAGCAAAGCCATGCATTGCATGAAACCATATCGGCCTTTCTGAAAACTATCACCATCTGTGACTGGGACAGTGACGCCGCGGCAATATACGGCAAGCTACGTGCCGATATGGAAAAGCGCGGGAAAGTCATGGGCGATCTCGATCAGTTGATCGCAGCGCATGCGCTCAGTCGCGGAACGACAATTGTGACTAACGATCAGGCCTTTGGGATGGTGCAGGAACTGACAGTCGAAGACTGGACTACCGCAGCATGACGTACCACGCCCGGTGGCGCTACGCTTACCGGGCCTACAAAACCCCGGCACGCAGTCACCCGGCAAAACCTGCATATAACTTATCCTTCTTATTGATTCCTTTTCGTTTTTTAACCTGCCGCTGGGTTGCCGATATAGTCGATAAAACATTTATCAAAAGGACTGACCGGTGAAACTTCGATTGGGTGCGCTTCTTCTCGCTGGCCTGCTGCTGGCGGGCTGTGACCAAAGCAGCAGCGATGCTAAACACATTAAAGTCGGCGTGATTAACGGCGCCGAGCAGGACGTGGCGGAAGTCGCCAAAAAAGTGGCGAAAGAGAAGTTTGGCCTCGACGTCGAGCTGGTGGGGTTTAGCGGCTCGCTGCTGCCAAACGACGCGACCAACCACGGCGAGCTGGATGCCAACGTGTTCCAGCATCGCCCGTTCCTGGCGGAAGACAACAAAGCGCACGGCTACAAGCTGGTGGCCGTCGGTAATACCTTTGTCTTCCCGATGGCGGGCTATTCCCGCAAGATCAAATCGGTGTCTGAGCTCAAAGATGGCGCAACCATCGCCATCCCCAACGACCCCACCAATCTGGGCCGCGCGCTGTTGCTGCTGCAAAACGAAAAACTGATCGCCCTGAAGCCGGACGTGGGTCTGCTGCCGACGGCGCTGGACATCACCGCTAACCCAAAAAACCTGAAAATCATGGAGCTGGAAGGGGCGCAACTGCCGCGCGTGCTGGACGATCCGAAAGTGGATGTGGCGATTATCAGCACCACCTATCTCCAGCAAACCGGGCTGTCGCCGGTGCATGACAGCGTCTTTATCGAAGATAAAAATTCGCCCTACGTGAACATCGTGGTGACGCGGGAAGACAATAAAGATGCGGAAAACGTGAAGGAGTTTATCCAGTCGTATCAGTCACCTGAGGTGGCGAAGGCCGCAGAGACCATCTTTAACGGCGGCGCTGTGCCGGGCTGGGAATAAAATAATCGTGCCGCGGTGACAGGTATCGCCGCGGCTTCAATATAAGTTGGCCCAATCCCATCGCTTAATGCCCTTTAGCCCACATCCTGCTGTTGGCCCTCCGGCTATTCTTTTTGCATCACAGACCGGAGAACAGCCCATGAACATCACCCACATTCGTAACGCGACACAGCTCATTACCTACGCCGGAAAGCGTTTTCTGGTTGACCCGATGCTGGCACCCAAAGACGCATACCCTGGTTTCCCCGGCACCGCGCGGGAGGAAATTCGCAACCCGATGGTAGAGCTGCCCTGCGCGGTTGAGACCCTGCTGGATGTCGATGCCGTTATCGTGACCCATACCCACCCCGATCACTGGGATCAGTATGCGATTGAGCAGATCGCCAAAGACAAGCCGATTTTCGTGCAGAACGATGAGGACGCGCAGTTGCTGCGCAGCCAGGGTTTTACCAAACTGACGGTGCTGACGGACAACAGCCGGTTTGGCGACATCCAGCTCAGTAAAACCGACGGCGGTCAGCACGGTACCGATCGCGCCTATGCGGTGCCGGAGCTGGCGGAGCGGCTGGGCGAAGCCTGCGGTGTGGTGTTTCGTCACCCTGACGAAAAGACGCTCTGCATTGCCGGGGATACCATCTGGCGCGAGGCGGTGGCGACCGATCTGCAAAAGCATCAGCCGGATGTGGTGGTAATCAATGCCGGTTATGCCCATGTCATCGGTTTTGGGCCGATCATTATGGGCCAGGAGGATGTGCTCAACCTCCACTTCCTGTTACCGCAGGCGAAAATTGTGGCGGTCCACATGGAGGCCATCAACCACTGCCTGCTGACCCGCAGCGCGTTGCGCCAGTATGCAGAGGACAATCAGGTCAGCGAGGTGCTGACCATTCCCCAGGACGGCGAAACCGTTATATTCTGAGGTTTTCAGGGGAAAGGAGAGAGCAATGCCGCTTACAAAGGTCGCGATTGTCGCCGTGGACGGCTTTAGCCCGTTCCACTACTCCGTCCCCTGCATTCTGTTTGGTGATTCGGTTTCGGGTGAAAAGCGCTTTAATGTCACGATCTGCGCCGAAAAACCGGGATTACTGACCTCGCCAGACGGCTTCGCACTCAACGCCACGCAGGATTATTCTGCGATTGGGCAGGCGGATATCGTGGTGGTGCCTTACTGGCAACACGTGCTGGAGCGTCCGCCGCAGGCGCTGCTCGACAGCCTGGTGCAGGCAAGGGACAACGGGGCGGAGATTGTCGGGCTCTGTCTGGGGTCGTTTGTTCTCGGATACGCAGGCATTCTCGACGGTAAACGCGCGGCTACACACTGGGAGTTCGAGCGCCAGTTTCAGACGCTTTTCCCGGACGTGCAGCTCGATATCAACGCCCTTTACGTCGACGACGACCGTATCATTACCTCTGCCGGCACCGCCGCCGCGCTGGACTGCTGCCTGTATATCATCCGTCAGCGCTTTGGCGGCTCGGTGGCAAACCAGATCGCCCGGCGGATGATCGTGCCGCCGCACCGCGAGGGCGGGCAGGCGCAGTTTATTGCCCAGCCGGTGCCGGAAACGACCCGGGATGTGCGGATTAACAACCTGATCGACTATCTCCAGCGTAATATCAGCCAGCCGCTCAGTCTGGATGTCCTGGCAGACAGCGTGGCAATGAGCCGCCGCACGCTGACCCGCCATTTTATGAAAGCCACCGGGATGAGCGTCATCGAGTGGATCACCGCCGAACGCCTGCGGCGTAGCCAGCTGCTGCTGGAAAGCAGCAATCTGCCGATGGAAGCAGTGGCAGAGCAGGTGGGATATCTTTCAGCAGTGACCTGGCGTCAACAGTTTAAGGCCCGCTTTGGCGTCAGCCCGGCGGAGTGGCGCAAAACCTTTCGTATGCGATCGTAGGCCGGGTAAGTGTAGCGCCACCCGGCATTTACCCCAGCCGCGCCATCTTCGTCTCTCCCTCCACCATCGAGAGCTGATAGAGCGAAAACGATCGGTGCTTCTCGATCAGGTTCGCCAGCTCCGGCGAATGGCTGGTAAGCCATATCTGCGAATAGCGGCTGGCCTCGGCAATCAGGCTCGCCAGGGCAGGCAGCATCTGCGGGTGCAGGCTGTTTTCCGGTTCGTTGAGGGCGATAAAGGCGGGCGGACGCGGGCTGAGCAGCGCCACCGCCAGGCACAGAAAACGCAGCGTGCCGTCGGAAAACTCCGCAGGCTCCAGCGGTCGGCTTAAGCCTTCGCGCTGCATCATCATGCGAAAGCGCCCCCCGGTGTTGTCGCTGTAAAACACGCAGCCCGGGAACGCCTGGTCGAGAATGCGCATCAGCAGCAGCTCGTCGCCAATCTCGACGATGGTCTGAAACGCGGCCGCCAGGTTTGCGCCGTCGCTTGCCAGCACCGGCGAGCGGAACCCCACCTGCGGGGCGCGCATGGCTGAACCGGACGCGACGGAAAACTCATGATAAAAGCGCCAGTTACGCAGGGACTCGCGCATCTGCGACACCTCCGGGTAGAGGTGCGGCTCCCCGAGCTGCCCGAACACCGATTCGTTCTCATACAGGGTGCCGCTGTGGGTCACCTTCTCGTGGTGAACGTTATTGAGAAACACGGTCTGATTTTTACGCTGCATCAGGCGTGCGGAGGGGCGACGCTGGTGACCGCTCAGCCAGATGGACTCCTCTTTGATCACCGGATCGAGCTGAAACTGCGAGGGATAGGGCAGCTTCTCAACAAAGCCCACCTGCAGTTCGTATTCCCAGGTCTCGGTTTCCACCGCCAGGTTCATGCGCCGCAGCTGGTCGCTGCGGGTTTTGCCCGCCCAGAACACCTTCAGAATGCCGCCTTCGTTCGCCAGCGCCTGGGAAAACTGCCCCTGCGCCGCGCTGTGCACCAGATGGATCGCCTTATAGATGTTGGATTTTCCGGTGCCGTTCGGGCCGAAAACGATGTTGAGCTGCTCCAGATCCAGCGACATGTCGCGGATCGAGCGATAGTTTTGAATGTGCAGGGTGTTGATCATCAGCGTACCCCTTTGCGGTCTTAGAACTGTATAAAGTTACAGTATTTTAAGTAAACTGCAAAAAAAAAGACGACAGTGAGGGTGTCGTCTAAAGGGGTATTGTTCGGGCCTCTGTGGGTCAACGGGGCCTTCGCATTTTTATCTTCATGTCACGGCCAGACGCAGACCCAAATCATCAGGATAGGGATCAAAGTAGTTTTGCGTCATCAGATAGCGGTCGGGGTATTCCGCCAGATAGTGCTTCAGCAGCGTGAGTGGGGCGAGAATGGGCAGCAGCCCGTCGCGATAGTGCAGGATCACGTCCCGGAGTTCGCCGCGCTGACGGCTGTTTAGCTGGTTACGGAAATAGCCCTGAATATGCATCAGCACGTTGGTGTGATTTTTCCGCGAGGCGGGCTGCTTAAGGATCGCCATCAGCTTTTCGCGGTACGCCTCGAAGAACTCGTCCAGGTCTTCCCACTCATGCAGCGAGGCGACAAACGGGCCAATCTCCCGATAGCCCGCCTGATGGTGGGCCAGCAGCTGGAGTTTGTAACGGCTGTGGAAGTCCAGCAGCGCGCGGCGCGTCAGGCCATTGGCGCGCAGGGTGTTCAGTTCGTGAAGGGCGAAGACGCGCTCCACGAAGTTCTCCCGCAGCACCGGATCGTGCAGGCGTCCATCTTCCTCCACGGGGAGCCACGGCCAGGTTTCAAGAAGGGCGGCGGTGAACAGCCCGACACCCTCCTTGCGGCCCCGGTTGCCGTTTTCATCATACAGCCGCACGCGCTCCATGCCGCAGCTTGGGGATTTGGCACAAACGATAAATCCGGCCAGATCGCCGATCTTCGGCAGATAACCCGCCGCAAAGTCGGCCATCTTTTGCGTAACGTCTTCATGAGGTGCTTTGCTGAACCGCATCTGCGTCTCACCGCTGTCGGTCAGCGTCAGGCGCAGCGCCGGGCGCGGCGTTGGCAGGCCAATGGCCATTTCCGGACAGACGGGCCTGAAGGTGACCCACTGGGCCAGCTCGTCCATGACAAAGCCCATACGCTTATGCCCGCCGTCGAAGCGAACGGCGGAACCGGTCAAACATCCGCTAATACCCAGCACAGGTTTCGTTGTCATGGTGTGTACCTCCAGAGCCGATATCTAAAAGTTACACAAATTGACTATTTTGTCCAAGTATTGGCGGGGTTATTTTTTATTACCGATAAATATCAATGGCTTTTAACTGCCCTTATAGGTCGAATAACCGTACTGGCTGAGCAGCAGCGGAATGTGAAGCTTTTCGTTGGTGCGGGTCACGGTAAACAGCACCGGGATCTCCGGGAAGAACGAGGTCAGCTTGTTCGCCTGGAAGTAGTCGGCGGTTTTAAAGGTCACTTTATAGACGCCAGGCTGCATATCCTGATCTTCGGGATAGAGCGACTTGATGCGGCCGTCCTGGTCGGTTTTACCGCTGGCGACGGTGGTCCATTTGTCCTGCTGCTGTTTTTCCAGCGTGACGCTGACGCCCGGCGGCGGCGTGCCGGTTTGCTGGTCAAGAATATGCACGCTCAGCGTGCCGACAGGGGCACTAAAGGCGACAGGGGCGAAGGCCATAGAGGCCAGGATCAGCAGAGGGGCAGTTTTTTTCATTGGGTTTTCCTGTGGAGTGGTAAGTCACAGGAAAACGTTAGCATTTGCCGCGCGGGAAAATATTCAACTTTTCGTGAAGATTCCCACAGAAGAAAATCGTCAGAGGATAATCACCTCAAGGGAAACCTGCTGCTGCCACTGCTCAACCTGCTTTTTGCGCGCGGCGTTGAGTTTACCGCTGGTGACCAGCAGCCACTGGCGGTCCGGGAAAATCTCCGGGGCCAGCGCGGCAGGGGGAATGGGCAGGATGTTGATCCGATGGCCCTGACCGGTACGGCTTAAGGCCTCGAGCCAGATTTCGCACGGGTCGTTCAGGTGCCAGCCGCTGAGCAGAAGGTTATCGCCCGGCGCTTTCTTATCGCCCTCAAGACAAAACGAGGTGTAGGCGATGATGATGCCGTCGAGGATCTCGCGCAGGGTCATGGCGGCGGCAACGTTGGCCGAGACCTGGCTGCGCAGGGGGCGTAACACCTTCGCCACCAGTTCCGGCCGCGGATATTCGCGACCGGCGTCGTAAATCATCTGGCGCAGGGATTCTATTTTCCCTTCCTGCAGACGTTGCAGCATGCTCATTTGCAGCGTCAGCCAGTTGTTGGTGCGGTTCGGGGAAGGGCGCTCCAGCAGCGGCTTCACCTGACCAATGGGGACGCCTTTTTTCACCCAGTCGAGGATCTTCAGCGCCTGCTGGACGTCCTCTTCGCTGTACTGGCGATGGCCGCCCTCGGTGCGCTGCGGCTTGAGTAAACCGTAGCGGCGCTGCCACGCGCGCAGGGTGGTGGCGGTGATGCCGCTGAGTCTGGCGAATTCGCCGATGGAGTAGGCCATGTCTGCATCCGAAGGGAAGGAATAATCTCAATATACTACGAATATTTGCCTGCGGGATGAAGCACCAGACCGGTGCACTACACTTTACTTCCAGACGCGCAAATGAAAGGAGTTCTCATGAAACTATGGCCTGTTGTGACCGGTGTCGCCATTGCGCTGACCCTGGTTGCCTGTAAATCCCCAACGCCGCCGAAAGGCGTGCAGCCGATCACCAATTTTGACGCCAGCCGCTATCTCGGCAAATGGTATGAAATCGCCCGTCTCGAAAACCGCTTCGAGCGTGGGATGGAGCAGGTGACCGCTACCTACGGCAAGCGCAGCGACGGCGGGATCAGCGTGCTCAACCGGGGATACGATCCGGTGAAGCGCAAGTGGAGTGAGAGCGAGGGGAAAGCCTTTTACACCGGTGCGCCAACGACCGCCGCGCTGAAGGTCTCATTCTTCGGCCCGTTCTACGGCGGATATAACGTGATCAAGCTGGACGACGACTACCAGTACGCGCTGGTCAGCGGCCCGAACCGCGACTACCTGTGGATCCTGTCGCGTACGCCGACCATTCCGGACGCAGTGAAACAGGATTACCTGAACACCGCGCGTAGCCTGGGCTTCCGGGTCGATCAGCTGGTATGGGTGAAGCACTAAAGATCGTGCTTTCTTCCTGGGGCGGTGAGCGAACAGGGAAGTAGACTTCCGTCATGGGCACACGGGAGATGAACTTATGCACTGGCAACCCTTTCGCGGCACCGCGCCGTCTACCATGACCATCCACAGCGCGTCGTTTCCTGATATCAGCGATAACTGGCCGATGAAAGACGAGGTGACGCGCGAACTCAACGCCTTCGACCGGGCGTTAAAAGCGGACCCGCAGCTAATGCCGCCCATCGTGGAAAAGGATGCCCGCGGAGAGAAAACCCTGAAATGCCAGCACAGCTGGTCTGAAAAGGCTTTTACCAATCGCCCCGCCGTTGTGGCCTGGCGCACCCGGCTGGTGCCCACGGCGCTGGCTCTGTACGCCATCCAGAACCCGCTGGACGAACACCTTCCCGACGGCACCCGGATGGACAGCAACAGCCGCCAGTGGTTTATTCACGCCAATGACGCTATTGGTATCCGCTCCCGCGCGAAAGTGATGGCCGTGCTGGCGGAACAGTACCTGCGTAACGATATCGACAACGTCTGGGTCAGCCTCGCCAGCGGTGCGGCCGTTCCGGTGCTGGAGGCGCTGCGCGGCGCGCATCTCGACGGGCAAAAGGTGCATCTAACCCTGGTGGACTACGATCCCGTCTCCCTGAAATGGGCGGAGAAAATGACCGCCGCCGAGGGGCTGAGCGTCGGAGAGCAGGTCACGATATTGCAGCGCGATCTGAAAGATTGCCTGATCCACAGCGACAAACTGGTGCAGGAATTGGGCGAAGGCCACGTCGAGCTGGTGGATGCGCTGGGGATCTTCGAATATTTCAACGACACCGAGGCGGTGACCTTCCTGAAACACGTCCTGCGGCTGGTGAAACCCGGCGGGGCGATCATCGTCTCGAACATGCTGACCAGCAGCCCGCAGATCGATTTTGCCCTGCGCTGTATCGGCTGGACGCCAATATTTCCCCGTACTCTGCAACAGCTCCAGGATATCCACCTGGCGGCGGGCATTCCGGCGGAAAACGTCACGGTGATCGTGCCGAAGGATGGGGTGTATGCGGTGATGGAGGTGCGGGTGGAATAATGTTTATCCCCTCTCCCCTTTGGGGAGAGGGTCAGGGTGAGGGGAAAAGTCGCTACGACCCTTTCAACTCTTTGTGCAGCATTTGTTGGCGTGTTTCTTGATTTATTTTATTTGCCATAACACCGATGCGTTTTTGGCTTGCCAGTGATCGGGAAGCAATCACTTGATTCAGGGACTTTAATTTACTGTCTTCATGTTCGGCTGATGGGCTGTTAGTTGAATCTTTTATCATTACTTTTATCGTCCTTGTTTAGAGATGCCATGGAAAACCCTGATATTGCTCCATTGCCATATCATGACTCAATCATGAAAATCGAACCCGCAGTACCCTCACAATTTCAACGTCTCGTCGCGATCTGGGAGTCCTCCGTTCGTGCTACCCATCACTTTCTGCAGGAGAGCGATAGTGCGGCCCTGCGCCCGTTTTGATTCACGGCTTTTTGGGCGTGGATGAAAACTGCATTGAATTGCTCTTTGTAGACAATGCGAGCCGGGGAAAAGGCGTCGGCAAATATTTGCTGACTTATGCCATTGAGCATCTCGGTGCCAACGAAGTGGACGTCAACGAGCAAAAACCGCAGGGCGTTGGTTTTTATCGTCATATGGGGTTTGAGCAGACTGGTCGCTTAGAGCTGGACGGGCAGGGTAATCCGTTCCCATTATTGCATATGCGGTACGAGGGCTAATTCCCGCCCAACGCCGGGTGGCGGCTTCGCCTTACCCGGCCTACAAAAACCAAAACCGTAGGTCGGGTAAGCATCGTGCCAGCGCGATCGTTACATCAGCCCCAGCGCCTGTGGAATAAACAGAGAAATCTGCGGGATATAGGTGATCAACATCAGCGCGATCAGCAGTGCGGCATAGAACGGCAGCAGCGGCTTGATCAGGTGCTGGATTTTCACCCCTGAAATCGAACAGCCGACGAACAGGGCGCTGCCCACCGGCGGCGTCAGCAGGCCGATACACAGGTTCGCCACCAT
Source organism: Leclercia sp. LTM14 (assembly GCF_023736175.1). Classification (NCBI taxonomy): domain Bacteria; kingdom Pseudomonadati; phylum Pseudomonadota; class Gammaproteobacteria; order Enterobacterales; family Enterobacteriaceae; genus Leclercia; species Leclercia sp. LTM14. The sequence goes on from NZ_JAIKTT010000013.1 coordinate 17,992, forward strand.
CATGATGCCGAAGTGGACCGGGTCCATCCCCAGCTCCTGAGCAATAGGCAGGAAAATCGGGGTGAAGATCAGCACCGCAGGCGTCATATCCATGAAGATGCCGACAATTAATAGCACGATGTTAATCAGCAGCAGGATGATCAGCGGGTTATCCGAAATCCCCATCAGCGTGTCGCTTATCATGTACGGGATATCGGCATTGGTCATCGCCCATGACATACCTACCGAGAAACCAATCAGCAACAATACGATGGACGTGGTGACCACCGATTCCAGAATCAGCTTCGGCAGCTGATGCCACTTCACTTCACGGTAGATCAACACTGACAGGATGAAGGTATACACCACCGCAATCGCCGAGGCTTCCGTGGCGGTAAACACGCCGCCCAGAATGCCGCCCATCACGATGACCACCAGCAGCAGGCTTGGCAGGGCGTCGAGAAGCGCTTTCGCAGCCTGGGCGCAGGTCGGGCGTTCGGAGAGGGGGTAATTGCGTCGTTTGGCGATGATGGCGCAGACCACCATGATGGCCAGCCCCATCAGAATGCCTGGCAGATAGCCCGCCATAAACAGCGATGCGACCGATACGCCACCCGCCGTCAGCGAGAAGACAATCAGCACGTTTGACGGTGGGATCAGCAGCCCGGTAATACAGGAAGAGACGTTCACCGCCGTTGAGAATGCCGGATCGTAGCCCTGCTTTGTCTGGATAGGGTTGAGCGTCCCGCCTACTGCCGCCGCGGCGGCTACGGCTGAACCTGAGATTGAGCCGAACATCATATTCGCCAGCACGTTTACGTGGCCCAGCGAACCCGGCACACGGCCGACCATCACCTGCGCCAGGTTAATCAGCCGTATCGCTATTCCCCCACTGTTCATCAGCGTCCCGGCGAAAATAAAGAACGGGATCGCCAGCAGGGCGAAATTATCCAGCCCGTTTGCCAGACGCTGGGAGACGGTGATCACCGCGATGTCCCACGGGAACATCAACAGCATCGAGGCGAAGGTGGCAATGCCGATAGAAAACGAAATGGGTAAGCCGATAAACACCAGCACAAAGAAAGTGCCGAACAGTGTTAATGCGATCGTTCCATCCATCAGTGAACTCCTTCCTGCGGCCGGGACAGGCCACGAATGCCAGTAGCGATAAAGTACAGGGCGTAGAACATCATTACCGCGCCGCACAGGGGCAGGATGAGGTAGACGTAACCCATCGGGATTTGCATGGCGGCGGAGACCTGGGAAGTCGCCAGGGTTTTATCAATCAGCTTCAGGCCGCCGGTAACGATAACCAATCCTGAGAAGAGGAAAATCAGCACGTTAATGACGATATTCAGGATGGCCTGCTTTGGGCCTTTCAGCATCATGGCGAACAGATCGATAGAGAGATGCCGCTGCGCCCCGACGGTGTACGCCGCGCCCAGGAGCCCTACCCAAATCATCAGGTAACGAGCCAGTTCATCGGTCATCGTGCTTGGCTGGTTCAGCACATAGCGGCTGAACACCTGCCACACCACGCAGACCACCAGCGCGATCATCACTGCGACGGAAAAGGCCGCAATAGTGCGATCAACCAGCGTTTTTATGCGGTCAATTATCATAGGTTATTCCCTGGAGAAGCGGGCCTGCAGGCAGGCCCGGAGGTGCGTTATTCAGCGGCTTGTTCGAATTTTGCAAGCAGGGCGGCCTGCTTAGGATCTTTTTTGAAGTCGTCGTACAGCGGCTGTACGGCTGCGCGGAACGGTGCTTTGTCGACCGTAACAAACTTGCCGCCCATCGCTGTGGCCTGCGCACGCGTTTCTGCTTCGACCTTATCCCAGGCTTTCTGCTGCCAGGCCTCAGAGTCCTTCGCGGCTTTAGTAAGGATCTGCTGCTGTTCCGGCGTCAGCTTGTTCCAGGTTTTCGTGGAGATAACCAGGAAGTCCGGAATGGAAGCATGCTCGTCTTCAGAAAAGACGTTCGCGATTTCAATGTGACGGGTCTGCACCCAGGACGGGACGTTATTTTCAGCGCCATCCACCACGCCCTGCTGCATGGCGGTATAGACTTCGCCGAACGAGATTGGCGTCGGGGAACCGCCCATCAGCTCAACCATTTTCAGGGTTGTTGGGCTTGCCTGAACGCGAATTTTCAGCCCTTTTAAATCGGCTGGCGTGGTAATGGGTTTTTTAGCATAGAAGCTGCGGGTCCCGGCGACATAGGCGGAAAGCGCAAAGAAGCCTTTATCTTTACTGGCGTCCATAATTTCTTTGCCGACGCTGCCAAAGACCACCTTATTAAAATGCGCCTGATCCTTAAACAGGTACGGTAAATTATAAATGGCATACGTATTATCAAATGACTCCAGATCGCTGGCGGAGCCTTTGGTCATATCCAGCGCGCCGTTTTGCAGTAATTCCATGGTTTCACGAGCGCTGCCCATCTGACTGCTCGGATAAATACGCAGCGTCATGTTGCCATTGGAAAGTTGTTTGACCTCTTTAGCCATCTGCTCAAAGGCCTGATGAACGACGTGGCTGCGTTCAAGATTATGTGCCAGTTTTAACGTGACTTTTTCTGCTGCACTCGCCCCGGTAGCCAGCAGTGCAAACAGAGATGCGCCCAGAAGAGTTCGGGTGAATAAAGGTGATTTCATGATGTGCTCCATGCTGAAATTATATACGTTTGGTTTATATCTGATGACGATTTAACTTTTTCTGTATGACATCTTATCCTGGTTGTCAGACAGCAATGGATAATCTGCGTCACACTTTTTCCGTAGACGATGAATTTGTGTCGCTTTTTGTGCGCTGGGTTAAATTTATTTAAGAAGCATGGTGTGCGAATTATTAATAGTGGAAATATAACGGAGGAAATACACAGGTAATATCGATGGGTTGATTCATTATTAACGAGGTTAAATATCTTTTGGTGGCGGTATCGGAAATACCGAATATTGGATCAGGAATAACCGGGGGGATGCCTGAGTATTGGCACGATCGGCTCCCTCTCCTCTTTGGGGAGAGGGATGGGGTGAGGGGGAGCATGCGACTCAGGTGGTGGTTCCATTCACTTCATGTTCTGTGCTTCTCTTTCAGCAGGGTCACCCGTGAACGTGTTAAGGGGCTCTTCGCCCCCTTAGCCATCCCGGCTCCCGGCAAAGAAAATCGCCGCTTCGCGGATTGTTCGCCCCATCCCTGGGGCTCACCCCTTTGGGGCCAGCGCAAGCGCTGTCCAAAATTGCTCCCGGCAATTTTGTCCTCAGCTTATTCCCTCCGGCTTTCGGGTCGGGCGTGATCCTACATCCCTGTAGGTCACGCCCTCTCGGCGCATCCATGCGCCTCGCCCCGGCCTGGAGGAAACGCTTCGGCGATTTTCAGCCGGACCATGGCGCCGCGGTTAGTTTTTTGATTTATTGTGGTTTATTCGTTGCTGTGAGTTCGTTATCAGGTATTTAAGCCAGAGCCAGCGCTCCTTCAATGCCTTTCAGCTTTTGTTGCGCTTGTTTTAATAGCATGCATTTTTTGCACGGGGCTGAGGGCAGTTGTTCGGTTTTACCGAACAACTGAATGTCTGTCCAACCTGTAAGTCTTACTTACAGGTTGGAGATGCACTTGTTATGCAATAGCGATTTCAATGTCTTTCAGCTTCTGCTGTGCCTGTTTTAATTCGCTCAGCAGCATCTTTTCATATGGGTTGTGCGCCATCACGACGATGCAGCCATCCATGATTTTTAACGTCACCTTATCGCCAGTATCAAACCCCGCCGCACGCAGCCATTTGCCGGAAAGGATCAGGTTTGGCGTACTGCGATCGCGACCTTGCGGGCGATATCCCACAATTAATGTACGCTCAGTTCCGGTTGCGGTGGTGTCTGGGGTAGAATGCGAATCAGCCATAATCAACTCCTTGATAGTTGGTGAGGTTAGCTCTCGTCGGGTATTGCAACTACCGGACGAGGGCGTTTCGACTCAGGTTATACTGTGATAAGGTACGTACCTGAATGGTTAGATATTGCTCTCACAGGTACGTACATGTCAACAGCTAAACGCGATCCAAATCAGTCAAAATCCGGTAAGGCACCGACTTTTCAGATTCGAATTACGCCTGAGTTGAAGGCGCAGTTTGAGGCGGCGGCTAAGGCGGAGGGGATGAGTTTGGGGAATTGGCTAAAGACCTTGGGACGAAAAGAATTAAATAATTTAGGCATTGAGCCAAAATCTTAAATTAATTATCCATCAGTTACATTTTATTATGATGGTTCTCATAATAGAATCAACATCCATTTTTTAAGTTATCCATAGAATGCGAAGGGAGTAATATTAAAAGCCCTGGCATGATTTTTAAGAAAGAGAGATACATTTTCTCAAGTAACGCTTAACCTACTAAAAATAAAGATTTTAAGCTTCTTTTTTTAGAAATGTTTTCCAAAATCTTTTTATGTTCTTACAGCGAGAAACGGGTGCAATAAAATAGCAAAAAAATTATCTTCATTGCATATCATTTTATGCGTCAGGAAATTTAGGACTAGAGAGATAAAAATCGAATATGGGATAAATAGAAATTTTGGCGGAAGATCACAGGAGTCGAACCTGCCCAGGACCGCTGGCGGCCCCAACTGGATTTGAAGTCCAGCCACCTCACCGGAGATGACGATCTTCCGCGCCTCGATTGCTACATGGAGGCGGGGCGCATTATATCTACTTTCAATCATTTACCCCAACCTTTCGCACACATTTTTTAGTCCTCTTTTGACCTGCATCCCCCCTTTTAAGGCAATTCTTAAGAAAATCCTCAGGTTACATTTTCCTTCCACGCACTTTTAACGCGATCACAAAAAACAAGAATCGTAAAAACGTAACCAGAAAACGCAATACCTGACGGGCGGGGCATGGTTTACAAAACATGTAACCGGTCTCAGCGCCCTACGCGTGAAGGAAAAATAATGAAAAGCGAAGTCTTATCCGTCAAAGAGAAAATTGGTTACGGCATGGGTGACGCCGCAAGTCACATCATCTTCGACAACGTCATGCTCTACATGATGTTCTTCTACACCGATATCTTCGGCATCCCCGCCGGGTTTGTCGGCACCATGTTCCTGCTGGCGCGCGCGCTGGATGCCATCTCCGACCCGTGCATGGGGCTGATTGCCGACCGCACCCGCAGCCGCTGGGGTAAGTTCCGCCCGTGGATATTGTTCGGCGCCATCCCGTTTGGCCTGGTCTGCGTGCTGGCCTACACCACGCCGGACCTCAGCCTGAACGGCAAAATGATCTACGCCGCCGTCACCTACACCCTGCTGACCCTGCTCTATACCGTGGTCAACATCCCTTACTGCGCGCTGGGCGGGGTGATCACCAACGACCCGACGCAGCGTATCTCCCTCCAGTCCTGGCGCTTTGTGCTGGCGACGGCGGGCGGCATGCTCTCCACGGTGCTGATGATGCCGCTGGTGAATATGATTGGCGGCGAGGATAAAGCGTTCGGCTTCCAGGGCGGCATCGCGGTGCTGTCGGTGGTGGCTTTCCTGATGCTGGCGTTCTGTTTCTTCACCACCAAAGAGCGCATCCAGGTGCCGCCGAGCACCACCTCCATGCGTGAAGATCTGCGCGACATCTGGCACAACGACCAGTGGCGCATCGTCGGGCTGCTCACCATCCTCAACATTCTGGCGGTGTGCGTGCGCGGCGGCGCGATGATGTATTACGTCACCTGGATCATGGGCTCGCCGGAGCTGTTCGTCGCCTTCCTGACTACCTACTGCGTCGGCAACCTGATTGGCTCCGCGCTGGCGAAACCCCTCACCGACTGGAAGTGCAAAGTCAGCGTCTTCTGGTGGACCAACGCCCTGCTGGCGGTGGCGAGCGTGGCGATGTTCTTCGTGCCGATGCAGGCCAGCATCACCATGTTCGGCTTTATCTTCGTGATTGGCGTGCTGCACCAGCTGGTGACGCCGATCCAGTGGGTAATGATGTCCGATACCGTCGATTACGGCGAGTGGACCAACGGCAAACGCCTCACCGGCATCAGCTTTGCGGGCACGCTGTTCGTGCTGAAGCTGGGCCTGGCGCTGGGCGGGGCGTTAATCGGCTGGATGCTGGCAGGCGGCGGCTACGATGCCGCAGCCAAAACCCAGAACAGCGCCACCATCAGCATCATCATCGCCCTGTTTACCCTGGTACCGGCCGCGTGCTACCTGCTGAGCGCGGTGATCGCCAAACGCTACTACAGCCTGAAAACGCCATTCCTGGTCAAAATCATGAGCGATCTGGCGCAGGGCGCGCGTCGTAATGAGCAGGAGTTTAATACCCTGCCGGTCAGCAAAGAATTGCAGAACTAAGAGGACGAAAGCATGAAAATCAGTGACGGAAACTGGCTCATTCAACCGGGCCTGAACGTAACCTGTCCGGTTCAGGTGTTTGATGTGGAACAGCAGGGCAACGATCTGGTGGTCTATGTCGCCCCGCGCGACGTGCGTGAGCGCACCTGGCAGCTGGATACCCTGATGTTCACGGTGCGCCTGTTCTCGCCGCAGGAGGGGATTGTCGGGGTGCGAATCGAGCACTTCCAGGGCGCGCTCAATAACGGCCCACACTACCCGCTTAACGTTCTGAAAGACGTTAACGTGCAGATTGAAAACAACGCGGAGTTGGCTGAGCTGAAAAGCGGCAACGTCAGCGTGCGCGTCACCAAAGGCGAGTTCTGGTCGCTGGATTTCTTCAGGGACGGGCAGCGCATCACCGGCAGCCAGCTGAAAAACAACGGCTACGTGCAGGACGGCAACACCGATCGCAACTACATGTTTGAGCGTCTGGATCTGGGCGTGGGCGAAACCGTCTACGGCCTGGGCGAGCGCTTTACCGCCCTGGTGCGCAACGGCCAGACGGTCGAAACCTGGAACCGCGACGGCGGCACCAGCACCGAGCAGTCGTACAAGAATATCCCGTTCTATCTCACCAACCGCGGCTACGGCGTGCTGGTGAACCATCCGGAAAACGTCTCGTTTGAAATCGGTTCCGAGAAGGTGTCGAAGGTGCAGTTCAGCGTCGAGGGCGAGTATCTGGAGTATTTCGTCATCGACGGTCCGACGCCGAAAGAGGTCCTGAACCGCTATACGCAGTTCACCGGCCGTCCGGCGCTGCCGCCTGCGTGGTCGTTCGGCCTGTGGCTCACCACCTCGTTCACCACGAATTACGACGAAGCGACGGTGAATAGCTTTATCAACGGCATGGCCGAGCGCGACCTGCCCCTGCACGTTTTCCACTTCGACTGCTTCTGGATGAAGGCCTTCCAGTGGTGCGACTTCGAGTGGGACCCGGTGACCTTCCCGGACCCGGAAGGGATGATCCGTCGCCTGAAGGAGAGAGGGCTGAAGGTCTGCGTGTGGATCAACCCGTACATCGGGCAGAAATCGCCGATCTTTAAGGAGCTGAAAGAGAAGGGCTATCTGCTGAAACGCCCGGACGGCTCACTGTGGCAGTGGGATAAATGGCAGCCGGGGCTGGCAATCTACGACTTTACCAACCCCGAAGCCTGCAATGGTACGCCGACAAGCTGAAAGGCCTGGTGGATATTGGCGTCGACTGCTTCAAAACCGACTTCGGCGAGCGCATCCCGACGGATGTGCAGTGGTTCGACGGCTCCGATCCGCAGAAGATGCACAACCACTACGCCTACATCTACAACGAACTGGTGTGGAACGTGCTGAAAGAGACGGTAGGCGAGGAAGAGGCGGTGCTGTTTGCCCGTTCGGCGTCAGTAGGTGCGCAACAGTTCCCGGTGCACTGGGGCGGCGACTGCTACGCCAACTACGAGTCGATGGCTGAAAGCCTGCGCGGCGGGCTGTCGATCGGGCTCTCCGGGTTCGGGTTCTGGAGCCACGATATCGGCGGGTTCGAGAACACCGCTCCGGCGCACGTCTATAAACGCTGGTGCGCGTTCGGGTTGTTCTCCAGCCACAGCCGCCTGCACGGGAGCAAATCCTACCGCGTGCCGTGGGCGTATGACGACGAGTCCTGCGACGTGGTGCGCCACTTCACCCAGCTGAAATGCCGGATGATGCCGTACCTCTATCGCCAGGCGCCGCTGGCCCGTGAGTTCGGTACGCCGATGCTGCGGGCGATGATGCTGGAATTCCCGGACGATCCGGCCTGCGACTACCTCGACCGCCAGTACATGCTGGGGGATTCAGTGCTGGTTGCGCCAGTGTTCAGCGAGGCGGGGGACGTGCAGTTTTACCTGCCGGAAGGGCGCTGGACGCACCTGTGGCATAACGACGAAATCCAGGGCAGCCGCTGGCATAAACAGCAGCATGATTTCCAGAGCCTGCCGGTCTACGTCCGCGATAACACCCTGCTGGCGTTGGGCAATAACGATCGGAAACCGGACTACGCGTGGAATGAAGGCACCGCCTTCCAGCTGTTTAACCTGGCCGATGGCGCTACGGCGGTGAGTGAAGTCCCTGGGTTGAACGGTGCCGTGGCCTTTACCCTGACCGCAACGCGCAGCGGCGATACCCTGACGCTAAAAGGGAGCGGCGAGGCGCGGGGCTGGTCGGTCTGTTTGCGCAATGTGCAGCGGATCGGCGGCGTGAAAGGGGCGTCACATGCTGGAAGCGAGTGGGGTGTGGTGGTGAAAGCGGAGGGGAACGAGGTGGTGGTTCACCTCTGAGTCCCCTCACCCTAACCCTCTCCCCATAGGGGAGAGGGAATAGTGAGTGCTCATCTTTAAGCGCGTGAGGACGGGTTTCTCCCTCTCCCTTTTAGGGAGAGGGCAGGGGTGAGGGTTCTGCAACCGTGCTCACCGCTCCGCCCGTCATCGTCTGCGTCACCTGCTGTTTATCCATATTTACTGCGCTAAGTCTGCCGTTGACCGTCGGTTTCAGCGGGGAATCCTTCTGCACGTTGCCGCTGGCGGTGAGCTGAATATTGCCATCGCCTGCGATCGGCAGCGCTGGCCAGCCCCACTGCTGGATCACATTCAGCGGCACGCCGCGCCCGGTCAGGTTGACGGTGGTCTGGCGCACCGGCGTCTGCGATACCGTCGCTTTCGCTTCCAGAATGCCTTTTTCGGTAAAGGCGCTCAGTTCATTGATAGAAATTGTCGAAGCGTTGGCTGACAAGGAGAGCGACGGACGGCGCACGTCCACGCGGTTAAAGGTGGCGGCCGCGCCGTTCAGCGTGGCGGTACCCGCCCATACGCCCCACTGGCGATCTTTCGCCAGCTGCAGGTTGGTGCCGTAGCCGTCCAGGGCGGTGATCTGCCACGGGAACAGGGTGTCGACGTCGATCACCAGGTTACGGCTCAGGCCAAACTTGCGCAGCGTGACGCTGTGCAGCCACTCCGGCAGGGTATCCAGCCACTGCGTTTTCCAGTTCTCCGGCAGGGTGTATTCCAGCCCGGCGACGGCGACATCATCCAGCACCAGCGCTTTACCGCTGCGCAACCAGTTGCCGGAAGTGCGCACCATCCCGCCTTCCCAGCGCGAGGTGAACTGACGCAGGGCGATCCCCTGCGGGGAGAATTCGGCGTTCAGGATCGGGTCGAACAGGTGCAGGGAACCGTAGATAAATTCGCTGGCGTTCATCGACAGGCGACCGTCCTCGCTCTGCCAGTCGCCCTGGCTGAGGGTCAGGTTGCGCAGGCTTAAATCGAGATCGGTTACCGCCCAGTCCGGACCCTGCAGGCGGGCGTCGGTCACGTCCAGGCGGCCAATCTGTAACGACGGCAGGGTGGTGATGGGGGCAAAGAAGTCGGCCAGGGATTTATCGCTCTGCAGGCGGATATCGTTCAGGCGCATGTTGTCCACCTTCCAGCCACCGTTGGCGTCGCGCCGCGCGGTGCCGGTGAGCGAGCCCCGGGCCATATCTGCGCCGATGGTGGTCAGCACCACCTCTTTATCACTCAGCTCGCCTTCAATCAGCACGTTGCTGGCGGGTACGCCGTTCAGCGTCAGCGACCCGGCGCTGATCTGGATCTGCGCTTTTTGCCCAGCACGTTACCCGCTTCAGGGTCCCAGGGACGTACGCCGCCGGTCACCTTCTGGGCGCTCAGATCCCACGCGGTATTCGGGCTGTTGAACGCCATGTTGTTCAGCAGCAGGCGATCGGCCTGAAAGGGAAGAGGGGCGGTCTGCGGCGAGAGGTTCAGCGTGCCGTCAAACAGGGTAATGGTATCCATGTGCAGCGGATCGGTGAACTGGCGGCTACTCACGCCAATATCGACCATTTTTGCGACCAGCGTCGCGGGCTGGCCGTCGCGCCCGAAGGTGACATTTTTCAGTACCAGGTGCGTGGGCGACGAGAAGCGGTGATCCATCAGGTCGAAGTTGAGTTCGTAATCGGTGTTTACCGTGATCCAGCTGCTGACCTGCGCTGCGCCCCAGCGCGTCTGGACAAGGATATAGAGCGCGAGGATCGCAATAAGCAGAACGGCCAGAATACCGACGAGAAGCTTTCCAATAAATTTCATGGTCTTCCATCACGTAAAACGCACATAAAGGAGTTATGCACGATTTATGCGCAATGCTCAAGGCGGGAATGGTGTAATTACGTGTCACGGCAGCAGTTGCCTGCTGCCGTAAAAGGGGATCAGTTCTTTTCTGGCGGGAAAATCAGGTTCAGGACGATAGCGGTGATCCCACCGGCGGCGATGCCGGAAGAGAGCAGGTTCTTCACCCAGTCCGGGGCGAACTGCAGGATCAGCGGCTGCTGAGACACACCCAGACCCACCGCCAGCGACAGGGCGATGATCATGATGGCGCGGCGGTTCAGCGGCTCGCGGGAGACGATACGCACGCCCGATGCCGCGATGGTGCCGAACATCACCAGCGTTGCGCCGCCCAGGACCGGCTCAGGGATGTGCTGCACAAAGCCGCTCACCGCCGGGAAAAGGCCGAGCACGATCAGCATCAGCGCCACGACAAAGCCCACGTAGCGGCTGGCAACGCCGGTCAGCTGGATCACGCCGTTGTTCTGGCCGAAGCAGGAGTTCGGGAAGGTGTTGAACACACCGGATACAAAGGAGTTCAGGCCGTTTGCCAGCACGCCGCCCTTCAGGCGCTTCATGTACAGCGGGCCAGAGACCGGTTGTTCAGAAACGTCAGACGTTGCGGTGATGTCGCCGATGGTTTCCAGCGAGGTGATCATGAATACCAGCATCAGCGGCAGGAGCAGGTTCCAGTCAATGCCCAGGCCGTAGTAGAGCGGCGTCGGGACCATAATCAGCGGGCTGTCGGTAGGTGCGCCGGACTGCGGCAGCATGCCCATCGCCCAGGCTGCCAGGTAGCCTGCGGCCATGGCAATCACCAGCGACGCGACGCGCAGGTACGGGTTACGCTGACGGTTGAGCAGAATAATGATCGCCAGCACGATGCCCGCCAGCAGCAGGTTTTTCGCGCGCCGAAGGTGTGATCATTCATCGCCGCATAGCCGCCGCCGATGGAGGTCAGGCCCACCTGAATCAGCGACAGGCCGATAATCATCACCACTACGCCGGAGACCAGCGGGGTAATGATGCGGCGCGCCAGGTGCAGAACGCGAGAGATGACCATCTCGGTGCAGCTCGCCAGCATCAGGGTGCCGAACAGCGCCGCCATCATCGTTGGCACATCCGCGCCGCCGGTTTTCAGCGCCGTACCGCCCATGATCAGCGGGGCGACAAAGTTAAAGCTGGTGCCCTGGATCGACAGCAAACCGGAACCCACCGGGCCCCAGGCTTTAATCTGAATGATGGACGCCACGCCCGAGGCAAACAGCGACATGCTGATGATGTGTTGCGTGTCCTGCGCCGGTAAACCGAGCGCCTGGCAGATCAGCAGAGCGGGAGTAATCACGGCCACAAACATGGCCAGCAGATGCTGACAGGCGGCGAACAAGGTCTGCGCCAGCGGCGGACGGTCTTCAAGACGGTAAATCAGTTCACTGTTTTGCGTCTGCGCAATCGGTTGCGCATCCTGCTGTTCAACGGCGTTAACGGACATCTGCTGCGACCCCTGGAGGAAAAGCGGGCATTTTAGCCGAGTGGATGAGAAAAGCAAACGATTGCCAACAAAAACGCAGAGAAATTCTACTGCAAAATACGCCTTTTTCTGTCCCGGGGCGGCAAAGTTCATTACACTCCTGCTCCCGATTGTGGTTATAACGCGCAATCGTTACAGGAAAACGCGCATGTTGATGGAGCACGTGCCTTTAAAGGAGCCCACTATGATTCATCTCGATACGTTGTCGACCCTCGTTGCGGCAACACTCGTTTTACTGCTTGGCCGTAAACTGGTTCACAGCGTCCCTTTTCTCAAAAAATACACCATCCCGGAGCCCGTCGCGGGCGGATTACTGGCAGCCATTGCGCTGCTGGTGCTGAAAAAAAGCATGGGTTGGGAAATCAACTTCGATATGACCTTAAAAGACCCGCTGATGCTGGCCTTTTTCGCCACTATCGGCCTGAACGCCAACCTTGCCAGCCTGAGATCTGGCGGTAAGGTGCTGGGGGTGTTCTTAATTGTGGTGGTTGGACTGCTGGTAATGCAGAACGCCATCGGTATCGGTATGGCGTCGCTGCTGGGACTGGATCCGCTGATGGGTCTGCTGGCCGGTTCGATCACCCTGTCGGGCGGTCACGGTACCGGCGCGGCCTGGAGCAAGCTGTTTACTGAACGCTACGGCTTCCAGAATGCCACTGAAGTAGCTATGGCCTGCGCCACCTTCGGGCTGGTGCTGGGCGGCCTGATTGGCGGGCCGGTGGCTCGCTATCTGGTGAAACACTCCACCACGCCGGACGGCAGGCCGGATGACGAAATGGTGCCGTCGGCATTTGAAAAACCGGACGTCGGGCGCATGATCACCTCTCTGGTGCTGATTGAAACCATTGCCCTGATCGCCATCTGCCTGACGGTAGGTAAAGTGATTGCACAATTGCTGGCGGGTTCCGCGCTGGAGCTGCCGGTCTTTGTTTGTGTACTCTTTGTCGGGGTGATCCTCAGCAACAGTCTCTCACTGCTGGGCTTTTATCGCGTCTTTGAGCGGGCGGTATCGGTATTGGGTAACGTTTGCCTGTCGCTGTTCCTGGCGATGGCGCTGATGAGCCTCAAGCTGTGGGAGCTGGCGTCGCTGGCCCTGCCAATGCTGGCGATTCTGGGAGTACAAACCCTGTTTATGGCACTCTACGCTGTCTTCGTCACCTGGCGACTGATGGGTAAAAACTACGATGCGGCAGTGCTGGCGGCAGGACACTGTGGCTTTGGTATGGGGGCAACGCCGACGGCGATCGCCAACATGCAGGCCATTACCGAGCGCTTTGGCCCGTCGCATATGGCGTTTCTGGTGGTGCCGATGGTGGGGGCGTTCTTTATTGATATCGTCAACGCGCTGGTCATCAAACTCTATCTGATGCTGCCGATGTTTGGCTGATCAGGCGTTCGAGTAACGCCCGGTCTCTGGCATCCAGCGGTCGATTAACGCTGCCGCCTGTTCGGGGTAGCGTTCATGAATATGGCGTGCCAGACGCTGAACTTCAGGGATCATGCCCTGATCGCGCAGTAAATCTGCCACTTTAAACTCGGCGTTCCCGGTCTGACGGGTGCCGAGTAGCTCACCCGGCCCGCGGATCTCCAGATCCTGTTGCGCAATCACAAAGCCGTCGTTGCTGTCGCGCAATACCTGCAGGCGCTTCTGTGCCGTTTTCGACAGCGGTGCTTTGTAGAGCAGCACGCAGTGAGAGGCCACCGCGCCACGTCCGACGCGACCACGCAGCTGGTGCAGCTGGGCCAGACCCAGACGCTCCGGGTTCTCGATGATCATCAGGCTGGCGTTAGGCACGTCTACCCCCACTTCAATTACCGTGGTGGCGATCAGCAGATGCAGTTCGCCCTGCTTGAAGGCCTGCATTACCGCCTGTTTCTCCGCAGGCTTCATGCGGCCATGCACCAGCCCGACGTTCAGCTCCGGCAGGGCCAGCTTAAGCTCTTCCCAGGTGGCTTCCGCCGCCTGCGCTTCCAGCAGGTCGGACTCCTCAATCAGCGTGCAGACCCAGTAAGCCTGACGGCCTTCCTGCAGACAGGCGTTGCGCACGCGCTCGATAATGTCGCTGCGGCGCGTGTCCGGGATAGCGACGGTGGTTACCGGCGTACGCCCCGGAGGCAGTTCGTCGATGACGGAGGTGTCGAGATCGGCATAGGCGGTCATCGCCAGGGTGCGCGGGATTGGCGTCGCGGTCATGATCAGCTGATGCGGGTGGTATCCCTGCTGGAGCCCTTTCTCCCACAGCGCCAGACGTTGATGCACGCCGAAACGGTGCTGCTCATCAATGATCACCAGCGCCAGCCCGTGAAACTGCACCTGCTCCTGGAAGATGGCATGGGTGCCGACAATCATCTGCACCTGACCGCTGGCAATCGCCTCCTGCTGCGCCTGTCGCGCCTTGCCTTTTTGCTTCCCGGCCAGCCAGCCCACTTCAACGCCCAGCGGCGCAAACCAGTTGCGGAAATTGTTCGCGTGCTGCTCGGCCAGCAGTTCGGTCGGCGCCATCAGGGCCACCTGTCTGCCGTGAGCAATGGCGCGCAGAGCGGCCAGGGCGGCCACCAGCGTTTTGCCCGAGCCCACATCGCCCTGGACCAGGCGCATCATCGGCACGTCCAGCGCCATATCGCGCTCGATCTCGGCGGTCACGCGGGCCTGCGCTCCGGTAGGTTTAAACGGCAGTGAGGCCAGCAGTTTATCTTTTAAATCGTTACGGGCCGGGAGCGGCAGGGCGTGAAAACGCTGTGCGCCGGCGCGTAACGCCAGCATGCTCAGGTTATGCGCCAGTAACTCTTCAAGGATGAGGCGTCGCTGTGCTGGATGCTGCCCGCTCTCTAAATCGCTTAGCTGCAGCGTCGGCGGCGGTCGGTGCAGGGTGCGCAACGCGTCCGGCAGACTCATCATCCCCTGTGCCAGCTCGGGCGGCAGCAGTTCGGCTATGGCGCAGGTGTCGAGCAGCTCCAGCGCCTGATCGGTCAGCTTGCGCAGCGTCGCCTGCTTCACGCCTTCAGTCGTCGGGTAGACCGGGGTCAGCGTCTCCTGCAGCTCCGGCGTGCTGAGATCGCCCTGTACGCGGTACTCCGGGTGGATCATCTCTGCGCCGTATTTGCCGCGTTTGGCTTCGCCGTAGGCCAGCACCCGTCGCCCGGTAGCGAGGCTGTTTTTCATTGCCGCGCTGAAGTTAAAGAAGCGCATCGTCAGAATACCGGAGCCATCGCTGATCTGGCAGGTCATCATCCGGCGGCCGCCGAAGGTGATGTTGCAGTTCAGGACTTCGCCTTCAACGGTGGCGTAAATGCCAGGCAGAAGTTCGCCAATCTGATAAAGCTGGGTGCGGTCTTCGTAACGCAGGGGGAGGTGCAGGAGAAGATCCTGCACGGTATGCAGGCCAATTTTTGCCAGTTTGCTGCTCTGGGCCGCGCCAACGCCCGTCAGGGAATTGAGCGGCACAGCATCCAGCAGGCGGCCTTGCATGATTTACTTCGCCGCCTGCATGGTGGCCCACCACGTCGCATCGGCTTCAATTTCGCCCTGCTGATTCACGTGGGGGTAGGGTAAGTTTTTCTGCTTCGCCACTCTGGCCAGCACTGGATAACCGCCTTCAAACAGCAGGCGCTGCTGTTCGTCTTCCGGCAGCATGCTGTTCTCGCGTTCGTACATCCCGGCATTTTGTCGCTGACGCTGGGCTTCATACAGAATGAGCGCCGAGGCCACGGAAACGTTCAGGGACTGCACCATGCCGATCATCGGAATGATGATGTCCTGATCCGCCAGATCTAACGCTTCCCGGGTGATCCCCGTTTTCTCCTGACCCATCAGAATGCAGGTCGGGCGGGTGTAATCAATTTCGCGGAAATCGACGGCTTTGTCGGAAAGATGCGTCGCCAGTACCTGCATGCCGCGCCCTTTCAGATGCGAAATAGCTTCGCCAATGGTGTCGTGGGCTTTGACCTGTACCCAGCTGTTGCTGCCTGCGGCAGCCGAGGCCATAGGACGCATTCGCGTCCCCTTCCAGACGGCGTGCACTTCATGCACACCGACGGCATCTGCGGTACGGACGATAGCAGCGACGTTATGAGGTTTATGGACCTGCTCCATGCAGACCGTCAGATCGGGCTGACGCCTGGCGAGCATCTCACAGATACGTGCATAACGCGTTGCATTCATAACACTAGTTTCGGTTACGGGTGACTTTAATGACGTCAGCCATCACGCGGATTTTGCGCATGATATTCGCCAGATGCACGCGGTCCCGCGCCGTCAGACGAATAAAGGCGCTGTACACACGGCCATCCTTCTCTTCGGTATTCAGGCTATGAATATTGGAAGAGGCGGTATTGATTGCCGCCGTCAGGTTCGCCAGTGCGCCCTGGTGGTTGAACATATCCACCTTGATCTCGGTGATAAATTCCTGCTCGGTCTCTTTATCCCACTCGACCGCCATAAACTTCTCGGGCTCTTTCTGGTAGCCGCGAATGTTACGACAGGATTCGTGATGGATAACCAGCCCTTTACCCGGGCTGACGTGGGCAATAATCGGGTCGCCAGGGATAGGGCGGCAGCACTTGGCAAAGGTGATCAGCACGCCGTCGGCGCCCTTGATCGGCAGATGCCCGTGGCTGGTGGACGACGGCTGCGGTACAGAGGTTTCACCCTGCTGCAGGTTCTTCGCCACCACGACGCTCATTGCATTACCAAGACCGATCTCCGCCAGCAGATCGTCAAGCGTGGCGAGCTTCATACGCTCGATTTCACGCTGCACGTTCTCTTTCGGGATCTCGGCCAGCTTGCGGCTTCCGCCAAGTGCATGGTTGAGCAGACGGCGACCCAGGCTAACGGAGTCGTCGCGTTTGAGGTTTTTCAGCAGCTGGCGGATCTTGGCGCGAGCTTTTGAGCTCACAACAAAGTTGAGCCACGCCGCGTTCGGACGTGCGCCAGGCGCTGTAATGATTTCTACCGTCTGGCCGCTGGTCAGCGGCTGTGACAGCGGGTACGGCTGGCGGTCGACACGTGCCCCTACGCAGGCATGACCGATATCGGTATGCACGGCGTAGGCGAAGTCGACCGGCGTGGCACCAGCAGGCAGTTCGACAATGCGCCCTTCTGGTGTGAAAACGTAAATCTCATCCGGGAAGAGATCGGATTTAACGCTCTCGATAAATTCAAACGAGCTACCGGCGCTCTGCTGCAGTTCCAGCAGGCTCTGCATCCAGCGCTGGGCGCGGATTTGCGCGGTGGTGCTGGTTTCGCCGTGCTCTTTATAGGCCCAGTGCGCGGCAACACCCATCTCCGCCATCTGATCCATATCTTCGGTACGGATTTGCACTTCAACCGGTACGCCGTGCGGGCCAATCATTGAGGTGTGCAGAGACTGATATCCGTTCGCTTTTGGAATAGCGATGTAATCTTTCATCCGACCTGGACGCGGTTTGTACAGGCTGTGCATCTGACCGAGTACGCGGTAGCAGGTGTCGGAGTCGTGAACGATCACGCGAAACGCGTAGATATCCATGATCGAGTGAAAACGCTGCTCTTTGAGCACCATTTTGCAGTAGATCGAGTACAAATGCTTTTCGCGACCGCTGACGCGGCAGGGGATACCGGCTTCCTGCAAACGTCCTTCGATTTCTGAGAGGATCTTCTGAATCATCTCTTTACGGTTGCCACGCGCGGCTTTCACCACCTCTTTAATCACGCGGAAGCGGTTCGGGTACAACGCTTCAAAACCCAGCTCTTCCAGCTCGGTTTTAATGTGATGAATACCTAAACGGTGCGCCAGCGGGCTATAGATTTCGAGGGTTTCACGGGCAATGCGACGACGTTTGTCCGGGCGGAGAGAGCCCAGCGTGCGCATATTGTGGGTACGGTCGGCGAGTTTGATCAAAATGACGCGGATATCCTGCACCATCGCCATGATCATCTTGCGAAAGTTTTCGGCCTGCGCCTCTTTCTTGTCGCGGAAATTCAGCTTATCAAGTTTAGAGACCCCTTCCACCAGCTCGGCAACGCTTTTGCCAAACAGCTGTTCCATATCCTGGTAGGTGGCAGGGGTATCTTCGATCACGTCATGCAGCAGGGCGGCCATCAGCGTTTCATAGTCGAGTTTCATCTCGGCCAGAATACAGGCCACCGCTACCGGGTGCGTGATATAGGGTTCACCGCTTGAACGTGTCTGGCCCTCGTGAGCGTCACGTGCAACGAGATACGCCTGCTGGAGACGTTTAATCTGATCTACCGGCAGGTAGGTTTGAATCAGTTGATTCAGGCTTTCAAACAGATACAAGGGCGACCCGCAGGTTTAATTAACGACGACCTTCAGCAATGGCGGTAACGGCCTGCAGTTCTGCGGCTTCCTGCTCTTGCTGCTCCTGGCGCTCACGAACATCGAGGATCTGGCTGTTGATCAGGCCTTCTTCGATTTCGCGCAGTGCGATAACGGTAGTTTTATCGTTTTCTTCCGGTACCAGTGGATCTTTACCGCCTGACTGCATCTGACGAGCGCGACGCGCGGCGACCAGCACCAGGTCAAAACGGTTACCAATTTTCTCTACAGCGTCCTGAACAGTTACGCGTGCCATACTTAAAATGCTCCACAGATGAAGAAATGACTGGGCATGATACTGAATGTGGGTTCAGTCTGCCAACAGTTTGGTGATTAATGCGTCATGTCGCTGCTTCTGGCGGCACATGCGCAGACGTTCGGCGCGAAGGATAGTTTTGAGATCGCTCAGGGCGGCATCAAAATCATCATTCACAATCAGGTAATCATATTCGGCGTAATGGCTCATTTCCGCAACTGCCTGGGCCATACGTTTTGCGATAACCTCTTCGCTATCCTGACCGCGGCCGCGGAGACGACGATCCAGCTCATCTTTTGACGGCGGTAAAATAAAGATGCTGCGTGAATCAGGCATTTTCTTGCGGATCTGCTGTGCGCCCTGCCAGTCGATATCAAGGAACACGTTTACGCCGGTCGATAATACCTGCTCAATGGTTTCACGCGAGGTGCCGTAATAGTTCCCGAAGACCTCAGCGTGTTCAAGAAACGCGTCTCTGCCAATCATCGTTCTGAATTCGTCGTGATCGACAAAGAAATAATGTTCACCGTGTACCTCACCCGGACGCGGCGCGCGCGTGGTGTGAGAAACAGAAACCTGCGTATCATACAACGGTTGGGTTTTTAACAGCGCCTGAATCAGGCTGGATTTACCCGCGCCACTTGGGGCAGAAACAATATAAAGCGTGCCTTGAGCCATGAGAGTCTTTTGTATGTGTTAGCGAAGAAAGTCCTACATACGGGCTTATTATACACGTCGCCGCTGCGTGACGTAGCCTTTGTCACACTTTTTCCACGCTCTGATTGGTTTTTGCGAGCCTTTTTCCTGTTTTCTGCGGTGTTTGCTGCAACAAAAATTCAATTCTGATGTTGCCTCGTAAAGTCGGTTTTTGCGTGTCGCCTGCGGCGGCGCATCGCGTTATACCCCTTATAAAACAGGGAGGGATAACGATGTGGCGATATATTGGCGTGCTGTTGTGCATCTGGAGCAGCGTGGGGCTGGCGGTATGCCCGGTCTGGTCTCCAATGCAGGCAGAACAGGAGATAGCCAGGCTTAGCGCGCAAATCGCCCGCTGGGATAAGGCGTACTGGCAGCAGGGCGTCAGCGACGTGAATGACGAAGTGTATGACCAGCTGGCGGCGAGGCTGAAACAGTGGCGGCACTGCTTTGGCGATGAACAAGCGTCAGAGGCGCTGGCGGGTGTGGGGGGCGCGGTTAAACACCCGGTAAGCCATACCGGGGTTCCAAAGATAGCCGATAAAGCGGCACTCCGGCAGTGGATACAGGCGCGCCGTGACCTGTGGATCCAGCCGAAAGTGGATGGCGTGGCGGTGACGCTGGTCTACCGGCAGGGGCAACTGGTGCAGGCGACAAGCCGGGGTAACGGCCTGAAAGGCGAAGACTGGACGGCAAAGGTCAAACGCATCGCCTCGGTGCCAGGGCAGGTAAAAGGCCCGCTCGCTAACAGCGTGCTGCAGGGTGAACTGTTTCTGAAGCGCGATAACCATATCCAGCAACAGATGGGGGGAATGAATGCCCGGGCAAAAGTCGCCGGGACGATGATGCGACACGACACCGGCGCAGGGCTGGATAACATCGGTATCTTCATCTGGGCGTGGCCGGATGGCCCCGCCTCGATGCCTGAACGTCTGCAGGCGTTAACCCGGGCGGGCTTCACCCTTACCGGTCAGTGGACGCATAAAGTCAGTTCGGTAGAGGAAGCTGAAAAATTACGTGACCGCTGGCATAAGTCACCGCTGCCCTTTGTGACCGATGGCATTGTGATCCGCGCGGCGCAGGAGCCCGCAGGCAACCGCTGGCTGCCCGGTGAAGGCAGCTGGGTGGTGGCATGGAAATATGCGCCGGTCGCGCGGGTTGCGGAGGTTCGGGCCATCCATTTTACCGTGGGGCGTACCGGCAGGATTGCGGTGGTCGCCACTCTTGAGCCCGTGCAGCTTGATGATAAAAGGGTGCAACGCGTCAACCTGGGATCGGTGAGGCGCTGGCAGACGCTGGATATTGCGCCGGGGGATCAGATTCAGGTCAGCCTGGCCGGGCAGGGGATACCGCGCGTCGATAAAGTCGTCTGGCGAGGGAGCGAACGACGCAAACCCGTGCCGCCCGAAACGCGCTTTACGCCGCTCACCTGTTTTTATGCCACGCCGGAATGTCACGGGCAGTTTATGGCCCGGCTGACGTGGTTGAGTTCATCGTCAGTGTTGAATATCGAAGGGCTGAGTGAGGCTGGCTGGCAGTCGCTGCATCAGGCGCACCATTTTGATCACCTTTTTTCATGGCTGGCGCTCAGTCAGGAACAGTTGCAGCAGACGCCCGGTATAACGTCGCAGCGCGGCCTGCGGCTCTGGCATCAATTCAATCTGGCCCGTCGCCAACCTTTTACTCGCTGGCTTGATGCGCTGGGCGTTCCCCTGCCGCGCATGGCCATGCGCGCGCTCAGCGATCGGCACTGGCAGCAGTTGCAGAGCAGGGATGCGTTACGCTGGCATCAGGTTCCGGGCGTCGGCCCGGAAAAGTCGCGCAGGCTGGTGGAGTTTGTGCATCATCCCACCGTGAATGCCCTGACGTCATGGCTGGGCGAGCAGGGCGTGCGGGGTTTTAGTGGCTGTCGTGTGTGTAATAAAACACGGGTAATCCCAGCTTCAAACGCAGCGCCAGCAGGCGGGCGGTAAAGCCGAATAACAGCGTGGAGATGATCACCACGTCCTGATTGCTCACGTAGTGCTGGAGCGCGACGTACAGCACGGCGGCGGCAAAGGAAACGCCAGCATAGAGCTCTTTCTGAAAGACCAGAGGAATACGCTTGCAGAACATGTCGCGCAGCACACCGCCAAATACGCCGGTGATCACCGCCGCGATAGTGGCGATGACCGGGCCATGACCCATATCCAGCGCGACCTGGGCGCCAATAATGGAGAATACGATCAGACCGAGGGCATCCAGCACCAGAAACAGACGGCGCAGATGGGGCATAACCGGGGCGGCAATGGTTGTCAGCACGGCGGCGACGGCCACGATAATCACGTATTCAGGGTGTTGTACCCAGCCGAGCGGATAGTGGCCCAGCAGGATATCCCGGACAGACCCGCCGCCCAGCGCCGTGGCGGTGGCAATAATAATGACGCCAAAGGTATCCATACGACGACGCCCGGCGGCCAGGGCACCGGTCATGGCTTCAGCGGTAATACCGATCAGATACAGGATATGCAGCAGCATGTTACCCCCAGAGTTAAGGCCGTCAGGGTAACGTTTTGTGCTCTGGCTCACGATTTAGATTTTCTTGTGCGAGCGGTTAAGCCTTATTTTATCTAATGACACTTTGGCTTAAATAGAGCGATTCTGGGTTTTTACTCCAGAAATTGCATTAGATTTATTTAGCTTTTAATCCCGTTGGCGGGTAAAAACCTGTCGGAACATCGGCACCAGGACTTTATTACCGGTTTCGCTGAGGTGGTTATCATCGAAATACCACGGCTGTAAGTTTTTGCTGCCCATACAGCGGCTCACCGTACAGAGCCATGCGGTGGGATCGAGAACCTGAACGCCACACTGTTTAGCTGCACGTGCCTGTGCCTGCAGAATGACCGCGTTTTGTTTAGTGTAAGTCGCAGTGGGGATGGATAAGTCGTGCGTGGTTCTGCCGGTCATCAGCCGATGAGATAACGTGCGAGGCACATTCTGCGCCATTTCCGGGATCGGGTTGACCAGGTAAACGGGGCGCGTGCTGTTAAGCGAGCATGCCATGTCCACTATCGCATCCGAGTACTGACGCAGGTAGTCCTGCTGATTTTGCGACCCGGTACCGAAGTTGACGAGGCGCTTTTCGGCATAGTGCGTGAGTCGGTTCACAATCACCACCGGCACGTCAGGCGGGTAATCCTTCAGCCTTGAAGGAAGAGAGCGGTTAAATGCCCCGCAGCGATTGTGCTCTCCCAGTTCGCCTCTCGCCAGCGTCGGACAACCAGAGGAGGTGATCCCGATAACCGAACCTTTATCTTTTGCTGCTTCTGCCAGCGCGGTGGCGGTAGCTTCCGCATGGCTGTCACCAACGATGATGGCCACAGGCTGACCTGTACCGTAAGTGCTCAGGTGCGTTTTAGGGTTGGCAGCGTAGTTTTTATTGGTGGCTTCCAGCGCGATTTTGTTCACCAGCGGGTCGGGCTGGCTGACAACAATCTGGTTTTTCACCAGATAACTAAACAGCCAGGCGACACCCACGCAGGCAAACAGGATCAGCCAGAAGGCGCGAGTTGAACGCTGGCTAAGGTAATTTTTGCCGGGTTGCTCGATAAGCACCCACGACAGCCAGCCGGCAGCAAAGGAGAGCGCAATCGCGCTCATGACCCACAGCCCGTTATGCTGCTTTCCGCAGTAGAGCAGGAACACCGCTACAGGCCAGTGCCATAAATAGACGGAATACGAGCTCAGCCCCGCCCAGCGAAAATTGCGGTCAAACAGACTCACCAACGGCTGGTAGTCACTGTAGATCACCAGCATCGCGCCCATGACGGGCAGTAAGGTCAGGGGCCCCGGCCAGGCTTGCTCAGCGGTGATGAAAAAGAGAGAAAACAGGATCAGTGCGTAGCCCGCAAGCGCCGCAACCGGGCGAAGCATAAACGGCATGACAAAGCGCTGAGCGGCGTACCACACCAGTCCACCACACAGCATCTCCCAGGCGCGATAAGGCATCAGGTAAAAGCTGGTGGCCGCATTGGTGGGCGTGTGCGTAATACTCACGATAAACGCCGCGATGGTGAGCACCGCCAGGCATAAGCCGGTGTTCAGCTTTTTTCGCAGGGGATAGAGCGCCATCATAATGAAAGGCAATACCAGATAAAATTGCCATTCAACGGACAAAGACCAGGTATGTAAAAACCAGTTCTCATGGGAGTCGAGGGCAAAATAGTCCCCGGACTCTTTATTCAGTTTCAAATTGGAAATAAATAAGGCGGCATAGCCAATGTAATTTCCGAGCTTCTGATACTCATTTGTCGGTAACCAGAAAAACGTCGTAACGGCGACAATCAGGCACATCGCCAGCAGCGCGGGAATTATTCTTTTGCAGCGGGCGGCATAAAACGGAAGAAGATTAAAGCTGTTTCGTTCCAGTCCGGTAGCGATGATTTTGGTCATCAAAAAGCCGGAGATAACGAAAAACACATCCACGCCAGCGAAGCCGCCGGGCAGCAGCGTGGCGGTAAAGTGGTAAAACACGACAGATAGAATGGCTATTCCGCGCAGCAGGTTAATGTCCTGCCGGAAATCGCGGTCAACTGAGAGGCTTGAGGCTTCCTCTAAGGATAAGTTGATGTTTGCCATTATGATTCCTGAAGGGAGAGATCAGAATAGTGAATGCGGGATGCATTCTAACAAAAACAGTAAAAGAGTTCTTATGTTCTGATGCGCAGGTGGGATTCAGGACATACTCAAGCCAGTAATTGACAATGGTCCCTTAGCGGGACCATTAATAAAACAATAACGCACGTTACGGTTTATTCGATGTTCTGGATCTGCTCGCGCATTTGTTCAATCAGCACTTTCAGTTCAATCGCAGAGTTGGTTACTTCGGCATTGATTGACTTAGACGCCAGGGTGTTCGACTCACGGTTGAACTCCTGCATCATAAAGTCGAGACGACGACCGACGGCCTCTTTCTTTTTCAGTATGTTGTAGGTCTCTTTGACGTGCGCTTCCAGACGGTCGAGCTCTTCCGCAACATCGATACGCTGAGCCATCAACACCAGCTCCTGCTCGAGGCGGTTGTTCTCCAGCTGGACTTCGGCATCTTCCAGCTTGGCAACCAGACGCTCGCGCTGCCACTGGAGGATCTCCGGCATGTGGGCGCGGACTTTCGCCACTTCGCCGCTAACGCCTTCCAGACGCTGCTCAATGAGCGTTTTCAACGCCTGACCTTCGGTTTCACGGGCGAGGATGAAATCGTCCAGCGTGCTGTCCAGCGCGCTAAGGATCTCGGCGGTAATTGCATCCAGATCCTGTTCGCCTGCGGCCATCACGCCAGGCCAGCGCAGAATATCCACCGGGTTGATTTCGCCTTCGTCGCTCTGCATTTTGACCCAGTTAGCCGCATTCACCAGCTGTTTAGCCAGCTTCTCGTTGAGGATCAGTTCCCCTTGTGCGCTCGCATCGGGCTCAAAACGCAGATTGCATTCAATCTTTCCGCGGGTCAGGCGAGCGCGAATACGCTCACGCACCACCGGCTCAAGGCTGCGGAACTGCTCTGGCATACGGAAATAGGTTTCAAGATAGCGTTGGTTTACCGAGCGCATTTCCCAGGTAGCGCTGCCCCAGCTACCCTTGATTT
The DNA here is from genome assembly GCF_023736175.1 of Leclercia sp. LTM14. NCBI lineage: Bacteria > Pseudomonadati > Pseudomonadota > Gammaproteobacteria > Enterobacterales > Enterobacteriaceae > Leclercia > Leclercia sp. LTM14. The sequence continues at coordinate 42,882 of NZ_JAIKTT010000013.1, forward strand.
CACGGCGGGCGTAGGCGGTCATACTGCGGATCATAGATGTTCCTGTTTTCGTAATAATGAATGCAGAGGATTATAGCTATGCGAACGAGGACTTAACAGGAATAGTGATGAAATACTTGGATATGAATTCTTTTCTACCGCAAGGGTATAATGTGCTTAAAAGTAGTTGCTTAAAGTTTAGCGATATTTGATATACTAAATAACAGGTTAATGTTTTTATTCTATTATTGATCTTTGTTGTAAATATATTTTGTTGCTCACATTTAAAACATAATCTTGAAAAATGAAATGGGGGTTTGTATTAAGCATTTTATATGTATTGTTCAAAACTATTCATACCAGTAAAATTAAGTTGCGCATTAATTTTATTTCCTTTATGAATACTATCAATTCAATTATAAGTTATGATTTTGCATAAGGTTTTTTTAAGTTTTCGTAGTATTGCTCGCAGATAGGATACCGGGTATAGTCCCTGTCAGGAAAGTTATTATAAAAAGGATTTTAAGATGGATGTTATTTTTAACAAAGTCATCAGGGAATTCTTCCCCGATACTAAACTACCTTTTTGGAAAAATTGGCTTTTCAGACGAGCATTTTGTAATAAAGCGTTTTCACGTTTGATTCATGATGATCAAATTTTTAATAAAAAAGGGATCTCCTGGGTTAATTCAGTTATTGATTTTTTCAAAGTAAATTGTGTAACGGATATCTGCGATTACAATAACATCCCTCGACATGGTGCTGCGGTTGTTATTTCAAACCATCCCACCGTTATGGATGGTTTGTCCTTAATACATACTGTGTCCAGGGTCCGTAAAGATATAAAAATAGTTGCGAACCACATTTTACCTATTATCTTCCCACAGGTATCAGAGCTTACGATTGGAATTCAAAATATGGCTGGAAAAATGAGTCATAAGAAGTTCCGGGAGATGAACGACCATCTAAAAAATGGTGGTGTATTAATTATTTGTCCCGCTGGCAAATTGGCCAGTTGGTCACTTTCTGGATTACAAGAGCATGCATGGAATCCTGGTTTTTTACAGTTGGCGATGCGAAATGATGCGGCGCTAGTGCCTGTTCATATTACTGGTGCGAATAGTAAAACCTATTATTTTATGGCAACAATCTGGCGACAGTTATCCAACCTTATGATTATTCGCGAGTCTTTACGCCATCGCGGAAAAACCATTAAGGTTAAAATAGGACAGCAAATTTGCTTATCGTCCTTCGAGAAATATAACAAAGATCTCTCTGCAGCAGCCAATGCGTGTTCAATGCATCTCCAGAGCACCGGTAAGAATGGACCTGCGCTACTGGATACTGTCTCCCCGCAAGAACATATCGAAAGCAAAAGTGCATTAATCAATGCGATAGAAGAGTGCGAAATCCTGAGACAGTTTAATGATGGTAAAAAGTTACTGATTTATCGTCGCGACACTGCCGGTAACTCGCCAATTATTGATGAATTAGGGCGCTTACGTGAACGCTGTTACCGCGATATTGGATCAGGTTCTGGTAAAGATAAAGATAACGATATTTTTGATGATAGCTATTTTCATGTCATTTTATGGTACCCCTCTGACACAGAAATCCTCGGTGCGTATCGAGTGATACCCGTCGGCGAGCAATTAGCCCGTAAGGGAGTCACAGGTCTCTACAGCAATAGCTTGTTTGAATATCACGAAGGTGCCTACGCCTGCTTAGAAAAATCTGTGGAAATTGGTCGTGGATTTATCCAGAAACCTTATCAAAAAAGTATCGCACTTGATTATTTATGGCGAGGAATTTTTGATTTTGTTAAAAAACATCCTGGCTATAAATATTTGTTAGGTGTTTTGACGATTCCAGGATCTTTTCCAGAAGATATACAAAAGCTAATCGTGAACTTTTATAACATATATTTTTCAACGACAAATCAATTTTGCACGCCTGTAGATTTGTTTACGGCAGACGAGCCTCAGTTCTCTAACCATTTCTCCGGTAAAGATTTCAAAAATGACTGGATCATGCTCAACAATCTCCTGAGAGAAAGAGGTTATGAACTGCCATGGCCTTTCAAGCAGTGCGCTAAGTGGTTTTCGCCTGGAGGATCGGCGGTCATATGTTTTACAAAAGACGTCTCTTTTAACTCCATAGCAGGATTGAACCTTAGCGATATTGAAAAGCTAAATCAAATTTATTTCAAACATTATATTAAGGATTAAATTATACATTGCTGTATAAATATTATAGGCATATGGATGCGTGATGATGCAAAAGCCAAAAAAGACATTTTTAACGCTGATAGCGGTACTGGCAATAACAGGCTGTGATAGCAAACCAGACAACATTTTCTCTGGATATTCACATGGAGAATTTGTATACCTCTCTTATTCTGGTACTGCAAGAATTGAACGGTTGTTAGTAAACAAAGGAGATGAAGTCACAAGCGGGCAGGAGTTGGTTAAGATTGAGTCATTTGATGCCCAAAATACTCTCTTGCAGGTTGAGGAAAAGCTGTCAGCTGAAAACGCATTATTGCGAAATTTAGCATCGGGAGAACGGCCTGAAGAGTTAGATATAATACGTGCTCAGATTAAAAAATCACGATCTTCAGAATCACAGGTTAAGCGCCAGCTTGAACGTTATCGTGATCTTTATGCCAAACAAGCCATATCACGGGCGGAATGGGAAGATATCAGCGATGAATTAACGCAAAAAGGCGCACAGGTTGAAGAGTTAATTAACCAGTTAAAAGCGCGCCAGCTGCCTGCCCGTCAGGATGAGATTAATAAACAGCTTGCGCAGGTAGAAGCCGTCAGGCTTGAACGGGATAAGGCTCTTTGGGATGTTCAGCAGACTACAATTGTTTCTCCGGTTAATGCCAGGGTCTTTGATACCATTTATCGAGCCGGGGAACGCCCTTCTGCGGGAAGCCCAATAATCAGCCTGCTACCGCCCGATAATATCAAGGTACGCTTCTTTATACCCGAAGCGATGCTCGGTAAATTTAAAGTCGGAACGAAAGTTAAGCTTTCGTGTGATGGCTGTTCAGAGGCAATCCCTGGCATAATTAATTATATAAATCCTGAAGCCGAATTTACGCCCCCCGTTATTTACAGCACGAAACGCCGCGAGAAACTCATTTTCATGGCTGAGGCTATTCCTGCCCGGGAACAGGCTGCGCGTATGAAAATCGGTCAACCGTTTGATGTGGAAATCATTCCGGATGCATAATCTTTGTATTGATGTAAAAAACCTCAATAAGCATTTTGGCGAGCATCATGCCGTAAAGGATTTTTCTCTTCAGGTGGCAAAAGGTGAAATTTATGGTTTCCTCGGCCCAAACGGTAGCGGAAAAACAACGTCTATCCGGATGATGTGCGGTTTGATCACCCCAGATTCAGGAGAAGGCTCTTGTCTGGATATGGACATTTTTACCCAGCGGGAAGAAATAAAAAGAAATATTGGCTACATGACCCAGTATTTCTCCATGTGGGGAAGTTTGACTATTCGGGAAAACTTACTTTTTATCGCCCGGTTATATAGCCTCGACCAACCTAAAGCACGGGTTGAACGCGCACTTTCAGAGCTAGGTCTTACCTCCCGACAGCATCAACTGGCGAAAGTACTCTCTGGCGGCTGGAAGCAGAGGATGGCCCTTGCGGCATGCATGCTGCATGAACCTGTTTTGCTCTTTCTGGATGAACCTACCGCTGGCGTGGATCCAAAGGCACGACGCGAATTCTGGCAGATGCTGCATCAGCTATCTGACAGAGGAATATCGATACTGGTCAGCACGCACTACATGGATGAGGCTGAGCGCTGCCATAAGGTTGCCTATCTGTCTTATGGCCGATTACTGGCGAATGGGACTATTCCTTCCATCATCGCGGCGCAGAATCTGATTACCGTGAGAACCAGCGGTGCCGGATTGACGGCACTTGAAAGCCAGTTGCAGCGTCTACCGGAGATTGAGCAAACCGTTATTTTTGGCAATCAGCTTTATATTACCTCCACAGATGAGGCGAAGTTAAAAGCCACGCTTTTTGCATTTACCCAAAAGGGCTATGAGTTCTGCCAGGTTGATACCAATCTGGAAGATGCATTTACCTATTTAATGAAAAGTGACTGTGAAAAAAATTAATATAAACTTCTCCATAACCCGCTGGATTGGCGTGGTTATCAAGGAAATTCACGAATTGCGTCGTGATAAAGTCAGTATCGGCATGGTGATCCTTACGCCTATTTTTCAGCTGATTATCCTTGGCTATGCAATAAATATGGATCCCCATAATTTGCCAACTGCGTTATTAAATTACGATACCGAACGCATGAGCCAGGTTTTTGTGACGAGTGCGCAAAATACCGGATACTTTTCGATGATACCTGTTGAGTCTGAAGAGGCTGCGCATAAAGCGTTTGTCCGGGGAGACGTCACCTTTATCGTGACTATTCCGGAAGGGTTTACACGTAACCTGCTCCGCGGTGACAAGCCTCAACTGTTAATTCAGGGCGATGCTATCGACCCAATGACAACGGGGAATGCGCTAAGCGCGCTGGTACAGGTTGCGAAATCGGCATTTCGGCAAGATTTGCCGGGAAACATGCGCGTAGCGCAAAAAGAGGATGATTTCGATCTGGTTATACATCGAATGTTTAACCCAGAAGGAATTACCCAGTTTAATACCATACCCGGTATTATGGGGTCGATACTCAGCACGACATTGATTCTCATGACAGCCTTGTCTATTACGCGTGAACGAGAAAACGGCGCGTTAGAAAATTTGCTGGTCTCTCCGTTGACTGGGCTGGAAGTGATTGTTGGGAAAATAACGCCGTTTGTTATCATTGGTCTTTTTCAGGCAACGTTAATACTGATCGCCGCCGTTCTGTTGTTCGATATCCCTCTTCACGGCAGCGTTTTCCTGCTGTTTATGGTGTTATTGATTTATGTTTTTCTTTGCCTTTCCATTGGCATTGGCATTTCTGGCCTGGCGCAAAATCAGTTGCAGGCGCTGCAAATGTCGTCCTTTTACTTTATCCCTTCAATCATGCTTTCCGGCTTTATCAGCCCCTTTATTAGTATGCCGGAATGGGCGAAAGCGATTGGTTCCTGTTTACCGCTGACCTATTTTATCCGGCTGGTTAAGGGCATTATGCTGAAAGGATATTCTGCAGCGGCATTGCTACCCGATCTTTTGCCGCTGATTGGCCTTGCGGTGGGTGTGATTGCCATAGGCTTGAAATCCTATCGCAAAACGCTGGACTGACATTATGTGTGTGCCCGGCAGGGTTGGCATAGGCTTTTAGCCATGAAATTCGTATAATGCCGCCCACACATTCGTTTCAAGCCGGAGATATCATCATGCGTCCATCAGGCCGTAGCGCTAATCAGGTGCGCCCCGTCACCCTGACCCGTAACTATACAAAACACGCTGAAGGCTCCGTGCTGGTTGAATTTGGTGATACCAAAGTGCTGTGCACCGCCTCCATCGAAGAGGGCGTGCCGCGCTTTCTGAAAGGCCAGGGTCAGGGCTGGATCACTGCCGAATACGGCATGCTGCCGCGCTCCACCCACACCCGTAACGCTCGCGAAGCGGCGAAGGGTAAGCAGGGCGGTCGTACCATGGAGATCCAGCGTCTGATAGCCCGTGCGCTGCGCGCTGCGGTTGATCTGAAAACCCTGGGCGAGTTTACCATTACCCTGGACTGCGACGTGATCCAGGCGGACGGCGGCACCCGAACTGCCTCTATTACCGGTGCCTGTGTGGCGCTGGCCGATGCCCTGAACAAGCTGGTTGCAGCCGGTAAGCTTAAAGCGAACCCGATGAAAGGCATGGTTGCGGCGGTGTCTGTGGGTATCGTCAACGGCGAAGCGCTGTGCGATCTGGAATACGTTGAAGACTCGGCGGCAGAAACCGACATGAACGTGGTGATGACCGAAGACGGTCGTATCATCGAGGTTCAGGGCACCGCAGAAGGCGAACCGTTTACCCACGAAGAGTTGCTCTCCCTGCTGGCGCTAGCCCGAGGGGGAATCGAATCTATCGTAACGACGCAGAAGGCGGCGTTAGAAAATTGATTTTAAAGGCGACTGATGAGTCGCCTTTTTTTTGTCCGTAGAAAAGCAAAAGTAAGATGAGGAGCGAATCCATGAAACCGTATCAGCGCCAGTTTATTGAGTTTGCGCTTAGCAAGCAGGTACTTAAGTTTGGCGAATTCACGCTGAAATCCGGGCGCAAGAGCCCCTATTTCTTTAACGCCGGGCTGTTTAATACCGGGCGCGATCTGGCACTGTTAGGCCGCTTCTACGCCGAAGCGCTGGTGGATTCCGGAATTGAGTTCGATCTGCTGTTTGGCCCGGCGTATAAGGGCATCCCGATTGCAACCACCACCGCCGTGGCGCTGGCGGAGCATCACGATCGCGACGTGCCGTACTGCTTTAACCGTAAAGAGGCCAAAACCCACGGTGAAGGCGGTAACCTGGTCGGTAGCGCGCTGCAGGGCCGTGTGATGCTGGTAGACGACGTGATCACCGCCGGTACCGCTATCCGCGAATCCATGGAGATTATTCAGGCCAACAATGCCACGCTTGCGGGCGTGCTGATCTCGCTGGACCGCCAGGAGCGCGGACGTGGCGACATCTCCGCTATCCAGGAAGTGGAGCGCGACTACAGTTGCAAAGTGACCTCAATCATCACCCTGAAAGACCTGATTGCCTATCTGGAAGAGAAACCGGAGATGGCTGACAGCCTGACGGCGGTGCGTGCGTATCGCGAAGAGTTCGGCGTCTGAGTTAATTGCCCGGTGGCGTTTCGCTTACCGGGCCTGCAATGTTATTGCAGCTGGGCCGCCACTAACGGCCAGCGAGCATCGAAATCGTCCGTTGGACGATATTTGAATTCGCTGCGCACAAAGCGCGAGAGCATCCCTTCACAGAACGCCAGTACTTGTCCCGCAAGCAGCGATTCATCTGTGCTGAAACCTTCGCCTTCGCGCATCTTCTTTTCGCGTAATACCTGGCGCAGCTGCGCTTCAATACGCTCAAAAAGCTGGTTGATACGCCCCTGCAGCCTGTCCTGTTCAAACATCAGCGCGTGGCCGGTCAGGATACGGGTTAAACCCGGATTGCGCTCGCCGAAACCGAGGATCAGCAGGACAATCAGACGCAGCCGTGCGGTGGTGTCTTTTTCATCCTTCAGGATCAGGTTGATACGCGTGATCAGGCTATCTTCAATAAACTCGATCAGGCTGTCGAACATCCGCGTTTTGCTGGGAAAATGACGGTAAAGCGCCGCTTCCGACACGCCCACTGAGGCGGCCAGTTTTGCGGTGGTGATGCGTTGACTACCATCGCTGGATTCAAGCATCAGAGCCAGAGATTGAAGTATTTCTTCGCGACGATTCCTTTTCGCTGTTTGTTTTTCTGCCATGTTACAAAATACCCCTGAAAATAAGCACCTGTCAGGCTGGCATCCACACAACGACCGCAAACGGATGTTTGCGGTTTGTTATTACGTTATGCGTTGTGGAATGCGTATAGCCGGGTTTATTTACGCCCGGAATGGCCAAAGCCGCCTTCGCCGCGATTGGTCGCGTCGAACTCTTCTACCAGATTAAATTCAGCCTGTACCACCGGGACGAACACCATCTGGGCGACACGCTCGCCGGGCTGAATGGTGAAGCTGTCCTGGCCACGGTTCCAGACGGAAACCATCAGTTGACCCTGATAGTCAGAATCGATAAGTCCCACCAGGTTGCCCAGCACGATACCATGCTTATGGCCCAGGCCGGAACGCGGCAGGATCACCGCTGCCAGAGAGGCATCGGCAATGTGGATCGCAAGGCCGGTCGGCAGCAGCGTGGTGGCGCCCGGTGCCAGCTCTACGGCGTCGTCGAGGCAGGCACGCAGGTCAAGACCGGCAGAGCCGGAAGTGGCATAGGTCGGCAGTGGAAATTGCTGACCAACACGCGGGTCCAGAATCTTAACGTCGATTTTTTTCATCATAACGGGTAACGATCTCGTCCAGTAATTGTTGGCCCAGGAGTTCCTTGCGCTCAAGCGGTAAGACTTTATCTCCATCCTGCCAGAAAAGGTGCAATGCGTTGCTGTCGCTGTTGAATCCTTGTGAGGCCAGCGATACGTCGTTCGCGCAAATCAAATCGAGGTTTTTGCGGGTACGTTTTTGCCGGGCATATTCTTCCACATTATTCGTTTCAGCGGCAAACCCAACGACGTAAGGGCGACGATCTTTTAGTGCGGCGACCCCGGCAACAATATCGGGATTTTTCACCATTTTCAGTGTGATTTCATCGCCTTGCTTTTTGATTTTCTCATCCGCTATGGCGGCAGCGCGGTAGTCCGCCACGGCGGCACAGCCAATAAAAATCTGCTGCTGTTGCGCCTGGGCCTGCACTGCGGCTTCCATTTCCAGCGCGGTGGTAACGTCGATGCGCTGCACGCCCGGCGGTGTAGGTAGCGACACCGGGCCGCTCACCAGCGTGACCTTTGCCCCGCGCAGTGCGGCGGCGGCGGCAATCGCAAAGCCCATCTTGCCGGAGCTCTGGTTGGTGATATAGCGCACCGGATCCAGCGGTTCACGCGTCGGACCCGCGGTAATCATGATGCTGAGATGTTGCAGATCGTTGACAGGTGAAAAATGGCTGGCGGCCAGATCCACAATTGCCAGCGGATCCAGCATGCGGCCCGGGCCGATGTCGCCACAGGCCTGGCTGCCGCTGTCCGGCCCCCAAATCAGCAGTCCGCGAGAGGCGAGGGTCGCCAGGTTATGCTGGGTTGCGGCGTTGCGGTACATCTGCTGGTTCATGGCAGGGACCACGGCGACAGGCGCCGGCGTGGCCAGGCAGATAGTGGAAACCAGGTCGTTGGCCATGCCGGCGGCGACGCGGGCGATGAGATCGGCGGTAGCCGGGGCGAGGATGACTAAATCGGCCCACTTACCCAGCTCGATGTGGCCCATCGCAGCCTCAGCTGCAGGATCGAGCAGGCTGTCCGAGACCGGGTAGCCTGAAACGGCCTGCAGGCTCATTGGTGTAATAAACGCTTTGCCCCCTTCGGTTATTGCCACCCGCACGTCCGCCCCGCGCTCGCGTAAACGGCGCACCAGTTCTGGCGCTTTGTAGGCTGCAATGCCGCCGCTCACGCCAAGAACGATTTTTTTACCGGCCAGGCTCATCATGATTCTTTCCTGTTGGGTTCACCTGAGAGGCGGGCATTTTATCACAATCCGAAAAGCATCGTGATGTTGTCCATCCGCCACTTTGCGAGGCGTTACGCAAGACGAGAAATCCGTCGTCGTGAGGCATCGGGGTCTGTGGCAGCATAGCCTGGTCATGGAAGAGGAGAGAGTATGGAGACGTTATCCCCGCTGTTGCCGCGAGAGAAACTGCTGCGCGATGGCGCGATGCTGCTGACGGACGAAGAGCTGCTGGCGCTGTTCCTGCGTACCGGGACCCGGAGTAAAAATGTGTTTGCCCTTGCCAGAGATCTTTTGCAGCATTTCGGCTCTCTGCATGGTTTGTTGTCCGCAGAGATGAAGGATTTCCGGCGAGTAGAGGGTATTGGTCTGGCGACATTCGCTCAGCTGAAAGGCATTGCTGAGCTTGCTCAACGCTACTACTGCTCGGGGATACGAGGCATCAACCCGCTGAAAGACCCGCAGATGACCCGGGAGTTTGTGCGCAGCCAGCTGGCGGAAGAGGAGCGCGAGATCTTTATGGTTATCTTCCTCGATAATCAAAATCGGGTACTGAGCCACAGCCGCTTATTTTCAGGAACCCTGAGCCATGTTGAGGTGCATCCACGGGAAATTGCACGCGAAGCGATAAAAGTGAATGCCGCGGGCGTGATCCTCGCGCATAATCACCCCTCAGGGCGCGCCGAACCGAGCAAAGCCGACAGAGACGTGACCGCACGCATCATCAAATGCTGTCAATTCATGGACATTCGTGTTCTTGATCATCTGGTCATTGGCCGCGGAGAGTACGTTTCGTTTGCTGAACGTGGGTGGATTTAAGCCATTTCTCGCGATCCATCGGGATCTTTGTCTGTTCGGGACTTGAGCACATCCTCGAGTCAGCGTATACTACGCCACCTTTGAGAATCTCGGGTTTGGCATTTGGGCCTGGCAATCGATGGTTCACTTAGAATCGCGATGACTGGGCTGTAAAGCCTGACGAGGCGCCGATACCCCATACGAAGCTCGAGCTAATTTGATTTTTGGAGAATAGACATGTCCCGAGTCTGCCAAGTTACTGGCAAGCGTCCGGTGACCGGTAACAACCGTTCCCACGCACTGAACGCGACTAAACGCCGTTTCCTGCCGAACCTGCACTCTCACCGTTTCTGGGTTGAGAGCGAGAAGCGTTTTGTCACCCTGCGTGTATCTGCTAAAGGTATGCGTGTTATTGATAAGAAAGGCATCGATACAGTTCTGTCCGAACTGCGTGCCCGTGGCGAAAAGTACTAAGTACTTAAAGAGGAAATAAATCATGGCTAAAGGTATTCGCGAGAAAATCAAGCTGGTTTCTTCTGCTGGTACAGGTCACTTCTACACCACCACGAAGAACAAACGTACTAAGCCGGAAAAACTGGAACTGAAAAAATTCGATCCAGTTGTACGCCAGCACGTACTGTACAAAGAAGCTAAAATTAAATAATTTTAGAATCCTTGTATTGAAAAACCCCGCATCTGCGGGGTTTTTGCATTCTGCATCCCAACGGAGGAACCATGCCTGAATTACCTGAGGTAGAGACCAGCCGCCGTGGCATTGAGCCTCACCTGGTCGGTGCGACCATTCTTCATGCTGTTGTCCGCAACGGTCGTCTGCGCTGGCCGGTGTCTGATGAGATCCACGCCCTGAGCGATAAACCCGTCCTTAGCGTGCAGCGCCGTGCAAAATACCTGCTGCTGGAGCTGCCCGACGGCTGGATCATCATTCACCTGGGGATGTCCGGGAGCTTGCGCATCCTCAGCGAAGAACTGCCTGCTGAAAAGCACGACCACGTCGATCTGGTGATGAGCAACGGCAAAGTGCTGCGCTACACGGATCCGCGCCGCTTCGGGGCCTGGCTGTGGACGAAGGAGCTGGAAGGGCATAACGTGCTGGCGCACCTGGGGCCGGAGCCGCTCTCAGACGCGTTCAACGCGGAGTACCTGAAGGCGAAGTGCGCAAAGAAGAAAACCCCTATCAAACCCTGGCTGATGGATAACAAGCTGGTGGTCGGCGTGGGGAATATCTACGCCAGCGAATCGCTGTTTGCCGCCGGGATCCATCCCGATCGGTTAGCCTCATCGCTTTCCGCTCAGGAGTGCGAGCTGCTGGTCAGGGTGATTAAGGCTGTGCTGCTGCGCTCGATTGAGCAGGGCGGAACCACCCTGAAGGACTTCCTGCAAAGCGACGGCAAGCCGGGCTACTTTGCCCAGGAGCTGCAGGTCTATGGCCGTAAAGATGAGCCGTGCCGGGTGTGCGGTACGCCGATTGTGGCAACGAAGCACGCCCAGCGCGCCACGTTCTATTGCCGTCAGTGTCAGAAGTGATTCGTAGGCCGGGCAAGCGCAGCGCCGCCCGGCAAGAAGAGTTATTTCAGCTTGTCCATCAGCGCCTGATGCACGCTGGCCGGTAAGAAATGGGTGACATCACCCGCGTGGCGCGCCACCTCTTTCACCAGGGACGAAGAGATAAACGACCACTCTTTGGAGGGCATCAGGAAGACGCTCTCCAGCTCGGGCATCAGGTGGCGGTTCATGTGCGCCAGCTGCATCTCATATTCAAAGTCGGCCACCGCGCGCAGCCCACGAATTAAGATATTGGCCTGCTGAGCGCGGGCAAAATTCGCCATCAGATCGCTAAAGCCCACCACGTCCACATTGGGCAGGTGTGCCGTTGCGGCTTTCGCCAGCGCAACGCGCTCATCGAGGTCGAACAGCGGCTTTTTGCTGGGGCTGGCGGCAATCGCCAGGATCACCGTATCAAACATGCTGGCGGCACGGGTGACGATATCAATATGGCCGTTGGTGATGGGATCGAAGGTACCCGGATAAATCGCTTTTGTGCTCATGGCTCACGCTTTCTCTGAGTAGCCGCGGCTCAGCGCCCACAGCTCGGTGTATTTATTAAAAGTATACTGGGCGTTAACCACCGCCAGTAACCAGCCCTGTTTCCCGTCCAGCACGCCACCACGCAGCACCAGCGTCTTCAGAAACGCCCCTGCGGTGTGGCTGAAAATTCCTGCCAGTGAGGTTCTCTTGCCGCGCTGGTGACGCTCCTGGGCCCACGCCGTGGCGTAATTAAGCTGTTTACGCTGGAAGCTGGCGAAATCACGGCAGGTGAGATGCAGCAGATCGCCGTCGAGGGCAATCACGGTCGAGCCGTCGCAGGCCAGCGATTCATGAACCAGGTTATCGTTGTACTGATAGCGCGTGCGCGGGTAAAGGCGCATCACGCGATCGGGATACCAGCCGCTGTGTCGCATAAAGCGGCCAAGGAAATAGTTGCGCCGGGCGATGCTGTAGACGGCGTCGGGCTGAGGGGCAGCCAGTACGCGCTGAATAGCCTGTTGAAGTTCAGGCGTGACGCGCTCGTCGGTGTCGATCATCAGGACGTAATCGCCGGTGGCGAACTGCTGCGCCCGCTGGCGCTGAATGCCATAACCCTGCCAGTCGGTATTTACATAGACCTGTACACCGGCGGCGCGGGCGACGTTAACCGTGTCGTCGGTACTGCCGGAATCAAGCAGGACAATCTCATCGGCCCATGCCACGGAGGCGAAGCAGTCCGGCAGCAGGTCAGCGGCGTTTTTGGCGATCATGACCACCGAAAGACGCGCAGGCATCAATGGCTCCGCACGGGCAGGTAAGGCTGCAGAAGTTGCAGCAGGCGGGTCAGCGCCCCCTGGTTCTGATGCAGCACTTCAACGGCGTGGCGGCCATACCACAGACGATAGTCTTCGTCGGTCAGCAGGGTGGAAATTTCCTTCACGACAGAGTTCGCATCGGTGACCGTAATCAGCCCGTCAGCCTGCTGCAGTTTGGCGCAAATATCTTTGAAGTTGAAGGTATGTGGCCCCATCAGCACCGGAATGGCGTGGGCTGCGGGCTCCAGCGGGTTATGCCCGCCACGCTCCACGAGGCTGCCGCCAACAAACGCCAGGTCGGCAATACCGTACAGCAGCATCAGTTCACCCATGGTATCGCCAATCACCACCTGGGTGCTTGCAGACGGGATTTCACCGCTGCTGCGCATCGTGAAGCTGAACCCGCCCTTTTGCACCATCTCGCGGGCGTCTTTAAAGCGTTCAGGATGACGTGGCACCAGAATTAACAGCAGATCCGGGAAGGTTTCCAGAAGCTGGCGATGCGCCTGCAGGATAATCTCTTCTTCACCGTCGTGGGTGCTGGTGGCAATCCACACTTTGCGGCGCGGTGCCCACTGGCGACGCAGGGTCACTGCCCGGGCTGCCAGCTCCGGCGTAACCGAAATATCAAACTTCAGGCTGCCGGTGACCGCCAGCTGGTTGCGCTTCAGGCCCAGGGACAGGAACCGGGCGCCATCTTCTTCGTTTTGTGCCGCAATCAGGGTGATTTTACTCAGCAGGCGGCGCATAAAGTTGCCCAGCTTGCCGTACCCCTTCGCGGAGCGTTCCGACAGACGGGCGTTGGCAACCACCAGCGGAATTTTGCGGGCGTGCAGGGCGGAAATCATATTCGGCCACAGCTCGGTTTCCATCACGATCACAAGCTTAGGGCGCACGGTGTTAAGGAAACGGTTCATGGCGCAGGGTAAATCATACGGCAGATAGACGTGATGCACGTCTTTGCCAAAGGCGGACATGGCGCGTTCGGAACCGGTTGGCGTCATGGTGGTGACGGTGATCGGCAAAGACGGATAGCGGTGGCGCAGGGCGCGGACCAGCGGAATAGCGGCCAGCGTTTCGCCCACCGAAACGGAGTGGAGCAGGATACCGTCCGGCGCAACTTTGTTGCGGCAATAACCATAGCGTTCAGCCCAGCGTTTACGGTAGGCAGGCGCTTTACGGCTACGCAGCAGCAGTCGTAGCCACACCAGTGGCTGAATAATATAGAGCAGAGCGGTATACAACAATTCCAAGCGATTATCCGTTTTTTCAGTTTCGGCGGGCAAATTCTAAGCATTTAGACCGTTTAAAGCTATCCCTTTGGCGCTTTTGCTCAGCCATTTGCCTGCGTTACGTGCGTTCACAGATAAAAAAACGGGCATTAGCTGCCCGTTTAATTATTTCTGCTTAACGTTCCGCTTCCGGCAGCTCGTTCAGGTGATAGGTGACGCGCTCCGACAGTCCCCGAATATCACCCCCGGTGATGTAGTAGCTGTCGTCTTTCTGGTTCGGGTTACTGACCGCATACCCCAGCATCTTGTTGATCAGCGTCGCCATCTGGTAATGGTTGAGCGGGACCTGCGGGCTAATGTCGCTCATCGTATACGCCGGGTCGTTGCTGAAGTAGAGGAACGGCACCTGGGCAATGGGCATCTCGACGATGGAGTGACCGAACAGACCGCCATCGCCCACGCGTTCGCCGTGATCCGAGGTAATAAAGACCAGTACCGGCAGTTTGGATTTTGCCATCGCAGTCCGGATCGCCGACGCCAGCTCTTTGTCATACAGGCGCACGGCATCATCGTACTCGTTCTTCTTCTGCGCCACGTCATCACTCAGGCGTGGGGTAGAGAATTTGGCAAAGCCCTGCGGGATATTGCGCTCGTAAGGGATGTGCGGCGCACGGCTGTTCAGCACCATCAGGAAGGGTTTGTTCCAGTCCAGCTTCGCCTGTTCAACTGAAGGGGTCAGCACCACATCGGCACCCACGTCCGGCGCCGGCGGATCTGCGTATCTTCCCACAGGTCGATATCGTGGATGCCAATCCAGTTGCTCAGCCCTTCCAGGCCCTGGGCGGAGATAAACGCCGTCTGGTAGCCCTGCTTTTTGGCATTGGTGAAGATGTTGGTCGACTTCGACTTATAGGCGGCGTAGTTGTCCGGCTCGCGCAGGTTGTTGACCAGCATCGGGATCGCCACACGTGTGGAGACCGCGTTCGACACGATCAGACGGCCGGTCCCCTGATACTGCTGCATCAGCGCGTTCAGCTCAGGCGTGGTGTCGCGCTCATAGCCCAGCGCGCTGACGTGGTGCGGATTCAGGCTCTCGCCAATCGCCAGGATGATGGAGTATTTCCCGACCTGGCTGCCTTCAACCGGCTTAACCTCATAGGGCTCATAGTGCGCGATGTTCTGGTTCTCACCGGAAAGGGCTTCCGGGATCAGGCGAATGGCGCTGTAGCTCATGGCCGACAAACCGTTACGCAGCAGGGAGTGGCGCAGATCCGGGTTGAATTTGTACATCTGCCCGTCGATGGCTTTATAGAACTGACCGGCAAACATCACCACGATAGCCAGCAGGCACGGCATAGCCACCCACTTATGCCACTGCGGCGCAAGGCGACGGGTAAAGACCAGCGCGAAGATCACCGCGACGGCCATGATGACAAAGTAGATCCCAAGCGATCCCAGACTGTCCGTAATGCCGCTGGCGATATCTTTGGTTTCGACAAAGGCCAGCCACACTTCGCTCGGGCCATAAAACTGGCCGTAGAACTGGTAATAGACCGCTTCCGATATCTGCACGATAAAGGTGACCGCCAGCAGGAGCCGGGTCAGGAAGTAACGGGCGCTGACGGCTGCCAGCAGGGAGATAATCAGGTACAGCGACATGTCGCTGGATTTCGGCTGGTACACATGGTCTTTCAGCAGGATGATGATTTCACACAGTGAAAACAGCACCAGGAATACCAGGGTTAATATCAGAGTACGCAGAATATTGCGGCGTGGCGTCAATGACGATCGTAAGGATGCTTTAAACATAAATGGACTCAAAGTAACTCAAAACTTTTTAGTCAGCGGGCGAATGGCTTTACCGAAACCAAAACGCAGTGCACGAACCAGGGTAGGGCGTTTATGCAGTCCTTTACGCCAGATATCTTCAAACAGGCTGAACCAGCGCGCGGCGACCGCTTCGCGGGAGTAGACCTGCAGACGCTTGTCACCCTGCTCACGCATCTGACGATAGAGTTCAGGGTGGTTTTTCAGCCGCATAATGGCATCGAAGGCTTCATCAGGCGTTTTGGCTATCAGGTAATCGAGTTCGCTTTCGCGAATAGCGCGGAAGGACGGTTCATCATCACATACCATGACGGTGCGCCCCAACCAGTTGTTGATCAATTTACTGGCGGGTTTGCGGGCAAGTTTATGATCATGAGATTTACGGAAACTCACGCAAATATCCACATCCTGATAATCGGTCCAGTTATCAAAAGAGATACGGAAACCGATACCTTGTTCGGCCAGACGCTGTTTGAAAGAACCTGAAGTGTACTCTTCCGGGAAGCTATCGACACGACCAAAGTACGCTACTGTTTTGACATCGTTATCGCTCCGCTCGCGAGGCTTAACCCCAGGTTGTGGCCAGTTAGGTATAAAGATGCGCCCAGGAATCGCTGCAACTTCTGGGTTCTGTTCTACCACATAGTCAGCACCAATAACGGGTGGCCGATCGGCACGAGCGACAACGGTAACCCCTACCCAAGGCTTTACGCGTGAGCCGAAGTGGTCGTTGTGCATCAGATTAATTGCATCAGGGCGGCATTCCGTTCCCCAGGAACATTCGATTTGGCCGTTATAGTAGTAGTTCAGGCTTAGAAGGGTCTGGAAAGTCCAGACACCGCGGCCACCACAGTAAAAGCGATGCGGGATATCATCAGGATTTATCGCCTGATCAACTAACATCTGGAAATCAGCAAAATTCGTCGCGATAAAATCCGGTCTGGAGACAACATGCAGTTTGAGCTTGTTCATAATTACACTTTATTTGACGAGTTTCTTAAGACGGAAGTAGCGACGCCCCAGGCGCCAGCGCTGACGCAAACCACGCGCGTTTTGCCAGATCATCGACCAGATGCCGCGATCGAACAGTTCCTGGGTGATTTCGCGTTTTTTCGCGCTGTCTTCGATGTTGTTAATGCTGTGCAGAATACCCAGACCCTCTTTGGCGATTTGCCACTGACAGGCCGGGACACGCTTCACCTGTTCCGGGTAGCGCTTATTAATGGCGTCCAGCATTTCGAGGATCTTCATATAGTGACGTGACGAACGCATACGGGTGTCGTCGGTGCCAGGCGTATGGGAAACCGATGCAGAGTGGATCAGATAGTCGTAATAGACTTCGTCAATATACTGAACGCGTTTTGCGGTAAGCAGCACTTCTGTAGTCCAGGGGATATCCTGATGGCGCAGGCCATGCTCGAAGGTAAAACCCTGGGCTTTGATAAAGGCGTGGCGATAAATATTCAGCCAGGTGACGTGCAGGAATTTGCGCGAGGCCAGCGCCATCTGCAGCCATTCAGGGCCGTCCAGTACGCCGGTTGAGGCCAGTTTGTCGGACGGGAAAATCTTTTTCGACGGGCGGCCATCGTCATAAATATAGGTGCCGTTGCAGGTCGCGACATCCAGCTGGCCCGCAAAGGCGATCTCCAGCAGACGGGGATACATGCCAGGGTAAATAACGTCATCAATATCCGGGAACGCAACGTATTCGCCGGTAGCCACGGCAAGGCCGGTATTGCGCGCGGCTGAGACGCCGCCATTAGGCTGGTTAATGACCTGAAAATGGGTAAATTCGTCGGCATAGCGGGAAATAATTTCAGCTGAGCGATCCGTCGAGCCGTCATTAACAATAATCAGTTCCAGACTCGATAAATTCTGCTGTTTAATGCTGTCAAAAAAAGCGCTCAGAAATTTTTCGCCATTATAAACGGCAACGATGAGGCTTAATTGAGGCGTTTCAGACATGCTTTCTCCGTAAAAATACGCAGCAATTAAAAGGGTATAACCATTACATTCAACGGCATTTCGACAGCCGACAGGCTAAAGCGTTCCGCGCCAGGGTGTTAAACACCTCTGGCGCGGATAAATTATCAGGATGTGAGCTTTTCAGTCGGCGCAGGGCGTAGCGCGCACATGCCAACCAGCAGGCCGGTCAGTAACATATACTGCTCAAGATAGTGATCTTTGAGGTTATGGTCGACCATGGTTCGGCAGAAGAAGCCGACGGTAAAGAGCAGCAGGAACATCCCTACCATCATGTTGCCGCGACGGAACTCCCGCCAGCCGATGTACCAGCAGCCCACCAGCAGGAGCAGCCAGCCCGCGATGCCTACAACACCGTTCTGAATACCGAATTCAATCAGGCCGTAGTGGCTGTGAGGGATGTTAATCCGGTTATCCTGGGTATCCCGGCGCAGCACATAGCGGAAGGCCTCTTTTTTGGCCCCTACGCCTGCCGGGTGTTCGGCAATCAGCATCCAGCCCTGGTGGAAGAAGCTGGCCCGACAGCCATTGGAGTGGTCCATTGGGACGCCCAGGCTATTAACCGGTACCGTTCCGTTCGTTTTGTTATAGCAAAAGCTGGTGAAGGGAGCGTTCCAGCCAGTAACAGCATCACTTTCCAGATTTTGCCAGCGTGGATCCGTTTTCCAGGAGGCGTAACCGAGCAGAGCAGAAGTAATAATCAGACCAACCAGAATGCCACCGGTGACGATAACCCGGCTGCGGCGCATGCTGTGCAGGCTCAGCAGAATAAAGGTAGAGAACAGGCTGCCGACCAATCCGATGGTGCCCCAGCGGGTATCTACCAGCGCGGTACAGACCAGGTTGCTCAATAGCATCAACCCCAGCACCGACGTGTTCAGGCGCAGGAAACGTTGATGTAACAGACCACGCGCCAGCAACTCCGCAAGGATAAAGCCGGTGATCATGTTGACCTGGAAGCTCATGCGGGTGCGGTTATAAACGATTCGCGTTTCGCCCCAGTGAATATAGCCGTCACGCCAGTAGAGCCAGACAGTGTCCAGCAGATGAACGCAGACCACGCCCCAGAAAAAGAGGATCACCAGCGTAAAGTAGCGCGCGGCGGTGATGGAGGGGTATGTCCTTTGGATAGCCGGTAATAGTACCAGGCCCGCACAGAACAGTAATACCGGTCGTAACCACTGGCCGCTCCAGGCAGAAACCATCTCTTTTATGTCTGGCGCGACAAAAAAACCATTAATCAGAATAAAGAAAGTTAACGCCCATATAACAATAAGAACGAACTTAATTTTGCTTAAATCCAGCCGTTGTCTGGTAGTGCTTTTGCTAAAAAACAGGCCAAGGGCGACAGCAACAATGGGATAAATCAAACCATTGCGGTGAAACGGCAGCTGATCGTTGGGAATAGGCCAGACAAAACATAAAGCCAGTACAGCAAGGACTAACAGACCTGTCAGAATGTTACGAGTATTTGTCATATATTTTGGGCTGGTTAAGGATTTTCGGTTCTTACCGGCTAATTAACAATGCAGTGAGCGATTTCCACGGTTTTTCAGTGGGAAATAAAAAGCCAAAGAAAACTATCACAAATACCTGACCTACAGAAGGACAATGTTTGTAAGCAAGAATAATCCCTATCGCGCCTTCCGGCACCGGGAGTTTATGTATTACCGGGTCCGTAACGGTTATAATTTGTTGTTATGCCAGCTATTGCACAATAACCAGGAAAAGTATGCATATTGTTCACACTGAAGCAGACGGGGGTAAGGGCGGCCAGCCGTTACGCATTATTAATGAATCTCATGGGATGATTCAGCGCGGCCATCAGGTGACCATACTTTGCCCGGAGAGTGCCCCGCTGCACGCCCTGGCACGCGATGCCGGGTTAACGGTGGTCACCATGCCGTTAAGGCGCAAGAACCTTCATAACCTGCAGCAGCTGCGCGGCTGGCTGAAAGCGAACCGCCACTCTGTTGATGTCATAAACAGTCACAATTCTGCCGATACCTGGCTGGTGGCGCTGGCTAATCTCACCCTGTCAAATCCGGTCCCGCTGGTGCGTACCCGTCATGCCTCCGGCGTGCCGCGCAATAACTGGACCACCCGCTGGCTGTTTCGCAAAGCCTGCGCCCACATCGTGACCACCGGGGAGGCGCTGCGCCAGCAGATGGCGGACATTGGCGTGCCAATGGCCCAGAGCACCTCGGTGCCCAGCGGCGTCGATACCCGGCGTTTTCATCCGGCGGATAAACAGCAGGCCCGGGCGCACTGCGGTCTGTCGCAGGAGGATTTCTGGCTGGGGGTAGTGTCGCATCTGCGTCCAAACAAAGGCCATAGCGTGCTGTTACGCGCTCTCGCTGCCATTGATAACCCGCACATTAAGCTGGCGATTGTCGGTGAAGGGCCGCATAAAGCGACGCTGGAGCAGGAGATCGTGGCGCAGGGGTTACAGGAGCGGGTGGTGATGGCGGGGCACCGCAGCGATCCGGAGCGCTGGTTCCCGGCGTTTGATATCGCGCTCAGTCCTTCGCACGATATGGAGGGCGTTCCGCAGGGGGTACTGCAATCGCTGGCTTCGCGGATCGCGACCATTGCCACCGACGCAGGCGGCACGGCAGATGCGGTGATTAACGGCCAGACCGGGATGTTGATTGCGCAGCGCGACGAAGCGGCGCTGCGCGAGGCGATTATGAAGCTGTATGAGGACGCTTTGCTGCGCGAAACGCTGGCGCAGCAGGGTTACGATTACCTGTGCAGCCATTTTACCCGGGAATGCATGCTTGAGTCGATGGAGAAGGTCTTCTCCACCGCGGCTCAGCGCAGCAGTTCGCGATAGAGTGCCTGCAGCTCTTTCGCCATTCGCTCCAGGGTATAAGGCTCAGCAGTCGCGCGTGCTGCTGCTGAGTAATCAATGCCCTGCCTGCGTCCTTCAAGCCAGAGTCCGATTGTCTGCTGATAACCGTCGCTGTCGAGCGCGTCGCGCACCCAGCCGTTTACCCCCTCTTCAATCCACTCCGCCGCACCGCAGCCATGGCTGGTGAGCAGCGGCAGGCCGCAGGCCAGCGCTTCGACACAGACGTTCGGAAAGGGATCGTAAAGCGTCGGCAGGATCAGCGCATCAGCGGTGCCGTAAACCTGGCGCACGTCGGCAACCGGCCCCAGAAAACGTACCCGGGATGCCACACCGAGCGTCTGCGCCAGCTTTTCAAATTTGCGGGCGTGCTTGTCGCGCCCGGCAATCAGCAGCCAGACGTCAGGATGCGGCACAATAGCCCGCAGCGCCGTCGCCACCCCTTTACGGCTGAAGCCGGAACCCACATAGGCCAGAACAGGCGCATTCTGTGGGATCCCCTGCGCATCGCGCAGAGAGTGCGTGCGCACCGCCGGGCTGAAGTGGTTGGTATCCACACCGTTGTAGATCACCGTCAGCTTGTCATCCGTCAGGCCAAAGCGGCGGGCAATATCGTCCCGCACCATCTTCGAGTTGCAGATCACTTTGCGCAGTGCAGGGTGAGTAAACATCTGCGCTTCCGCCCGCAAAATATAGCGATGGTAGCGGCTCAGGGACTGCGCCCAGCGCGCCAGCGGCGACTGGATGCGGTTGTACTGCTCAAGCCAGGTGGCGTGTACGCCGTCACCGGCCCGGAAGATGGTTGCCCCCGGAATGCGCTCGTGGCTCTGCACGATATCGAACTGCGCAAACTGCGCCGCCGCGGCGTCGGCAAAGCCCGATTCGCGGTCAAGGCGGTTACGGAATGAGGGATTAACGGTCAGCGTTTTCCAGCCAGCGGCATCTTCCCACTGGCGGGCGATCAGCGTGACGTCCAGGGCCGTATCCTGAGCCAGGACGTTCAGCGCGCGGGAGACGAAGCGCTCCGCGCCGCCGTTAGGGTTATAGGTCTGTCGGACGATAGCCAGCTTCATGCCGGATTTTCCAGCAGCAGGGTATCAATGGCGCTCAGCACCATTTGCGGGGTGATGGCCGTAATACAGTCGGAGACGCCGCTGTCGCCGCAGCCCGCTTTACCGCAGGGCTGACAGGTAAATCCTGCAGTGATGACGCGATAGTTTACTCCCCACGGCGCCCATTTGATCGCCCCGGTCGGGCCGAAGATGGCGACGGTCGGGGTGCCCACGGCGCTGGCGAGGTGCATCGGCATAGAGTCGACGCCAAAGTAGATCCGCGCATGCTTCATCAGCGCACCCAGCTCTTTCAGGTTCAGCTGGCCGCTCAAATCAAACACCGGCTGGGTGAGCGCAGCGCGCAGCTCATCCATATAGGCTGTCTCTTCTTTTGACGGCGCGGCAGAGAGGATAATGGGCAGGCCGCGGGCCGCCAGCGTATCGATGGTCGCCGCCAGCTTATTGATATCCCAGGCCTTAAACATCCAGCGCGACGTGGGGTGGACCAGAATATAAGAACCGCTGCTCAGCCCGAATCCGGCCAGTTTCTCCGCAATCGAGGCTTCAGCCGCGTCGCCCGGCACAAACAGGGTATGTTTGTCGGCATCGGTCTGCGGATGAATGCCGATCCGCCGCAGCGCATCCAGGTTCACCTCCACCATATGGCGGCTGTTATCCTGGATCGCCGGATAGAGGGTGGTAAAGGATTTCACCCAGCGGCGACGCGCCAGCCCGCCACGCTTATCAGGCTTAAAGCCCACGGAGACGCGGGGCTTCAGCCGACGCGCCAGACGCGCGCCGTGCCAGTGTTCGGTCAGGTTGATCAGCACGTCGTAGTCACGCGCTTTCAGGGTGTTCAGCAACGCACGGTACAGCCGGAACTGCGCGAACCAGCCTTTTTTACGCCAGTTACGCCCGATGGTGTGCACCTGGTCGATAAACGGATGGCTGGTGAGCATCGCCTGGGTGTCGTCATACACCAGGGCATCCACTTCGACGTTGGGATAGTTAGTTTTCAACACCGTGAAGACCGGCGAGGTCAGCAGAACGTCACCGTGATGACGCAGCTTAACAATCAGCACGCGCTTCGGTGGGCGCTCCGCTGAGAAAAAATCAGACATAGGCTCTCTCTGCTGCCAGCAAAGGCTCTAATTGCGCAAATACCGCAGTGGCGGACAGGTCGCTCAGCTGCGATGAATGTTCCGGGCGGCAGATATATTGATTTTTGCCGTAGCCGCCAATCAGACCCGGATCCGTCGGGCCGTAAAGCGTAATATTAGGACGATCCAGCGCCGCCGTCAGGTGGCTGAGTCCGGTATCAACCGAGACGACTGCCGTTGCTCCCGCCAGCTCCTGCGCGACGCCATCCAGCTTCATGCGGGGCAGCACGTCCACGTATGCAAACCCTTCTGCCAGACGTTTCGCCCTCGCCTCTTCATGCGGGGCGCCCCACGGCAGCCTGATGCGCAGGCCCGCGTTGCCCAGCAGGCCGATAAGCTCACGCCAGTGCGCTTCCGGCCAGTGTTTATCATCCCGGGTGGTGGCGTGCAGGAAGATGAGATAAGGCGCGTCTGGTTTTGCATCGTGCAGGAAATGCTGCGAAATCGCATAGTCGCCCTGCATCTCTGGTCTGGCATAACCCAGGCTTTTGGCGAACAGCTCCCGGGTGCGTTCTACCGCGTGCTGCTGTTTAGCGATGGCGTGACGGCGGTTATAGAACAGGCTGGCCAGCGGTTCGCGGGCGCTCTGCCAGTCCATGCCGTGCTTCACGCCGTGCGCCAGCCGGGTGACCAGCGCCGCGCTTTTCACCAGCCCCTGGGCGTCGATGATGGCATCGTAACGCTGAGCCTGCACCGCATCGCGAAAGGCCTTACGCTCGGTCTTGATCGGGGCGGAGAACCAGGCTTTGCGCCAGCGACGGATCGCGACCGGGATCACCCGATCGACGGCGGCATGCCAGGTGGGGATCTGCGCGAAGCCTTCTTCCACCACCCAGTCAAAACGGATGCCCGGAATAGCCTGCATGGCGTCAGTGAGCGAGGGCAGGGTGTGCAGCACATCGCCCATGGAGGAGGTTTTAACGATCAGTACCCGCATCCGTTATCCTTCTTCGCTCAACAGCAGCTCGTTGAGCTCGTCGAGGACACGCTGCGGGGTAATATCGATCAGGCTCTGGTGATAGCCTTCGGCGGCGTCACCTTTACGCACTTTGTGGTAGCCGGTGATCAGACGAATGACGCGCGCCTTACTGGACAGCGGCGGCGTGAAGTCCGGGCTGCTCGGGCCGTACAGCGCTACCAGCGGGCGGTTCAGCGCCGCGGCAACGTGCATCAGGCCGGAGTCGTTCGTCACCACCGCCTTACAGGCGGCGAGCAGGATCACCGCCTGCTCCAGCTGGGTCTCCCCGGCCAGGTTACGGCACCAGGCCTGCTGCTCGATGCTCAGGGCGGCGAGAATTTCATTGCCCGCCTCGTGATCTTTCGCCGAGCCGAACAGGACAATCTGATAGCCTTCGTCGATCAGCTGCTTCGCCAGCTCGGCATAGTGATAGTGCGGCCAGCGCTTCGCCGGGCCGAACTCCGCGCCGGGGCAGAAGCCAATCATCGGGCGATCGGCCAGCAGGCCAAAGGTGTTGCAGGTGTGGGATTTCTCACCCTCGTTGACCTGAAGCTGCGGCCAGAGCAGCGGCTGCGGCAGGTCTTTCGCGCTGCGCATCACCCCTTTGTCATAGGCCAGGGCCACATAGCGCTCCACCATCAGCGGCCAGGCCTCTTTATCCAGCACGCGGGCGTCATTCAGCAGGCCGTAGCGCATCTCGCCGCGCCAGCCGGTACGGTGCGGCACCCCCGCAAAGAACGGGACAAGGGCAGACTTAAAGGAGTTAGGCAGCACGAAGGCGCGGTCGTAGCGTTTGTCGCGCAGGTTATGGCCAAGCTTGCGGCGCTCTGCGAGCTCCAGCGCCCCGTGGCCAAGCGGCATCGGGATCGCCTCGTTAACTTCCGGCATCCGCGATAACAGCGGACGGCACCACGCGGGTGCCATCACGTCAATTATCGCCTGGGGATAGCGCGCCTTGAGCGTGCGATAGAGACTTTGCGACATCATCATGTCGCCCACCCATGACGGGCCGATCACCAGTATCTTCATGCTTATTTCTTACGCCTTGCGGTTCAGCCAGGCCATATATTCCGTTACCCCTTCGGCAACGGTCTTAAACGGCTTGTCATAGCCCGCCGCGCGCAGGTTGGTCAGATCTGCCTGAGTAAATGCCTGATAGCGGCCTTTCAGCTTATCCGGGAACGGGATGTACTCAATGCTGCCTTTCTGGTGGTACGCCAGGGTTGCGTCAGCCACCGCCTGGAAGGACTCTGCGCGACCGGTCCCCAGGTTGAAAATGCCGGAAACGCCGTTTTCCCAGAACCACAGGTTAACTGCGGCGACGTCACCCACGTAGACGAAGTCACGCTTGAAGCCATCGCTGCCTTCGAACAGTTTCGGGGTTTCGCCATTGTTCAGCTGGGTATTGAGGTGGAAGGCCACGCTCGCCATGCTGCCTTTGTGGCCTTCGCGCGGTCCGTAGACGTTGAAGTAGCGGAAGCCGACAATCTGGGAGTTCGCTTCTGGCAGCACCTGGCGCACGTATTCGTCGAACAGGAACTTGGAGTAGCCATAAACGTTCAGCGGCTGCTCGTATTCGCGGGATTCGATGAAGTCGGAGGTGCGTCCGCCGTAGGTCGCCGCAGAAGAGGCGTACAGGAACGGAATTTCACGCTCCAGGCAGTAGTGCAGGATCTCTTTAGAGTACTGGTAGTTGTTGTCCATCATATACTTGCCGTCCCACTCGGTGGTGGAGGAGCAAGCACCTTCATGGAAGATTGCGTCGATATCGCCGAACTCTTCACCCGCCATAATCTGGATCAGAAAGTCTTCTTTATCCATGTAGTCGGCAATGTTCAGATCCACCAGGTTTACGAACTTGGTGCCGTCTTTCAGGTTGTCCACCACCAGAATGTCGGTGATGCCTTTGTCATTGAGGGCCTTGATAATGTTGCTGCCGATAAAGCCCGCGCCGCCGGTAACGATGATCATAACTGTAACCTTTGAAGTGTGGAGCCCGGGGACAATCCCGGGCACTAATATTCATATCATATCATTAGTATGACCACCCTTCAGCCATTCACCGACTTAGCGCAAGGGTACACGTGATTTATGCTGCAAAAACGATAACTGTTAAAGCGTCATCTCGTATCAACGTATAGCTTTGGGTAATATGTGCCAAAATTTGTTGAGTCTGGAGAATTGCAATGCGTGGTGATTTTTACAAACAGTTAACCAGTGACCTGGAAACCGCGCGGGCGGAAGGGTTGTTCAAAGAAGAGCGAATCATTACTTCCGCTCAGCAGGCGGATATCACCGTTGCCGACGGCAGCCAGGTGATTAACTTCTGCGCCAACAACTACCTGGGTCTTGCGAATCACCCGGAGCTGATTGCCGCTGCGAAAGCAGGCATGGACACCCACGGTTTTGGCATGGCCTCCGTGCGTTTCATCTGCGGTACCCAGGACAGCCACAAGGCGCTGGAGAGCAAGCTGGCCGCCTTCCTCGGTATGGAAGACGCCATTCTGTACTCGTCCTGCTTTGATGCCAACGGCGGTCTGTTCGAAACCCTGCTCGGCGCGGAAGATGCGATTATTTCCGATGCCCTGAACCACGCGTCGATCATCGACGGCGTGCGTCTGTGTAAAGCGAAGCGTTTCCGCTACGCCAATAACGACATGGTTGAGCTGGAAGCGCGTCTGAAAGAGGCCCGTGAAGCCGGTGCGCGTCACGTGCTGATCGCCACCGACGGCGTGTTCTCCATGGACGGCGTGATCGCCAACCTGAAAGGCGTCTGCGACCTGGCAGACAAATACGATGCGCTGGTGATGGTCGATGACTCCCACGCCGTCGGCTTTGTCGGCGAAAACGGCCGTGGATCCCACGAATACTGCGACGTGATGGGCCGCGTGGACATCATCACCGGCACCCTGGGTAAAGCCCTCGGCGGCGCGTCTGGCGGCTATACCGCGGCGCGCAAAGAGGTGGTGGAGTGGCTGCGTCAGCGTTCCCGTCCGTACCTGTTCTCCAACTCCCTGGCCCCGGCCATCGTTTCCGCCTCCATTAAAGTGCTGGAGATGGTGGAATCGGGTGCCGATCTGCGCGACAAACTGTGGGCCAACGCCCGTCTGTTCCGCGAAAAAATGACCGCCGCAGGCTTTACGCTGGCCGGTGCCGATCACGCCATTATCCCGGTCATGCTGGGTGATGCCGTGGTGGCGCAGAACTTCGCCCGCGAACTGCAGAAAGAGGGTATTTACGTCAC
Source organism: Leclercia sp. LTM14 (assembly GCF_023736175.1). Classification (NCBI taxonomy): domain Bacteria; kingdom Pseudomonadati; phylum Pseudomonadota; class Gammaproteobacteria; order Enterobacterales; family Enterobacteriaceae; genus Leclercia; species Leclercia sp. LTM14. The sequence goes on from NZ_JAIKTT010000013.1 coordinate 70,051, forward strand.
CGGTTTCTTCTTCCCGGTGGTGCCAAAAGGTCAGGCGCGTATCCGCACCCAGATGTCTGCGGCGCATTCCCCTGAACAAATTGAGCGTGCGGTGGAAGCCTTTACCCGCATCGGCAAACAACTGGGCGTGATTGCCTGAGGACGTGTGATGAAAGCGTTATCCAAACTGAAAGCGGAAGAAGGCATCTGGATGACCGACGTTCCGGAGCCGGAAGTCGGTCATAACGATCTGCTGATTAAAATTCGTAAAACCGCCATCTGCGGTACTGACGTACATATCTACAACTGGGACCAGTGGTCGCAGAAAACCATTCCAGTCCCGATGGTTGTCGGTCACGAATACGTCGGCGAAGTGGTTGGCATCGGTCAGGAAGTGAAAGGCTTTAAAATTGGCGATCGCGTCTCCGGCGAAGGCCATATCACCTGCGGCCACTGCCGTAACTGCCGCGGCGGACGCACCCACCTGTGCCGCAACACCGTCGGCGTGGGCGTTAACCGCCCGGGCTGCTTCGCAGAATACCTGGTGATCCCGGCGTTCAACGCCTTCAAAATCCCGGACAACATCTCCGACGATCTGGCCTCCATCTTCGACCCGTTTGGTAATGCGGTGCACACCGCGCTGTCGTTCGATCTGGTGGGCGAAGACGTACTGGTTTCCGGTGCAGGCCCAATCGGCATCATGGCAGCAGCCGTGGCGAAACACGTGGGTGCGCGTAACGTTGTGATCACCGATGTGAACGAATACCGTCTGTCGCTGGCGCGCAAAATGGGCGTTACCCGTGCGGTGGACGTCTCTAAAGAGAATCTGAACGACGTGATGGAAGAGCTGGGCATGACCGAGGGCTTTGACGTCGGTCTGGAGATGTCCGGTGCGCCGCCGGCGTTCCGCACCATGCTCGACACCATGAACCACGGCGGACGTATTGCAATGTTAGGTATTCCGCCGTCGGATATGTCCATCGACTGGAACAAAGTCATCTTCAAGGGGCTGTTCATCAAGGGTATTTACGGCCGCGAGATGTTCGAAACCTGGTACAAGATGGCGGCGCTTATCCAGTCTGGTCTGGATCTCTCCCCAATCATTACTCATCGCTTCTCCATCGATGAGTTCCAGCAGGGCTTTGACGCGATGCGTTCAGGCCAGTCAGGGAAAGTTATCCTGAGCTGGAATTAAGTAAAAAGCGCCTGCGGGCGCTTTTTTTTCGCTGGCCTCACGTTTTTTAGTCCACAACCGGATTGCCACCAACTTTTCTTCGCTTTTTTCCCCCTGCGCTTATAGAGTCTTTGGAAGTTTACTCAACTTTACAGCGCCTATGTTCAAGCTCACCGTTTGTTTATTGACCTGTAACTCAGCGCGACTGCTGCGAGAGGTGTTACCTCCGTTGATGGTGGTCGCCGATGAGATCGTTGTCCTCGACTCCGGCAGTCACGACGGCACGTTAGCCATTTGCCAGGAGTACGGCATCAGCACCCATCATCACCCTTATGCCATGCATGGCTTACAGATGAATCACGCCATCGATCTGGCGAGCAACGACTGGGTGTTATGCATGGACAGCGATGAGATTCTGGATGCGGAAACCGTGGATTTCATCCTGCAGCTGAAGGCGGGCGAGGAACCTCATCCGCAGCTGGCGTGGCGCATCTCCCGCTACTGGCACGTATTGGGAGAAGAGGTACGCACTATTTATCCCATCTCTTCACCTGACTTCCCGGTACGGCTGTTTAACCGCACCCAGGCGCGCTTTAATCAGCGGCCGGTGGATGACAAAGTGGAAGGGGCGATCCAGTCGGTAAAAATCCCGGGCCGCGTGCGCCATGACACCTTCTATTCCCTGCATGAAGTGTTCAACAAGCTCAACAGCTACACCACTCGCCTGGTGAAGTACCAGACCATCAGGCCGTCGATTGCGCGCGGTGCAATCAGCGCCATCGGCGCGTTCTTCAAGTGGTATCTGTTCAGCGGCGCGTGGCGCCAGGGGAGAGTCGGCGTAGTGACCGGTCTTTACGCCACCTTTTACAGCTTTCTGAAATATTTCAAAGCCTGGTATCAGCACAAGGAGCAAAAGGCGTCCGCGAGCAAAAAAAAGCACGCGGACTCCCACGTCATTGAGTAAGCCATCCCGCCTGAGGTGGAATTAACTTTTCTTACCCCATCCCTGCCACTGCAGCTGAACATATTTCACCAGCGTGCTCTGGCTGATGCTTTCACCAATCACCGAGAAGTAGCGGGTAACGTAGACCGGCTCCGGCGGCTGTTTAGGTGCGCAAAGCGTCACGCCACGGAAAGGGTTACGCGGTTTTGTGCCAGGCGCAGCGCCGGCGGGCGGCGGGCTGACCGGCCGGGAGGTATCCACCTGCGGCTCGTTGAGCAGGCTGCTCGCCGGAACCAGGGTGATATCCGCAGGCAGGGATGGCAGCATCTGCTGCAATACGCGAACGGTGGACGGATGCGGGTGACCAATAGCGATAGCCGAACCTGAGCGACGGGCTACCTGCACGGCGCGGTTAAACTGGAAGCGGATATCGGCTTCGTTCTGCGTGTCATCGAGGAACACTTTGCGCTTAATCACCTTCACGCCGGTGCCCTGGGCAGCGCGCATCGCCTGGCTGTTGCCGATGGTCATGCTGTCCAGAAAGTAGAGGTTATAGCGCGCCAGGGACTGCATCACCTTCTGCATGCCAAACAGGCTGGAGGTCATGGCGCTGCCCATATGGTTGTTCAACCCTACCGCGTAAGGCACTTTGTTGTACGCCTCGCGGATGATGCGGTCGATCTCGTCGCTGCTCATCTCCGGGCGCAGCGTATCCTTTTCCAGCGGCTGTTTACTGAGCGGCGCCATCGGCAGATGGATCAACACTTCATGCCCGCTGTTATGGGCTTTGGTGGCCATTTCATGCGCGTGAGGTGCGTTTGGCAGGACGGCGACAGAGACGGCGGACGGCATCGCCAGGACCTGATTTTCTGTGTGTGGACGATAACCGAAGTCATCAATAACGATAGCGAGTTTACCTGCGTAAACCGGCATCGCCAGCGCCAGTGCGCTGACGAGGGGAAAAACCATACGACGAAATTGAAGCAAAACTTATCTTCCCAACCACGGCTGTGGATTGACCGCCTGACCCTGGCGACGAATTTCGAAATAGAGTGACGGGCGGCCCTGACCGCCACTGCTGCCCACAAGGGCGATAGCCTGACCGGCCCGCACCTGGGTACCAACGCTGACCAGCGCGCTCTGGTTGTAGCCGTAAAGACTCATGTCGCCTTTACCGTGCTCAACCACAACCACCAGGCCGTAACCCTGCAGCCAGTCGGCGAGAATCACCCGGCCATCGGCAATAGCTTTCACTTCGCTGCCTTCCGATGCGCCGATTACAATCCCCTTCCAACGTAGCTCACCCTGCAGCTGTTCGCCATAGCGATGCAGAATTGAGCCCCGTACCGGCCAGTAGGCCTGACCACGCGGAGAGCCCAGACCGCCGGTGCGGGACATCAGCGAGCGTTCGTTTTCGGTGGGTTTGTAGGTGGTGCCTTTGCGGGAGGCTTCCTGCTGCTTGTCGCGCACGGCCTGCGCTTCACGGGCCTCTTTCTCGGCGCGCGCTTTGGCGGCCGCTGCCGCGCGGGCGATGCTGTTGCGCAGTTTAGATTCGTTAGCGCGCATTTCGCTCAGCTGGCTCTGGCCTTCCTGAATGGAGGACTCCAGCCCGGTAAGGGTTTTCTTACGCTCGTTGCGCGCCTGCTCGAGTTTGGCCTGCTGGGCCTGCTGATCGTAAAGCAGGGTCTGCTGCTGGCTCTGCTTCTCTTCCAGCTCCGCTTTTTGCGTGGTGACCTCTTCCCGCGTCTGCTTCAGCTGAGCGATGGTCTCCTGGCGGGACTGGTTGAGATAGCCGAAATAGGCCTGCAGGCGCTGACCGCGCTGGCTCTCTTCGCCGCTGAGGATCAACTGAACGCCGGTGTGTTCACCCTGGCGAAAGGCCGCGTCTAACTGGGCGGCAAGGCTGCGCTCCTGAGCCGCACGCTGGCGCTCAAGTTTGGCGATAGACGCATTCATCTCGTCTATTTGTTTATTCAACTGGGCGAGGGTGTTCTGGGTTTCACGCAGCTGACGCGCGGCGGCGGAGATGGCCTCTTCCTGCTTTTTGAGTTGCGCAAGCAGCGAGGAGCGCTGCTGCTGCTGCTGGCGTACCGCGCGCTCTTTGGCGGCGATATCGGCCTGAATGGTTTTGAGCTGATCGCGCTCGTCCGCGTGTACGGATGCAGCGCACAACAATACGCCAGCGCTGAGTGCGCTGGCGTACAGTAAAGGCCTGACTGATAACCGTAACGGCTTCACGACCCATGTGATTGAAACAATCGCCTTTCCCCTCATGGGGAGGGATTATTCCACGATGAACAGCGGCTTACCAGTCATCTCTTGCGGGATTTCCATGCCCATCAGGGCCAGCATGGTCGGGGCAACGTCCGAAAGCTTACCGCCATCCACTGCTTTGACTGATTTATCACCGACATAAATCATTGGGACCGGCAGGTTAGTATGCGCGGTGTGCGCCTGGCCGGTGGCCGGGTCGCGCATCTGTTCGGCGTTTCCGTGGTCGGCGGTGATCAGCATCTGGCCGCCCGCCGCTTCTACTGCTTTGGTCACCTTCGCAATGCACTCGTCCAGCGCTTCAATGGCTTTGATTGCCGCTTCCATCACACCGGTGTGGCCAACCATGTCGCCGTTCGGGTAGTTACAGATGATGGTGTCATATTTGCCGCTTTCGATAGCCGCGATCAGCTTCTCGGTCAGCTCGGCAGAGCTCATCTCTGGCTGCAGATCGTAGGTCGCCACTTTCGGCGAGTTGATCAGAATGCGATCTTCGCCTTTGAACGACTCTTCAACGCCGCCGTTAAAGAAGAAGGTAACGTGAGCATATTTCTCGGTTTCGGAGATGCGCAGCTGGGTCTTGTCGTGCTTCGCCATCCACTCGCCGAAGGTGTTCGCCAGGGAAGACGGCGGATAGGCGCATGGCGCTTTGATATCGGCCGCGTATTCGGTCAGCATCACGAAATCGCTGAGCTTAACCTCTTTTTTACGGGCGAAGCCGTCGAAGTCGGCATTCACGAAGGCGCGGGTAATTTCGCGGGCGCGGTCGGCGCGGAAGTTCATGAAGATCAGCGCATCGCCATCTTCCATCGCGGCATCGGCCTGGCCTTCAGCACGGATGACGGTCGCTTTCACGAATTCGTCGTTTTCATCGCGGGCGTAAGCGGCTTCCAGCGCGGCAACGGCGGTGTCTGCCCGGAACTCGCCTTTGGCTTCAACCAGCAGGTTGTAGGCCTGCTCAACGCGATCCCAACGGTTGTCGCGGTCCATGGCATAGTAGCGGCCAATGATGGAGGCCACGCGGCCTTTGCCCAGCGCGGCAAACTTCTCTTCAAAAGCTTTCAGAGAAGATTCAGCGCTGCGCGGCGGGGTATCGCGGCCATCGAGGAAGGCGTGCAGATAGATTTTGTCCGCCCCTTTTTCCGCAGCCAGCTCCACCATCGCCATGATGTGATCTTCGTGGCTGTGAACGCCGCCCGCAGAGAGCAGGCCCATAATGTGCACGGCTTTGCCCGCTGCCGCCGCTTTCTCAACCGCGCCGGTCAGGACCGGGTTAGCAAAGAAGGTACGTTCTTTAATTTCAACATCCAGACGGGTCAGATCCTGATAAACAATGCGGCCCGCGCCCAGGTTGACGTGTCCAACTTCGGAGTTGCCCATCTGGCGATCCGGCAGACCCACTTCCAGGCCGGAAGCATCGATCAGCGTATGCGGACGTTTTGCCCACAGCGCATCCATGACCGGGGTTTTAGCGTTGAAAATGGCGTTATCCTGCTGATCTTCGCGATAGCCATAGCCGTCCAGAATCATCAGTACCATAGGTTTTTTAGAAACCGACATTGCGACAACCTCTTTGCTCAAAAGACAAAAAATTTGCGTAATTTTACTACAGCTGAATCGATCAAATAGCCGCAGAAGATCAAAGAAACCGCCGGGCTAAGGGTAAGGATAGGGGAATTTTGGTCTTTTTTTCGTGGCAGTACGCAGAAAATGGATTAGCTTATTGTCGCTGGCTGTATTTGCCACAACGCACAGGTATACTCCTGTCCTGGTTTTTTATTCACTCAGTCGGGAGTCGTTACCCCCCATGCAAGAAATTATGCAATTTGTCAGCCGCCACCCCATACTTTGTATCGCGTGGATTGGTCTACTGGCAGCAGTACTGTTCACCACTTTTAAAGGCCTCACTTCGAAAGTGAAGGTGATCAACCGCGGCGAAGCAACGCGTCTCATCAATAAAGAAGAGGCCGTCGTTGTCGATCTGCGTCAGCGCGACGATTTCCGTAAAGGTCACATTGCAGGCGCCATTAACCTGCTGCCGACCGAAATCAAAGCCAATAACCTTGGCGAACTGGAAAAGCATAAAGATAAACCCGTTATTGTCGTTGATGGCACCGGTATGCAGGCTCAGGAGCCGGCAAATAACCTCGTCAAAGCAGGCTTTGCTAACGTCACTGTCCTGAAAGACGGCATCTCTGGCTGGAGCGGCGAGAATCTGCCTCTGGTTCGCGGTAAATAAACAGGAGTTGAGTCATGGCCAATATCGAGATCTACACCAAAGCGACCTGCCCGTTCTGCCATCGTGCAAAAGCGCTGCTGGACAGCAAAGGCGTTGCTTTCCAGGAGTTGCCTATTGATGGCGATGCTGCAAAGCGTGAAGAGATGATTAAACGTAGTGGCCGTACGACGGTTCCGCAGATTTTTATCGATGCGCAGCACATTGGTGGCTGTGATGACTTGTATGCGCTTGATGCGCGTGGTGGACTTGATCCCCTGCTGCGCTAAGGCGTTTTAGGACAATTAAAAAGGGTTTTTCCATGTCAGAACAAAACAATACCGAAATGACTTTCCAGATCCAGCGCATCTACACCAAAGATGTCTCCTACGAAGCACCTAATGCGCCGCACGTTTTCCAGAAAGACTGGCAGCCAGAGGTTAAACTTGATCTGGATACCGCTTCCACCCAGCTGGCGGAAGATGTGTATGAAGTCGTGCTGCGTGTTACCGTAACCGCCTCTCTGGGCGAAGAGACTGCATTCCTGTGTGAAGTACAGCAGGGCGGCATCTTCTCCATCGGCGGCATCGAAGGTAATCAGATGGCGCATTGCCTGGGCGCATACTGCCCGAACATCCTGTTCCCGTATGCCCGTGAATGCATCACCAGCCTGGTTTCCCGCGGTACGTTCCCGCAACTGAACCTTGCGCCGGTGAACTTCGATGCGCTGTTTATGAACTATCTGCAGCAGCAAGCTGGCGAAGGTACTGACCAACATCAGGATGCCTGATGAGTACTGTCAATGCGTCAATGACTGTGATCGGTGCCGGCTCTTACGGCACCGCTCTTGCTATCACCCTGGCAAGAAATGGTCACGAAGTGGTTCTCTGGGGCCACAATCCTGAACATATCGCGACGTTAGAAGCCGATCGCTGCAACGTTGCGTTTCTCCCCGATGTGCCTTTCCCTGACTCACTACATCTTGAAAGCGACCTTGCGACTGCGCTTGCTGCCAGCCGTAATATTCTGATCGTGGTGCCGAGCCATGTCTTTGGCGAAGTGCTGCGTCAGATTAAACCGCTGATGCGTGATGATGCCCGCGTGGTCTGGGCGACCAAAGGGCTGGAAGCCGAGACTGGCCGCCTGCTGCAGGATGTCGCCCGTGAAGCGCTTGGGGATGCTATTCCGCTGGCGGTGATCTCCGGCCCGACCTTTGCGAAAGAGCTGGCGGCAGGGCTGCCAACGGCTATCTCGCTGGCCTCCACCGACGAGACCTTCGCTGACGATCTGCAGCAGCTGCTGCACTGCGGCAAAAGCTTCCGCGTCTACAGCAACCCCGATTTTATCGGCGTCCAGCTGGGCGGCGCGGTGAAGAACGTGATCGCTATCGGTGCGGGCATGTCCGACGGCATCGGCTTTGGCGCGAACGCGCGTACCGCCCTGATCACCCGCGGGCTGACTGAAATGTCCCGCCTTGGCGCGGCGCTCGGTGCCGATCCGGCCACCTTTATGGGGATGGCAGGGTTAGGCGATCTGGTGCTGACCTGTACCGACAACCAGTCCCGTAACCGTCGTTTCGGCATGATGCTGGGCCAGGGCATGGACGTGATCGGCGCGCAGGAGAAGATCGGCCAGGTGGTGGAAGGCTACCGCAATACCAAAGAAGTCCGCGAGCTGGCACACCGTTTTGGTGTCGAAATGCCAATAACCGAGGAAATTTATCAGGTATTGTATTGCGGAAAAAATGCGCGCGAGGCAGCATTGACCTTATTAGGTCGTGCACGCAAGGACGAGCGTAGCAGCAGTTAACTGCAGGAAAGCGTTGTCACCTGAATGACCCGGCCGGCAAAGAACTGGCCGGTCATTATCATTACGTCTGGAGTAAGCAATGCCGTGTGAAGAACTGGATATCGTCTGGAACAATATTAAAGCCGAAGCCCGGGCTCTGGCTGACTGTGAGCCTATGCTGGCCAGCTTCTACCACGCGACGCTACTCAAGCACGAAAACCTCGGCAGCGCCCTGAGCTATATGCTCGCCAATAAACTGGCTTCACCGATCATGCCCGCTATCGCCATTCGCGAAGTGGTGGAAGAGGCCTATGCGGCCGACCCGGAGATGATCGCCTCCGCCGCCTGTGACATTCAGGCGGTTCGCAACCGCGACCCGGCGGTGGATAAATACTCCACACCGCTGCTCTATCTGAAAGGTTTCCACGCCCTGCAGTCCTACCGTATCGGCCACTGGCTGTGGAACGAAGGCCGCCGCGCGCTGGCCATCTTCCTGCAAAACCAGGTTTCCGTGACCTTCCAGGTGGATATTCACCCGGCGGCGAAAATTGGTCGTGGCATCATGCTCGACCACGCGACCGGTATTGTGGTGGGTGAAACGGCGGTGATTGAAAACGACGTCTCGATCCTGCAGTCCGTAACCCTCGGCGGGACCGGGAAAACCAGCGGCGACCGTCACCCGAAAATTCGTGAAGGGGTAATGATTGGCGCAGGCGCGAAGATCCTCGGCAATATCGAAGTCGGGCGCGGCGCGAAGATTGGCGCCGGTTCAGTCGTGCTGCAACCCGTACCGCCGCATACCACCGCCGCAGGCGTTCCGGCGCGTATCGTCGGCAAGCCGGACAGCGATAAACCGGCGATGGATATGGATCAGTTCTTCAACGGCCACCATACCTTTGAGTATGGCGACGGGATTTAACTTCTGAGAATGGCGCCAGGGTATCCCAACTGGCGCCAGGCCTCATACACCACCACCGACACCGCGTTCGACAGGTTCATGCTGCGGCTGTCCGGCATCATCGGAATACGGATTTTTTGTTCAGCTGGCAGGGCATCAAGAATGGTGGCCGGCAGGCCGCGCGTTTCCGGGCCAAACAGCAGATAGTCGCCTTCCTGATAGCTAACTGCGCTGTGGGCAGGCGTGCCTTTAGTGGTCAGGGCAAAGATCCGTTCCGGCTTTTCCGCTTCCATAAATGCGGCCTGATCCTTATGGCGGATCACGGCGGTAAATTCATGATAATCCAACCCGGCGCGGCGCAGACGCTTGTCGTCCCACGTAAAGCCCATCGGCTCGATGATGTGCAGACGAAAACCGGTGTTGGCGCACAGGCGGATAATATTGCCGGTATTAGGCGGAATTTCTGGTTCAAATAAGACGATGTTAAGCATGCTGCCCCATTTCATTAGGCTCTGAAATTGCGGGGGGCAGCTTACCATCCCCTCTCCCCTTTGGGGAGAGGGTCAGGGTGAGGGGATCAGACCGCACCAACCTAAGCCGCATTTCCCTGCGCCAGTGGTGCCAGCCCGGCAGGGATCTTACTCAACTCCTGCACCAGCATCTCCTTGCTGATTTCCGGGATGGTTTTCGCGCCGGTCAGCGTCATCGCCACCTTCATCTCTTTCTCGATAAGGTTCAGCAGATTCGCCACCCCCGCCTGACCGTGGGTCGCCAGAGCGTACAGATACGCCCTGCCCAGCAGCACGGTGTCGGCCCCGAGGGCAATCATGCGTACCACGTCCAGACCGTTGCGGATACCGGAATCTGCCAGTATGGCGATATCGCCTTTGACCGCATCGGCAATGGCGGGCAGGGCGCGGGCCGAAGAGAGCACGCCGTCGAGCTGACGACCGCCATGGTTCGACACCACAATCCCGTCCGCGCCAAAGCGCACCGCATCCCGGGCATCTTCCGGATCGAGGATCCCTTTGATCACCATCGGGCCATCCCAGAACTCGCGGATCCACTCCAGGTCTTTCCACGAGATCGACGGATCGAAGTTATTCGCCAGCCAGCCAATGTAATCTTCCAGTCCCGTCGGTTTACCCAGATAGGCGGAGATATTCCCCAGGTCATGCGGGCGACCGTTCACCCCCACATCCCAGGCCCATTGCGGATGCGTCACCGCCTGCCAGTAGCGGCGCATCGCTGCGTTCGCACCGCTCATCCCGGAGTGGGCATCGCGGTAACGTGCGCCGGGCGTCGGCATATCCACGGTAAAGACCAGGGTCGAACAGCCTGCCGCTTTGGCGCGCTCCAGGGCATTGCGCATAAACCCGCGATCGCGCAGGACGTACAGCTGGAACCACATCGGGCGCTTGATGGTCGGGGCGACCTCTTCAATCGGGCAGACCGAGACGGTGGAGAGGGTAAAGGGAATGCCTTTCGCATCCGCCGCCGCTGCGGCCTGCACTTCACCGCGACGGGCATACATGCCGCACAGCCCGACCGGGGCGAGGGCCACCGGCATGGAGAGCGTTTCGTTGAACAGTTTTGTCTCAAGGCTCAGGTCAGACATATTCTTCAGCACGCGCTGACGCAGGGCCACTTCCGACAGGTCTTCCACGTTGCGACGCAGGGTGTATTCGGAATAGGCTCCGCCGTCGATATAGTGAAACAGGAACGGCGGCAGAATGCGCTGGGCGGCGGCGCGATAATCGCTGGCTGCGGAAATGATCATGAATTGTTCTCCCTGGAAATAGCGTTGTCGCCAGGCAGACGGGTAATACGCGCCTGTCGGGCCTGATCTTCATCGAATCGTTTAATGGTGGTGTGGACGAAGCCCAGATGCGCCATCATCGCTGCGCGTGCGGCTTCGGCATCACCGGCAAGAATGGCGTTGAGTACCGCCTCGTGCTGCTCGGTCAGCCTGGCAAAAACGGGGGGCACCAGGTACATGCGCTGGCGGCTCTGCTTAACGGAGGATTGCAGCAGGTCGAAGAAGCCGCGCATGGTCTGGAGCAGAACGACGTTGTGCGAGGCCTCGGCGATGGCCAGATGAAAACGCACGTCCGCCTGCGAGGCGATATCCGGGTCGCTGCTTTGCGTGGCTTCAAAGCAGGCCTTGAGCTTCTCTTTATCCGCCTCGGTCGCCCGCATGGCCGCATGCCAGGCGGTGCTGGTTTCGATGGCGTGGCGGGCTTCGAGGATATCAAAGCTGTAGTCCGGGTCGTTCTCCATCAGGGTTTTCAACGGCTGAACAATGTTCTGTCCGGACCAGTCATCATGCTGCCAGCGCACAAAAGTGCCGCCACCGCGACGGCTCACCAGAACCCCTTCGCTGACCAGGGTCGCTAAGGCTTCGCGCAGCGAGTTGCGCGACACGCCAAGCTGGGTGGCAAGCTGGCGCTCGGCGGGCAACTTCATGCCCGCCTCCAGCTGCATCTCTTCAATCAGCGCCCGCACGCGAGAAGCGATCTCGTCGGACAGGCGTCTGGGCATCACTATCATGGGATCATCCAGGTTAAGACATAGGCCTGCAGGGTGGTGATCACCCCGACCATGCAGGTAAATATCAGGCTGTGTTTAACGGTAAAGCGGAACAGATCCGACTCTTTGCCCACCAGGCCTACCGCCGCACAGGCAATGGCGATGGACTGAGGCGAGATCATCTTGCCGGTCACGCCGCCGGTGGTGTTGGCCGCCACCAGCAGCACATCCGACACGCCAATCTGCTGGGCGGCCGTGGCCTGCAGGGCCGCAAACAGGGCGTTTGACGAGGTATCTGACCCGGTCAGGAACACCCCCAGCCAGCCGAGGAACGGCGAGAAGAAGGTAAACGCGGAGCCGGTATGGGCCAGCGCCAGCGCCAGCGTCGATGACAGACCGGAATAGTTCGAGATAAACGCGAACGCCAGCACCATGCCGATGGAGTAGATCGGCAGCATCAGCTCTTTAAGGGTAGCGGCAAACGTCTGCACCGCAGCAGCCGGCTTCATGCGCAGCCATACCACGGAGAGGAGAGCGGCAAACAGGATTGCCGTGCCGGTGGCAGAGAACCAGTCGAACTTGAATACCGCCGCGTACGGCGTGGCGTCGTGCACCACCGGCGGCATACGCGCGACCATCTTGTCGAGGAACGGCACGGAGATATTCACCACCATGTCGTACAGCGCGCCGTTCGGAGCGAACAGGGCTTTAAACGGCGGAATACTCCACAGGGTAACGGTCGCGGTCAGGAACAGGAACGGCGACCAGGCGCGGACAATCTGTCCCGGCGTGTAGCCGGTGCGGGCCAGGGTCTGATCGACCTGCGAGGCGCCCATATCGGCAAAGCGGAAGATACGCACCGGCTGCCAGCGTTTCAGGAACAGCGTCAGGCAGACCAGAGAAACCAGGGACGAGATAATGTCCGGCAGTTCCGGGCCGAGGAAGTTTGAGCTCAGGTACTGGGCGATAGCGAACGAGCCACCGGCGACCATCACCGCAGGCCAGGTCTCCTTCACGCCGCGCCAGCCGTCCATAATCGCCATGATCCAGAACAGCACGATAATGGTCAGGAACGGCAGCTGACGGCCCACCATCTGGCCAATCTCAAAGCTGTCCAGCCCGGTCACCTGCCCGGCGACCAGAATCGGAATGCCCATCGCACCAAACGCCACCGGCGCGGTGTTAACGATCAGACACAGCCCGGCGGCATACAGCGGGTTAAAGCCCAGCCCGACCAGCAGCGCGGCGGTGATCGCCACTGGCGCACCGAATCCGGCGGCCCCTTCAAGGAACGCGCCGAAGGAGAAGCCGACGATCAGCATCTGCAGGCGCTGGTCCGGCGTAATGGAAAGAATCGACGAGCGGATAATGTCGAACTGCCCGGTCTTGACCGAGATTTTATAGACGAAGACCGCAGCAATGATTATCCAGGCGATCGGCCACAGGCCGTAGAAGAAGCCATAGACGACAGAGGCCAGCGCGCGATCGACCGGCATTTTGTAGAAGAACAGCGCGACCATCAGGGCAATAGCGACGGTGTACGTCGCGGCAAGGTATCCCTTCAGCTTGAGTTTAATCAGCGCGAAGAAGAAAAACAGGATAGGTAGCGAGGCGATCAGGCTCGACAGCCAGATGTTTCCTGCCGGATCGTAGTTTTGTTGCCAGAGGCTCATTGCAGGTCTCCTGAGGACCACACTGGTTGTGAGGCGGTGAGTCTGTGCTCATCTCTGCGTCACATTCAGTGTAAAAGTGGTCCTGCCAATAGTGTGATGTAGGGTTAATGACAACAAATGGTTAACCAAATGTTATTGGTCGGCAATGATTTTGTAAGTGAAGATTATGGAAGTGTGAACCAGGGAAGGGTTGGTTGCGGAATTGGTTGGGCCAATTTGAGCGGGGCTTGCAAAGAATGCACTAACCCCGCGCTCATCAAGCAAAACGAAAAATCGTTAAAGGAGCCCTTTTTGAGCGAAAGTGATCAGGGTGGCCTCGTTTAGGTCCATATCTTTAAGCTTTTCAGGTGATACCCAGATAATTTCCTGAAATTCCTCATTGAAGCTGATATTCCGGTTGGCACTCACGCAATCAAAAATAAGATAGATCATGTAAATTTCCTCAGTGGCACCATCATGATAGGTTTTAAGACGGGTATCGTCCCGGAATGCCCACGGTTGAATGTCAGTGATAAGAAGATCTTCACCTAGCTCTTCCTTGATTTCTCGCCTTAGTGCGATTTCCATTGTCTCACCCGGTTCCATACCGCCGCCAGGGAGGGCCCATTGTCCCGGAAAAACGCCACGGTCCGATGCCATTTTACAAAGCAGATACTCGCCTTTGTTTTGGATCACTGGGCACACGATTATTCTCTGACGCATTTTATCTCCTTAAAAACATAATTTTTTGAATTATTTTATCAGAAAATGATTCGATATTATCAGGATGATTACACACCTGCACCCGTTGGCTTAGATGTTCTGGAAGATTATCCACATAATTCTGGTACTCTGCATGCCAACCTGATATCCATTTAATTTTCATTTCTTCATTAGGAAATTCTTCTGGCCTTATTCCTTGCATTTCATCATTTTTAAGATGAGAAAGAGAATGATCTACTGAATAATTAATTAAAGCAATGATATCGGGTTCTATGAGTAATTCGCTAATTCTTTTCCATAGTTCAATATAGGAGTCGTATTGAATCTTATTTACGTAGCCAGCTTTGTACATAAAACTTATAAATATATAATCTTCAAGATGAGAACGTTCCATTATTAGATTGTAGCCTTTATCCAGCCAGGATTTTATGATCAGTGCACGTTGTATCATAAAATTAAGTTGAATAAGATAACCGTAATTTCTTGTATCATCGAACAGATAAGGCAGAAGAGAATGATGAACGCTTTTTTCATCTATAGCGATTGTGTACGAGTCTTGTTTAAATAAACGTGTGGATAACTTCTTCAAAAGTGTACTTTTACCTACCCCAGAATTTCCGGATAAACATATGTAAAGGGGTGGCCTTTTATTATTGCACTCTTTTTATCTGCAGACCAAGGATCCATATTAAGATAGTTATATCTCATGCCTTAAACTCCCTATCTTCCAGCCAGAAACGGTTATTCTCACATTTTCTCATGATTTCACTATTCCCAAAAATAGCACTGATAATTTTATCCGGTGAGTCGGTCAGCATATTGCCCAGCAGAGTATAATTTTCACCATCGGGGATGATAATGTCAAAATTTGGTTCCATGACTACATTTGCTTTATCCCTCTCTTCGAAGGTAGCCCAACTGATGGGCATAAATGGATATTGTAGTTTCAACATATTCATTTTATATGAAAAAAGATCTGTGTTAATTTCAAGTTTGTCTCTTCTTTCTTTTCCCACCCCTAAAGGACAGAATTGATAAAATCGCCATGCCTGAATTTTATATGGAAGAGCCTCAACCCAGTTAACAATATCATTCAACATATTAATATTAGACTTAGAAACTACAGTAGTAAGTTTTATATTAATATGGTTATTATTGTTTGGTAGCCAAGTTAATATGCTTTTAATGACTCTATGTTGATTACTCATTTTATCACTGCGAATATCTGTGTTAACACGCTTATCAATTCCATCTATTGGCAATCCCACCCAATCCAGAACCGAATTTAACCGCTCATGATCCATAATAAAGCGGTGTCCAACTGTAGATAGATAGGTCATAAAACCCATTTGCTTTGCATATTCAATTAAATGAATATAATCCGCTCTGGACGTCGGTTCACCACCAGTAAATCCTATACGACGGAAACCAATATTATACATGCGCTCAATAATATTTAGCGCGTTTATGAGAGTGGAATCTTTTATACCAGGATTACGGAAGCACAAATCACATCCGAGATTACAGTGTGAGGTTATTCTAAAGTCCAGAAGTAGGTTGCTCATGTCCATTACGAGTCCTCAAATAGAAAAGTAGGAGAAGCATAACCATAGTTACTGTACGGTTATTGATCAGAGTACTCTCTGGCTGGATTTTTTTAAAGTAAAAATGTCGTGTGACTTTGATTAATTCTGAACAACTTAATTCACAAATTTAACAATCTCGGAAGGATTGATTAAAAGCGGGGGTAATAGCGGTATCTACGTGATATTACATGCCGACTTAAATCGGCAAGATGAAAATTTTAAAATACTAAAAGCCCAATATATTAATCGCGCGAATATATTGGGCTAAAACGACTAAATTAATAGAGATGAAACTATCAAAACTCAGTCTTGCAAAAACCGGTCATCTCTTTCAGACCCATTTCACGACCCAGCTCGGTCATCGGGTGTACAACCACCAGGCCACGCACGCTTTTCTTCAGCTTGCCCATATCGGCCTGCTCTTTTTTGGTGATGGCACGGCGGAAAGGCAGTTTGGACAACTTCTGCGCTTCTTTGCTCAGCTTCTGCTCTTTCACGCCGCGCAGGCGCTCGATTTCGGTTTCCAGCGTCGCTTTCTCTTTTTCCAGCTCGGCGTACTTCTCGGCGGCGTCAACCAGCGACAGGCTGGCCTGCTGGTGGCGGATCAGATCCAGGCGATCGCTCAGGCGTTTGATTTCACTCTTTTCGACTTCTTTCATGACAAATGGCTCTAAAAACAGGGGGAATTACTACAAATGATACACGAATGTGCGCAGGCTTACTTCTGAAACGCTTTTTTTAAGCTGATTCGGGAAATCAGCTCGGTCAGGGAGAGTACCATCGTGGAGCGAACGATCTGCTGGTAACGCTGTTTCTGCATGGCGTACAGCTCAGGATCGCTGGTATCAAAATGCGGTGCCGGGGGCAGGGCGGTGACGCAGTGCAACTCGCCCAGCGGGCCGAGGATCTCATCGTCGGTAAACGCATACTCGTTACCGTCGTGATTCAGCTCTTCACGCAATGCCATCAGCAGTTCGGCATCTTCATACTCGTGACGGCTGATGACGCCCAGGCCATAGATCAGTTTCATACGCACGGATAAATCGCCCAAGGGGCCGTCACCGTCGAGCAACGGTTCAACTGCGTATTTCACCGCGTAGTCGTCTTTGCGAAACACCTGAAGCACCAGGATATTCACCGCCTCGGTTAATAACTCGACGGCGGATATCAGGAAGCTTCGTACGGTTTTGCCAGCATTCAGACGCTCCAGCACACGGTTTTCAAAGGCCTGGGTTTGTTCCATTATTGCCTGCATATCTGACAATCTATCTTCCGGGCGCAGGATGACCTGCGCCAGTTCCTGCATCATTTGGTTGCGTTATAAACGTTCACCGCCTCCACAACCACGTTGCTGTTGGCATCCAGACCGGATACCTGCGCCAGCGCGGCCTGTGGACCTTTCTCGGCAATTAGCTGCGCCAGCTCCTGCGCCTGCGGATCTTCTTCGCTGCGGTAGTGCATCGCGGCGGCAATACCCTGAACCAGGTTGCTGTGCGGCAGACCGTATTCCAGGGTGCCAAGCAGCGGTTTGATCAGGCGATCGCCCGCACTCAGTTTGCGCAGCGGCTGACGGCCAACGCGCTCAACGTCATCTTTCAGATACGGGTTTTCAAAACGACCGAGGATTTTCTGAATATATGCCGCATGCTTATCGGCATCAAAACCGTAGCGTTTAATCAGTACCGCGCCGCTCTCATCCATTGCACCTTTTACCACGGCGCGGACGTTCTCATCGAGAATGGCGTCACGAATGGTCTGATGACCGGCTAATTTACCGAGGTAGGCGGTTATAGCATGCCCGGTGTTCAGCGTGAAGAGCTTACGCTCGACAAATGCCATCAGGTTATCAGTTAATTCCATTCCGGCGATCTCAGGCAGCGCGCCCTTGAACTGGGTTTTATCGACGATCCACTCGCTGAAGGTCTCAACGGTCACTTCCAGCGGATCGTTAGTGGCGGATTCTGACGGAGGAACGATGCGGTCCACGGCGGAATCAACAAAGCCGACGTGCTCTTCAACCCAGGCTTTATCTTCTTCAGCCACTGCGGCCATGACGTGGCCTTTCAACTGGGTGGTGCCGCGCACCATGTTTTCACAGGCGATGATGTTCAGCGGGGCCTCGTTGCCCTGAGCTTTACGTTTTGCCAGACCTTTCGCCACCGCCGGCGCGATACGCTCCAGAACCACCGGACCGACGGCGGTGGTGACCAGGTCAACCCCGGCAATCAGATCGATAACGTCGTCGCCAATGCTGCTAACCGCGTTCACGCCGCTTACGGTTTCGACCTGCTCGTTTTCACCTACCACATGCACCTGATAGCTATGACGTGCATTCAGGGCATCAAGTACCGTCTGATTTACATCGGCGAATGTCAGCGTAATGCCCGCGTCTGCCAGCAGTTTGCCGATAAAGCCACGACCGATGTTACCTGCGCCAAAATGTAATGCTTTCATAGTATTAACCTTTATCAATGTTTTTACCCGAGAGGGCTGGGGTGAGGAACCACGCTAATTTCCCCTCACCCTAGCCCTCTCCCCGACGGGGAGAGGGAGGTACAGAACTTACTTGTTCAGCAGCGCCAGAACTTCTTCGACGCTGGTGGTGTTAGCCAGACGTTCGATAACGGTCTCGTCGTCCAGGGCATTGGTCAGGCTGGTAATCACCTGGATGTGCTCGTTGTTACGGGCCGCGATACCAATCACCAGACGGGCGATATCGTCTTCTTCTTCACCGAAGCGCACGCCTGCCGGGTACTGACAGAACACCACGCCGGTTTTCAGGACGCGATCTTTCGCTTCAACCGTACCGTGCGGCACCGCAATGGATTCGCCCAGGTAGGTCGGGGTCAGTTTTTCACGTTCCAGCATCGCTTCAACATATTC
Organism: Leclercia sp. LTM14; assembly: GCF_023736175.1. Taxonomy (NCBI): domain Bacteria; kingdom Pseudomonadati; phylum Pseudomonadota; class Gammaproteobacteria; order Enterobacterales; family Enterobacteriaceae; genus Leclercia; species Leclercia sp. LTM14. The sequence goes on from NZ_JAIKTT010000013.1 coordinate 88,692, forward strand.
TGGCTGAACGTAGCCGCCTTTCACCAGCTGCTCACCGGCGAAGCGAATCGCTTCTTCTTTATGGCTCGCGGTACGGCCAAGGAAGATGTTCTCCGCACCCAGCTTGAACAGGTGGCTGTTGCTCTCGTCGAAGCTGTCCTGCAGGCTGGTACGCACTTTCACTTCGTTATCTTCGTGGCGCTGCGCCGCAACCAGACGTTCGGTCAGACTGGTGTACAGGCCGCTGTCGAGGAAGTTGGTCAGAGAAATATGCTGCGCCTGCGGTACCTGGCGCATCGCACGCTCGGTCAGATCGCGGTGGGTGATGACCAGGTCAACATCCGGCGGCAGGCTGTTAATCGCGCTGTTGTTCACGGAGATCTGGGTCAGACCCGCATCCGCCACTTTCTTACGCAGGACGCCTGCACCCATGGCGCTGGAACCCATACCAGCGTCGCAGGCGACGATGATTTTACGTACGTGGCTCAGGTCGTTAGAGACATCACCCGCAGCCAGCGGCGTTGCAGCAATACCTTTAGACTGGGATTTCATGTCCTGCATACGACGGGTTGCCGCTTCGATATCGTCTTCTTCTTTCACCTTGCTGGTTTTCAGCAGGATTGCAGAGACCACGAAGGAGACCGCCATGGCCGCGAAGATTGCTGCCAGGTTAGCGAAGTAAGCGCCTTTCGGGGTCATCGCCAGTACCGCCAGGATAGAACCCGGAGATGCCGGAGAAACCAGGCCGCCACCCAGCACGCTCAGTGTGAACACGCCAGTCATACCGCCGAGGATAACGGCGAGGATCAGACGTGGGTTCATCAGCACGTACGGGAAGTAAATTTCGTGGATACCGCCCAGGAAGTGGATGATTGCCGCACCGCCCGCAGACTGTTTAGCGCTACCGCGACCGAAGAAGATATACGCCAGCAGGACGCCCATACCCGGACCCGGGTTAGCTTCGATCAGGAAGAAGATAGACTTGCCGAGATCGTGAGACTGCTGAATACCCAGCGGTGAGAAGATACCGTGGTTAATGGCGTTGTTCAGGAACAGGATTTTCGCCGGTTCAACAAAGATGGACGCCAGCGGCAGCATGTCGTGGGCAACCATGAAGTTAACGCCCGCCGCCAGAATTTTGGAGAGCACTTCAACTGCCGGGCCAATGCCGAGGAACGCCAGAATCGCCAGGATCATACCGATGATGCCGGCAGAGAAGTTGTTCACCAGCATTTCGAAGCCGGATTTGATCTTGCCATCGACCCAGACGTCAAATTTCTTAATCGCCCAGCCGCCCAGAGGACCGGCAATCATTGCGCCGAGGAACATCGGCATATCCGCACCGACGATAACACCCATGGTGGTGATCGCACCGACCACGCCGCCACGGTCACCGCCCACCAGACGACCACCGGTATAACCGATGAGCAGCGGCAGCAGATAGGTGATCATTGGGCCAACAAGTTTCGCCAGCGTTTCGTTAGGCAACCACCCTGTCGGAATAAATAACGCGGTGATGATACCCCACGCGATAAACGCGCCGATATTTGGCATCACCATGTTGCTGAGGAATCGACCAAAGCTTTGTACTTTGATCTTAAAATCGGATGACATAAAACACCCCTTCTTCTGTTTACGCAGGCCTTGAGCCCGAGGTTTGTTGTTAATGCGGCGGCAGAGGTTGCCCTGTTCTGATGCGTGAAATCTGGCACTTAATTGTTTAGCTGTCCAGACAGGCCAAATTTGTGTGATCTGAGTCACGTAAATGTAGGGGGTGTGGTGAGAAATGAAGTGATCAATATCACAAAAATGACGTGTAAAAAAAATACAATGAACGCAAAAGCGGCAGCTAAGGCCATTAAATGTGAAACAAATCACATTTCGTCGTCGCGGATTTGTTTCCGGAGTGTGATCAAATCCACAAAAATTTTTATGCGGATTTCTCTGGATGTGATCGCTGGCAACATCTGCTCTTACAATCGACGCCAGGCTGTAACTCAGCAACACTTATAGCTAAAAAAGCGTAGCGGTAATGTGGTATGGCGAAAAGTTCTAAGCTGGATTAAGCTCAAACTGTAAACTTAAGTCTATTATTATTCAGGATATATTTTGACACGCTTCTAAACTTGCATGGAGATATAAGAAAAAACCATACTCCCCGGCTCTGAAATAATAAGTACATCTTTATGTGCTTAAGAATGAATTAATGTGGCTACTTACCATTAATTATTTTAATGAGTTTACGATTTATTTAGTGAGGCAAATATGTTTCTCAACTATTTTGCGCTGGGTGTGTTGATTTTTGTCTTCCTGGTTCTTTTTTATGGAATCATCGCTATCCATGACATTCCGTATAACATGGCCAAAAAGCGCAATCATCCCCATGCTGATGCTATTCATACGGCGGGGTGGATTAGCCTGTTTACGCTCCATGCTATCTGGCCGTTTCTGTGGATTTGGGCAACCCTTTATCAGCCCGAACGCGGGTGGGGTATGCAAAACCACATTCAGCCGCCAGACCGTAATCCCGACGTGGATGCGCTGGCAAAGCGCGTAGCCGAGCTGGAACAAAAACTGGCCGCAGTGCCGCCTGTTGCTGATAAGAATACGCCGGAGCACTAATCATGGATCTGTTGATCATTCTGACCTATGCCGCGTTTGCGTGGGCCATCTTTAAAATATTCCGTATTCCGGTAAACCAGTGGACACTGGCGACCGCGACCCTGGGCGGTGTGTTTATTGTTGCCGCGCTTATTTTATTAATGAACTATAACCACCCGTATACGTTCACGGCGCAGAAAGCGGTTATCTCTATTCCGATTACGCCGCAGGTAACGGGAGTTGTTACGGAAGTCACGGATAAAAATAACCAGCTTATTAAAAAAGGCGAAGTGTTATTTAAAATCGATCCGGGCAGGTATAAAGCCCGCGTCGATCGCCTGCAGGCGGACCTGGTGACGGCGACACACAATATTGATGTCCTGAAAGCTCAGCTGGCGGAAGCCCAATCGAATACCACCCGCGTGTCGGCCGAACGCGATCGTCTGTTAAAAGACTATCAGCGTTATGTAAAAGGCAGCCAGGCGAAGGTGAATCCCTTCTCTGAAAGCGATATTGATAACGCGCGGCAAAATTACCTGGCGCAGGACGCCATGGTGAAAGCGTCGGTGGCGGAACAGGTTCAGATCCAGAGCCAGTTAGAGAGCATGTCTAACGGTGAGCAGTCGCAGATTGCCTCCCTGCGCGCCCAGTTAGCGGAAGCGCAATACAACCTGGACCAGACCGTCATCCGTGCGCCGAGCAACGGCTACATCACCCAGGTGCTGATTCGCCCAGGTACCTACGCGGCTTCACTGCCGCTGCGTCCGGTGATGGTCTTTATCCCTGAGCAGAAACGCCAGATTGTGGCGCAGTTCCGCCAGAACTCGTTACTGCGTCTGAAACCAGGCGATGAAGCCGAAGTGGTATTTAATGCCCTGCCGGGCCAGGTCTTCTCCGGTAAGCTCACCAGCATTCTGCCGGTGGTGCCCGGCGGTTCCTACCAGGCGCAGGGGGTGCTGCAGGCGCTGACGGTGGTGCCGGGTACCGACGGTGTGATTGGTACCATCGAACTGGATCCGAACGCCGACGTGGACGCCCTGCCTGACGGCATTTACGCCCAGGTGGCGGTCTATTCCGATCACTTCGCCCACGTTTCCGTGATGCGTAAAGTCCTGCTGCGTATGACCAGCTGGATGCACTACCTCTATCTCGACCATTAATCCCCAAAAAGGCAGGTATGCGATCCGCGTACCTGCCTTTTTTCTATGCCTGGGCCATACTTATCCTTTTGTTGGCGGATAAGGAGCAGGCAATGAAACTCATCGGCAGTTATACCAGTCCCTTCGTGCGTAAAATCTCCATTCTCCTGCTGGAGAAAGGCATCACTTTTGAATTTATTAATGAACAGCCCTATCAGGCTGAAAGCGGTGTCGCGCAGTACAATCCCCTGGGTAAAGTCCCGGCACTGGTCACCGATGAGGGTGAGCACTGGTTCGACTCGCCGATCATTGCCAGCTACATCGAACTGCTGGATATCGCCCCGGCGATGATCCCCCGTGAGCCCAAAGCGGCGCTCGCTATCCGGCAAATCGAGGCGCTGGCGGACGGGATTATGGATGCGGCGTTAGCATCCGTGCGTGAACAGGCCCGCCCGGCGGCACAGCAGTCTGAAACGGAGCTACTGCGCCAGCGCGAGAAAATCGTTCGTAGCCTCGACCACTGTGAACAGCTGATCCGCGAGGGGAAAATTGCCACCGACAGCGTCAACCTGGCGACCATCGCTATCGCCTGCGCCATCGGCTACCTCAATTTCCGCCGCGTTTCGCCAGGCTGGTGCGTCGATCGTCCGCTGCTGGTGAAGCTGGCGGAAACCCTCTTCCAGCGCGAAAGTTTCGCCCGCACCGAACCGCCAAAGGCTTGACGTAGCCCGTTAACACTTCCCTGCCGGACGCGCTACAATCGCACCTGACATTGACTCCCTCTCCCGTCGGGAGGGGGGAAGATACCTAACCGTCAGGCGCATTCATGACTACTCAGCACGCTCTCTACAGCCAACTCCCCGCGACCGATCGTCTGCTTCGCGATGCCCGTCTTACTCCCGTTATTGCCCGCTTTGGTCACAGCCGAACGGTGGAGACCTTGCGCCTGCTCCAGGACGAAGCCCGCGCCGGGATCCGCGCCGACAATCACCTGCCGGCCTGGTGTGACGACTGGGTGCAGGAGACCGAAAAACGGCTGGCGCAGGATGAAGCCCAGGGGCTGCGGCAGGTGCTGAACCTGACGGGTACGGTGCTGCATACCAATCTGGGGCGCGCGCTGCTGCCTGAGGAAGCGGTTGCCGCCGTTACCCAGGCGATGCAGGTCCCGGTGACCCTGGAGTACGATCTCGACGGCGCCGGACGCGGCCACCGCGACCGGGCCCTGGCGGCGCTGCTGTGCCAGCTCACCGGGGCGGAAGATGCCTGCATCGTGAATAATAACGCCGCGGCGGTGCTGCTGATGCTGGCTGCCACCGCGAGCGGTAAAGAGGTGGTGGTCTCGCGCGGTGAGCTGGTGGAGATTGGCGGCGCGTTTCGCATCCCGGATGTGATGACCCAGGCCGGGTGCCAGCTTCGGGAGGTGGGCACCACCAACCGCACCCACGACCGGGATTACGCCGCAGCCATCAATGAAAATACCGCCCTGCTGATGAAGGTCCATACCAGTAATTACCAGATCGAAGGCTTCACCCATGCCGTCGACGAGGCGGAGCTGGTGCGTATCGGGCAGGAGAAGAGCGTGCCGGTGATTGTCGATCTGGGCAGCGGTTCGCTGGTGGATCTCACCCGCTACGGCCTGCCAAAAGAGCCGATGCCGCAGGCGCTGATTGCCGCAGGCGTCAGCCTGGTGAGCTTCTCGGGGGACAAATTGCTGGGCGGTCCGCAGGCCGGGATTATCGTCGGCAGGCGCGATCTGATTGCCAGATTGCAACAGCACCCGCTGAAACGCGCCCTGCGGGCGGATAAAATGACCCTCGCCGCGCTGGAGGCGACCTTGCGTCTCTATCTCCACCCGGAGACGCTGGCCGAACGGCTGCCGACGCTGCGCCTGCTGAGTCGCGATGCCGCCGCTATTCACCGTCAGGGCGAGCGGCTGCTGGCGCAGGTCGCCGCCCACTACCCGGATTTCGAGGTTCGTGTGGAAGAGTGCCTGTCCCAGCCGGGCAGCGGGTCGCTGCCGGTGGATCGTCTCCCGGGCGCCGCCCTGACCTTCACCCCGCGCGACGGGCGCGGCGGTCAGCTGGATGCGCTGGCGTTGCGCTGGCGATCGCTGCCCGTGCCGGTGCTGGGGCGGATCAAGGACGGGCGACTGTGGCTGGATTTACGCTGTCTGGAAGATGAAGCTCTGTTTCTGGAGATGTTGTTGAAATGATTATTGCCACTGCCGGTCACGTTGACCACGGCAAAACGACGTTGTTGCAGGCGATCACCGGCGTCAACGCCGACCGCCTGCCGGAAGAGAAAAAGCGCGGCATGACCATCGATCTGGGTTATGCCTACTGGCCGCAGCCGGATGGCCGGGTGCTGGGGTTTATCGACGTGCCGGGGCACGAAAAGTTTCTGTCCAACATGCTGGCGGGGGTGGGCGGCATCGATCGCGCCCTGCTGGTGGTGGCCTGCGATGATGGGGTGATGGCGCAGACGCGCGAGCACCTGCAGATCCTCAATCTGACCGGCAATCCGCAACTGACGGTGGCGCTGACAAAAGCCGACCGCGTTGATGACGCCCGGGTGGAGGAGGTGCGCGAAGAGGTGCTGGCCACCCTGCGCGACTATGGCTTCGCGGATGCCACACTGTTTGTCACCGTCGCCACCGAAGGGCGGGGCATTGATGCCCTGCGCGCCCATCTGCAACAGCTTCCTGACCGCGCCCATGCGGATCATCACCGTTTTCGCCTGGCTATCGACCGCGCCTTCACCGTGAAAGGGGCGGGGCTGGTGGTGACCGGTACGGCGCTCTCTGGCGAAGTGCGCGTGGGCGACAGCCTGTGGCTGACCGGAGTTAATAAGCCGGTGCGTATTCGTGGCCTTCACGCGCAGAATCAGCCTGTCGAACAGGCCCACGCCGGGCAGCGCATCGCCCTGAACCTGGTGGGCGATACGGAAAAAGCCGAGCTTAACCGCGGCGACTGGCTGCTGGCCGAAGCACCACCGGAGCCGACCACGCGCGTGATTGTCACCCTGCAGAGCGACGTGCCGCTCACCCAGTGGCAGCCGCTGCATATTCACCATGCCGCCAGCCACGTTACCGGCCGCGTCTCGCTGCTGGAAGGCCGTCTTGCGGAGCTGGTCTTCGATACCCCGCTGTGGCTGGCCGACAACGATCGTCTGGTGCTGCGCGATATCTCTGCCCGCGTCACCCTGGCCGGGGCGCGGGTCGTGACGCTCAATCCACCGCGTCGCGGGAAGCGTAAGCCGGAGTACCTGAGCTGGCTGGCGACGCTGGCAACGGCGACGGATGACCACGACGCGCTGCTGGCGCATCTGGCGCGCGGGGCGGTTAATATGGATGAGTTTGGCTGGGCACGCCAGCTCAGCGGGGAAGGTCTGCGCCAGCTGGTCCAGCAGCCGGGTTTTATCCAGGCCGGTTCCAGCCTGCTCAATACCCCTGTTGCCGCCCGCTGGCAGCGTAAAATTCTGGATGTGCTGGCGACCTACCATCAGCAGCATCAGGATGAACCTGGTCCGGGACGTGAGCGCCTGCGTCGCATGGCGCTGCCGATGGAAGATGAAGCCCTGGTGCTGCTGCTGATCGAGCGGATGCGCGAGAGCGGGGAGCTGCACAGCTACCACGGCTGGCTGCATCTGCCGGATCATAAAGCAGGCTTTACCCCGGAGCAGCAGGCCATCTGGCAAAAAGCGGAGGCGCTGTTTGGGGACGAACCCTGGTGGGTACGCGACCTGGCGCGTGAAACCGCCACCGACGAGCAGACCATGCGTCAGGTGCTGAAGCATGCGGCGCAGCAGGGGCTGATCACGGCGATCGTCAAAGATCGCTACTACCGCCACGATCGCATCGTCACCTTCGCCAACCTGATCCGGGAGCTGGACAGCGAGCGCGGCTCCACCTGCGCGGCGGATTTCCGCGATCGGCTTAACGTCGGGCGCAAGCTGGCGATCCAGATCCTCGAGTACTTCAACCGCATTGGCTTCACCCGCCGCCGAGGCAACGATCACCTCCTGCGTGACGCGCTGCTCTTTAGCGGGGAGGCACAGCCTTAAGTCTCGCTTCTGGCAAGCTTCTGTTTTGCCAGCCACACGGCGCCCAGCCTGCCCGCCTGGTTACCCAACTGGCAGGGCAGGATCGGCACCTGCAGCGATTCCCACTCTTCAAAGGTTCGCAGGTGCCTGTCGAGCAGTTGATAAATTTTCTCCTGCTCGCTGATACCGCCGCCAATCAGCACTACCTGCGGGTCGAACATCGAAATCACGCTGTAGACCCCGCGCGCCAGAAACAGCGCCCACTCTTCAACGGCTTCGCGCAGGTGCAGGTCGTTCTCCATGCGCTCAAACAGCTCTTCGCCTTTCGGCATATCATCCCCGGAGACGCCCAGCGCCCGGCGGCAGGTCTCCATCAGCCCTTTGGCCGAGGCGACCTCATGCATCCCTTCGCCGTTCTTACCGACCGGTATCACCCCGAACTCCCCGGCGCGGTAGTGCGAGCCGCGATAGAGATCGCCCCCGAGCACAATGCCGCCGCCGATCCCGGTGCCGAGCGTCATGCAGACAAAATTCTCATACTCACGCCCCGCGCCGCGCCAGCGCTCACCCAGGGCGGCGCAGCTGGCGTCATTGTCGGCCACCAGCGGCAGATCGGTCAGCTCTGCGAAAAGGTCATACAGGTTGACGTTATCCAGGTACTCCAGCGCGCCCGCTTTCGCCGCTTCGCCGGTATGAGTATTGATGTGTCCCGGGATGCTCACCCCGATCGCCACGATCTCATTTTCGTCCTGGTAAGCTTTGACCACCTCACGCCACTGTTTTTTGAAACTCTCTTCATCCTCTGGCGTATCAAACTGATCGGTGGTGAGTTCATTGCCGTCCTCGTCGATCACGCCGTGTTTAATGTGGGTTCCGCCCACGTCAAAGCCGATAAAAAGCCGCATTTATCCTTACCTCCGCCCGGTTTATGCGCTTTAAGTATGGCTCAGCGCCGGAAACCAAACGTAAAGTAAGGTAATGCGTGAAGGGGCTCGCAAAGCAGAGGACAACTGGCGATATTTTCACCGTCGCGGTCTACCTTTGAAGGACACTACACACAAGGAGACAGTCATGACGAACAACCCTCCATCAGCACGTATCCTGCCTGGCGAATATGGTTTTCCTCTCAAGCTTAAAGCCCGTTATGACAACTTTATCGGCGGCGACTGGGTTCCTCCGGCCGACGGCGATTACTACCAGAACCTCACCCCGGTGACCGGCCAGCCGCTGTGCGAAATCGCCAGTTCCGGGAAGCGCGATATCGATCTGGCGCTGGACGCCGCCCATAAAGCGAAAGAGAAATGGGCGCACACCTCGGTGCAGGATCGCGCCGCGGTATTGTTCAAAATCGCCGATCGCATGGAGCAGAATCTGGAGTTGCTGGCGACGGCAGAAACCTGGGACAACGGGAAACCGATCCGTGAAACCATGGCCGCCGACGTGCCGCTGGCTATCGACCATTTCCGCTATTTCGCCTCCTGTATTCGTGCCCAGGAAGGGGGGATCAGCGAGGTGGATAAAGACACCGTGGCGTATCACTTCCATGAGCCGCTGGGCGTGGTCGGGCAGATCATCCCCTGGAATTTCCCGCTGCTGATGGCGGCCTGGAAAATGGCCCCCGCGCTGGCGGCAGGGAACTGCGTGGTGCTGAAGCCGGCGCGCTTAACGCCGCTGTCGATACTGCTGCTGATGGAAGTGGTGGGCGACCTGCTCCCGCCGGGCGTGGTGAACGTGGTGAACGGCGCGGGTGGCGAAATCGGTGAATATCTGGCGACCTCGAAACGGATCGCCAAGGTGGCGTTTACCGGCTCCACCGAAGTGGGCCAGCAGATCATGCAGTACGCCACCCAGAACATCATCCCGGTGACGCTGGAGCTGGGCGGTAAATCGCCGAACATCTTCTTCGCCGACGTGATGGACGAAGAGGACGCCTTCTTTGATAAGGCGCTGGAAGGCTTTGCGCTCTTTGCCTTCAACCAGGGCGAGGTCTGCACCTGTCCAAGCCGGGCGCTGGTGCAGGAGTCCATTTACGAGCGCTTTATGGAGCGCGCCATTCGCCGCGTGGAGTCGATCCGCAGCGGCAACCCGCTGGATAACGTCACCCAGATGGGGGCGCAGGTCTCCCACGGGCAGCTGGAGACGATCCTCAACTACATCGATATCGGCAAGAAAGAGGGGGCGGATATCCTGACCGGCGGACGGCGCAAGATGCTGGCCGGTGAGCTGAAAGAGGGGTACTACCTCGAGCCGACCATCCTCTCCGGTAAAAACAACATGCGCGTCTTCCAGGAGGAGATCTTTGGCCCGGTGCTGGCGGTAACCACCTTCAAAACCATGGAGGAGGCGCTGGAGCTGGCTAACGATACGCAGTATGGCCTGGGGGCGGGCGTCTGGAGCCGTAACGGCAATCTGGCGTATCAGATGGGGCGCGGGATCCAGGCGGGTCGCGTGTGGACCAACTGCTATCACGCTTACCCTGCCCATGCCGCGTTTGGCGGGTATAAGCAGTCGGGTATTGGCCGTGAAACGCACAAGATGATGCTGGAACACTACCAGCAGACCAAGTGCCTGCTGGTCAGCTACTCCGATAAACCGCTCGGCCTGTTCTAACCTTTCAGCGCAGGCCGCCCATGGGTGGCCTGCTCAATCTGCTTACGCAGGGTATTCAGCACGCCATCCAGCACAAACTGCACCCGCCACGGCTGATAGTCACGTTTACGGAAGATAGCCACCAGATCCAGCCACCACTCCTCCTGATGGGTGAAGCAGGGCACCATCAAGCCCTGGTCAATCTCCTTGTTCAGGCTCTCTTTGGGCGCAAAGACGATCCCCAGATGATTGCGCGCCAGTTCCAGCGCCGTCTGGGTGTTGTCGCAAATATAGTTTCCGGTGACTTTATAATCCTGGACCTGCTTGCTGTGATTCGAGCGAAAACGCCAGATGTTAGCGTCATCGACGATCATTGAATCAATAAGAATGCAGGAGTGGTTAATTAAATCGTCAGGGTGATTAATAGGGTGCTTCTTAATATATTCTGGGGTGGCAAAAGCGGTAACAGAATATTTCGTTAAGGTCGTGGCGACCAGGTTTTCATCTTTCGGTTGAGCATAGGAAATTAAAATATCGCAATCATCGGGAAAAATGACGCCTTCGAAATATTCATTCCGGTCGAGGTTGCAGGTTTTCAGGCTAATGCGAATATCGCCGATATTTTCGATCTCATGAACTACGTGGCGCGCCAGATAGGTAATGATCCCCGTCGGCCCATAAATGGTCACCTTGCCGCGTTTTTCATGCTTATAATCTGCAATAAAATTAACCAGTTGATCGTTCTTTTCCAGCGAGGCGTTGATGAAGGGCAGCAGTGCCTCGCCGAACTGGGTAAGCGCCAGATGGCGGGTGGTGCGCTCAAACACCTTCAGCCCAACGCGGGTCTCAAAATCAGAGAGATATTTACTCACATTGGCCTGGGCCATGCCTAACAATGCGGCAGCGTCACCGATACTGTGCGTCGCGGCAATGACGGAAACAATTTTTAATTCTCTTGGTTTGATTTGCAGCTTGTTCATTGCCTGACGCTCATCTATATGAATTTATATATAATATTATACAAATATCAAAATTGCATTGCGATTTTTGTAACCATTATTATGCGCCGGGTCGTATGACATTTAATGGATTACAAACAATGAAGTTTAAAAATAATTTACTTATCGCGGCCGCTTTATTTACGGCGACGTCCGCAATGGCCGATGATTTTTCAATTGGCGCGGGTGCCGTGTTTAATGAGTCGCCATATAAAGGCTATAACGAGAATGTCTCCGCGGTTCCGTTAATTAGCTACGAAGGGGAACACTTCTACGTGCGTCAGGCTACCGGCGGCTGGATCGTCTGGAAAGATGCCAAAAACGAACTCAGCCTCACCGCCTCCTGGATGCCGCTGAGCTTCGACCCGGAAGACAACGACGACCACGCGATGAAGCAGCTGGACGAGCGTAAAGCCTCGGCGATGCTGGGCGGGGCATACTACCGCCACGAAAGCTGGGGTAGCCTGAAGTTTGCGATTGCCGCCGATGCGATGGATGAGAGCGGTGGCGTGATGGGTGAAATGTCTTACTTCCGTCCGTTCCGCATGGAGCGCCTGACCCTGACGCCATCGGTGGGCGTGCTCTTCCACGATGAGAGCTTCAACGACTATTACTACGGCGTCTCTGCGAAAGAGTCCCGTCGCAGCGGTCTGCAGCAGTACACCGCCGGTGAAACCGTCACCCCGTACCTGGGCGTAGCGGCCAAATACCAGCTGACGCAGAACCTCTGGCTGAACGCCAGCGCCGTCTATACCGTGCTGCCTGACGACGTGAAAAACAGCCCGATGATCGACCGTGACGACAGCTTCGCGCTGATGACCGGCCTCTCCTGGAAATTCTGAGTTTCCAAAAATCAGCCCTCAGGGACGAGGGCTGCCTCAATAAAACTGGGCGGCACTACCCATACTTGATCAGTCTGACAGGCTAAATATGTGAGACGTTGCTATGTTAAAAGATTGCGATATACCATTAGGTTAGGCGGTATTTGCATACCGCCTTATCCACTATTAATTATAAAGTGCTGCTGTTGCTTTTAGAATATCGGCGAAAGAGTAAATGTCATCGACAGTGGCAATAGGGTGTCGTGTTTCATTCTTTTCGATATCAAAAAGACCTATGTACTTTTGCGATCGGTTAAAGTGCAAGCGACATATGGGCTTACGATTATTATCGTCCACTAAAATTCCAAAGTAGCTTTTTGTATCTCTGTGAGTTATTCGTGGGGCATCAAGTACGGCTCTGGTTATTGCTTTAACAATATGAAACCCTTCGAGTTCTTCAAGCGTTGTTACAACATCATTTTCATCTTTTTCCAAAGCTGCTGAGGAGTCTTCAGGATGAATTTCTGGCTCAGAATGGACACTTATAGGAGCTGTTCCGGTAATAGCTGATTTAAGTCTTTCGTTGACCTGATCATTGATGTATTGGCTTGCAGCCTTCTTAGTTAAGGTCAGGAATAGTTCTCTAACTTTTTGTGTTAAAATACCGTCATAAACTCTTGAAGCAAAAAATTTAACAAACTCATCTTCTGGTGTGTTGAGTTGAGTGTGTAGTATTTTTTTATTTGACTAACGTATTTAAGCTCGCCTGCTGCGTTGATTATTGATTCCAGATCGAAGGAAGATTTAGTTAATTTGTTTAACTCAGGAATGATATTCTCATCAATTTCTAATAAGTCAACTTCTAAAAATGGCTTTTCATCCATTTTATTTGGTGCGTCGAGGTCAGTAAAGAATTTATACACTTGACCATTTGTCAGAATCGAGATTCTAGCGTTAGTGACATGGAAATATCTGAATAATTGAGATGCGTGATTGACATTAAGCGGTTCGCCTATCTTTTTACATTCAATTAGGATTTGTACTTCATTATTTTTCATTATGGCATAGTCTATTTTCTCACCCTTTTTGGTACCTACGTCACAGATGAATTCTGGGGTGACCTCACTGGGATCGAAAACATCATAACCTAATACATTATGAATAAATGGCATTACAAACGCAGTTTTAGTCGCTTCCTCTGTTTCGATAGAGTTACTTTGTTGTTTTATTTTATTGGATAAGGCATTTAGCCTTTCATTGAAATCCATGATAAGACCTTATTATCGCTGTGTGTGTTAATGAAATAACACTAAAGAGCATGATGTTCAATATCAGAAGTTAAGCGTTTTGATGAAATTGAATTTTCCGAGAAATAGCTCACAAATATTGAATGATTCATGTCAAAGTTATTTAAACCCGACCGCATTGTCGGGTTTATTTCATCTTAAATAGCGCTATAAGGTAGTGCGAATGTAGAGGTTATTTATCCTCATCCACCCAGATCCGCATCTCCCCTTCGCCACGGTTCGCCCAGCTAAACCACGGAATAAAGGTCAGGATCTGCGCCTGTTGCGTGGTGGGTGCCCTGTCGTACTGCCACAGCGGCTGTTGTTCAGCGTCCGCGGCATGGCGGGTAAAGCCTTGCGTCTGGATCAGCATCTTGTGAGCAAAAATCCCTTTGCCTTCAAACAGCTTAAATTTGCTGTCCGCCGGAAGCGCCAGGTTGTGCAGCCCCGCGCCGTTATCCGCTTCTTCAAGACAGTAAACCAGCGGTCCGCGCTGCAGGGCCACTTTCCCGGCCTGCTGGCGCACCTGCGGATTACCGTAAACCCGGCGGACCGGCATCGGCAGGGTTAAGAGCAGCGTATCGCCCTCCTGCCAGCGGCGGGTCAGGTAGAGATAGCCCTGACGCACTTCTCCCGTGACGGCTTCGCCATTCAGCGTGAGCCGTGGCGCGTCGCACCAGTCCGGCAGACGCAGGGCCAGGGTATGGTCGATGGCCACAGGTGAGACGATCTCGATTTTGACCTGCTCCTGCCACGGATAATTCCCGCTAATCCGCACCTGCAACTCCTCCTCGCCCACCGGGAACGCCATGCTGTTGCCGATGTAGAGGTTAATAAACAGGGCGTCGTCGCGAAGGGTATAGATGTAGTGACCGATCGAGGTCAGGACGCGGGCGATGTTCGGCGGACAGCAGGCGCAGCCGAACCAGCGCTGGCGAACCGGCTTCACGTGATCGTAGATATGGTTAAACTTCAGCGTCTTCGGATGCACCTCCAGCGGATTGACGTAGAAGAAGTGCTTGCCGTCCAGCGCCATGCCGCCGAGCACGGTGTTATACAGCGCCCGCTCCATCACGTCGGCGTACTGGCTGTTGGCCTCCATCTCCAGCATCCGGCGGGCAAGCATCATCAGGCCGATCGAGGCGCAGCTTTCGGCATACACGGTGTCGTTGGGCAGATCGTAATCGCTGCTGAAGGCCTCGCCGCTGCTCTGGGAACCAATCCCGCCGGTGATATACAGCTGGCGTCGGGCCATATTGTTCCACAGGCGCAGGCAGTCCTGGCGTTTGCCTTCATCCTGGCTCAGACGAGCCAGGTGCGCGACGCCGGTCATCAGATAGACGAAACGCACCGCATGGCCGATCGCCGTTTGCTGTTCGGCCAGCGGCTGATGCGCCTGGCTGTAGGCTTTATCCTGCACCATCCACGCCGGGCCGTAGGTGTTCCAGTAGGAGGTTTTGCCCCGCTTCTCATATTCAATGTCGTAGAAGTGCGGCTGGGAGCCGCGCTCCTCGACGAAATACTTCACCAGCGCCAGATAGCGCGGCTCCTGGGTGACATCGAACAGGCGCATCAGCGCCAGCTCGATCTCCGGGTGGCCGGGATAGCCGTGCAGCTGCTGCTCGCCCGGGCCAAAGACGCTGTCGATATGGTCGGCCAGCCTGCACACCACCTCCAGCAGACGGCGTTTGCCGGTGCCCTGGAAGTAGGCCACCCCTGCTTCAATCATGTGTCCGGCGCAGTAAAGTTCATGGCACTCCGCCAGATTGGTCCAGCGTTCTTCCGGCGCTTTTACCGTGAAGTAGGTGTTCAGATAGCCATCGTCGCACTGCGCGGCGGCCACCAGCTCGATCACCTCATCGGCGGTCTTTTCCAGTTCCGCGTCGGGCTTCTGGCACAGCGACCAGGCGACCGCCTCCAGCCATTTCGCCACGTCGCTGTCCTGAAAGACCATTCCGTAAAACTCACCGCTCTGCTGGCCTGCCGCGATGCGAAAGTTGCTGATGGCATGGCTCGGTTCGGCCTCCTCGATGCGATCGTTCAGGGCATCCCACTGGTAGGGAATAACGACGTCGCGCACCAGCTGTTGATACTGCCCCAGAAACGGGTCGCTGATTTTCAGTTTATGCAGGTCGGGTTCCATTATGGACATCATGTTCTCCTCAGGAGTGAGCGTGACGCTGGCGCAGGTCGGTGGCAATGCGCGCCATCATCGGGTTATCGAGTCGGCACTTGCGGATCGCCAGCGCCAGCAGCAGATGGAAAAGGGCAGGCAGCAGGGTTTCCATGGCGGTGATGCCCTGCAACGAGGCGGGAGTCTGGTTGCCCGCGCCCGGCTGGTAGGCCACGAAGATAAACACCAGGCTGATGATCCCGGCGCTGGAGGCCCAGGCCAGCTTGATAAAGAACAGGTTAAAGGCGAAGTTCATGCCGGAGGAGCGCACGCGGGTTTTCCACTCGCCGTAGTCATCGGCAAAGGCCATCAGCGCGAAGTGCAGCGGCAGGGTAAAGCCGAGGATCACGCCGTTCGCCAGAATAACCACCAGCCACAGGGTCTGATGCGCCGGGCCGCCTGGCAGGAACCACATCCCCAGCGCCAGTACTGCCAGCACCAGGTTGGTGTAGTAGTAGAGTTTGACGGTATCGCTGCGGCGCGACAGCAGGTTAACGATCACCGCCCCCAGAATGGCGGCAAAGGTCACCATGGTGAAGAACAGCGAGGTGTAGGCGGTGCTGCCTTCCAGCACGTAGGTGATGAAATACATGTAGCCGCCGCCGCGAATGTTAAAGACGTTGATCAGCAGGAAGGACATCACCAGCATCAGCAGCAGCTGGTCGTTCTGACGCAGACCGGCGAGGTGCTCCCTGAGCGTAAATCTTCCCATCATCGCCAGCGGTACCCGCTCGCGCACCCAGAAGAAGCAGCACAGGAACATCACCACCGCAATGGCGCACAGCACCCCGACGCCCAGCTGATACCCCTGCGCTACGTTGCCCTTGCCGAGCAGATCAACCAGCCAAGGCAGGCCGACGGAGACCAGGAAACCGGCCACGCCGCACAGCACAAAGCGCCAGGACTGGCAGGAGAGCACTTCGCTGTGGCGGGTGGTCATGGTGTTGATCAGCGCGCAGTAGGGCACGTTGATGGCGGTATAACCCACCGAGAGCAGCAGATAGGTGCCGAAGGCCCAGGCGATTTTGACCCCCATGCCCGCGTCCGGCACGGTGAAGGTCAGCACGCCGATAATGCCAATCGGCAGGGCGACCCAGAGCTGCCACGGGCGAAAGCGCCCCCAGCGGCTTTGGGTCCGGTCGGCGATGACCCCCATTACCGGATCGGATATCGCATCAAACACGCGCAGGGCGATAAACAGTGTACCGACCAGCGCCGGGGTTAAGCCAAAGACATCGGTATAGAAAAAGGTCAGGAAGTTCATGATCAGACAGGTGATCACCGTTCCGCCAGCATCGCCCAGGCCGTAGCCGATTTTTTCTCGCACCGTCAGGCGATCGTTGACGGCCTGTTGGGCAAGCTCTGTCTGTGTAATCGGAGTAGAAGTCATGAGGTAACTCCTCGGGTTATCGGATTTTTTATGTTGTTTTGCAGAGTACCCGATTAATTTTGCACTCTTCCCCGGGTCCAACAAGGGAAGGGAAAAGTATAAAAAGATAAGGATTCCGACCTTGTTCGCAAAATGTGATTTAGATCGGGAAGAAGGGGAAATAGCTGTTAATAATCAGGGATAAAGAAAAATAAATCGTTCATTAATAGCGAGAAAGTGAATAACCATGCTCGAATTATCCATAGCGCTTCCGCTTCAGGTGCAAAACGGCGGCTACTTCATCTCCCGGGGCGTAGGGCGACACCCGGCGCGCAGGCTCGACTCGTGGGAAATCATCTTTGTGGAAAAGGGGACGTTAACGATCCAGGAGGAGACAACGGTTTTTGAAGTCCATGCGGGGGAAAGTTTGCTCCTCTGGCCTCATCGTCGGCATAAAGGTATCGAGGATTTTCCCGCCGACTTACGCTTTTACTGGCTGCATTTTGAGGTGCAGGAACAGGCCTCAGCGTCACCCTGGAGCACGCTGCTGTCGGTGCAGCAGCATGGTAAAACAGGCGATCCGCAGGCGATGACCGCGCTTTTCCGCCAGTTTCTGAGCGAACAGGAGAAACTTCAGCGCAGCCCGGCGCTGGAGTTTATTTTGCTGCTGATCCTCCAGCAGCTCTCCCTGACGGCCGGGCAGGAGCCGTCGCCGGATGAAGCGGGCGTCAACCTGGCGTGGAAGGCGCGGCAGCTGATCGGCACCCAGTTTCACCTGCCGCTCTCGACGTCGCAGCTCGCCCGGGAGCTGCACTGCAACGCCGACTATCTCGGGCGGGTGTTTCGTCGGGTCTTTCATCTGACGCTGACCGAGGCGATCCACCGTCAGCGGGTCAGGGCTGCGGAAAAGTTACTCCTCAACGACGCCGTGTCGCTCAAGGAGGTCGCGATGCGCTGCGGGTTTAACGATGTAGGCTATTTCCGGCAGATCTTTCGCAAACACACGGGGCTAACGCCCGGCGTCTGGAAGCGTCGCTACTGCAAGGAGCACATTAATTCCGCCTGATTTCTGGGGCAGATGGCCAGTTTTCGCGGCAGGGTGCACAAAAGTGGTCTTTTTCCCTGTCTGATCAAAGCGCACTCCCTGAACACTCTGGCAACCTGCATTTTTTCAGCAAGGATGGAGCAGGCGATGAACCCGTTTATTGTTGCGGACCCGGCAAAATGTATTGGCTGTCGCACCTGCGAAGTGGCCTGCGTGGTGTCCCATCAGGAGAGTCAGAATTGTGCGGCAGTGACGGCAAGGACGTTCAGCTCCCGCATTCGGGTGGTGAAAGGCGGAACCTTTACTACGGCGGTTACCTGTCACCAGTGTGAAGATGCCCCCTGCGCTAACGTCTGCCCGACCCAGGCGATTCAGCGTGAGAAGGGCGTCTGGCAGGTAGATCAGCAACGCTGTATCGGCTGTAAAAGCTGTATGGTTGCCTGCCCGTTCGGGGCGATGCAGGTGACGGGGGATGCGGGGCGGGTTCAGGCCCTGAAGTGCGACCGCTGCTCGCACCGCGAAGGCGGACCCGCCTGTATAGAGGCGTGCCCGACCCGCGCGTTAAGCTGCGTCGATCCTGCCAGATTACGTGCCGAACGGCTGCGTTATCTGGCGTAAATCGCTACTGACCGTTTTCCCGCCAGGCGATGTCGATCTCTTCTGCGAGGATCTTCACGCCGGCTTCGATTTTCTCCGGGTCTGGCACGTAATTCATGCGCATGCACTGGTGAGTGTGCGGCCACGGCTTATCCAGCCCCGGGAAGAAGTAATCTCCCGGCACCATCAATACCCCACGCTTTTTCAGGCGCTGGTACAGCAGCTCGGTGGTGATGGGTAGATCCTTAAACCACAGCCAGAGGAAAATCGCCCCTTCGGGTTTGTGGATCAGGCAGCGCTCTTCCGGCAGATAGCGGCGGATGGTCGCGATGGTCTCGTGGACGCGCTGATAATAGAACGGCTTAATCACCTCGTTGGACAGGCGCAGCAGGTCGTTGCGCTTAATCATCTCGCACATCATTGCCGGACCAATCCCGCCAGGGGAGAGGCTGATGATACCGTTCATATTGGTGATGGCGGTGATGATTTTCTCGTTGGCAATGATGATCCCGCAGCGACTGCCCGGCAGCCCCAGCTTGGACAGGCTCATGCACAGCACAATATTCGGGTTCCACAGCGGTCGCGCTTCGCTGAAGATGATGCCCGGGAAAGGCACGCCATAAGCGTTATCAATCACCAGCGGAATACCATGCTGGTTTGCCAGCGCATCCAGCTTGATCAGCTCTTCATCGGTGATGACGTTGCCGGTCGGGTTGGTTGGGCGCGAGACGCAGATCATCCCGGTCTCTTCGCCAATATGCAGATGCTCAAAATCGACGTGATACTTGAACTGGCCTTCCGGCAGCAGCTCAATGTTCGGGCGCGCGGAGACGAAAAGATCGTCCTCCAGGCCGGAATCGGCATAGCCGATGTACTCCGGCGTCAGCGGGAAAAGCACCTTTTTGGTGGTGCCGTCGGCGCGTCGGCCCGCGAAGAGGTTAAATAAGTAGAAAAACGCGCTCTGGCTGCCGTTTGTCAGTGCAATGTTCTGTGGTTCGATCTCCCAGCCGAGGGTGTCGCGCAGCATCTCCGCCAGCGTGGCGAGCAGCTCGGTTTTGCCCTGCGGGCCGTCGTAATTGCACAGCGCATCAGTGGCTTTGCCATTTTCCAGCATATCCGCGAGGAGCGTCTGAAAATAGGCGTTCATCTCGGGGATTTGTGCCGGATTACCGCCGCCGAGCATGATGGCGCCCGGTGTGCGCAGCCCGTCGTTGAGATCCTCCATCAGGCGGGTGATGCCTGAATGGCGGGTGAATTTGTCGCCGAAAAGTGAAAAAGTCATAGCAGGTGTTCTGTCGAGCCTATTCTAAGTGTGGCTCACCATAACGCTACAACTGCGCGGGTGCAAATCAGCGTCGAAACGAAGAAGGGTGGCTTTGTGTTGCCAGTTTGCCATCAGGTAGCGAATTATCCTGCAACCCCCTCTCCTGATGGTAGAGGGGGTTATCGATGACGATCAGCGATTGCCCGCCCACACCACCATCACCTTATCGCCCTGATGCTCACGCACAAAGCCGTAGCCCTGCGGCATCGTCAGCGTGGTTTGTGTGCCTGCGCCCACCGCCGGATGGCGGGCCCGGAACTGGCCGAGCCTTTGCCAGTGGGCGACGGTTTCTGCCTGCGAACTGCTGATATCCTGCCAGTTCATGTCCGAGCGCGTACCCTGTAAGGGGTCGGAGCCCGTTGGGCCAAAGGGTCTTGCTGATTCATCTCCGTAATAGATCTGCACACTACCCGGCGCCAGCAACAGCAGTTCGGCCGCACGCTGGTCGCCCTCGCGGAACAGGCGGGTATCGTGGGAGGAGAGGTAGCTCAGGACGTTAAAGCTCTGCAGCTTCTCTGCCATCTGCTGCCAGGTGAGGTCCATACTGGACAGGCAATCCACCGCTTTGGCCGCCTGCTCCTGATAATCAAAATTGATCATCGCATCGAAGCCATGACGGTAGTAATCGCTCTGCATTACCCCGTGCCCCCAGGATTCACCGGTCATCCAGAACGGCGCATCGTCGAGTTTTTTATCCGGGTTGGCCGCTTTCCATGCCTTTAGCGCCTCACTGGCCCGATCCTTCAGCTGCTGCCAGCCGGCCAGCTCAACGTGCTTCGCGGTATCGACCCGGAAACCGTCAATACCGTATTCACGTACCCATTGGCTCAGCCAGTGGGTGAGGTAATCCCGGGGCGTGTAGCCGTCGATGGCTTTTGCTCCGGTATCAGGTTTATGACGATAGAAATTCGGCAGGCCCGATGGGGTGGTGGATTCCGTTTTCAGATCCGGCAGGAAGGCCAGCGACATGGTCAGATCGTCAAAGCCGGGGTTGTCGTAATCGCCAATGTCGGTGCGCACCCACTTCTTGCCCCACCACTTTTCCCAGCCCGCTTTATCGCTGAAGTTGATGTAGTCGTTAAAGCTGTGCCAGCTCTGTCCGGCGGCCGGTTTCCAGTCGGTCCAGCGTTCACCGAGCGTTTTCTTCAGCTCGTCGCCCTGCAGATAGAGGGCGCCAAACTGATACTCCTGCATATCCGCCAGCGTCGCATAACCGGTGTGGTTCATCACCACGTCAAACAGGATGCGGATCCCCCGGCGATGGGCTTCATCCACCAGCTGGCGCAAGTCCTCTTCCGTACCCATGTTGGCATCGAGCCGGGTCCAGTCCTGGGTGTAGTAACCGTGATAGGCGTAATGGGGGAAATCCCCCTTTGTGCCGCCGCCGACCCAGCCGTGGATCTGCTCCAGCGGGGAGCTGATCCACAGGGCGTTAACCCCGAGCTGTTGCAGGTAATCCAGCTTGCTGGTGAGCCCTTTCAGATCGCCGCCATGGAAGGTGCCGATCTCCTGCATGCCGTCCTTATGGCGTCCATAGCTGTTGTCGTTAGACGGGTCGCCATTCTCAAACCGGTCGGTAAGGACAAAATAGACGGTGGCGTTTTGCCAGCTGAACGGGGCAGGCTTGTCTGTCTCTGCACGCTCGAGTAACAGCAGGCCGTTGCTGCCCGGTGCAGGTTGCAGGGTGATTTTTCCCTGCTGCACGGTGGCGGTCTGTTTGCTGTAGAAATCCCGCACCACGCTCCCTTCCGGGAAGGTATTGCCGACGTCGAGCGTTAAGGGTTTGCCGTCCCATTTGGGGCACTGGCGAACCACCGAGGTCACCGCTTTTTCGCTTGTGCTGGCGACGGTCAACATCAGCGTTGGCGTGCCGGAACGGGTATCAATCCGTGCCTGATAATCACCATCGCGGAAAATGCGCCACTGCACCGGATCGCCTTCGCACGGCTTCAGCGACATCATCTCGTTGAGTTTAATGGCGTTTGTGGGCTGCCAGCACGCCTTGTCAAGATTCAGCGTGAGCGGACGGGTACCCTTCGTCAGCTTTGCCTGTGACGTGAAAATCCCCGAACCTTCAGCGGTAAAGGCCGGAAAACCCGGGGCGGACCAGTCGGCGCTGGCTATTGCAGGCAAGAACAGAAGAGCGAGAGCAGAACGTTTCATACCATTTTCCTGTCACAGCATTTTGCTCAGTTTGCCATCTATTTTAGTGGGCAAACTCATCCCCTGGCGCTAACGCGCAGGGAGGAGCAAAGAGGGTGAGTGATCTCACGCTTATTACGCTGTTTTACTGCGATATTGAGCACATTTTGATGAAAATGATGCTTAAGCGAGCGAATTTCAGGTGACAGGGTTTCGGATTTGGACTATTTCTTTGGATGCTCTTCTCGTCTATTTTTGCTAGGATCTGAGATTCGCCTCTCATTTTACGAAAAAAATAAGGTGTTGGAATGTTTCTATCCGACCAGGAGACCTAATGATATCGACTCCCATTCGACGATATGGGGCCGCGATACTCATGTTACTCACCATGGCAATTTCTGGTGAGGTGCTTGCGAAGACGCACACGGATACAACGAGTAAGAAAGCCCACGTCATAAAGACGACAAGTAGTAAGGTTAGCAGTAAACAAGAGTATTCTCGCAATAGTGCAAAGAGTAGTTCACTTCCTGATTTGCGAAAATACCCTTCCGGGACACCAAGGAAAAAAGCGTTTCTCCGGACGGTAATGCCTTACATAACAAGTCAAAATGCCGCGATTACTGCGGATCGTAACTGGTTGATCTCCAAACAGTACGATAGCCGCTGGTCGCCATCAGAACGCACGCGCCTGAAAGAAATATCAAAACGCTATAAGGTGAGCTGGAACGGAAACACGCGTCGTGTGCCGTGGAACTCACTGTTAGAGCGCGTAGATATTATTCCAGGCAGCATGGTCGCAACGATGGCTGCAGCCGAAAGTGGCTGGGGTACCTCGAAGCTCGCACGCAGTAATAACAACCTCTTCGGCATGAAATGTGCGAAAGGTCGTTGTAACAATGCGCCGGGCAAAGTGAAAGGCTACTCACAGTTTGAATCGGTAAAAGATTCCGTGAATGCGTATGTTGTGAACCTGAACACGCACCCCGCTTACAAATCCTTCCGTAAGTCTCGTGCGCAGCTGCGTAAAGCAGACCAGGAAGTGACGGCGAGCAACATGATCCATAAGCTGAAAGGTTACTCAACCCAGGGCCAGCGCTATAACAACTATCTCTTTGCGATGTACCAGGATAACCAGCGCTTAATTGCCGCACATATGTAATCGTAAAAAAGGCCTTCCATCCGGAAGGCCTTTTTTTATATCAGCACTTCACTGTAGCGGTCGCGATACTCTTTCGGCGTGGTGTCATACTCTTTTTTAAACACCGAATAGAAATATTGCAGCGATGGATAACCGCACATCTGCGAAATCTCGTTAATAGACAGCGACGTCGAAATCAGCAGGCTGCGGGCTTTTTCCAGTTTCTCCGCATGAATAACCGCATGAATCGTCTCCCCCACCTCTTCTTTAAAGCGCTTCTCCAGGTTTGAACGAGAAATGCCTACCGCATCCAGCACCTGATCCACTTTGATGCCTTTGCAGGCGTGGTTACGAATGTAATGCATCGCCTGAATGACGGCCGGATCGTTCAGCGAACGGTAATCGGTTGAGCGCCGCTCCACAACGCGGACCGGCGGCACCAGCAGACGCTGCAGGGGCAGATTTTCGTTATCCAGCAGTCGGTGCAGCAGCTTGGCTGCCTGATAGCCCATCTGACGTGTTCCCTGGGCTACGGACGACAGCGCCACGCGTGACAGGTAGCGGGTGAGCTCTTCATTATCGATCCCAATGACGCACAACTTTTCCGGCACCGGGATATGCAGATGTTCGCATACCTGCAGCACGTGACGGGCACGGGCATCGGTCACGGCGATAATACCGGTCTGCGGCGGCAGGGTTTGCAACCAGTCGGCGAGACGATTCTGCGCGTGTTGCCAGTTTTCCGGTGCCGTTTCCAGCCCCTGATAAACCACGCCGCGATACTTCTCCTTTGCCACCAGCTGGCAGAAGGCATACTCCCGTTCCGCAGCCCAGCGTTTACCGCTGGACGCGGGCAGGCCATAAAAGGCGAAGCGGTGAACCCCTTTTTCTTTGAGATGAAGAAACGCGCTCTCTACCAGGGCATGGTTGTCGGTCGCGATATAGTGAACGGCAGGGTAGTTATCCGGCTTATGGTAAGAGCCGCCGACGCCGACGATAGGGACGTCGACATCGACCAGCATTTGCTGGATAACGGCGTCGTCAAAATCCGCAATGACGCCGTCGCCCAGCCAGTCTTTGATATTTTCGATTCGCGTGCGGAAATCTTCTTCGACGAAAATATCCCACTCGGATTGCGACGCCTGCAAATATTCTCCAACGCCTTCGACTACCTGGCGGTCGTAAGCTTTGTTGGCATTGAATAACAACGTAATGCGGTGACGCTTCTCAAACATGGCGCTATTTTTCCAGAATCAGTGACAGATGATAGAGCATCCTCAGGCGCGCCGTTTGGTTGCGGAATCCATCCATACCGCCAGCAGCAAAATGGCACCCTTGACGATATATTGCCAGAATGTCGGGACGTCCATCATACTCATTCCGTTATCCAGCGACGCCATTATAAATGCCCCCATGACCGCCCCGGCGACGCTGCCGATCCCCCCGGCAAGACTGGTTCCGCCGATGACGCAGGCGGCGATGGCGTCGAGTTCGGCAATATTCCCGGCAGACGGTGAACCCGCACCCAGACGCGAGCTTAAGATCAGACCCGCCACGGCAACCATCAGGCCATTGATAGCAAAGACAGCCAGCTTGGTGCGTTCAACATTGATACCGGACAGACGTGCGGCTTCGAGGTTGCCCCCAATGGCATAGATCCGACGACCAAAGGCGGTGCGGGTAGCCATAAACATTCCCGCCAGCAGCAGCAGAACCAGCAGCAGTACCGGGGTCGGCACGCCACGGTAGTCATTCAGCAGCCAGATCGCGCCGAGGACAATTATCGCCGTTAACGCCTGACGCCCGACGACAGAGGTGGACGGTGTAGTCGCTAAGCCTAACGTCTGACGGCGCAGTCTGCCGCGCCACTGCCAGGCGACAAATGCCATCAGGCCAATCGCGCCCAGGGTAAAACCGACGCCGCCGGAGAGATAACTCTGACCAATCTGCGACATGGATGCGCTGGTAGGAGAGACGGTGGTACCGTTGGTGATGCCGATCAGGATGCCGCGGAAGGCCAGCATCCCCGCCAGCGTGACGATAAACGACGGCACCTTGCGGTAGGCCACCCACCAGCCGTTCCAGGTGCCGAGCAGTAAACCAAGCAGCAAGGTGACTACGATAGTCAGCGGTAGCGGCCAGCCCAGCCAGACGTCGAAAATCGCCGCCACGCCGCCAAGCAAGCCCATCATCGAGCCCACGGAGAGGTCGATTTCCGCAGAGATAATCACAAACACCATCCCGACCGCCAGAATGCCGGTAATGGCGGTTTGGCGCAGCAGGTTGGAGACGTTACGCGCGCTGAGGTAAGAGCCATCGGTCATCCAGGTGAAGAACAGCATGATCGCCACAATGGCGGCAATCATGACGAATACCTGCAGATTGAGCGATTTCAGCCCGGAAAACAGGCCCGGCGCGGGTGCCGTAACCTTTAACTCAGAGGGGTTGCTTTTCGACATGGCGTTCGCTCCTTAGTGCGGCTTCCATCACCTGTTCCTGCGTCAGGTTCTGGTTTATCAGGTTGGCTTTCAGTTTTCCTTCGTGCATCACCAGGACCCGGTCGCTCAGACCCAGCACTTCGGGCAGCTCCGAGGAGATGACAATCACGGCGATACCCTGCTGGACCAGCTGGTTGATCAGCTTATAGATTTCATATTTGGCACCGATATCGATCCCGCGGGTGGGTTCATCGAGGATCAGGATGCGCGGATTGAGCAGCAGGCAGCGGGCGAGGATCGCCTTCTGCTGATTACCACCGCTCAGACGCCCAATCGCCAGCTCCGGCGAGGACGTTTTGACTTTCAGCCGCTGTAAAGACTGCAGAATGCAGTGCTGTTCCGCAGCGTCATCGAGGCTGCTCAGCTTGCCGCTGAACTGATCTAAGGCGGCAAGGGTGATATTTTTGCCCACCGCCATGACCGGCACGATGCCATCTTTTTTCCTGTCTTCCGGCACCATCGCGATCCCCTGGGCAATGGCCTGCTGACAGTTTTTAATCTCAACCGGCTTGCCATCAATAAAGATGCTGCCTTCCCAGCGACCGGGCCAGACGCCGAACAGGCACTGTACGGCCTCGGTGCGTCCGGCACCGACCAGCCCGGCAACGCCAAGGATTTCCCCGCGATGCAGCGAGAAGGAGACGTCATTCACCCGTTTGATATGGCGATTCACCGGGTGCCAGGCGGTAAGATGCTCCACGCGCAGCACCTCTTCCCCCAGGGTATGAGGCTCATTCGGGTAGAGGGCGGTGAGCTCACGTCCCACCATCATGGTGATAATGTCGTCCTCGCTCATCCCTTGCGCTTCGCGGGTGCCGATATGCTGCCCGTCGCGAATGACGCACACCGTGTCCGAAATCGCTTTTACTTCGTTGAGCTTGTGCGAGATATAAATGCAGGCAATCCCGTGGTGTTGCAGGTCACGAATGATGTCCAGCAATACCGCGGTTTCCTGTTCCGTCAGCGAGGCTGTCGGTTCATCAAGGATCAGCAGGCGCACCTGCTTGTTCAGCGCTTTGGCGATCTCCACCAGCTGCTGCTGCCCCAGACCTAAATCGCCCACCCTGGTATCGGGGGAGATCGCCAGGCTCACCTGCGCCAGCAGCTTTTCACAGCGCAGGGTCATGGTGTCGTAATCCAGCACGCCATGACGGGCGATCTCCGCGCCGAGGAAGATATTCTCCAGCACGGTCAGATGCTTCACCAGCGCCAGCTCCTGATGAATGATGGCGATCCCTTTGCGCTCGGTGTCGCGAATGTGCGTGGCCTGCAGCGTTTCGCCGGAAAAAACAATCTCACCCTCGTAGCTGCCGTGAGGATAGATGCCGCACAGCACCTTCATTAGGGTGGATTTGCCCGAGCCATTTTCGCCGCACAGCGACACGATCTCGCCGGGGTTTAAGCGCAGGCTGACGTTGTCGACGGCTTTCACCGCGCCAAACGCTTTGGTGATACTTTTCATTTCAAGTAAATAAGACATAACTGCCCCGCATGACCCGGTGAAAACGGTACAAGTCGATGCGCCCCCGCAAAGCGGGGGCGATAATGGATTACAGTTCGCTCTTTTTGTGAAAACCGTCTTTCACAACGGTGGCGTCAATGTTCTCTTTATTGACTTCGATAGGGGTGAGCAGACGGGATGGTACATCCTTCAGGCCATTGTTTAAGCTGGCGTCTGCTTTAGGCTGTTGGCCATTGCCCAGCTCAACGGCAATTTCCGCCGCGGTGGTGGCAAGTTCGGTGATCGGCTTATACACGGTCATGGTCTGAGTGCCCGCCACGATGCGTTTCACCCCGGCCAGGTCTGCATCCTGCCCGGAGATCGCCACTTTTCCGGCCAGCCCCTGGGCGCTGAGTGCCTGAATGGCGCCGCCAGCGGTTGCATCGTTAGAAGCCACCACGGCATCGATTTTGTTATTGTTGGCGGTTAAGGCGTTTTCCATAATTTTCAATGCGTTTTCAGGTAACCAGCCGTCCGCCCACTGGTCGCCAACGATCTTGATTTTGCCCTCATCAACATAGGGCTTCAGCACCTTCATCTGTCCGGCGCGGAAGAGTTTGGCGTTGTTGTCTACCGGTGAGCCACCCATCAGGAAGTAATTACCCTGCGGCACTTTTGCGACCAGGCTTTGCGCCTGTAATTCACCGACTTTTTCATTGTCGAAGGAAATATAATAATCGATATCCGCATTATTAATCATGCGGTCATAGGCCAGCACTTTAATGCCTTCTTGTTTGGCCTCTTTTACCACGTTACTTAAAACCTGGCCGTTATAGGGAATAATAACCAGCACATCGACGCCGCGGTTTATCATATTTTCGATTTGCGACATCTGCGTTTCTTCATTGCCATTGGCAGATTGTACAAAAACTTTTGCACCTAATGCCTCTGCCTTATTGACAAAAATATCGCGATCTTTTTGCCAGCGCTCCAGACGGAGGTCATCAATCGCCATGCCGATTTTGACTTCTTTTGCATGACTCGCCGTACTCGCCAGCAGCAGCGATGCACAAAGAGTGAGGCACAGGTTCTTTATCTTCATAATTGTATTGCCTTTTTGTAGGGTTAGGTTGCTGAGATAAAAGAAACAATCATTGCAAGAGACGTAGCAAATTCTTAACGGGGAATGGCAGGCTGGCAATTACAGATTTTTATCTTCTCGTTATGATATTTGGTTTATTTTCGAATTTATGACCGCGATCGAATTTTAAATTACATAACTTCTTAATTACACATGATTATGGAATTTGCGCTGTGAAATTCGTTTGTCCGCAAATTGATTTTGCGAGCCAGCGCACGTTTGTGCATTCTCTCAATAGCAGTGTGAAATAACGTAATTGAGCAACCTGCGATCACTATTCACTATTACTCCAGTATCTACTTTTCGCCGCACCCCTGATTATGGAGCTCAATATGCAAGCTTATTTCGATCAACTCGAGCGCGTTCGTTATGAAGGCCCGAAATCCTCTAATCCTTTAGCGTTTCGTCATTACAACCCGGACGAGCTGGTGCTGGGCAAGCGCATGGAAGATCACCTGCGTTTCGCTGCCTGCTACTGGCACACCTTCTGCTGGAACGGTGCCGACATGTTTGGCGTGGGCTCGTTCGACCGTCCATGGCAGCAGCCAGGCGAAGCGCTGGAGCTGGCGAAGCGTAAAGCGGATGTCGCCTTTGAGTTCTTCCATAAGCTGAACGTGCCTTACTACTGTTTCCACGACGTGGACGTCTCACCGGAAGGCGCATCGCTGAAAGAGTACCTGAATAACTTTGCGCAAATGGTCGATGTGCTGGGCGAAAAACAGCAGCAGAGCGGCGTGAAGCTGCTGTGGGGTACCGCCAACTGCTTTACCCATCCACGCTATGGCGCAGGCGCTGCCACTAACCCGGACCCGGAAGTGTTCAGCTGGGCGGCCACCCAGGTGGTGACGGCGATGAACGCCACCCACAAGCTGGGCGGGGAAAACTACGTGCTGTGGGGCGGGCGTGAAGGTTACGAAACGCTGCTGAACACCGACTTGCGCCAGGAGCGTGAGCAGATTGGCCGCTTCATGCAGATGGTGGTGGAGCATAAACACAAGATCGGTTTCCAGGGCACGCTGCTGATCGAGCCGAAACCGCAGGAGCCGACCAAGCATCAGTACGACTACGACGTGGCGACGGTGTACGGCTTCCTGAAGCAGTTCGGGCTGGAAAAAGAGATCAAAGTGAATATCGAAGCCAACCACGCGACCCTGGCTGGTCACTCGTTCCATCACGAGATCGCCTCCGCTATCGCGCTGGGCATTTTCGGCTCCGTGGATGCCAACCGCGGCGATCCGCAGCTGGGCTGGGATACCGACCAGTTCCCGGTCAGCGTGGAAGAGAATGCGCTGGTGATGTACGAAATTATCAAAGCGGGCGGCTTTACCACCGGTGGCCTGAACTTTGACGCCAAAGTGCGCCGTCAGAGTACCGATAAGTACGATCTCTTCTATGGTCATATTGGGGCCATGGACACCATGGCGCTGTCGCTGAAAGTGGCTGCCCGCATGATTGAAGATGGCGAGCTGGATAAGCGCGTAGCGAAACGCTACGGCGGCTGGAACAGTGAGCTGGGCCAGCAAATTTTGAAAGGCCAGTTATCGCTTACCGAGCTGGCGAAGTACGCTGAACAGCATAACCTGGCGCCGCAGCACCAGAGCGGTCATCAGGAGCTGCTGGAAAACCTGGTGAATCATTACCTGTTTGATAAGTGACAGGTATTGCCGGGCGGCGCTTCGCTTGCCCGGCCTACATTTTTTAAGGAGCCCAGGGCATGTATATCGGGATCGATCTTGGCACGTCGGGTGTGAAAGCCATTCTGTTAAATGAACAGGGCGAGGTGCTGGCAACGCAAACAGAAAAACTGCACGTTTCACGGCCACATCCGCTCTGGTCTGAACAGGATCCTGAAGCCTGGTGGCTGGCCACGGATCGCGCCCTGAAAGCGCTTGGCGAGAAACACTCCCTGCGCGAAGTGAAAGCGCTGGGGATTGCCGGACAGATGCATGGCGCCACGCTGCTGGATAAGGACAACCGCGTCCTGCGCCCGGCGATTCTATGGAACGATGGCCGCTGCGCTGAAGAGTGCGCCCTGCTGGAAGAGCGGGTGCCGACCTCGCGTGAGATCACCGGCAACCTGATGATGCCGGGCTTTACCGCCCCGAAATTGCTGTGGGTCCAGCGTCATGAACCCGAGATTTTTAGCCAGGTGGCGAAGGTGCTGCTGCCAAAAGATTATCTGCGTCTGCGTATCACCGGCGAGTACGCCAGCGATATGTCCGATGCCGCAGGCACGATGTGGCTCGACGTGGCAAAACGCGACTGGAGCGAGACAATGCTCGAAGCCTGCCATCTCACCCGCGACCATATGCCCGCGCTGTTCGAAGGCTGTGAGCAGACCGGCGCGCTGCTGCCGTCGGTGGCTGAACAGTGGAATATGCCCGCCGTTCCGGTCGTGGCCGGTGGCGGAGATAACGCTGCGGGCGCGGTTGGCGTGGGTATGGCCGATGCCGGACAGGCGATGCTCTCGCTGGGCACCTCCGGCGTCTATTTCGCCGTGAGCGACGGCTATCGCAGTAATCCTGACAGCGCGGTACACAGCTTCTGCCATGCGTTACCGGGGAAATGGCATCTGATGTCGGTGATGCTCAGCGCGGCGTCGTGTCTGGACTGGGCGGCGAAGCTGACCGGGCTAGAGAGCGTGCCGGCTCTGCTCGATGCCGCACAGCAGGCCGATGAAAACGCGGGTACCCTCTGGTTCCTTCCTTATCTTTCCGGCGAGCGCACGCCGCATAACAACCCCCAGGCAAAAGGGGTGTTTTTTGGCTTAACCCATCAGCACGGCCCGGCCGAACTGGCGCGCGCCGTCCTCGAAGGGGTGGGCTATGCGTTGGCCGATGGCATGGATGTGGTGCATGAGTGCGGGCTACAGCCGACCAGCATTACGCTGATTGGCGGGGGGGCACGCAGCCCTTACTGGCGGCAGATGCTCGCGGATATCAGCGGGCAGAAGCTGGATTACCGTACCGGCGGGGATGTCGGGCCTGCGCTGGGAGCTGCACGTCTGGCGCAGATTGCGATGAATCCGGGTAAGCCGCTGTCAGAGCTGTTGCCACAGCTGGCGCTGGAACAGCAGCACACCCCGGACCCCGTCAGGCATGCTCGCTATGCCGAACGTCGCGAAGTGTTCCGCAAGATCTATCAGCAGCTTCTGCCACTGATGTCGTGAAACTGCGCCGGGTGGCGGCTTCGCCTTACCCGGCCTACGATCGTTGCTTGCGCGGCAAGCGAAGTTTTGTAGGCCCGTGCAAGCGAAGCGCCGCCGGGCAAACAAGCCGCATCTAACTGACAAACCTGCGCGTATCAATCCGCTGTAGCAGCATCGACAGCAGCAGGCTAACCGCCACCGTGATCGAGAAGATCCAGACGATATCCAGCAGCGGCCAGCTTTTTAACTCCACGCCACGGGTGCGCAGGGCGTGGATCACCAGCGCATGAAATCCGTAGATCCCAAGCGAGTTACGTGAAATTAACCCCAGCAGCGGCAGGGGGCGTGTATTAAGCGTGTTTTTCACCAGCGTAAAGAGTGCAACGGCACAGATAAAGACCATCGGACCGCAGTAGAGGTACCAGGTATCGGCGAAGGTGCCGCGCCACTGCAGTTCGTGCAGCGTACCGCGGGAGATAACGGCGACCGCGGCAATAAACAGGGCGGCGCAAAGAACATTCATCCAGCGTCTGCGGGTATCCATCATGCCCAGCGCGCGGCCCAGCATGCCGTACAGCACGTAATAAAAGGTGTCGCCGTTGATATAGAGATTGATCGGTAGCCACTCAAATCCGCCAATTTTTTGCGAGACCGTGTTGGGATTCGCCACGATGCCGATAACGATCATTAGCGCCAACAGCATTTTGCCGCTCGCGCTTTTTACCTGCAGCAGCGGGGAGAGCAGGTAAATGACGATGATGGCGAAGAAAAACCACAGGTGATAGAACACCGGTTTTTGCAGCAGGTATTTCAGCGACAGCTCGCTGTTAATGGACGTGAACAGCACGATATAGAGAAACGCCACGGTGCTGTAAAACAGCAGACAGAGGCCGATGCGTAAAAAGTGGCGCGGCTGCGCGCTCCGTTCGCCAAAAAAGAGATAGCCGGAGATCATGAAAAACAGCGGTACGCTCACACGCGAGGCAGAGTTGAGAACGTTGGCAACATCCCAGTTAACGAGGCTGATGCTCGGGGCATTAGTAATGTACCAGGTGGTGGTATGGATCATTACCACCATCAAACAGGCGATCCCCCGCAAATTATCAATCCAGTTAATTTTGTCCTGCATCCATCCCTCTGTTTACGCATTAAAAAGAGTCTGACCGTGATATTGATTCAGACGCTCGTTGGAAAATTCTGAGTTTGCATCGTCCTGCTTGTGCCGGAACGGTGAGATTCGCAGAATGCCGGGCCATACTCTATAAAGTTTAGATATTAAAAATAACAGCCACAGCACAGGGCGGTAATATAAATGATGATACGCGCGATGTTGCTTCTGCTTCCGGCGTTACTGGCCGGTTGCGCGGCTCAGGAGACGTCCCCGGCGCAAAAAGCGCAAACCAAAAAAGTCAGTCCGGTGCGTTCGCTGGATATGGAACAGCTGTGTAAGGATCGGGCGGCTCAGCGCTACAATACCGGCGCGCAAAAGATAGACGTCACCGCCTTCGAGCAGTTTCAGGGCAGCTATGAAATGCAGGGCTTTACTGCCCGCAATGAGAGTTTCATCTGTTCTTTCGACGCAGACGGCCATTTTTTACACCTTTCGATGCGCTAATAGCGCCGCGTAACGAGCTGGCTGCGTCTGCAGGGCGCTGTCAGCTATGCTTATTTCCCAATTTTCCCTAAACAACCCCGTTTCGTACTGTATATCTTGCACTCAGCGGGTATACTGAACCCTTCCATTTAAAACCACACGTATCCAGCACGAAATCCTATGCAAAAGTTTGATACTAAGACCTTCCAGGGCCTGATCCTGACCTTACAGGATTACTGGGCTCGCCAGGGCTGCACCATCGTTCAACCATTGGACATGGAAGTGGGCGCCGGCACCTCACACCCGATGACCAGCCTGCGTGCACTGGGGCCAGAGCCGATGGCAACCGCCTATGTACAGCCATCCCGCCGCCCGACCGATGGTCGCTACGGTGAAAACCCGAACCGCTTACAGCACTACTATCAGTTCCAGGTGGTGATTAAGCCGTCTCCGGACAATATTCAGGAGCTGTACCTCGGGTCGCTGAAAGAGCTGGGTATGGATCCGACCATTCACGACATTCGTTTCGTGGAAGATAACTGGGAAAACCCGACGCTGGGTGCCTGGGGTCTGGGTTGGGAAGTGTGGCTGAACGGTATGGAAGTGACGCAGTTCACCTACTTCCAGCAGGTTGGCGGTCTTGAATGTAAACCGATCACCGGTGAAATCACCTACGGTCTGGAACGTCTGGCCATGTACATTCAGGGCGTAGACAGCGTTTACGACCTGGTCTGGAGCGACGGCCCGCTGGGTAAAACCACCTACGGCGACGTGTTCCATCAGAACGAAGTGGAGCAATCCACCTATAACTTCGAATACGCGGACGTGGACTTCCTGTTCACCTGCTTCGAGCAGTACGAGAAAGAGGCCCAGCAGCTGCTGGCGCTGGAAACTCCGCTGCCGCTGCCAGCCTACGAGCGTATTCTGAAGGCCGCCCACAGCTTCAACCTGCTGGACGCCCGTAAAGCGATCTCCGTCACTGAACGTCAGCGCTACATTCTGCGTATTCGTACCCTGACCAAAGCCGTTGCAGAAGCTTACTACGCGTCCCGTGAAGCCCTTGGTTTCCCGATGTGCAACCGAAACAAATAAGAGGCGGCCATGTCTGATAAAACTTTCCTGGTGGAAATCGGCACCGAAGAGCTGCCACCAAAAGCCCTGCGCAGCCTGGCGGAATCCTTTGCTGCGAACGTCACCGCGGAGCTGGACAATGCTGGCCTCGCACACGGCAAAATTGAGTGGTTTGCTGCTCCGCGTCGTCTGGCGCTGAAAGTGGCAAATCTGGCCGCTTCCCAGCCCGATCGCGAAGTAGAAAAGCGCGGCCCGGCGATTGCCCAGGCGTTTGACGCTGAAGGCAAACCGAGCAAAGCGGCAGAAGGCTGGGCACGTGGCTGCGGGATCACCGTTGACCAGGCCGAGCGTCTGACCACCGACAAAGGCGAATGGCTGCTCTATCGCGCCCACGTGAAAGGCGAAAGCGCAGAAGCGCTGCTGCCGAACATGATCGCCACGTCGCTGGCGAAGCTGCCAATTCCAAAACTGATGCGCTGGGGCGCAAGCGACGTGCACTTCGTGCGTCCGGTTCACACCGTGACCCTGCTGCTGGGTGATACCGTTATTCCTGCCACCATTCTGGGTGTCGCATCCGATCGCGTGATCCGCGGCCACCGCTTTATGGGCGAGCCGGAGTTCACCATCGATAACGCCGATCAGTACCCTGAAATCCTGCTGGAACGCGGTAAAGTCATTGCTGACTACGAACAGCGTAAAGCCCGTATTAAAGCGGACGCGGAAGAAGCGGCACGTAAGATTGGCGGTAACGCTGACCTGAGCGACAGCCTGCTGGAAGAAGTGACCTCGCTGGTGGAATGGCCAGTGGTCCTGACCGCGAAGTTCGAAGAGAAATTCCTCGCCGTTCCGGCCGAAGCGCTGGTTCACACCATGAAGGGCGACCAGAAGTACTTCCCGGTTTACGCCAACGACGGCAAGCTGCTGCCGAACTTCATCTTCGTGGCGAACATCGAATCCAAAGATCCGATCCAGATCATCTCCGGTAACGAGAAAGTGGTTCGCCCGCGTCTGGCGGATGCGGAGTTCTTCTTTAATACCGACCGTAAAAAACGCCTGGAAGATCACCTCCCACGCCTGCAAACCGTGCTGTTCCAGCAACAGCTGGGAACGCTGCGCGACAAGACCGATCGTATCGCGGAGCTGTCCGGCTGGATCGCCCGTGAAATCGGGGCTGACGTTAACCACGCTACCCGCGCGGGCCTGCTCTCCAAGTGCGACCTGATGACCAACATGGTGTTCGAATTTACCGACACCCAGGGCGTGATGGGCATGCACTACGCGCGCCACGATGGCGAAGCGGAAGACGTTGCCGTGGCCCTGAATGAGCAGTATCAGCCGCGCTTTGCCGGTGACGATCTGCCGTCCAACCCGGTTGCCTGTGCGGTGGCGATTGCCGATAAGATGGACACCCTGGCGGGTATCTTCGGTATCGGACAGCATCCGAAAGGCGATAAAGACCCGTTCGCGCTGCGTCGTGCTGCGCTGGGCGTGCTGCGTATCATCGTTGAGAAGAACCTGAACCTGGATCTGCAGACCCTGACTGAAGAAGCGGTGCGTCTGTACGGTGAGAAGCTGACCAACGCCAAGGTGGTGGATGACGTCATCGACTTTATGCTGGGCCGTTTCCGTGCCTGGTATCAGGACGAAGGCTATACCGTCGACACCATTCAGGCCGTTCTGGCGCGTCGTCCGACCCGTCCGGCAGACTTCGATGCACGTATGAAGGCGGTGTCCCACTTCCGTACCCTGGAAGCGGCATCGGCGCTGGCTGCGGCCAACAAGCGTGTCTCCAACATCCTGGCCAAGTCCGATGAGAAGCTGAACGAGCGCGTTAACGCCGCGACGCTGAAAGAGCCGGAAGAGATCGCCCTGGCGATGCAGGTTGTGGTGCTGCGCGACAAGCTGGAGCCGGTCTTCGCGGAAGGTCGCTACCAGGAAGCGCTGGTGGAACTGGCCGAACTGCGTGATGTCATCGACGCCTTCTTCGAGAAAGTGATGGTAAACGTAGAGGATAAAGATCTGCGTATTAACCGTCTCTCCATGCTCGAAAAACTGCGCGAGCTGTTCCTGCGCGTGGCGGATATTTCGCTGCTGCAGTAAGGTGCGAATGCCCGGCGGCGCTATGCCTGCACGGGCCTACAGATGCTAAAACCCGCTTCGGCGGGTTTTTTTATGGTTGAAACGGTCAATAAAAAACCGTTATTCTGGTCCCCGTTAACTTTCTCCCCCTGGAGCGCCCCCCAAAAATGAACAACCACGACTGATGAATTTCGATCCTTGCTAAACGCCACCGCGTCGGCAGGGGATGTTTTGATTTCATTCAGGAGTGCTTATGGCTCATTTTGCGCAGTCCCCTTCTTTTATTTTGCATCAGGTCACCTGCCAGTTTCCGACAGGCGATACCCTTTTTGGTCCGCTGAATTTATCACTTGAGCCGGCGCTGTGCGCCTGGTGGGCCGTAACGGCAGCGGCAAGACCCGTCTCCTGCGTCTGCTGGCCAGTCTGGACACACCCGCCAGCGGCCATATCGAACGCTTCGGCACGCACAGCTATGTGGCGCAACAGCACGATATCTCCCCGCACACCACGCTGGCGCAACTGCTTGGCTACGAGGCTATCTTCGCGGCCCGCAAACGCATCGACAGCGGGGAGTATCTGCCCGAGGATCTGGAGTGTCTGGACGGTTACTGGGACTTAGCCGAACGGCTGAGCGAGGCATTTATCAGGGCCGGGCTTCCGGCGTTTGAGCCCGACAGGCTGGCCTCTGAACTGAGCGGCGGCGAGCGGGTTCGCGCCCTGCTGTGCGGCGCGTTTACGGCGAACGCGGATTATCTTTTGCTGGATGAGCCCACCAACCACCTCGACCGGCAGGGGCGGGCGTGGTTTTACGCCCAGCTTGCCCGCCAGACCGGCGGCGTGCTGATCGCCTCACACGATCGTGAGCTGCTGAGTCAGGTGCCGCGCATTCTGGAACTCAGCGCGTCCGGTTTGCACAGTTACGGCGGAAATTACGCGGACTATCAGCGCCAGCGGAATGCGGAGCAGCAGGCTGCCCGTGCGGCGCTGGAGCATGCAGCGACCGAGCGTAAACGCACCCGCGCACGTCAGCAAAAGGAGCATGACGACAGCCTGCGCCGTTCGGCGAAAACCCTGCGCACGGTCGACACGCTCAATATCGCCTCCTTTGAGCGCGTCAAATATAAAGGGGCGGCAAAGGAGCGCCCGGGCGCATGGCGCAAACAGCATCATGACCAGCAGGATGCGCTGAACGCGGCGGTTAACCAGGCGCGGGATCGGGTGGAGGAGGATAACCCGGTGATGTTTACCCTGCCGGGCAGCCAGGTGGCAGAGGGCAAGCAGGTGCTGGTGCTTGAAGAGATGTTGCTGCCGCACGTCACGATGGCGCCGCTCAACTGGCGTATGAATGGGCCGATGCGGGTGGCGTTGCGCGGGCCGAACGGCTGCGGGAAATCCACCCTGCTGAAAGCGATCCTCGGCGAATGCGAGCCCATTGCCGGTTCCTGCCGGGTGTCGGTCAACGTGGCCTATCTCGACCAGCATTTATCCCAGCTGGATCTGTCGCAATCTGTTATCTCCCATCTCAATCTGCATAACACGCCGCTGGAGGAGGGGGTGCTGCGCAGCCGCCTGGCTCAGCTTCAACTGGGTGCCGATCGGGTTACGCTTCCGCTCTCAGCCCTCAGCGGCGGCGAGCGCTTAAAAGCGGCGTTAGCCTGCGTGCTGTGGCGGGAAGAGGCGACGCAGCTCCTGCTGCTCGATGAACCCACCAATCACCTGGATCTGGCCTCCACAACGGCTATCGAGGCGGCGCTGGCAGGCTTTGCAGGCGCACTGCTGGTGGTGTCCCATGACGAGGCTTTTCTGGATGGCTTGAAGCTGACGCATGAACTGGTGTGGCTGGACGGGGAGTGGCGCGGTGAAAGACGGTAAACACAAACCCCCGCAAATGCGGGGGCTAAATCAAAACTATTCAGTCAACTGCTTGCGGAGTGCCGGGTTAGCCTGAATCAGACTCATCAGCTTCAGCTCGGTCATGGAGGGCTTCACTCTTTTCGATTCCCACTCCTGAACCATCGCTACGCTGACACCCATTGCTCGGGCGAAATCATCAGTTTTCATCCCTGTCCCTTTGCGTAAGCGCTCAAATTCCGTAAAGGGGTTAGACTTTTGCTTAAGGGCAACCGTCTGCGGTACATCTTTAAAAACAATCTGCTCCAGACTGCTTAACAGATCGAACATAGGATCTTTTAATTCCATTGAGAACTCCTCTTAAATCACACTGCGGGATCGTGAACATAGAGAGCAATTTAAGAATAGTCGCTAAAACTCACAGGAGATCGTAACGTGCGTGATTAATTGTCAGAGATACGTTTCGCTGGCGGGTTTTTCGAAGCGATTAACTATGCTAATGACTTGATTATTCAGTAGCGCCATAGCACCAGGTATTTTTTTGTAAATCGTAAGAATTTATATGGCAATAGTCGTTTTACATGAAAAGAGTATCTTGCCGGCCTGACCTGGACTATTCTTGTCACCGTTGGGCACGCGTGTGCCGGTGTGCGCTTTTTTGGGTGAAAGGAGTAATAACAATGGCGACAGGAAAGCCCTGCTCTCGCTGGTTTGCGCCGCTTGCGGCGTTGTTAATGGTAGTGAGCCTGAGTGGGTGTTTCGATAAGGAAGGCGATCAACGCAAAGCGTTTATCGATTTCCTGCAAAATACTGCGATGCGCAGCGGCGAGCGTTTGCCAACGTTGACTGCGGATCAGAAAAAACAGTTTGGTCCCTTCGTTTCTGACTATGCGATTTTGTATGGCTATTCACAGCAGGTGAATCAGGCGATGGACGCCGGTCTGCGTCCGGTGGTGGACAGCGTGAATGCGATTCGCGTGCCGCAGGATTATGTGACCCAGCGTGAGCCGCTGAGCCAGTCAAACGGCGCACTGGGTGTGCTGGGCCAGCAGCTGCAAAACGCCAAAATGCAGGCTGATGGCGCGCACTCCGCGCTGAAGCAGGGCGACGATCTGAAACCTGTGTTCGACAAAGTGTATGACAAGGTCGTGACCAAACCTGCCGATGCGCTGCAGCCGCTGATTCCGGCCGCGCAGATCTTCACGCAGCAGCTGGTGCAGGTGGCGGACTTTATTTCGCAGCAAGGCACCCAGGTGAGCTTTGTCTCTAACGGCATTCAGTTCCCGACCTCGCAGCAGGCCAGCCAGTACAATGCGCTGATTGGGCCGCTGGCAGCGCAGCACCAGGCGTTCAGCCAGGCGTGGGGCGCGGCGATGGCCGCCACGGAATAACGTCAGACGTCCAGATTGCATGAATAAAAACCCCGCTGAAAAGCGGGTTTTTTATGTTCTCAGAAAATAAAGCTTGTCTTTGATCCGCTAACTATGTCTTAATACACCCCGTCGGTTTGTTACACAGACCTAAAGCAGTTTAGTAAAGCAGTCCAGATGCGTTATCCTTAGATACCCTTCGTAGTGACCCTTCCTTCATCGCTTAAAAATCTGTAACACATTCCATCATCGCGCCGGAAGGCAAAACAAATTTTTAAAAGGTAATCTCTATGTCTGGTAAAATGACTGGTCTGGTAAAATGGTTCAACGCTGATAAAGGTTTCGGCTTCATCACTCCTGACGATGGCTCAAAAGACGTGTTCGTACACTTCTCTGCTATCCAGAACGATGGCTACAAATCTCTGGACGAAGGTCAGAAAGTTTCCTTCACCATCGAAAGCGGCGCTAAAGGCCCAGCAGCTGGTAACGTTGTAAGCCTGTAAGCTTCCAACTCAGCTAAAAGAATTTAAAAACCCGCCTCTGGCGGGTTTTTTTCGTTCAGGGTTTTGCCTGCGGATTAACGCAGTTTTTATCAACCTTGCCCTGCAGGGCGTCGATCAGATTATCCACCGCACAGGCCGCCATGTTGTAGCGTGTTTCGTGCGTGGCAGAGCCAATGTGCGGCAGCGCCACCACGTTAGGCTGCTTCAGCAGCTCTGAGCTGGCCGGCAGCGGCTCCTGCTCGAACACATCCAGCCCCGCCGCGTGGATCTCGCCGTTTTTCAGCGCCGCAATCAGCGCCTGCTCATCCACTACCGGCCCGCGTCCCGCATTAATAAAGATGGCGGACTTCTTCATCTTCTCAAACTGCGCTTTGCCGATCATATGGTGAGTTTCATCCGTCAGCGGCAGGATCAGGCAGACAAAGTCCGCTTCCTGCAACAGGGTATCCAGGTCACAGTGGCGGGCGTTAAAACGTTCCTCGGCTTCTTTATGCTGGCGGCGCGCGTTATACAGAATCGGCATGTTGAAACCGAAGTGGGCGCGCTGGGCCAGCGCCAGGCCGATGCGGCCCATGCCAACGATACCCAGCGTTTTGCCATGCACGTCGGTGCCGAACCAGTCCGGACCGATGCTTTTGGTCCACTCCCCGGCTTTAACGCGCTCGGCCACTTCCACCACGCGACGCGCGGTGCTGAGCACCAGCGCCATCAGTGTATCCGCCACGGTTTCGGTGAGTACGGTTGGCGTATGCATCAGCACGACATTGCGGGCATTCAGCGCATCGACGTCGAAGTTGTCATAGCCCACCGAAATGGTTGAGGTTGCACGCAGCGCAGGCATTTTCTCCAGCAGCGCGGCATCCACTTTTTCGCTGGAGCCGAGCAGCCCGACAGCATCGGCGAACGCCTCAGCATGCTGCTGCACCGTCTCCGGGCTCAGGTTGTTGACCCGGGTAACGGTGAAATGATCTTCAAGGCGCTGCTGTAACGCATCAGGCAGGGCTTTATACAAAATGACGGACGGCTTCATGCTAATCTCCGTTGATTTTAAAAGGGTTCAGGCGTGGCGTGCGCCGACGGGAATGTTTTGATTATTAGCAGGCTTAACAATCAAAGTAAGCCACACTGAGGCAAAAAGCGCCACCCCCATAAAGATGTACGAGGCCGACGGGCCGCCGGTCACTCCGTTCAGATACCCCACGAACCATGAACCAAAGAATGAACCCAGCGCACCCATGCTGTTGATCAGCGCCATTGCGCCACCCGCCACGTTACGCGGCAGCATTTCCGGGATGATGGCAAAGAACGGACCGTACGGGGCATACATGGCGGCACCGGCGATCACCAGCAGGGTGTAAGAGATCCAGAAGTGGTTTGCGCCCACCGCCCAGGAACCAATAAAGGCACAGGCAGCAATCAGCAGCAGCGGCCAGACGAAGAGCTTGCGGTTTTGCAGTTTATCCGACGCCCAGGAGACCACAATCATGGCGATGGTTGCCGCCAGATACGGCACGGAAGAGAGCCAGCCCACCTCGACCATGCCGAGGTTATCGCCCGCGCTACGGATGATGGACGGCAGCCACAGCACAAAACCGTAAACCCCGATGCTCCAGGTGAAGTACTGCATGCACAGCAGCACCACGTTGCGGGAGCGGAAGGCTTCGCCGTAGTTACGCACCGCTTTCAGACCCTGCTGCTCTTTATCCAGCTGCGCCTGCAGGGCCGCTTTTTCATCTTCCGAAAGCCATTTGGCCTGGGCCGGTTTGTCTTTGACCAGCACCCACCAGCAGAAAGCCCAGATCACCGCCGGAACGCCTTCAATAATGAACATCTCGCGCCAGCCGAAGGACTGGATCAGATACCCGGAGACCACCGACATCCACAGTACCGTGACCGGGTTGCCGAGAATAAGGAAAGTATTGGCACGCGACCGTTCGGATTTGGTAAACCAGTTGCTGATGTAGATCAGCATCGCCGGCATTACCGCCGCTTCCACCACGCCGAGAATAAAGCGAATGGCCGCCAGCGCCGGGATGTTATTCACTACCCCGGTGAGTGACGCACAGGCACCCCAGAGGATCAGGCAGATGAAGATCAGTTTGCGCACGCTGCGGCGTTCGGCATAGATTGCGCCGGGGATCTGGAAAAAGAAGTAACCGAGGAAGAAGAGGGCGCCCAGCAGCGAGGAGACGCCTTTGGTGATCCCCAGGTCTTCCGTAATGCCTGCGGCAGACGCGAAGCTGAAGTTCGCACGATCAAGGTACGCCAGGCTGTACGTGATAAACACGACGGGCATGATGTACCACCAGCGTTTTACTGCGTTTGTTGCACTGTTCATAGGCTTGCCTCTGTGGTTGAGGAAATGACCACCGCTGTCTGTAGGGTACAGGGTGGTTTGTTTGTTTATTCCCGAGAGGGGATTTATTCCCCTAACTGTTCCCGGGTAGGGAGTCCTTCGCTGTCGCCCTGAACCTGAATCGCCAGCGAACCAATAACATTGCCGCGCGTGACGGCCTGATGCAGCGTTTTGCCTTCCAGCAGAGCACTGACCACGCCCACCGCAAAGCCGTCACCCGCGCCGACGGTATCGACAACGTTCTCGACCTTCACCGCCGCCACCGCACCCTGCTCGCCGTCGGCGGTTTTATACCAGGCTCCATCGGCACCGGTTTTCAGGATCACGGCTTTCACGCCCTTGTTCAGATAAAAATCAGCGATCCCTTCCGGCGTTTTTTCTCCGGTCAGGATGAAGCCCTCCTTCAGGCCGGGTAACACCCAGTCGGCCTGGAAGGCGAGGTGGTTCAGCTTTTCCACCATCTCCGCTTCGCTCTTCCACAACACCGGACGCAGGTTCGGATCGAATGAAATGGTTTTGCCCGCAGCTTTCATTGCCCCCGCCGCGCGATCGAGCAGGGCGTAAGAGCTGGTGGACAACGCCGCCGCCACGCCGCTCAGGTGCAGATGCCTTGCCGCGGTAAACCAGATCGGATTGAAATCTTCCACTGACAGATGGCTGGCAGCAGAGCCTTTGCGGAAATACTCCACAGTGGGATCGGTTCCATCCGTGACTTTCGATTTCAACTGAAAACCGGTGGGGTAGCGTCCATCCAGGGTCACGCCTGCGGTGTCGATGCCCTCTTTTTTCAGGGTGTCGAGCACGAACTGGCCGAAGCTGTCATTGCCGACGCGGCTCACCCAGCCCACCTTCAGGCCAAGGCGCGCCAGCCCGGTGGCAACGTTCAGTTCCGCGCCCGCAACGCGCTTCATAAAGTGGTCGACTTCGCTTAAGTCGCCGGTGTGGGTAGCCACAAACATGGCCATAGCTTCACCAATGGTGATGACATCCAGAGCATTCGGCATCGCGTTACTCCTCACGCAGCAAATTGACGTAGTGACGGGTGACAGCCGTCAGGTCTGGCCCTTCAAGAGGAAACTCGATCCCACGCGGCACATCGGCGGGCAGTTGTTCCAGCAGGGCCTGCCAGCGGGCGCTGTTGTTGTCCGGCGGCACGGCGCGATACTGCTGCTTATGCGGGACGGCGGCCTTAACGTGGATATAGCTCACCGCAGGAGCCAGATGCTTCGCGGCCTCTTCCGGGGATTCGCCCACCCACAGCCAGTTGCCCATATCAAACGTCAGCGTGACCGGGAGATTCATCACCCGGCAGGCCGCTTTGAAGCGCTGCATCGGCGCCAGCTGGCCGCAACGGGTCTGGTCGTTTTCTACCACCAGCGTCATGCCGGTCTCATCCAGCAGGGCACGAAGCGC
Source organism: Leclercia sp. LTM14 (assembly GCF_023736175.1). Classification (NCBI taxonomy): domain Bacteria; kingdom Pseudomonadati; phylum Pseudomonadota; class Gammaproteobacteria; order Enterobacterales; family Enterobacteriaceae; genus Leclercia; species Leclercia sp. LTM14. The sequence continues at coordinate 132,399 of NZ_JAIKTT010000013.1, forward strand.
GTCAAGCTGCTGCTTGTCGCTGAAGTTACCAAGGGAGACTTTCAGCCACAGGGCGTTGAGCGTCGCGGCTTCGGCAAGGTAGCGGGGTAGCATCGGGTTGAGAGCGCCATCCGGGGTAAACAGGGCATCCGGGGCGGAATAGCAGGCCAGCAGGCCGAGCAGTTCAATGGATCCGGCAAGCGTGGGTAAGGATGCCAGCTCGGCATCGCTGAATAACTCCCGGCGGATCTCGACGCCGTCGGCGCCTGCTCCGGCGATCACGTGCAGCATGGCGCGCTGGCCCCCTGCTTCACGTACCTTGTCAGCGCCATAGGCGGCGGTGACGACAATAATTTTTCTGCCCATCGGCGGACTCCATCACGTAGCTGATACTCTTTACGCTAGATGGAACCGGTTCCAAAGAAAAGTTCAGTATGCTGGATTTATGATCGCCATCACGAAGGGGGGGTTAACGAGCCGTAGAGCCGCGGACGATCAGCTCCCCGGAGAAGACCTGCTCGCGGACGGCATCGTCAGCACCGTTGATCCGGCGCACGACCTGCTCGACGGCGGCGAAGCCGATCTGCCAGGTAGGCTGTTTGAGGGTGGTAATGCCGACCCCGGCCAGCTCGGCCCACTCCAGCTCGTCAAAGCCCAGCAGACCGATATCGCTGCCCCAGTGCAGGCCAATGCGCTTGAGCGAGCGGGCAACCTGCAGCGTCAATGCGCCGTTGGCGGAGATGACCGCCTTGCGCATGCCGCGATGGCGGGTATGGAACTCACGCAGGGCGTTATCCAGCCGTTCGGCTTCATGGAGCGGGATTTCGACGTTCTCGGCGACCACGCCAGCATAGCGGGCAAGGGTGGCGCGGAATGCGCTCAGGCGTTCGCGGCGGGTATTGACCATTCCCAGCGGCTCGCTCAGGAACAGAATCGCTTCAAAGCCTTGTTCTATCAGGTGTTCGGTAGCGGTTGTCGCGGCCTGGGTATTATCCAGCCCGACCACATCGCAGGCGAAATCCGGGATTTTGCGGTCAATCAGCACCATCGGCAGGGCGGACTGTTGCAGGCGGTTCAGCCCCTCTTCGCGCATTCCCACGGCGTTAACCACGATGCCCTCAACCTGATAGCTGCGCAGCAGATCGAGGTAGTGTAGCTCCTGGTCGAGCTCGTTGTTGGTGTTACACACCAGCGGGGTAAAGCCTTTTTCCCGGCAGGCGGCTTCGATGCCGCTGAGGACGTTAACAGAGTAGGGATTGGTAATGTCGGCGATGATAAGCCCGATCAGGCGGGTACGGCCACGCTTCAGACCGCGTGCCATCAGGCTTGGGCGATAGTCGAGGTCGGCGATAGCCTGTTCAATGCGGGCCAGCAGCGCGTCGGAAAGCAGGTTTTTTTCACCGTTGAGGTAACGGGAGATGCTGGTTTTACCGGTTTTCGCGGCTTTCGCTACGTCGCTGATGGTGGGCCGTGTTGATTTGCTCATCGCTGATTTCCTTGCCTTGGTTGAGCATACCTTAGCGCGAAAATGCCCGGTGGCGCTACGCTTACCGGGCCTGGGGTTTGTGCGGCCTGATGCCCTCACCCCGACCCTCTCCCACGGGGAGAGGGCGCAAACACTAAAAACGGCAAACAGGTTGCCGTTTTGCTTTTACCTACTGCACCGGACTTAAAGTGATCTCAACGCGGCGGTTCTGCGCTTTGCCTTCCGCCGTGCTGTTGCTGGCGATCGGATTCGCCGGGCCCATGCCGCTGGTGCGAATGCGGTTCACCGCCACGCCCTGGGTGATGAGCGAGCTGGCCACCGCGTCAGCACGCTGCTGGGAGAGACGCATGTTCAGATCCTGGCTGCCGGTGCTGTCGGTATAGCCCAGCACGTTCACCGCGGTTTTTTCGTACTCTTTCAGCACCATCGCCACGCCGGTCAGGGTGTTGGCACCCGCCGGTTTCAGCGTTGCGCTGCTGCTGTCGAAGGTGACGTTGTTTGGCATGTTCAGAATGATGTTATCGCCACTACGGGTCACGCTTACGCCGGTACCCTGCATTTTGTCGCGCAGCTTCGCTTCCTGCACGTCCATGTAATAACCCGCGCCGCCGCCCAGCGCTGCGCCTGCTGCGGCACCAATCAGGGCACCTTTGCCGCGATCTTTCTTCGAGGAGGAGAGCGCGCCAACACCTGCGCCCACCAGGGAACCGATGCCTGCGCCAATGCCTGATTTACCCGCTTCGCGTTCGCCGGTGTAAGGGTTGGTGGTGCAGCCTGAAACAACCAGGGCGCCGCTCACTACGGCGGCAATCATAAGTGCGCTTTTTTTCATCTTCTTTCCTTAAGCTTTTTTATTCTTTGCCACGACGGGCGTGGCGGTTGATTATGACGTCCAGTTACGGAGAAAATTCCGGGGATAACTCTTAAATTTGTGTCAAATCATAAACAGTCTCAATGAAGGCTGAGAAAACCTGCAACCGGCAATCCAGGAGCACACGCTGTGACCACTTCAACAAAAACCATTCTGACTGCAGCCCACTGGGGGCCCATGCTGGTCGAAACCGACGGCGACAGGGTGCTCTCTTCCCGTGGCGCGTTGCCGACAAAGCATCCCAATTCCCTGCAGACCGCGGTGCGCGACCAGGTGCACAGCAAAACACGCGTGCGCTGGCCAATGGTGCGTAAAGGCTTTCTCGCCTCGCCGGATAATCCACAGGGGGTGCGCGGACAGGATGAATTTGTGCGCGTCAGCTGGGACGAAGCGCTGACGCTTATCGATGCGCAGCATAAACGCATTCGCCAGAGTTATGGTCCATCGTCCATTTTTGCCGGTTCGTACGGCTGGCGCTCCAACGGTGTGCTGCACAAAGCGGCCACCCTGCTTCAGCGCTATATGAGCCTGGCGGGCGGCTATACCGGCCATCTGGGGGATTACTCAACCGGCGCGGCGCAGGCCATCATGCCGTATGTGGTGGGCGGCAACGAAGTCTATCAGCAGCAGACCAGCTGGCCGCTGGTGCTGGAGCACTCTGAGGTGGTGGTGCTGTGGAGCGCTAACCCGCTTAATACCCTCAAGATCGCGTGGAACGCCAGCGACGAGCAGGGAATACCCTACTTTGACGCGCTGCGTAAAAGCGGCAAGCGCCTGATCTGCATCGATCCGATGCGCTCCGAAACCATGGATTTCTTTGGCGACAGCGCCGAGTGGATCGCCCCGCACATGGGCACCGATGTGGCACTGATGCTCGGCATCGCCCATACGCTGGTGGAAAACGGCTGGCAGGATGAAGCCTTCCTGGCGCGCTGCACTTCCGGGTATGAAAAGTTTGCCGACTACCTGACCGGTGCGACAGACGGTATCGCCAAAACCGCCGAATGGGCTGCCGACATTTGCGGCGTTCCAGCCGATAAAATTCGTGAACTGGCGGCGTTGTTCCACCATAACACCACGATGCTGATGTCCGGCTGGGGCATGCAGCGCCAGCAGTTTGGCGAGCAGAAACACTGGATGCTGGTTACGCTTGCGGCAATGCTCGGCCAGATTGGCACCCCCGGCGGCGGCTTTGGGCTTTCGTATCACTTTGCCAACGGCGGTAACCCGACGCGTCGCGCGGCGGTGCTGGCCTCAATGCAGGGTTCGGTCAAAGGCGGTACCGACGCGGTGGATAAATTCCCGGTCGCCCGTATTGTTGAAGCCCTGGAAAATCCCGGCGGTTTTTATCAGCACAACGGTCTGGATCGCCATTTCCCGGATATTCGCTTTGTCTGGTGGGCGGGCGGCGCCAACTTTACTCACCATCAGGACACCAACCGCCTGATCCGCGCCTGGCAAAAACCGGAGCTGGTGGTCATCTCCGAGTGCTTCTGGACGGCGGCGGCGAAGCATGCCGATATCGTGCTGCCGGCCACCACCTCGTTTGAACGCAACGACATGACCATGACCGGCGACTACAGCAACCAGCATATGGTGCCGATGAAGCGGGTTGTGGCCCCGCGCGATGAGGCGCGTGACGATCTTGATGTGTTTGCCGAGCTGAGCGAGCGCTGGGAGCAGGGCGGCGGCGAGCGTTTCACCGAAGGCAAAACCGATCTGGAGTGGCTGGAGACGTTTTATGAGATTGCCGGGCAGCGCGGCGCGGCCCAGGGCGTAACCTTAGCGCCCTTTGCCGAATTCTGGGAAGCCAATGCCATCGTCGAAATGCCGGAATCCGAGGATAACGCGAAATTCGTGCGCTTCGCTGATTTCCGTCGCGATCCTGAAAGCCATCCGCTTAAAACCGAGAGCGGCAAACTCGTGATTTATTCAGATCGCATTGCCGGCTTCGGCTACGCCGACTGTCCGCCTCACCCGATGTGGCTGGAGCCGGACGAGTGGCACGGCAACGCCGAGCCGGGGCAACTGCAAATTCTTTCTGCCCACCCGGCGCACCGTCTGCACAGCCAGCTTAACTACTCTTCCCTGCGCGAGCAGTACGCGGTGGCCGGGCGCGAGCCGGTGACGCTGCACCCGGATGACGCGAAGGCGCGCGGCATTGCCGACGGCGACGTGGTACGCGTCTGGAACCATCGCGGCCAGGTGCTGGCAGGGGCGGTGGTCAGCGAAGGCATCAAACAGGGGGTGATCTGCATTCACCAGGGGGCATGGCCGGATCTGGATCCTGATAACGACGGGATTTGTAAGAACGGAGCGGTCAACGTGCTGACCAAAGATCTCCCCAGCTCGAAGCTGGGGAACGGCTGCGCGGGGAATACCGCGCTGGCGTGGCTGGAAAAATACCAGGGGCCGACGCTTACGCTGACGGCGTTTGATCCGCCTGCCAGCTCATAAGCCAGGTCGGGTGCTGGGTATCTTCCTGCCAGGCGCTGTCTTCGATGCGAAAGCCCTGAGCATGATAGAAATTCACCGCCCGATTGTTCTTCTGGTAGACCTCGAGGCTTAAATACGGGTAGCGCTGCTGAACATGGTTTATCAGCGCATGCCCGATGCCCTTGCCGGCCCAGGCGGGATCGACAAACAGCGCCCCGATGAACTTCGACTCCATCACGCTGATAAACCCGCGAAGCGCGCCTTCCTCTTCCCATACCCATGTCTCGGCCGAAGGCAGGTAAACTTCCCGCACCACCTCCTCGCTCTCTACCCAGTACTGCGCATCGATAAACGGATGGGCGACGGTTGTGCTCTCCAGCCAGAGCGTCAGCAGGGGCTCGACGTCGTCGCTGAGCCATTTGCGGATCATGTATGACCTCCCGGGTAGCAGTGGCAGGTGGTGACGTGATCGTTGACCAGCCCGCAGGCCTGCATAAAGGAGTAACAGATGGTGGTGCCAACGAACTTGAAGCCGCGTTTTTTCAGCGCCTTAGAGAGGGCGTCCGAGGCGGGCGTTGAGGTGGGGATCTCCGCCAGGGTTGCCGCCCGGGTCACCTGCGGGGTGTTATCGACAAAGGACCAGACAAAATCGGAGAACCGCTCGCCGTTCTCTTCCATCGCCAGATAAGCCCGGGCGTTGCCGATAATGGCTTCGATTTTACCCCGGTGGCGAATAATGCCCGCATCCAGCACTAACCTGTCGACATCGGCAGTAGTCATCCCGGCGACCAGAACCGGATCGAAATGGTGAAAGGCCTGACGATAATTTTCCCGCTTTTTAAGCACGGTGATCCAGGATAAACCGGCCTGCTGGCCCTCAAGACAGATCATCTCGAATAAATGTTTTCCGTCAGTTTCCGGCACTCCCCACTCTTTATCGTGATAGGCGATATAAAGCGGATCCTGGCTAACCCAGCCACAACGTTGCATCGGTTCTCTCCCTTTTGCTACTGAAATGACAAAAATTTCAATCGACCCGGCTTGACGTGTCATCTAAAGAGACAATAGTTAATACAGGCTGATACGCAACATCCCTCATGTCGCAACCAGGCCTCAATTACACAATCACAAATATCGCCGAATTCGGCTCTTCTCTGGAGTCGCTTTGATGATTATAAAAAAATAAGTGGCCGCCATGCCGTTACCGGTCTGGTGAGTTTCCTCGCCTGTCTGCTGACAGGCAACACAGCAAACGCCTGGCAACAGGAATATATCGTTTCGGATACGAAAAGTAATACCACTGAGCGTTATACATGGGACGACGATCACCAACCGCGTTATGAGGACATCCTCAAAGAGCGAATTCTCTCTTCGCAGAATACGTCCGGTTTAGCGCTGAATTTACCTGATGAATCGCCCGTGGAAGCGACCAGCTCCATGAGCGTGGGCTGGAGTATTCCCGTGGCCCGCCGTTTTACCACCGGACCGGTTGCCGCCTGGCACTATGACGGCTCCACGCCCAATATGTACAACGAGTTTGGCGATAGCGTGAACACGCAGTCGCTAATCGATCCGCTATGGCATGCCAGCGTCAGTACGCTCGGCTGGCGCGTTGATACACGCGTGGGCGATCTGCGACCCTGGGCGCAAATCAGCTATAACCAGCAGTTCGGCGATAATCAGTGGAAAATGCAGTCCGGCCTGGGACGCCTGGCACCGTCCACGCAATATGGTAACTGGATGGATGTCACCGTCGGGGCAGATATGCTGATCAACCCCTATATGGCGGCCTATGCTTCTATGTCGCAGGCCGAAAACATGACCACCGGCGAAGATTATCTTTATACTCTCGGCGTTAGCGCCAGGTTCTGAATTAAGCGCATAAGTGACCTGTGCAGCACCGGAAGTAAGCCTTCTCCGGTGCGGTTCAGACGGCAGTCCAGGTCATTCATTCCTGATTTTCGGCATTTCATTCCACGCCCTCTGCATTTCATGCCGTTTTACCCCTGGTAAGTTGGGGTTTTAGTTATCGTTGTCAGCAGTGAATTTCCCTTTCTTCTGCTGCAGGACAACTGCCATGAACACATCATCTTACAACCGCACCCGCTGGCTGACCCTTATCGGCACCATCGTGACCCAGTTTGCGCTGGGTTCGGTCTACACCTGGAGCCTGTTTAACAGCGCCCTCTCCGATAAACTCGATGCACCGGTCAGCCAGGTGGCTTTCTCCTTTGGCTTGCTGAGCCTGGGCCTGGCGCTCTCCTCGTCCGTTGCCGGTAAATTGCAGGAACGCTTCGGCGTTAAGCGCGTCACCATGGCCTCCGGGATTTTACTGGGGGTTGGCTTCTTCCTGACCGCGCACTCCAGCAATCTGATGATGCTGTGGCTGAGCGCCGGGGTGCTGGTGGGGCTGGCGGATGGCGCGGGCTATCTGTTAACCCTGTCGAACTGTGTGAAATGGTTCCCGGAACGTAAAGGGCTGATCTCCGCCTTTGCCATTGGTTCTTACGGTCTTGGCAGCCTGGGCTTCAAATTTATCGACAGCCATTTGCTCGCCACCGTCGGCCTTGAGAAGACCTTTATGATCTGGGGCGCCATCGTGCTGGTGATGATCCTGTTCGGTGCCACCCTGATGAAAGATGCCCCGCAGCAGGAAGTGAAATCCGTTAACGGTGTGGTCGAGAACGACTTTACGCTGGCCCAGTCAATGCGTAAGCCGCAGTACTGGATGCTGGCAGTGATGTTCCTGACCGCCTGCATGAGTGGTCTGTATGTGATTGGCGTGGCGAAAGATATCGCCCAGGGGATGGTAAAACTGGACGCGGCAACTGCGGCCAACGCGGTAACCATTATCTCTATCGCCAACCTCTCTGGTCGCCTGGTGCTGGGGATCTTGTCTGATAAAATTGCCCGTATCCGCGTCATTACTATCGGCCAGGTGGTTTCGCTGGTGGGGATGGCGGCACTGCTTTTCGCCCCGCTCAACGAAGTGACCTTCTTTGCGGCTATTGCCTGCGTCGCGTTTAACTTCGGCGGCACCATCACCGTCTTCCCGTCGCTGGTAAGTGAGTTCTTCGGCCTTAATAACCTGGCGAAAAACTACGGCGTTATTTATTTAGGCTTTGGTATCGGCAGTATTTGCGGTTCGCTTATTGCTTCGCTGTTCGGCGGCTTCTATGTGACCTTCTGCGTAATATTCGCCCTGCTTATCCTTTCTCTGGCGCTTTCCACTACGATTCGCCAGCCGCAGCGCGAAATATTTAAACAAGCGCATGCCTGAGTAAAACCCCTCTAAGGGCCGGATATTCCGGCCTTTTTTTTCGCTGCACTCCGTAAAAAACAGGCCGGTGGTATGTCATCGGACTTGTTTTTTTGTAAATATTTGCAGGGATCACATTCTCTGCTGCCACTTTTTCTTTTCCCTGTGGTCTACTTACCGCGCTTACAGACGTTTCCTATAACGTACTCCCAGGCAATGAAATATGTTGTTCACTTTTTAACCAAGAGTGAGACGGCTCTACATTATCTTTTTCCAGGTTGCATTAATGAAATATATCAAAGCGATGACGCAACAAAAGCTCAGCTTTTTGCTCGCGTTGTACATCGGTCTGTTTATGAATGGCGCGGTTTTTTTCCGTCGGTTTGACGGTTATGCGCAAGACTTTACCGCCTGGAAAGGAATCGCTGCGGTCGTTGAACTGGTTGCCACTGTGCTGGTCACCTTCTTTTTACTGCGTTTGCTGTCGCTGTTTGGCCGCCGGATATGGCGCGTTCTCGCCACGCTGGTGGTGCTGTGCTCGGCGGGTGCCAGCTATTACATGACTTTTATGAACGTGGTGATCGGCTACGGCATTATTGCCTCGGTGATGACCACGGATATTGACCTCTCGAAAGAGGTGGTCGGTATCCACTTTGTTCTCTGGCTGGTTTGCGTCAGCATCCTGCCGCTGCTGCTTATCTGGAACAACCGCTGCCGCTATACGCTGTTGCGCCAGCTGCGTACCCCGGGACAGCGTATCAGAAGCGCCGCGGTGGTCGTCCTGGCGGGACTGATGGTCTGGGGACCTATCCGCCTGCTGGATTTACAGCAGAAGAACGTTGAACGTACCTCCGGCGTGGATATGCCGAGCTACGGCGGCGTGGTGGCGAACTCCTATCTGCCGTCCAACTGGATCTCCGCGCTGGGGTTATACGCCTGGGCGCAGGTGGACGAGTCGTCCGACAACAAATCGCTGATGAACCCGGCGAAGAAATTTACCTATCAGGCGCCTGCGGATATTGATGACACCTATGTGATCTTCATTATTGGTGAAACCACGCGCTGGGATCATATGGGTATGCTGGGCTATGAACGGGATACTACGCCGAAGCTGGCACAGGAGAAAAACCTCGTCGCCTTCCGCGGGTACTCCTGCGATACCGCGACCAAGCTCTCGCTGCGCTGCATGTTCGTGCGTGAGGGTGGGGCAAGCGATAATCCACAGCGTACGTTGAAAGAGCAGAATGTCTTCGCGGTGCTACGCCAGCTGGGCTTTAGCTCCGACCTCTACGCGATGCAAAGCGAGATGTGGTTCTACAGCAACACCATGGCCAACAACATCGCCTATCGTGAGCAGATTGGCGCTGAGCCGCGTAACCGCGGTAAGAGCGTGGACGATATGCTGCTGATCGACGAGATGCAGCGCTCCCTGCAGGGCAACCAGGACGGTAAGCATATGATCATCCTGCATACCAAAGGGTCGCACTTTAACTATACCCAGCGTTATCCGCGCAGCTTTGCGAAATGGACGCCGGAGTGTAAGGGCGTGGATAAAGACTGCAGCAAACAGCAGCTGATCAACTCCTATGACAACTCGGTGACCTATGTGGATCACTTTATCGACAGCGTGATTGACCAGGTGCGTGATAAGAAAGCCATTGTCTTCTACGCCGCCGATCACGGTGAGTCGATTAACGAGAAAGAGCATCTGCACGGTACGCCGCGCAAGATGGCGCCGCCGGAGCAGTTCCGCGTTCCGATGATGGTGTGGATGTCTGACAAGTATCTGGAGAACCCGGAGAAAGCTAAAATGTTTGCCCACCTCAAAGAGCAGGCGGATATGAAAGTGGCGCGTCGTCATGTGGAGCTGTATGACACCATTCTCGGTTGCCTCGGTTATACCTCGCCAGACGGCGGGATTAACGAGAATAACAACTGGTGTAAAGTGCCGGACAGCGCTGCGAAAGCCGCGAAGTAACGGGCCTGGCGACTTTATAGCCGATCGAATGGCTTTTTCAGAATAAGGGATTGACGGGGTTGCAGCGTAGCAGTAAGATGCGCTCCGCATTCGGCGAGTAGCGCAGCTTGGTAGCGCAACTGGTTTGGGACCAGTGGGTCGGAGGTTCGAATCCTCTCTCGCCGACCACATTCGAAACCCCTGCTCTTTGAGCAGGGGTTTTTTGCATCTGAAGGTTATGAGGATGAGGACCTCCGGGGCAGGAGGTTCGACTCGAGCGAAGCGAGAGAACGTTGCTTCAGCAACGGCCCGAAGGGCGAGTCACGAAGTGACGAGTTATCCTCTCTCGCCGACCACATTTGAAAACCCCGCTCTTTGAGCGGGGTTTTTCGCATTTAGCATCCGCAGAAATCTGTCGCATTAAAGCCTTATCCTTCCAGACTTACTAAAATGCGGCCTACCTCTCGTTCCCCCTGCCTGCTAACGTTTTTGTGACATATTCCATTGTATTTTTTTATATATGGAATGATCTTTTTTCGCGTTGCTTATACATAACCTCAGCATTTTCCCCTGTGCGTTTTAACGTTCACGGCATTTAGTGCGCAGATAATCGCCATTCTGTAAGAAAATTTACGCGGGTTGAATAAATGTTAATCACTGGTTGTAGGAGAATGCGCAGAGAGTTGTGCTGCATCATGGCGGGTAGCATAAATTTCCCTGCTGAAAATACGCCCCGGTAGTTTTTTTAATCTTTGTTTGCCGATTCTCACACTTAGCGTAAATCCCCGTCACCTGTATTGACGTTTTCACATTCTGTTGACAGATTGTAGGGCACGAGGGGCAATTCAGGGAGGATCTGCGCTGCAACTCAGTCGCTCTTCTGAAAGGAATCTCCATCCCTTATAACGCCTTAGGGCAGCACCGACCGGACCGGGTAAAAAATAAATTAAAGGTCAGGCGGAGTAACACAACAAAAAACATCACATTGGAGCAGAATAACAATGAGTATTTCCTTGAAGAAGTCAGGGATGCTGAAGCTTGGTCTGAGCCTGGTAGCCATGACTGTCGCAGCAAGCGTACAGGCAAAAACCCTGGTCTACTGTTCTGAAGGCTCGCCGGAAGGCTTTAACCCACAGCTCTTTACCTCTGGTACAACGTACGACGCAAGCTCTGTACCTATCTATAACCGTCTGGTTGAATTCAAAACCGGTACCACAGAAGTTATTCCGGGTCTGGCAGAGAAGTGGGAAGTCAGCGAAGACGGTAAAACCTATACCTTCCACCTGCGTCAGGGCGTGAAGTGGCAGGACAGCAAAGAATTCAAACCTACGCGCGATCTGAATGCAGACGACGTGGTGTTCTCCTTCGACCGCCAGAAAAATGCCCAGAACCCGTACCACAAAGTCTCCGGCGGCAGCTATGAGTACTTCGAAGGTATGGGTCTGCCGGATCTGATCAGCGAAATCAAAAAAGTGGACGATAAAACCGTCCAGTTCGTGCTGACCCGTCCGGAAGCGCCATTCCTGGCTGACCTGGCCATGGACTTCGCCTCTATTCTCTCTAAAGAGTATGCGGACAACATGCTGAAAGCCGGCACCCCGGAAAAAGTTGACCTGAACCCAATCGGTACCGGTCCGTTCCAGCTGCTGCAGTACCAGAAAGACTCCCGCATTCTGTACAAAGCGTTTGAAGGCTACTGGGGCACCAAGCCGCAGATCGACCGTCTGGTCTTCTCCATCACGCCTGATGCCTCCGTGCGTTACGCCAAGCTGCAGAAGAACGAATGCCAGGTTATGCCGTACCCGAACCCGGCTGACATCGCGCGCATGAAGCAGGACAAAAACATCAACCTGCTGGAGCAGGCGGGTCTGAACGTTGGCTATCTCTCCTTCAACACCGAGAAGAAACCGTTTGATGACGTGAAAGTGCGTCAGGCGCTGACCTACGCGGTGAACAAAGAAGCGATCATTAAAGCGGTTTACCAGGGCGCTGGCGTTGCTGCCAAGAACCTGATCCCACCAACCATGTGGGGCTACAACGACGACGTTAAGGATTACACCTATGACGTTGAGAAAGCGAAAGCGCTGCTGAAAGAAGCAGGCCAGGATAAAGGCTTCACCGTTGAGCTGTGGGCAATGCCAGTCCAGCGTCCATACAACCCGAACGCTCGCCGTATGGCCGAGATGGTTCAGGCTGACTGGGCTAAGATCGGCGTCCAGGCCAAGATCGTGACCTACGAGTGGGGCGAGTACCTGAAGCGTGCTAAAGCCGGTGAACACCAGGCTGTGATGATGGGCTGGACCGGTGACAACGGGGATCCGGATAACTTCTTCGCAACCCTGTTCAGCTGCGCCGCGGCGAAAGACGGTTCTAACTACTCTCGCTGGTGCTACAAGCCGTTTGAAGACCTGATTCAGCCGGCACGTGCTGCAGAAGATCACAACAAGCGTATCGAGCTGTACAAACAGGCTCAGGTTGTGATGCATGACCAGGCTCCGGCGCTGATCGTGGCTCACTCCACCGTATATGAGCCAGTGCGTAAAGAAGTTAAAGGCTACGTGGTTGACCCACTGGGTAAACACCACTTCGAAAACGTCTCTGTTGAATAATTAAAAGCAACGCCAGGCGGCGCTGCGCTTGCACTGGCCTACGGCATGTAGGCCGGGTAAGCGTAGCGCCACCCGGCAGCAGTGCTTTATTCCCTCTCTGAAAGGGGAGGGAATAAGATTTGTGAGCAATACAGACGTCACGCCTTCCGGCGAGCGTCATTAGAGAGAATCCGGGTTATGTTGCAGTTCATCCTCCGACGTCTGGGACTTGTTATCCCCACGTTTATCGGTATCACCCTTCTCACCTTCGCTTTTGTCCATATGATCCCCGGTGACCCGGTAATGATTATGGCGGGCGAGCGTGGCATTTCTCCTGAACGTCATGCACAGCTGTTGGCCGAACTGGGGCTGGATAAGCCGATGTGGCAGCAGTATCTCCACTATATCTGGGGTGTGATGCATGGTGATTTAGGTATCTCGCTGAAAAGCCGTCTTCCGGTGTGGGAAGAGTTCGTACCACGATTTAAAGCGACGCTGGAACTCGGTGTCTGCGCCATGATTTTTGCCGTCGCCGTGGGTATCCCGGTGGGCGTGCTGGCTGCGGTAAAACGTGGCTCTATCTTCGATCACACCGCCGTTGGCCTGGCGCTGACCGGTTACTCCATGCCTATCTTCTGGTGGGGCATGATGCTGATCATGCTGGTATCGGTGCAGTTGAACCTGACTCCGGTCTCAGGGCGCGTCAGCGATATGGTCTTCCTTGATGACACCAACCCGCTGACCGGCTTTATGCTGATCGACACGGCTATCTGGGGCGAAGAGGGCAACTTTATTGATGCGCTGGCGCACATGATCCTGCCTGCGATGGTGCTCGGGACAATCCCGCTGGCGGTTATCGTGCGTATGACCCGTTCGTCGATGCTGGAAGTGCTGGGCGAGGACTACATCCGTACTGCCCGCGCCAAAGGGCTGACCCGCATGCGCGTGATTATCGTCCATGCGCTGCGTAACGCCATGCTGCCGGTGGTAACGGTTATCGGCCTGCAGGTGGGTACGCTGCTGGCAGGGGCGATCCTGACCGAAACTATTTTCTCCTGGCCGGGCCTGGGTCGCTGGCTGATTGACGCACTGCAGCGCCGTGACTATCCGGTTGTGCAGGGCGGTGTGCTGCTGGTGGCGACGATGATTATCCTCGTTAACCTGCTGGTCGATTTGCTGTACGGCGTGGTGAACCCGCGTATTCGTCATAAGAAGTAAGGGGCCATCATGTCACAAGTTACTGCAAATAAAGCTGCACCGGTGCCAATGACGCCGCTGCAGGAGTTCTGGCACTACTTCAAGCGCAACAAAGGTGCAGTGGTGGGGCTGGTTTACGTTTCCATCATGATCCTGATTGCGGTGTTTGCGAACGTGCTGGCGCCGTATAACCCGGCGGATCAGTTCCGCGACGTGCTGCTGGCCCCGCCAGCCTGGCAGGAGGGTGGAACATTTGCCCACCTGCTGGGGACCGATGACGTGGGCCGCGACGTGCTCTCCCGTCTGATGTACGGTGCACGTTTGTCACTGCTGGTTGGCTGTCTGGTGGTGGTACTCTCGCTGATCCTCGGCGTGGTGCTGGGCCTGATCGCCGGTTACTTTGGCGGCCTGATTGATAACACCATTATGCGTATCGTCGACATCATGCTGGCCCTGCCAAGCCTGCTGCTGGCGCTGGTGCTGGTGGCGATCTTCGGCCCGTCAATCGGCAACGCCGCGCTCGCCCTGACGTTCGTTGCGCTCCCACACTACGTGCGATTAACCCGTGCGGCGGTGCTGGTGGAAGTGAACCGCGACTACGTTACCGCCTCTCGCGTGGCGGGTGCCGGTGCGATGCGCCAGATGTTCGTCAACATTCTTCCTAACTGCCTTGCGCCGCTGATTGTCCAGGCGTCGCTCGGTTTCTCTAACGCCATTCTCGATATGGCCGCTCTTGGCTTCCTTGGCATGGGTGCGCAGCCGCCAACACCGGAGTGGGGCACCATGCTCTCCGACGTGTTGCAGTTCGCGCAAAGCGCCTGGTGGGTCGTGACCTTCCCGGGTCTGGCGATCCTGCTGACGGTGCTGGCATTTAACCTGATGGGTGACGGTCTGCGTGATGCACTTGATCCCAAACTGAAGCAGTAAGAGGCACGAGATGGCGTTATTAAATGTAGATAAATTATCGGTGCACTTCGGTGACGTAGGCTCCGAGTTTCGCGCCGTAGACCGTGTTAGCTACAGCGTAAATCAGGGTGAAGTGGTCGGCATTGTGGGTGAATCCGGTTCCGGTAAGTCGGTGAGCTCACTGGCGATCATGGGGCTGATTGATTTTCCCGGCCGCGTGATGGCGGAAAACCTGGAATTTAACGGGCAGGATTTGAAGCGCATTTCTGAAAAAGAGCGCCGCAATCTGGTCGGTGCCGAAGTGGCGATGATCTTCCAGGACCCGATGACCAGCCTTAATCCGTGCTATACCGTCGGCTTCCAGATCATGGAAGCGATCAAGGTGCATCAGGGCGGTAACAAGAAAACCCGTCGCCAGCGGGCGATCGACCTGCTGAACCAGGTGGGTATTCCTGACCCGGCCTCGCGTCTGGATGTCTATCCGCACCAGCTCTCCGGCGGGATGAGCCAGCGTGTGATGATCGCCATGGCGATCGCCTGCCGTCCAAAACTGCTGATTGCCGATGAACCGACAACCGCGCTGGACGTGACCATTCAGGCACAGATCATCGAGCTGCTGCTGGAGTTACAGCAGAAAGAGAACATGGCGTTGATCCTGATCACCCATGACCTGGCATTAGTGGCCGAAGCGGCGCATAAGATCATCGTGATGTATGCCGGGCAGGTAGTGGAAACCGGCAACTCGCACGATATCTTCCGCGCGCCGCGTCATCCTTATACTCAGGCGCTGCTGCGTGCCTTGCCGGAGTTTGCCCAGGATAAGGCGCGTCTGGCGTCACTGCCGGGCGTGGTACCGGGGAAATACGACCGCCCGACCGGCTGTCTGCTGAACCCGCGTTGCCCGTATGCCACGGACAAATGCCGCACCGATGAGCCAGATCTCTATACGCTCAGTGACGGTCGCCAGTCTAAATGTCACTACCCACTCGATGATGCCGGGAGGCCCACACTATGAGTACGCAAGAGGCCACCATGCAACAGCCGCTGTTGCAGGCTATCGATCTGAAAAAACACTACCCGGTGAAGAAGGGGATGTTTGCCCCTGAGCGCCTGGTGAAAGCGCTGGACGGCGTCTCCTTTACCCTCGAGCGCGGTAAAACGCTGGCGGTGGTGGGGGAGTCCGGCTGTGGGAAATCCACGCTGGGCCGTCTGCTGACCATGATTGAAACCCCGACCGGGGGCGAGCTTTACTATCAGGGGCAGGATCTGCTCAAGCACGATCCTAACGCGCAGAAACTGCGTCGCCAGAAAATCCAGATTGTGTTCCAGAACCCGTATGGTTCGCTGAACCCGCGTAAAAAGGTGGGGCAGATTCTGGAGGAGCCGCTGCAGATCAACTCCACGCTGAGCAAAGAGCAGCGTCGCGAGAAGGCGCTGGCGATGATGGCCAAGGTGGGGCTTAAGACCGAGCACTACGATCGCTATCCGCATATGTTCTCCGGCGGCCAGCGTCAGCGTATCGCTATCGCCCGTGGTCTGATGCTTGACCCGGACGTGGTGATCGCCGATGAACCGGTTTCCGCGCTGGACGTTTCCGTCCGTGCGCAGGTGCTGAACCTGATGATGGATCTGCAGCAGGATTTAGGTCTGTCGTACGTCTTCATCTCTCACGACCTGTCGGTGGTGGAACACATTGCGGATGAAGTGATGGTGATGTATCTGGGCCGCTGCGTGGAGAAGGGCACCAAGGATCAGATCTTTAATAACCCGCGCCATCCGTATACGCAGGCGTTGCTCTCTGCGACGCCACGTCTGAACCCGGATGAACGTCGGGAGCGCATTAAGCTGACCGGCGAGCTGCCAAGCCCGCTTAATCCGCCGCCGGGTTGTGCCTTCAACGCCCGCTGCCGTCGTCGCTTTGGGCCGTGCACCCAGCTGCAACCGCAGTTAAAAGACTACGGCGGACAACTGGTAGCCTGCTTTGCGGTCGACCAGGACGAAAACGGCGAGAAGCCTCAGGCGTAAGTCATAAAAAAACCGGCGAATTCGCCGGTTTTTTATTGGATGCGCGACACTATTTTCGTAATCGGATCTGGTCGACAGCGTGCTTTTCACTTTTGGTGAGGATCAGGCTGGCGCGCTCACGCGTCGGGAGAATATTCTCTTTCAGGTTCACGTAGTTGATCTCATTCCACAGTGCGGTCGCCACATTAACGGCCTCTTCTTTTGAGAGCTGTGCATAGTTGTGGAAATAAGAGTCAGGATCGGTGAACGCCCCTTCGCGGAACTTCAGGAAGCGGTTGATGTACCAGTTTTGCAATAAGTCTTCCGGGGCATCGACATAAATAGAGAAGTCGACAAAGTCAGAGACAAAGACATGATGCGGGTCATGAGGGTAGTCCATCCCGCTTTGCAGAACATTTAACCCTTCCAGAATCAGAATGTCCGGCTGCACCACCGTTTTGTCCCCGTCCGGGATGCGGTCGTAGATCAGATGCGAATAGACTGGAGCCGTAACGTTCGCGCGCCGGATTTCAAATCTGAAACGAATTTCACCAGACGATGCATATCATAAGAGAGCGGGAAGCCTTTCTTCTTCATCAGGCCGCGTTCTTTTAACACTTCGTTGGGGTGCAGGAAGCCGTCGGTGGTGATCAGCTCAACGCTGCGATGCTCCGGCCAGCGGCTCAGCAGCGCCTGCAGCACGCGCGCGGTGGTGCTTTTACCCACAGCCACGCTGCCGGCGATACTGATGATATAAGGAATGCGCTGCCCATTAGTCCCGAGGAACTGCTCCAGGACGGCCTGTCGACGAAGGTTGGAACTGATATAGAAATTCAGCAAACGCGACAGAGGCAAATAAATTTCGGCGACTTCTTCAAGCGACAGGTCTTCGTTTATCCCTTTTAACCGTGCGATTTCGCCTTCCGTTAAGGTCATCGGGACGGAATCACGCAGAGCAGCCCACTGGCTGCGGCTAAACTGGAGATAAGGCGTCATTAACGTTTGCTCTTTTTTGCTCATAAGCATGCTTGAGTGAGGCGTCTCATCCCACAACAGAGGCTAGCCATGCGGGGTATGGCGCATCACATAATAGTTAATTTTGGACAATGGGCAGGAGGGTAACACCAGATGAGCCGAATAATAAGAAAAAATATGGCTCCATGTTACGTTAAGCGGGAATCGTCACAGACCGGGTTTGGGCCCCTTTCACGGCAGTATATGGTGAATATTTGCGCGTGCTTGCCTGAAAATACAGCGTTATTCTCTCTTCTCGCACAAAATGTGAGCGAAAGAACAATTTATGCAAATTTTTAGTTGCATGACTGCCCATGTCTCCATAGAATGCGCGCTACTTGATGCCGACTTAGCTCAGTAGGTAGAGCAACTGACTTGTAATCAGTAGGTCACCAGTTCGATTCCGGTAGTCGGCACCATCAAGTCCGGTGGGGTTCCCGAGCGGCCAAAGGGAGCAGACTGTAAATCTGCCGTCACAGACTTCGAAGGTTCGAATCCTTCCCCCACCACCACTTTCTGGCAGCGTTAACGCCGCCGGAGTTGGTTGAAAAAATTAACCAGCTCGAACTTAAAAAGAGAGAAATCTCTTTTTTTGTTACAGAAAGAACTGGGTAGCCGAGTTTCAGGATGCGGGCATCGTATAATGGCTATTACCTCAGCCTTCCAAGCTGATGATGCGGGTTCGATTCCCGCTGCCCGCTCCAATACGTGCTGATATGGCTCAGTTGGTAGAGCGCACCCTTGGTAAGGGTGAGGTCCCCAGTTCGACTCTGGGTATCAGCACCACTTCACTTCTCCCTCCCGTTTCTCTCTGTTTCAATTTAAATGTATTCAACAGTTCAGGCATTTCGCCTGGTTGATGTGGTGATATCACCGATTTATCCGTGTCTTAGAGGGACAATCGATGTCTAAAGAAAAGTTTGAACGTACAAAACCGCACGTTAACGTCGGTACTATCGGCCACGTTGACCATGGTAAAACAACGCTGACCGCTGCAATCACTACCGTTCTGGCAAAAACCTACGGTGGTTCTGCTCGTGCATTCGACCAGATCGATAACGCACCAGAAGAAAAAGCTCGTGGTATCACC
>NZ_JAIKTT010000014.1:0-120107 GCF_023736175.1 Leclercia sp. LTM14
CCCACCTGACCCCATGCCGAACTCAGAAGTGAAACGCCGTAGCGCCGATGGTAGTGTGGGGTCTCCCCATGCGAGAGTAGGGAACTGCCAGGCATCAAATTACGCAGTGAACCGGGGCAATAAACCGGTGGTTGTAGAAGTATTCGGTGGAGCGGTAGTTCAGTCGGTTAGAATACCTGCCTGTCACGCAGGGGGTCGCGGGTTCGAGTCCCGTCCGTTCCGCCACTTATAAGAAGCCCTGAGCTAACGCTCAGGGCTTTTTTCTTGCCTGTCGTTTGATTATTGCTTCTAACGCAAAAATCCTCTGCTTAATACGCTCTTTTTTCACATAGCACCGATAGCGATAATCCTCTTCATTAACAAACATGATGAAGAAAAGAGGAATTCATGACTATCCCTGCATTCGGTCTTGGCACTTTCCGCCTGAAAGACGACGTTGTTATCGCATCCGTTAAAACAGCCCTTGAGCTGGGCTATCGCGCGGTAGATACCGCCCAGATCTACGACAACGAAGCAGCTGTCGGTCAGGCCATCGCAGAAAGCGGTGTATCGCGTGACGAACTTTTTATCACGACCAAGATCTGGACTGAGAACCTCAGTAAAGAGAAATTAATCCCAAGCCTCAAAGAGAGCCTGAAGAAACTGCGTACGGAGTATGTTGATCTGACGCTGATCCACTGGCCATCACCGAACGATGCCGTCTCCGTTGAAGAATTTATGCAGGCATTACTGGAAGCCAAAGCCCAGGGGCTGACGCGTGAAATTGGTATCTCCAACTTCACTATCCCATTGATGGAAAGAGCGATTGCCGCCGTTGGCGCAGAAAATATCGCCACCAATCAGATCGAACTTTCACCTTATCTGCAAAACCGTCAGGTGGTGGAGTGGGCGAAGCAGCACGGCATCCATATTACCTCTTACATGACCCTGGCTTACGGCAAGGCGCTGAAAGATGAAACCATTCTGCGCATTGCTGCTAAGCATAATGCAACCGCAGCACAGGTGATTCTGGCATGGGCGATGGGCGAAGGTTATGCGGTGATCCCGTCTTCAACTAAACGTGAAAACCTGGCGAGCAACCTGCTAGCGCGGGATCTGAAGCTGGATCAGGATGACAAAAAAGCGATCGCTGCGCTCGATTGCAACGATCGTCTGGTTAGTCCGGAAGGCCTGGCACCGAACTGGGATTAAATTAACCCGCCCTCTGTACTCCAAACCCTCTTACAGCTCCTTCGGGAGCTGTTTTACATGCTCGCTCAGAAAATCAATAAAGGCCCGGATCCGGGTACTCACCGCTCTGTCGCTGTAATAGACCGCGCTGAAGGGCATCTGAACCGGCAGGCGCTTATCCGCCATCAGCTCGACTAATTCACCCCGCGCGATCTCTTTATCAATCATATAATCCGACAGGCAAGCAATCCCATTTCCTTCCAGGCATAACTGTTTGAGCGTCTCGCCGCTGTTCGATGATAGACCGCAGACCACTTCATGCAACTGGCCATCGTTGCAGGCAACGGGCCAGGTATTTAGCGATACCGGCTCCGTGAAGCCTAGGCACAGATGCTGCTTCAACTCATCAATCGTCTCAGGCTTGCCGAAGCGGGCAATATAGTCCGGAGAGGCGATAATTTTGCGATAGCTGGTAAACAGAGGACGAGCCCGCAGACTGGAATCCGTTAATGTCCCGGCGCGGATCGCGACATCCACCTTGCGCTCGATCAGATTGATAAAGGTTTCTGAGGAGACCAGTGAGAGCGTCATTTCCGGATAACGTTCGCGGAAAGGCTTAATAAGAGGCATCAGGAAATGCAGCACAACGGGGGTCGCTGCATCAATACGTAATAGTCCTCGCGGTGTGCTGCGCGTTTCCATGATCTCTGTTTCGGCGGCGGCCATCTCCTGCAGGATGGACTGTACGCGCCGGAAATAGCGTTCACCTTCTTCTGTCAGGCTGAGCTGACGGGTTGTCCGGTTCAGCAGGCTGACGCCCAGCTTCATCTCCAGCTTTTTGACCGAGCGGCTGACGGCAGAATTGGCCTGTCCCAGCTGTTCAGCCGCACGGCTAAAACTGCCGCTCTCAACGACGGCGACGAATATCGCCAGCTCCTCAGAGGTTGCTTTCATTGTTGCTTTATCCGCAAAATTTTATTGATACTTTGAGCATTTTTGTTATTTAAACACTGGCGCATACTTCGTGTCATCTTAATCCTGATGAGACGGAGTTTTTTATGCCTCTGGCGCTACTTGCCCTGACGATCAGTGCCTTTGCAATCGGCACGACTGAATTTGTTATTGTAGGTCTGGTTCCAACGATTGCTGACCAACTTGCTATCTCGCTGCCTTCAGCGGGTCTACTGGTTTCTATCTATGCTCTTGGCGTGGCAATCGGCGCGCCGGTGCTGACCGCGCTTACAGGCCGTCTGCCGCGTAAGCAGCTGCTGATGGCATTGATGGTGCTGTTCACCGCGGGCAACATCCTTGCCTGGCAGGCACCGGATTATACGACGCTGGTCATTGCCCGCCTGCTGACGGGTCTTGCTCATGGCGTCTTCTTCTCTATCGGCTCAACAATTGCCACAAGTCTGGTGCCGAAAGAGAAGGCCGCCTCCGCCATCGCCATTATGTTTGGCGGTTTAACCGTCGCGCTGGTCACGGGTGTCCCGTTGGGCACCTTTATCGGGCAGCATTTTGGCTGGCGCGAAACTTTTCTTGCGGTCTCACTGCTGGGCGTGATTGCGCTGATTAGCAGTCTGGTACTGATCCCGTCCAATATTCCGGGGCGTGCGGCAGCGACGTTGCGCGATCAACTGAAGGTACTGACACATCCTCGTTTGCTGATGATCTATGCTATTACGGCATTGGGTTACGGCGGGGTCTTTACCGCGTTTACCTTCCTGGCACCCATGATGCAGGACCTGGCCGGGTTCTCACCGAGCGCCGTCAGCTGGATCCTGCTGGGCTATGGTGTTTCGGTGGCGATCGGCAATATCTGGGGTGGCAAGCTGGCGGATAAGCATGGTGCAGTCCCGGCATTGAAAATTATCTTTGCCGCCCTGGTTGTGCTGCTTTTGGTCTTCCAGTTTACCGCCTCCATGCAGTATGCCGCGCTGGCGACGGTACTGGTGATGGGGATCTTCGCCTTCGGCAACGTTCCGGGTCTCCAGGTGTACGTTGTGCAGAAAGCCGAGCTGTATACGCCAAACGCTGTGGATGTGGCCTCCGGTTTGAATATCGCCGCGTTTAACGTCGGTATCGCGCTGGGTTCGATTATCGGTGGGCAGACGGTAGAGCATTTCGGTCTGTCACAAACACCGTGGATTGGGGCGATGATTGTGCTGGTCGCCTTTCTTTTGATTGGTCTTAGTGGCCGCCTGGATAAGCCTGCTCGCGTCGCTCTGGGATAGCTTAATGTAAGTACTTACTGACAAAACTACTCAGGAGTTTCTTAGTAATTGCGTTGAAAGTGTGAGCTGAAAACCCTATAACATTAGAACCCGCTCCTGATTCTGGACGGGTTCTTGTTAATAGAGGTCGTTTCACACCGTGCGAAAAAATACCTATGCCATGCGTTATGTTGCCGGACAACCCGCGGAGAGGATCTTACCTCCGGGGTCGTTTGCGAGCATTGGCCAGGCATTACCTGCGGGGGCGCCTTTAAGCAGCGACGAAAAAATTCGCGTGCTGGTATGGAATATCTTCAAACAGCAACGTGCTGAATGGTTATCTGTCCTGCAGAATTTTGGCAAAGATGCTCATCTGGTGCTGTTGCAGGAGGCGCAAACCACGCCTGAACTGGTCAGGTTTGCAACCACCAACTATCTCGCTGCCGACCAGGTTCCAGCGTTTGTCTTACCCCAGCATCCATCAGGAGTAATGACGCTTTCTGCTGCGCATCCCGTTTATTGCTGCCCATTGCGCGAACGCGAACCGCTTCTGCGCCTGGCGAAATCCGCCCTCGTCACCGTCTATCCGCTGCCGGATACCCGTCTGCTGATGGTGGTGAATATCCACGCGGTCAACTTCAGTCTCGGCGTGGATGTGTACAGTAAGCAGTTGCTGCCTATTGGCGATCAGATTGCGCATCACAGCGGCCCGGTGGTGATGGCCGGTGATTTCAATGCCTGGAGCCGCCCGCGAATGAATGCGCTGTATCGCTTTGCGCGTGAGATGTCGCTGCGCGAAGTACGCTTTACCGATGACCAGCGGCGCAAGGCCTTTGGTCGCCCCCTCGATTTTGTCTTCTATCGTGGTCTGAACGTGAGCGAAGCCTCTGTGCTGGTCACTCGCGCGTCCGATCACAATCCGCTACTAGTTGAATTCAGTCCCGGCAAACCTGAGAGATAGAGGTGCGTCAGGTCTGCCGTGGGGCAGGCCTGCGCGGGTGCTGCCCTTTATTTTTCATCAACCGAAGGACAGCAAAATGACAACACAGTCCCATCATGACAACGTAGAAAAACAGTTTGGCTCCCAGGCTAAGGCCTATCTGACGAGCGCGGTGCAC
The DNA here is from genome assembly GCF_023736175.1 of Leclercia sp. LTM14. NCBI lineage: Bacteria > Pseudomonadati > Pseudomonadota > Gammaproteobacteria > Enterobacterales > Enterobacteriaceae > Leclercia > Leclercia sp. LTM14. Next base: position 4,502 of record NZ_JAIKTT010000014.1, read on the forward strand.
GCATCCGGGCGCGATTTGCAGCGGCTGGCTGAACGTCTGGCCGATTTTCCTGAAGCCAGCGTCCTTGATTTAGGCTGCGGGGCGGGTCATGCCAGCTTCGTGGCGGCGCAGCAGGTGGCGCATGTGACCGCATACGACTTGTCCAGCCAGATGCTGGAGGTGGTATCAGCCGCGGCCAGTGAGAAGGGATTAAGTAATATCACCACCCGTCAGGGCTATGCGGAATCCTTACCCTTTGACGATCAAACGTTTGATATTGTTATTAGCCGCTATTCGGCGCACCACTGGCATGATGTCGGCCAGGCGTTGCGCGAGGTTAAAAGGGTACTGAAGCCGGGTGGTCTGGTTATCATCATGGATATCATGTCGCCGGGCCACCCGGTACGTGATATCTGGTTACAGACGGTGGAAGCGCTGCGGGATACTTCGCATGTCCGCAACTATTCCAGCGGCGAGTGGTTGTCCATGTTAACCGAGGCGGGGCTGATCTCGCGATCGTTGCAGACTGACCGGTTGACGCTGGAGTTTTCTTCGTGGATCGCCCGTATGCGCACCCCAGAGGCTCTGAGCCAGGCGATTCGCCTGTATCAGGATAGCGCCTCTGCCGAGGTCAAAGCCTACTTTGAGCAGCAGGAAGAGGGCTCGTTTACCAGCGATACCATTCTGGCGGAAGCCCAAAAGGCGGGATAAACAAAAAAGGCACCGAGGGGAATCGGTGCCTTTTTCACCGCTGGTCTCTGAAATCAGGAGTCCGGGGTGGCGTTATTTTTCACAAACAGCGTTATCCGGTCGCCAGGCTGCAGATTGTCAGTATCGCTGTTCCAGCGCATCACATCTTTGATGTTCACGCCGTGACGCTTAGCAATACTGGAAAGCGAATCGCCTTTTTGCACGCGATAGGTAATGCTATCGCTGTTATTGGCGAGACGCTGCGCGCTGTTACCTGCGCCAATCGTCAGGTTCTGGCCCACTTTAAGGCTAGAGCCGCGCAGCTTGTTCCACTGCTGCAGATCTTTAGTGCTCACGCCGAGACGTGATGCGATGCCTGAAAGCGTATCACCTGTACGTACCTGATAGCTACGGCTGTTAAGCGGTGTGTTATCCGCAATCAGCGTAGACTGAACCGCTTCAATTTCACCCGCCGCCAGAGATACCCGTAACTGTTCAGCGTGTTTCTGCGGCACCAGAACGTACTTCGGCCCGCTGTTACCAAGCGTAGAGCCTTTAACACCTGCGTTGAAGGCTTTCAGTTTGGTCACCGAGATACCTGCCATATCCGCAACCTGTCTCAGTTCAACAGGGTTGTTGATACGCACTCTCGCCAGCGCACGACTTTCGTCTGAGGTCGGCAACTGCACGCCGTACTGTTTGCTGTTTTTGAATATTTCACTCAAAGCCAGCATTTTAGGTACGTATAATTTGGTTTCCCGTGGCAGTGGAAGCGACCAAAAGTCGGTAGGTTTACCCCGTGCTTTATTCGCTTTCATTGCCTTCAGTACACGACCCTCACCGCTATTATAAGCAGCGACCGTCAGCAGCCAGTCACCGTCGAACATCTTGTTCAGACGTTGCATCATGTCGAGAGCGGCAGTCGTCGAAGCGACTACATCACGACGCGCATCGTAGTTGCGGGTCTGTTTTAAACCATAATTTCGCCCTGTGCTCGGTATGATCTGCCAAAGACCTGCGGCCTTGGCGCCAGACGTTGCGTGCGGGTCAAAAGCGCTCTCCACTATGGGTAGTAGTACCAGTTCCATGGGCATGTTACGTTTCTTAACTTGCCCTGCTATCCAGTACATATACGGCTCTGCCCGTAAAGTTACATCGTGGAGATAGCTCTTATTGCTTAAATACTTCTGTTTCTGTTCGCGAATCCGGCTGTTTTCCGGAATTCCCATCTTTAGCTCGTCGCCAATAGAGACCCACAAGTCTTGATCCTGTGCGAAAGACGTCCCATCGTCTGCCCATCGCGATTGACTTGTAAACTTCCCTGCTTCCCCTTGACCAGCTGCAGAAAGGCTCTGTGCGTGCTGTTGTACGTTGCCAGTGTTCTGAGACGCCTGGCAACCCACAAGCAGGACAGAGGCGAGTAATATCGCTTTTGCCTTCATGTGTGTGTCAATAGTTGCTTAAAAGACGAGCGATGATAACGACGAATAATTAAAAAGGCAACCCGCAATTGTCAGAAGTCATCTTTCTTTGACCTTAACCATGCAAAACAATCCTCAGGTTGTAACATATTTGTTTCTTCTTTAATTTTTTTAACTAAATCAACATCATCTGTTCTGAGAAATAAATTAATTTTACGTTCATTTTTCAGAGTTACGGGGAGTGTTTTTTGGTTTTTTGCGCGTAACTCATTCACTTTGCAGTAATATTCCTGAATCGCTATATCCTCTGGCAGGATGTGCATCGCAAACTTCATATTCGCTAAAGTGTATTCATGTGCGCAACAAATCAGAGTATCTTCGGGCAGGGCGTCAATTTTCTTAAAGGACTGATACATCTGGGCTGGCGTGCCTTCGAATAGCCTTCCGCAGCCGCCAGAGAACATTGTGTCCCCACAGAAAAGATAAGGAAAACTGAAGTACGAAATATGTCCGGAAGTGTGACCAGGTGTGGCAATTACAGAAAATTCCAACCCAAGAATGAGGATCTTTTCGCCATCTTTGACTACGCGCGTTGTTCCCTTATTTTGTGTCTCAGCGGGGCCGTACACCACAAGATGCGGAAATTTTGCGCAGATAGCCGCCACGCCGCCAACGTGGTCATGATGGTGGTGCGTCAGCAAAATCGCTTCCGGCTTCCACTGGTTTTGCTCAATGGCTTTCAACACCGGCTCAGCCTCGCCAGGATCGACAATCACACAACGACCATCATCATTGCTCAAAACCCAGATGTAATTGTCCTGAAAAGCAGAAATACTGTTAAGATTCATACATTACCTCTCATAGCGTGGCGGGTGTTTTGATGAAACCGGCAAGGATACCTCAGATTGTTACCGCACCGAAACACTGGGCGGAGTTGCCCTGGGGTGAATACTATCGTGAAGCGCTTGAGCAGCAGCTTAAGCCCTGGTTTGCGAAAATGTATGGTTTTCACCTGCTTAAGATTGGCAATCTGAGCGCGGAAATCAACTCTGAAAGCTGCGCGATTTCGCATCAGGTCAATGTTTCGCTGGCCGGTGAGCCCGTCCAGGTGAAGGCCAACCCGTTACAGCTGCCGTTTGCTGAGAAATCCGTTGATGCCTGCCTGCTGGCGCATTCGCTGCCCTGGTGCGATGATCCGCACCGGTTGCTGCGGGAAGCCGATCGGGTGCTGATTGACGACGGCTGGCTCGTGATCAGCGGATTTAACCCGATGAGCCTGATGGGGCTCCGAAAGCTGGTGCCGGTGCTGCGCCGCACCCCGCCGTATAACAGCCGCATGTTTACCCTGATGCGCCAACTGGACTGGCTCTCGCTGCTCAATTATGAGGTGATGTACCAGAGCGGTTTTCAGGTGATACCCTGGACGCGGCAGGGGGGGAAGATGCTCAGCACCCATTTTCCGGCGCTGGGCTGTATGCAACTGATTGTGGCACGTAAGAGAACGATCCCTCTGACGCTAAATCCCATGAAGCAAAGCAAGGCAAAAACGCGGTTGCGTGCCGCCGTCGGCGCCACGCGACAGTACCGAAAGCCCTGATCAGGCTTCCGGTTTGTATCCTACATCCTCATGCTGAGGATTCATTGCGGCAGCGCGCGCCAGTTCGTCGCAACGTTCGTTTTCAGGATGTCCGGCGTGGCCTTTCACCCATTCCCACTGGATTTTATGCTGGCTAAGCGCCGCATCCAGGCGTTGCCAGAGATCGACATTCTTCACCGGTTTTTTATCCGCGGTTTTCCAGCCGCGTTTTTTCCAGTTATGGATCCACTGGGTGATCCCCTGGCGTACATACTGGCTGTCGGTGCTCAGCACGATATCACAGTGCTCTTTCAGCGCCTCGAGAGCCACAATCGCGGCCATCAACTCCATACGGTTGTTGGTCGTCAGGCGAAAACCTTCGTTGAAGGTTTTTTCGTGTTCACGATAACGCAAAATCGCACCGTAGCCGCCCGGCCCCGGGTTGCCGAGGCACGATCCGTCGGTGTAAATCTCTACCTGTTTACGCATCCTGGCAGACATCCTGTAATCAAAACGGTAAGTCTGACATAAATGGTCGCCATCAGCACTGCAAAATAAAGTCCCTGTGAATTAGCCTTTGAACGCCTGGTCAGGTTGTTTACAATGTCGTCGTTAAAACGAACAGGCTGACAGAATGAGTATTGCAGACACACATAACGCCGACAGGATCATTGTCCTCGATACCGAAACCACCGGTATGAACCAGATCGGTGTCCACTATGAAGGGCATAAGATCATTGAGATCGGTGCGGTGGAGGTGGTTAACCGCCGTCTTACCGGCAATAACTTTCACGTTTACCTGAAGCCAGACCGGCTGGTGGACCCGGAAGCCTTTGGGGTTCACGGGATTGCTGATGAATTTCTGCTGGATAAACCCACCTTTGCTGACGTCGCCGATGAATTCATCGACTACATCAAAGGCGGCGAGCTGGTCATTCATAATGCCTCGTTCGATATCGGCTTTATGGATTATGAATTCAGCAAGCTCAACCGAGGCCTGCCGAAGACAGACACCTTCTGCAAGGTCACCGATAGCCTGGCGATGGCAAGGAAGATGTTCCCCGGCAAGCGGAACAGCCTTGATGCATTGTGCTCACGCTATGAAATAGACAACAGCAAACGAACGCTACACGGGGCACTGCTCGATGCCCAGATCCTGGCAGACGTCTATCTGATCATGACGGGCGGCCAGACCGCCCTGGCATTTAGTTCCGATAGCGATGCACAGCAGCAGTCCGGCGAAAGCGAAATTCAGCGCGTTATTCGTCAGTCCAGTGCGCTGCGCGTCATACTTGCCAGCGATGAGGAGTTAATGGCGCATGAATCCCGTCTCGATCTGGTGCAGAAGAAGGGCGGAAGCTGCCTCTGGCGCGGATAAAAGTGGCTGAAACGCTGGTAAAATGACCGTTCGGATCGTTTTTGCAGCAAACGATTCAAAAGCTGAGAAAAAGCATTGACGGGATCGAGGGCAAACCGTAATATCTGCCTCGTTCTCAAGGGAACACAGCGGAGCGGTAGTTCAGTCGGTTAGAATACCTGCCTGTCACGCAGGGGGTCGCGGGTTCGAGTCCCGTCCGTTCCGCCACTATTCAGAAGGCCTGAGTCAGCAATGACTCAGGCCTTTCTCATTTTATTCGCCAGGTAAAAATTGCCGGGCAACCTCAAGGCCACCCGGTACACAGTTAACCGATACTGAACGGATCGGCATCCTGCCATGCAGGAAACTTCTCCCGGTACTCTCGCAACGCGGTCAGCGACAGCTCGGCATCAATACGTGTGGCGTGATGCGGCTCAGCGGAGGCAATAATCTCGCCCTGCGGACTAATCACCCGGCTGTCGCCACGGTAGTGATGACCATTGCCGTCGGTACCCACCCGGTTGCAGCCAGCGACATAGGCCTGGTTCTCAATCGCCCGCGCCGTCAGCAGCGCCTGCCAGTGCAGCGAGCGTGGGGCAGGCCAGTTAGCGACATACAGGGCCAGATCATAATCGTTACGGTTACGCGACCACACCGGGAAGCGCAGGTCGTAACAGACCAACGGCAGGATGCGCCAGCCGCGCCACTCAAATACGACGCGCTCGTTACCCGCTTCGTAATGCTGGTGCTCGTCCGCCATGCGGAACAGGTGGCGCTTGTCGTAGAAATGCACCTTGCCTTCGGGCTCTACCAGCAGAAAACGGTTAACCGGCCCGCGCTCGGTCTGCAGCGCGGCGCTGCCAGCAATTAATGCCTGGGTTTGCTGCGCTCTGGCCTGCATCCAGGCGATCAGCTCGTCCTGTGGCAGGGACTGTTTAGCTGCTTCCATGGCAAACCCGGTGGTGAACATTTCCGGCAGGATAATGACGTCGCGTCCGGCGATCTCTTCCAGTTGACGATCAAAATGGCGCAGGTTGGCCGGACCATCCATCCACACCAGCGGTTGTTGCAAAAGCGTAATCTTCAAACCAGGCACAGTTAAGACTCCTCGAATAACCCCATTTTGACACTGTAGCACGACAATCACAGAAACGGGTGGCAATAAAAAACCCCGCACCAGGCGGGGTTTTGTCTACTGAAACGGGTTAGGCGGCTTCAGGTTTACGCACTATCTCTTTCTGCTTTACCGGCTGCGTCGCCAGCTCTTCAGCGTCAAAATCATCAACGTTAATACTGCGCAGACGGCTCTCTTCCGCTTTGATCAGCAGGTCTGCTTCATCTTTAGTAATGATGCCGCCCGCCAGGGCTTCTTTAGCCAGTTCGTTCAGACGGGTGAACGGCAGGTTTTTACCCAGCTGTTTGCAGATCTTCTGATGAATCGGATCGGCAGCCATCACGTCCAGCAGCGCCTCTTCCAGCAGACCGACCGGGTTATGCTCGGTCGGGGCCAGATACTGACCGCGGCCGATACGTGAGCGGGTGGCGCTCGGAACCTGCAGGATCTTCGCAACTTTATGATCCAACTTATCGGACGGTGCCAGATAGTGACGGCCGGTCGGGAAGATCACCACGCGCAGGGCGCCCGCCACAAAGCGGTTCGGGAAGTTCACCAGCAGATCGTCGATAGCCTGTTCCGCCTGATACAGCGCATCCTGCACGCCCCAGTGCACCAGCGGCAGATCCGCTTCATGACGGCCTTCATCGTCGTAGCGCTTCAGCACTGCCGAGGCGAGGAAGATCTGGCTCAGCACATCACCCAGACGAGCAGAAATACGCTCCCGACGCTTCAGGCTACCGCCCAGTACCGCCATCGACACGTCAGAGAGCAGCGCAAGGTTGGCACTCAGACGGTTCAGATGCTGGTAGTAACGACGGGTCGCATCGCCGGTTGGCGTGGCGCTCGTCAGGCCGCGGGTCAGACCCAGCCACAGGCTGCGCATTTTGTTACTGCCGACGTGACCGATATGTTTAAACAGCAGCTTATCGAACGCATCAACATCGTTGTTCTGGGCGGCAGCCATCTCTTCCAGCACGTAGGGATGGCAGCGAATTGCGCCCTGGCCGAAGATCATCATGCTGCGGGTCAGAATGTTCGCCCCTTCAACGGTGATGGCAATCGGTGCGCCCTGATAGCCACGCGCCAGGAAGTTGCCTTCACCCAGCATAATACCTTTACCGCCGGCAATATCCATCGCATCGATGATGGACTGCTGTGCACGGTGGGTACAGTGGTACTTCACGATAGCGGACAGCACAGCCGGTTTTTCGCCCAGCATGATGCCGTAGGTAATTAAGGAAGCGGCGGCATCCATCACGTAGGCGTTGCCTGCGATACGGGCCAGCGGCTCCTCGATCCCTTCCATCTTACCGATAGAGATTCTGAACTGACGGCGGATGTGAGCGTAAGCGCCAATCCCCATTGCTACCGATTTCAGACCGCCCGTGGAATTCGACGGCAGGGTAATGCCGCGGCCAACGGACAGACATTCCACCAGCATGCGCCAGCCCTGACCGGCCATTTTCGGCCCGCCGATGATGTAATCAATCGGTACAAAGATATCCTGACCGCGGGTCGGACCGTTCTGGAACGGCACGTTCAGCGGGAAGTGACGACGACCAATCTCAACGCCAGGGGTGCTGGTTGGGATCAGCGCACAGGTGATGCCCAGATCCTCTTCGCCGCCTAACAGTTTGTCCGGGTCAGAGAGTTTAAACGCCAGGCCCAGCACGGTGGCAATGGGTGCCAGCGTAATGTAACGCTTGTTCCAGGTCAGACGCATACCCAGAACCTGCTCGCCCTGCCACTCGCCCATGCAGACCACGCCGGTATCCGGAATAGCGCCCGCATCGGAACCCGCTTCCGGGCTGGTGAGTGCAAAGCAAGGGATCTCGAGGCCACGCGCCAGACGCGGCAGGTAGTGATTTTTTTGCTCTTCGGTACCGTAATGTTGCAGCAGTTCACCCGGGCCTAAGGAGTTAGGCACGCCGACGGTGATCGCCAGGATCCCGGAGACGCCAGACAGTTTTTGCAGCACGCGAGCCTGGGCGTAAGCAGAGAACTCCAGCCCACCGTACTCTTTCTTAATGATCATCGCGAAGAAGCGATGTTCTTTTAAAAATGCCCACAGTTCCGGCGGCAGATCGGCCATCTCATGGGTGATCTGGAAGTCATTCGCCATGCGGCAGGCTTCTTCAACCGGGCCGTCAATAAACGCCTGCTCTTCAGCAGTGAGGCGCGGCTGCGGGTAGTTGTGCAGCTTTTTCCAGTCTGGGTTGCCCTGGAACAGCTCGCCTTCCCACCAGGTGGTGCCCGCGTCAATCGCCTCTTTTTCGGTACGCGACATCGGCGGCATCACTTTGCGGAAGCCACGGAATACCGGTGCCGAAATCAGCGATTTACGCATGGAAGTGACGTTGAACGGCACCAGAATAATCGCCAGCGGAACCAGCACCCAGGTGTTCCAGATGCCGGTTACGCCCAGCGCAGCGGTCCAGGCCAGTAAGATAAGGCTGCTCAGAATTAAGCTGACCCGGTGATAGAACAACACCCCGAGCAGAACAACGGTTAAGAGAATACTTAAAATCATCATAAAGAATTGCTCCCTGTCTTGTAGGAGGTCTGACCACTTTTGATGATATGGTTGTAGTGGATGTTATTTCTTTTAGCAATGCATTCACAAAATAATTACAACCTGGTTCACATTGTTCAGGTTTTACCCGGCACAAAAAAGCAAAACGCCCGACGATTCGCGCGGCTTTAGCTTCTCGCTTTTACCGCTATCCGGTAAACTTGCTCTGTTATTTCATCAATACTGAAGGATTATCCTCATGTACCAGGATCTTATTCGTAACGAACTGAACGAAGCGGCGGAAACGCTGGCCAACTTTCTGAAAGATGAAGCCAATATCCACGCTATTCAGCGCGCGGCGGTCCTGCTGGCCGACAGCTTCAAAGCGGGCGGTAAAGTCCTCTCCTGCGGCAATGGCGGTTCGCATTGCGATGCCATGCACTTTGCCGAAGAGCTGACCGGCCGTTATCGCGAAAACCGTCCGGGCTACCCGGCGATTGCGATCTCTGACGTCAGCCACATCTCCTGCGTGGGCAATGACTTCGGTTACGATCACATCTTTTCGCGTTATGTTGAAGCCGTGGGCCGTGAAGGGGATGTTCTGCTGGGGATTTCCACCTCAGGCAACTCCGCCAACGTGATCAAAGCGATCGAAGCCGCACGTGAAAAAGGGATGAAAGTGATCACCCTGACCGGTAAAGACGGCGGCAAAATGGCCGGTTCTGCGGATATCGAAATCCGCGTGCCGCATTTCGGTTACGCTGACCGTGTTCAGGAAATTCACATCAAAGTGATTCATATCCTGATTCAACTGATCGAAAAAGAGATGGTTAAGTAAGACTTCGCTGGGGGCAATATGCCCCCGCTGTTGTGGAGGTGATATATGTGCGAACTGCTCGGGATGAGCGCCAATGTGCCAACCGATATCTGCTTTAGTTTCACCGGGCTGGTGCAGCGCGGTGGAGGAACCGGGCCGCATAAAGACGGCTGGGGTATTACCTTCTACGAAGGAAAAGGCTGTCGCACGTTCAAGGATCCACAACCCAGCTTCAATTCACCCATTGCCAGACTGGTGCAGGACTATCCCATTAAATCCTGCTCGGTGGTGGCGCATATTCGCCAGGCCAACCGGGGTGAAGTGGCGCTGGAAAATACCCACCCGTTTACCCGCGAGCTGTGGGGACGCAACTGGACCTACGCCCATAACGGCCAGCTGAGCGGTTATAAATCACTGGAGACGGGCAACTTCCGTCCGGTGGGGGAAACCGACAGCGAAAAGGCCTTCTGCTGGCTGCTACACAAGCTGACCGAACGCTATCCGCGCACGCCGGGCAACATGACCGCGGTCTTTAAATACATCGCCTCGCTGGCGGCGGAGCTGCGGGAGAAAGGTGTCTTTAATATGCTGCTGTCGGACGGGCGTTATGTGATGGCGTTCTGCTCGACGAACCTGTTCTGGATCACCCGGCGGGCGCCCTTTGGTGTGGCAAAACTGCTGGATCAGGATGTGGAAATTGATTTTCAGACCGAAACCACACCCAACGATGTGGTCACGGTTATCGCCACTCAGCCGCTGACGGGCAATGAAGCCTGGCAAAAATCATGCCAGGCGAGTGGATCTTATTTTGTCTCGGGGAGAGAGTAGTTTGACGCCAGCTGTGGCTGGACGACCTCGTGGCTCAGCGGCTTGCTGACCACGTAACGTCCATCCACCACCGAAACGGTCGGCGGCTTATGCGTCTGCTGGAAGTAGTCATAACCCGGCTTCAGCTGTTTCCAGAAATCGGCGTAGTATGAGCTCTTGTGACGCTGCATATTGGCATCGGTCATGCGGAACGGATAGATGCTCACCTGCACGGCAGACTGGCCAAACACCAGCGCGCCGGTCACAAACTGGAAGATCTCATCAATACCGCTGTCCGTCATCGCGTAGCAACCCACCGACACGCAGGCACCGTGGATCATCAGGTATTTCCCGTCATAACCATGCGCACGGTCAAAGGCATTCGGGAAACCAATGTTGATGGCTTTATAGAAGCGGCTGTCGGGTTTTAGCTGGCTACGCTGAACGCTGTAGAACCCCTCCGGGCTTTTGAAATCGCCCTGACGCTGTTTCGGGCCGAGGCCGCCGGAGTAGTTACAGATTTTATAGCTGTCGAGCAGCTGATACGTCTCACCCATCTTCACGAACAGGTCTAACGTGCGCTCTTCCTTATAGATCTGGATATAGACCGGAGAGCCCATCAACTGCTGTTTATATTCTTTGCTAATCGGCGTTGTTGAGCTGTTGCTGCTGAGCAGCCCGGCAAACGAAACGCACGGAATAAGAAGCATCGCAATGAACAATGCGATTTTACGCATACTACATGTTCCTTGATAAAACCTAACCAACTTGCCAGGACGGCAAAAGAGACCCGAACTCAGAATTATCTGTATTAGGAGCGCTCACATTAGCACCACTGCATTTTTTCGCAAGCGTCGGCGCGTGGGTTTACAAAATAGTTTTACCTTATAACCTGGATTGACTCCGCTGGCATTGAGAACTTTGCGTAATCGGTCGCATTTTAGCACCCGCCGCTGCGTTATCTCTGCCTCATGATGGTGGAAAATGGTACACTGCGCGCGTCTTACGACCGAAGGTCAAGAAAGGGAGCTTTTTCAGGATCATCCGCGATCCTGCTGGTCACATCAGCGACTTCTCGCCACCTTTCTTTTCCTGTGCAACGACTTCTGACTTGTCCGGCTTGCTGGCCGGAACGGTTATTCATGGATATCAATTAACACTATGATTAGAATCAGAAAAGGACTTGATTTGCCGATTTCCGGCATTCCAGAACAGCAGATTTCTCCCTGCGCGCCGCCCCGCCACGTTGCGATTCTGGGGGATGATTACGTGGGCATGCGTCCCACTATGCTGGTTCAGGAAGGCGACAGCGTCATCAAGGGTCAGGCGTTATTCGAGGATAAAAAAAATCCTGGGGTCCTCTTTACTGCGCCCGCCAGCGGGACGGTGGTCGCCATCAATCGTGGCGAGCGCCGGATATTGCAGTCGGTAGTGATCCGGACTGAAGGGGAGGGTGAGCGCGAGTTTACCCGCCACGAATCTTCGGATCTCGCCACGCTCACCCGCCAGGCCGTACAGTCGCAACTGCTGGAATCGGGGCTGTGGACGGCATTTCGTACCCGCCCCTTCAGCAAAACCCCGGTGCCCGACACCGTTCCGGCGGCTATCTTTGTCACCGCCATCGACACCAATCCGCTCTGCGCCGACCCGCAGCCCATTATTCTGGCCGAGCGTCAGGCTTTTGATGCCGGGCTGACCGTGCTTACGCGTCTGACGGAGGGCAAGGTGCATGTCTGCCAGGCGAGCGGCGGCAAACTGGGCGGGCATCCGCAGGGGCAAGTGACCTTCAACACCTTTGCCGGGCCGCATCCGGCAGGCCTTCCAGGCACTCATATCCATTTCCTGGAGGCGGTCAGCCTGACCAAACAGGTGTGGCATCTGAACTACCAGGACGCTATCGCCATCGGCAAGCTGTTCACCACCGGCCAGCTTTGCACCGAGCGAGTGATCGCCCTGGGCGGCCCGCAGATGCGCAATCCGCGTCTGGTGCGCACCTGTATGGGCGCCGACATCAACGAGCTGCTGGTGGACGAAACCCTCGAGGGCGAAAACCGTCATATTTCGGGCTCTGTGCTGAGCGGCAGGCATGCGGTGGGCACCCAGGCATATCTCGGGCGCTTCCATTTGCAGGTCAGCGTGGTGAAAGAGGGGCGTGAGAAAGAGCTGTTTGGCTGGGTGATGCCGGGCAAAGAGAAGTTCTCCGTGACCCGCACGACGCTGGGCCATTTCCTGCGCAACAAGCTGTTTAACTTCTCAACGGATACCAACGGTGGCGAGCGGGCGATGGTGCCTATCGGCAACTACGAGCGGGTGATGCCTCTCGATATTCTGCCGACCATGCTGCTGCGCGATCTGCTGGCGGGTGATACCGATAGCGCACAGGCGCTGGGCTGCCTGGAGCTGGATGAAGAAGACCTGGCGCTCTGCACCTACGTTTGCCCCGGAAAATACGAATACGGACCCGTATTGCGCGAGGTGTTAACCCGCATTGAGCAGGAAGGATAACTGATGGGCCTGAAACATCTCATTGAAAAAATAGAGCCGCACTTTACCCACGGCGGCAAGCTGGAAAAGTACTACCCGCTGTTTGAAGCGACGGCGACGCTCCTCTATACGCCAGGGCAGGTTACCAAAGGCGCCGCGCACGTGCGTGATGCCATTGACCTCAAGCGCATGATGATCCTCGTCTGGTTCGCCGTGTTCCCGGCAATGTTCTGGGGCATGTACAACGTCGGGCTGCAAACCATTCCGGCGCTGAACCATCTTTATGATGCACAGCAGCTGCAGCAGATCATCGCGGGCGACTGGCACTACCGGGTGGCGCAGATGTTGGGCGTCAGCTTTGCCGCGGATGCCGGTTGGATCAGCATGATGACGCTGGGGGCAGTCTACTTCCTGCCCATCTACATGACGGTATTTCTGGTCGGTGGCTTCTGGGAAGTGCTGTTCGCCATCGTGCGCAAGCACGAGATCAACGAAGGCTTCTTTGTTACCTCGATTTTGTTCGCCCTGATTGTGCCGCCGACGTTACCGCTGTGGCAGGCGGCGATGGGGATCAGCTTTGGCGTGGTGATTGCGAAGGAGATCTTCGGTGGCACCGGGCGCAACTTCCTTAACCCTGCTCTCGCCGGACGCGCGTTCCTGTTCTTTGCTTACCCGGCGCAAATCTCCGGCGATCTGGTCTGGACGGCCGCGGACGGTTTTTCCGGCGCGACGCCTCTGTCCCAGTGGGCTGCCCGCGGCGGGGAAGCGCTGGTCAATAACGCCACCGGACAGCCGGTCAGCTGGTTCGATGCCTTTATCGGCAACATTCCAGGCTCAATAGGTGAAGTCTCCACGTTGATGATCCTGATTGGCGGGGCCATCATTCTGTTTGGCCGCGTCGCCTCCTGGCGCATCGTGGCGGGCGTCATGCTCGGCATGATCCTCACCGCAACGCTGTTTAACCTGATTGGCTCGGCGACGAATCCAATGTTTGCCATGCCGTGGTACTGGCATCTGGTGCTGGGCGGTTTCGCCTTCGGCATGATGTTTATGGCTACCGACCCGGTTTCGGCGTCCTTTACCAATAAAGGAAAATGGTATTACGGGGCGCTGATTGGCGCGATGTGCGTGCTGATCCGTGTCGTTAACCCGGCCTATCCGGAAGGGATGATGCTGGCGATCCTGTTCGCCAACCTGTTTGCGCCGCTGTTCGATTACCTGGTGGTGCGTGCCAACATCAAGCGGAGGAAGGCGCGTGGCTGAGATTAAAAATAATGACAGCATCGGCAAGACGCTGATGGTGGTGGTGGTGCTTTGCCTGGTCTGCTCCATTGTGGTGGCAGGATCTGCGGTGGGACTTAAGTCCCGTCAGCAAGAGCAACGCGCCCTCGATAAACAACGGAACATCCTGGCCGTAGCGGGGCTGATGAACGGTGAAATGAGCGCTGAAGACGTGGCGCAGACCTTTGCCTCACGCATCACGCCGCGTCTGGTGGATCTCAATACCGGCGAACTGCTCGAGACCGACCCGTCTGGCTATAACCAGGCTCAGGCCCTGAAAGATCCGCAGCGCAGCACCGAACTGGATGCCAGCCAGGATCCGGCAGGTATCAAACGCCGCAGCAATACGGCGGAGATCTATCTGGTGCGCGATGAACAACAGCGCGTTCAGGAGCTGGTCCTGCCGATCTACGGCAACGGCCTGTGGTCGATGATGTATGCCTTTGTGGCCCTGAATACCGATGGCCGCACCGTTAAGGGCATCACCTACTACGATCAGGGCGAAACCCCGGGGCTGGGCGGTGAAGTGGAAAACCCGGCCTGGCGCGCGCAGTTTATCGGCAAAAAAGTGCTGGATGACAACGGACAGCCGGCGCTGAAAGTGGTGAAAGGTGGAGCGCGTCAGGGTGATGAGTACGCTGTCGACGGCCTGTCGGGCGCTACGCTCACCTCAAACGGCGTGCAGCACAGCTTTGATTTCTGGATGGGCGAGATGGGTTTTGGTCCTTTTCTTAAGAAGGTACGTGAAGGAGAGCTGAACAATGGCTGATGCGGGCGAACTGAAAGAAGTTAAACGGGTTCTTATCGGGCCGCTCATCGCCAATAACCCGATTACCCTGCAGGTGCTGGGTGTCTGTTCGGCGCTGGCGGTCACGACAAAACTGGAAACCGCGGTGGTGATGACCCTGGCGGTGACGCTGGTGACGGCGTTTTCCAGCATGTTTATCTCGATGATCCGCCACCATATCCCGAACAGCGTGCGCATTATCGTGCAGATGGCGATCATCGCTTCGCTGGTGATCGTGGTGGATCAGCTGCTGCGGGCGTTTGCCTATGAAACCTCAAAACAGCTGTCGGTCTTTGTGGGCCTGATCATCACCAACTGCATCGTGATGGGGCGTGCAGAAGCCTATGCGATGAAAATGCCGCCGCTGGCCAGCTTTATGGACGGTATCGGCAACGGTCTTGGCTATGGCGTGATCCTGCTGACGGTCGGTTTCCTGCGCGAGCTTATCGGCAGCGGCAAACTGTTTGGTATCACCGTGCTGGACACCGTACAGAACGGTGGCTGGTATCTGCCAAACGGCTTGTTCCTGCTGGCGCCCAGCGCGTTCTTCATTATCGGTTTGCTGATCTGGGCGGTGAGAACCTGGCGTCCTGAACAGCAGGAAAAGGAGTAACCGACAATGGCTCATTACATTAGTCTGTTTGTGCGCGCGGTGTTTGTCGAAAACATGGCGCTCGCGTTTTTCCTCGGGATGTGTACCTTCCTCGCGGTGTCGAAAAAGGTGTCGACGGCCTTTGGCCTGGGCGTTGCCGTTACGGTAGTGCTGGGTCTGGCGGTGCCGATCAATAACCTGGTCTTTAATCTGGTGCTGCGCGACAGCGCGCTGGTTGAGGGCGTTGATCTGAGCTTTCTCAACTTCATTACCTTCATTGGGGTGATTGCCGCGCTGGTGCAGATCCTCGAGATGATCCTCGATAAGTACTTCCCGTCCCTGTATACCGCGCTGGGCATCTTCCTGCCGCTGATTGCGGTGAACTGCGCCATCTTCGGTGGCGTGTCGTTCATGGTGCAGCGTGATTATAACTTTACCGAGTCGGTGGTGTACGGCTTCGGCTCCGGTATTGGCTGGATGCTGGCTATCGTGGCGATGGCGGGTCTGCGCGAAAAAATGAAGTATGCCAACGTGCCGGCCGGGTTGCGCGGCTTAGGGATCACCTTTATCACCACCGGTCTGATGGCGCTGGGCTTTATGTCCTTCTCCGGTGTGCAGCTGTAAGGGCAAATTGTATGGAAATTATTCTTGGCGTGGTGATGTTCACGCTGATCGTGCTGGTGCTCTCGGGGCTGATTCTGGTAGCGCGATCAAAGCTGGTCAATTCCGGCGATGTGATCATTGAGATTAACGATGAGGCAGACAAGCAGATCCGGACGCCTGCGGGCGACAAACTGCTGAACACGCTCTCTGGCAACGGCATTTTTATCTCCTCTGCCTGTGGCGGCGGCGGCTCGTGCGGACAATGCCGGGTCACCGTTAAAGAGGGCGGTGGCGATATCCTGCCGACCGAGCTGTCGCACATCAGCAAGCGTGAGGCGAAAGAGGGCTGTCGTCTGGCGTGCCAGGTGGCGGTGCGCCAGAACATGAAGATCGAACTGCCGGAGGAGATCTTCGGCGTGAAGAAGTGGGAGTGCGAGGTTATCTCCAACGATAACAAAGCCACCTTCATTAAAGAGCTGAAGCTGCGCGTGCCCGATGGCGAAGACGTGCCGTTCCGTGCGGGCGGCTACATTCAGATCGAGTGCCCGGAACATACTGTCGCCTATAAAGATTTTGATGTGCCTGAGCAGTACCGCGGCGACTGGGACAGATTCAACCTGTTCCGCTTTGTCTCTGAGGTCAAAGAGCCGACGCTTCGCGCCTACTCCATGGCTAACTACCCGGAAGAGAAGGGCATCATTATGCTTAACGTGCGTATCGCTACGCCGCCGCCAGGCGTGCCGGATGCACCACCGGGGATCATGTCTTCCTATATCTGGTCGCTGAAAGCGGGGGATAAAGTCACCATCTCCGGGCCGTTTGGTGAGTTCTTTGCCAAAGAGACCGACGCCGAAATGGTCTTTATCGGCGGCGGAGCCGGAATGGCGCCGATGCGCTCGCACATTTTCGACCAGCTTAAGCGTCTCGGCAGCCAGCGTAAAATCAGCTTCTGGTACGGCGCCCGCTCCCTGCGCGAGATGTTCTATCAGGAGGAGTTTGAGCAGCTGGCGCGGGATAACCCGAACTTTAGCTTCCACATTGCGCTTTCCGATCCGCAGCCGGAAGACAACTGGACCGGCTATACCGGCTTCATTCATAACGTCCTGTATGAAAACTATCTGAAGCACCACGCCGCACCGGAAGACTGCGAGTTCTACATGTGTGGTCCGCCAATGATGAACGCCGCAGTCATTAAAATGCTGCAGGATCTGGGCGTGGAAGATGAGAACATCATGCTGGATGATTTTGGAGGCTGATGATGATGACCTTCGTGCTGACCTTTGCCATCTTCGTGCTGGTGATATTTGGCATGTCCCTCGGCTGGCTGATTAAGCGCAAAAGCATTCAGGGCAGCTGCGGCGGCATCTCCTCCCTGGGGATGGAGAAAGTCTGCGATTGTCCTGAGCCGTGCGACGCGCGCAAAAAGCGCATGGAGCGAGAGGCACAGCGCCAGCAAAACAGGATCCTCTGAAATAAACAGGCCGCAAATAGCGGCCTGATTTTTTTACTTCAGCCACTCTCGCGCCTGAGCGGGAGAATCGACCATCACGCCGTCTGCTCCCAGGGCTTTTGCTTTCTGGTAATCCTCTGCGGAATTCACTCCCAGCAGGATAATGTGTCCATTACCCTGAGAGCGGAAACAGTCCATCGCCTCTTTATCCCAGGTCAGGGTTGCCGGAGAAACACCCTCGCCAAGGGTGAACTTTTCCACCACTTCCACCTTGCGGTTCAGCTCCAGCCCGTACCAGTACGCCTCCATTTTCTTTGCTGGCGTCTGGCACACGTGGTTCAGCGAGATATTTGCCAGCCGGGTACGGGTTTCACTCCGGGAGACAAAGCGTGGAATTTCGACTGGCAGAGCATCCAGATAGCGATCTTCCGTTGAGTACACGCGCACGCGTTTCAGGCTATTGGTCTCTTTCAGCACGGTAAGCAGCTGTTTGCCCATTTCTGCCGAGTCCGCGTCAGGGGATTTGATATCAATGTAGAACGGAGTCTCAGGCCAGCGTTCAAGCACGGCTTTCAGCGTCGGGATCGTGGCGCCGGCGACATTCTCTTTCCATTTCGCGCCTGCATTAAATGTCGCGAGTTCCGCCTGGGTATACCGGGACACTTTTCCCTGCGCCGTGGTTAACGCACTTAAATCGCTGGGACGATACAGGACAGGCACGCCGTCACGGCTGAGCTGTACGGTAATCCAGATAGCCTGAGCGTGGTTTTCCAGCGCCAGCGCGATCGCCGGAAGGGTATTCTCTGGTGCGTCTGCGGTTCCACCACGGTGGGCGATAATCTGTGGGTCCGCCCAGGCGTGAGTGGCGATCAGCAGTGAAGCAATAATCATCTTTTTCATGAATAATTTTCCATTTAAAATATTTTAACTTAATGAATTTTAACGATTTATTGACGGGATCTTGTACCACGATTTAGTGACAGAATTGAGACAGTAAAACTGCTGACGCATTTTTTGTACTTTGTTATACTGGATGTAATTACAGGTATGGTGAAGACGATGCGCAAAATCATCCATGTCGATATGGACTGTTTTTTTGCTGCGGTGGAGATGCGGGACAATCCGGCGCTGCGGGATATCCCCATTGCCATTGGCGGCAGTCGCGAACGGCGTGGCGTGATCAGTACAGCTAACTATCCGGCGCGCAAGTTTGGCGTGCGCAGCGCCATGCCCACTGCGATGGCGTTAAAACTTTGCCCCCATCTTACCCTGTTGCCGGGGCGCTTCGATGCCTACAAAGAGGCCTCCAACCATATCCGTGAAATCTTTTCCCGCTACACCTCCCTGATTGAACCCCTGTCGCTGGACGAAGCCTATCTGGACGTCACCGACAGCCTGCACTGTCACGGCTCCGCCACGCTGATGGCTCAGGAGATCCGCCAGACGATTTTCAATGAACTGCAGCTCACTGCTTCGGCGGGCGTCGCGCCGGTAAAGTTTCTCGCCAAAATCGCCTCGGACCTCAATAAGCCCGACGGCCAGTATGTGATCACCCCTGACGAGGTTCCGGCGTTTATCAAAACGCTGCCGCTCGGCAAGATCCCGGGCGTGGGTAAAGTCTCCGCCTCCCGGCTGGAGAGCATGGGGCTGCGCACCTGCGAAGATGTGCAAAAAAGCGATCTGGCGATGCTGCTCAAGCGCTTTGGTAAGTTTGGCCGCGTGCTGTGGGAGCGCAGCCAGGGCATTGACGAGCGCAACGTTAACAGCGAGCGGCTGCGTAAATCGGTTGGTGTGGAACGGACGCTGGCCGAGGATATCCACGAGTGGGAAGCCTGCGAAGCCATCATTGTTGAACAGCTTTATCCTGAACTGGAGCGGCGGCTTACGAAGGTCAAACCGGATCTGCTGATCGCCCGCCAGGGAGTGAAGCTGAAGTTTAACGACTTTCAGCAAACCACGCAGGAACACGTCTGGCCGCGTCTCAACAAAGAGGATCTGATTGCGACCGCGAAGAAAACCTGGGAAGAGCGTCGGGCAGGGCGCGGGGTTCGGCTGGTGGGATTACACGTCACGCTGCTGGATCCGCAGCTGGAACGACAGTTGGTGCTGGGGCTGTAAAAAAGCCCGGTGGCGCTAACGCTTACCGGGCCTACAAAGGGCATTAATCCGTATGGTACTGTCCGTAGGCCCGGCAAACGCAGTGCCGCCGGGCATCAGACCGCACCTTACTTAGCCGGAATCGCTTTCAGCAGTTCGGTCAGCAGGGTCCAGTAATTACCCACGCTTTCGATATGAACCTGCTCATCCGGAGAGTGCGGACCGGTAATGGTTGGCCCGATGGACACCATGTCCATGTCCGGGTACGGCTTTTTGAACAGACCGCATTCCAGACCTGCGTGAATAATCTGAATGTTCGGCGTGCTGTTGAACAGACGCTGATAAGTTTCACGCACCAGCGCCATCACCGGAGAGCTTGCATCCGGCTGCCAGCCCGGGTAGCTGCCTTTGGCGACGGTTTTCGCGCCAGACAGTTTGCCCAGAGATTCCAGCGTGCTCACCACGTAGTCTTTACCGCTGTCGATCAGGGAGCGGATCAGGCAGATGATCTCTGCGCTGTCGTCACCCATGGTCACCACGCCGACGTTCAGGGAGGTCTCCACCACGCCTTTCGCCACGTCGGAGTTGCGGATCACGCCGTTTGGCGTGGCGTTCAGCAGCTGAACAAAACGATCGCGTGACTGTTCAGTCAGCGCCGCTTTATCGCTGGCGATTGCTTCCAGAACCATGGTCAGGTTCTTCTCTTTAGCTTCCAGTTCGTTTTTCAGGATATCCACATAAACGGAGGAGAGCTTTTTCAGCGCATCGGCTTTGTCTGCGGCAACGGCCAGGGTCGCGAAGGCTTCACGCGGGATAGCGTTACGCAGCGTACCGCCATTGAAATCGACCAGACGCAGATCCAGTTCCGCAGCATGACCGGCCAGGAAACGGGCCAGCAGCTTGTTGGCATTGCCCAAACCTAAGTGAATGTCAGCGCCGGAGTGGCCGCCTTTCAGCCCTTTCAGCGTCAGCTTGAAGGTCTGGAACCCTGCCGGGATCGCTTCACGGGTCAGTGGCAGCGTGGAGATAAAGTCGATACCGCCCGCGCAACCCATGTAGATTTCGCCTTCCTCTTCGGAATCGGTATTGATCAGGATATCCGCCTGCAGCCAGTTTGCCTGCAGACCAAATGCGCCATCCATACCGGCTTCTTCGGTCATGGTCAGCAGCACTTCCAGCGGGCCATGCTCAACGCGGTCGTCAGCCAGCACCGCCAGCGCAGAGGCCATACCGATGCCGTTATCCGCACCCAGGGTGGTGCCGCGGGCTTTAACCCATTCGCCGTCGATGTACGGCTGAATCGGGTCTTTGGTGAAATCGTGAACGGTGTCGTTGTTCTTCTGTGGCACCATGTCCAGGTGAGCCTGCAGCACAACAGGTTTACGGTTTTCCATGCCTGGGGTAGCAGGTTTACGGATCAGAATGTTGCCAACCTGGTCGCGTTCAGCGTGCAGCCCTTTTTCCTTCGCCCAGCCCATAATGTGTTCGGCAAGCTGTTCTTCGTGATAGGACGGATGAGGAATGGAGCAGATTTTGGCAAAAATATCCCACAGCGGTTGTGGTGATAGTTGAGACAGTTCAGACACAGTAAGTCTCCTTGTCGATCTCCTGCAGACAATCTTGCAGGTCACGGGGTTAGCAGGTTTAGAGTTACCACAAGTCAGACTTGCGAGGTGGGTTTGAGAATACCACTTTCTCTGTCGGCTGGTAGGGGTAAGCAAGTAAAAACTCCCGCTGTAACCGCTTAGCACTGGTTTTTAGTGCTTCAGATCTCTATAATCTCGCGCAACCATTTTCCCCCTCGAACACTTTTTAAGCCGTATAAACACAGGCTGGGACAATTCACATGAGCGAAAAATACATCGTCACCTGGGACATGTTGCAGATTCATGCACGTAAACTGGCTGCACGCCTGATGCCATCCGAACAGTGGAAAGGCATTATCGCTGTCAGCCGCGGCGGTCTGGTACCAGGGGCGCTGCTGGCACGTGAGCTGGGTATTCGTCATGTCGATACCGTGTGCATCTCCAGCTACGACCACGACAACCAGCGTGAGCTGAAAGTGCTGAAACGCGCTGAAGGCGATGGTGAAGGTTTCATCGTGATTGACGATCTGGTTGATACCGGCGGTACGGCAGTCGCTATCCGCGAAATGTATCCAAAAGCGCATTTCGTTACCATCTTCGCCAAGCCGGCCGGTAAGCCGCTGGTTGACGATTATGTCATTGATATCCCACAGGATACCTGGATCGAACAGCCATGGGATATGGGCGTCGTATTCGTCCCACCTATTTCAGGCCGCTAATAAATACATTTTTAACGCCCGGTGATGCCGGGCGTTATTTTTTTCGCCTCTGTCGCGTTACAATGATGCCCTCTGACGTATCTATAGAGGCAGCGCGCAATGTCCCAGGCGAATCTCAGCGAAATTCTCTTCAAGCCCAAATTCAAGCACCCGGAAACCTCGACGCTGGTTCGTCGTTTTAACAGCGGCGTACAACCCTCAGTGCAATCGGCGCTGGATGGCAAAAACATCCCGCACTGGTACCGCATGGTGAACCGTCTGATGTGGATCTGGCGCGGCATCGATCCCCGTGAAATTCTCGACGTGCAGGCGCGTATCGTCATGAGCCAGGCCGAACGTACCGACGAGGATCTGTACGATACGGTGGTAGGCTATCGCGGCGGCAACTGGATTTACGAATGGGCAAAACAGGCGATGCTCTGGCAGCAGAAGGCCAGCCAGGAGGAAGATCCTCTGCTTAGCGGCCAGCACTGGCTGCACGCCTGTAACCTCTACAGCATCGCGGCATACCCGCACCTGAAAGGCGATGAACTGGCGGAGCAGGCCCAGGCGCTGGCGAACCGTGCCTACCAGGAAGCGGCCCAGCACCTGCCTGGCCGTATGCGCGAAATCAGCTTTACCATCCCCGGCGGCCCGGCGGTGACCGGCTTCCTGCATATGCCCCCAGGCGACGGCCCTTTCCCGACGGTGATGATGTGCGGCGGCCTCGACTCCCTGCAAACCGATTACTACAGCCTGTATGAGCGCTACCTGGCGCCGAAAGGGCTGGCGATGCTGACCCTCGACATGCCGTCGATTGGCTTCTCGTCAAAATGGAAACTGACGCAGGATTCCAGCTTGCTCCACCAGCATGCCCTGAAAGCGCTGGAACAGAATCCGTGGGTGGATCACACCCGGGTGGCGGCGTTTGGCTTCCGCTTTGGCGCTAATGTCGCCGTTCGTCTGGCCTATCTGGAATCATCACGCCTGAAGGCGGTGGCCTGTCTGGGGCCGGTGGTTCACGCTCTGTTAAGTGAACCCGCCCGTCAGGGCAGCGTGCCGGAGATGTATCTTGATGTGCTGGCCAGCCGACTGGGTATGCACGATGCCTCAGACGAGGCGCTGCGCGTGGAGCTCAATCGCTACTCCCTGAAAATGCAGGGGCTGCTGGGCCGCCGTTGCCCTACGCCAATGCTCTCGGGTTTCTGGAAAAACGATCCGTTCAGCCCGGAAGAGGAGTCCCGCTTAATCACCTCGTCATCTGTGGATGGCAAACTGCTGGAGGTGCCGTTCAGCCCGGTGTATGAGAATTTTGACAAAGCCTTGCAACAGATCACGCGCTGGATCCATCAGAGATTGAGTTAAGAGATTGCTAATTTTTTGAGGTTTGGTAAAACAGTGGCTTCACAAAAGGAGATCGCAATGACGTTACCGAGTGGACATCCGAAAAGTAGAATGATCAAGAAGTTTATGGCTCTTGGCCCCTACATCCGCGAAGAGCAGTGCGAAAAGAATCGTTTCTTTTTCGATTGCCTGGCCGTGTGCGTTAACGTAAAGCCAGCGCCGGAGAAGCGCGAATTCTGGGGATGGTGGATGGAAATGGAAGCCGAAGAGTCACGCTTCACTTATAACTACCAGTTTGGCCTGTTCGATAAAGAGGGTCACTGGCAGGCGACGGCCATTAAGGATCCGGAAGTGGTCCAGCGCCTTGAGCACACCCTGCGTGAATTCCATGAAAAAGCCCGTGCGCTGCTGGCAACGTTCGATCTTAAACTCGAGCCTGCTGATGATTTCACCAACGAGCCGGTGAAATTAACGGCATAACGTCTGACGCGAAAAACAGACAATAAAAAACCCGGCACCGAGCCGGGTTTTTTTTATTTGCATAAATCAGAACTGGTAGGTCACACCCAGCGCAACGATGTCATCGCTGCTCACGCCCAGTTTATTATCGTCGTCAATCTGGTTGATTTTATAATCAACAAACGCCGACATATTTTTGTTGAAATAATAGGTCGCGCCGACGTCGATATATTTCACGATATCTTCATCACCGATACCTTCAATATCCTTACCTTTAGACTGGACATAACCCAGGGATGGACGCAGACCAAAGTCAAATTGATATTGCGCAACGGCTTCGAAGTTTTGCGCTTTATTAGCGAAACCACCAGAGATTGGCGTCATATTACGCGTTTCGGTGTACATGGCTGCCAGGTAAACGTTGTTCGCGTCATATTTCAGGCCGGTGCCCCAGGCTTCTGCTTTTTCACCTTCGCCGCGTGCCAGCAGATTCTGGGCATTGGTGCGGTCAGAGTTGGTGTAAGCGCCGCTGATAGCGAAATCGCTGCCGCCGAAATCATAGGTCAGTGCAGTACCGAAACCGTCGCCGTTCTGTTTTTTGGCTTCGCGGCCTTCGTTTTTACCCTGATATTGCAGGGTCAGATCCAGGCCATCAA
Source organism: Leclercia sp. LTM14 (assembly GCF_023736175.1). NCBI lineage: Bacteria > Pseudomonadati > Pseudomonadota > Gammaproteobacteria > Enterobacterales > Enterobacteriaceae > Leclercia > Leclercia sp. LTM14. The sequence goes on from NZ_JAIKTT010000014.1 coordinate 28,815, forward strand.
TGGCGCCGAAGAAGTCGGTATTACGGTAGGTTGCCAGACCGCTGGCGCGTTTGGTCATGAAGTTGTCGGTCTGCGCGGAAGAGTCACCGCCGAATTCCGGGAACATATCGGTCCAGGCTTCAACGTCATACAGCGCGCCCAGGTTACGACCGTAATCGATTGAACCAAAGTCCTTCAGCTTAATACCGGCAAAGGCCAGACGGGTTTTCTGCGTTGCGTCGCTTTCGGCTTTATTGCCGGAGAATTCTGCTTCCCAGCGGCCATAGCCGGTCAGCTGTTCGTTGATCTGCGTTTCGCCTTTAAAGCCGAAACGCACGTAAGTCTGGTCACCATCTTTAGCATCATCATCGCTGATATAACGCATGGCTTTTACTTTACCGTACACGTCCAGTTTATTGCCGTTTTTATTAAATACTTCGGCTGCCTGTACAGATGAAGTTGCCACAACGCTCATTACCACTAATGCCAGAGTACTCTTTTTCATTTTCAATCCTGGTTTTATATATACGCGCTAATATTCGCTGAACAGTCAGCTGATGCTTATGTTCCGTGAAAAAACAGGAAGGGTTTTAACTTTCTGTAATGAACGTTTTATGACAATCTCAGAATAATTTTAAATAAATGTATTTTTCTGTTTCAGTAATAAAAGTGTCAAAGTTTGCCGCTACGCTTCCTGATCCCGCGCAACAAAGTGGTGGCCTTAGTGCTAAGGCGGTTGGCAACAGGCCCCAGTCCTGATAAAAAGTCTGATTGATATCATTTCCCCTATTTTGAACGGCAGAGAATCATGAGTGACAGCCAGACGCTGGTGGTAAAACTCGGTACCAGTGTGTTAACAGGCGGATCGCGCCGCCTTAATCGCGCCCACATTGTTGAGCTTGTGCGCCAGTGCGCGCAGTTGCACGCCGCAGGGCATCGTATTGTGATTGTCACCTCCGGGGCGATCGCCGCCGGGCGTGAGCACCTGGGCTACCCCGAACTCCCCGCCACCATCGCCTCCAAGCAGCTGCTGGCGGCGGTAGGGCAAAGCCGCCTGATCCAGCTCTGGGAACAGCTGTTCTCTATCTATGGCATCCACGTCGGGCAGATGCTGCTGACCCGCGCCGATATGGAAGACCGGGAGCGTTTCCTCAACGCCCGCGACACCCTGCGCGCGCTGCTGGATAACAACATCGTTCCGGTGATTAACGAAAACGATGCGGTCGCCACCGCAGAAATCAAAGTCGGCGATAACGATAACCTCTCCGCGCTGGCCGCCATTCTGGCAGGGGCAGATAAACTGCTACTGCTGACCGATCAGCAGGGTCTGTTCACCGCCGACCCGCGCACCAACCCGCAGGCTGAGCTGATCACCGATGTGAAAGGCATCGACGACGCGCTGCGCGCCATTGCGGGCGACAGCGTCTCTGGCCTCGGCACCGGCGGTATGGGCACCAAGCTGCAGGCGGCCGACGTGGCCTGCCGGGCGGGGATCGACACCATTATTGCCGCAGGCAGCCGTCCGGGCGTGATTGGCGACGTGGTGGAAGGCATTTCGGTAGGCACCCGTTTCCATGCCGAAGCCACCCCGCTGGAAAACCGTAAACGCTGGATCTTCGGCGCGCGCCGGCCGGCGAGCTTATTGTGGATGAAGGCGCGACCGCCGCGATTCTGGAAAGAGGCAGCTCATTGCTTCCAAAAGGAATTAAAAGCGTGACAGGTAACTTCTCCCGTGGTGAAGTGATTCGTATCTGCAATCAGGAAGGGCGCGACATTGCCCACGGCGTCTGCCGCTACAACAGCGACGCGCTGCGCCGCATTGCAGGCCACCATTCACAGCAGATCGATGCCATTCTCGGCTATGAGTACGGCCCGGTTGCTGTCCATCGCGACGACATGATCACCCGTTAAGGAGCAGGACATGCTGGAACAAATGGGCGCCGCTGCCAAAGCCGCCTCGTACAAACTGGCGCTCCTTTCCAGCCGCGAGAAAAACCGCGTGCTGGAAAAAATTGCAGAGTATCTGGAAGCCCAGTCCCACGAGATTTTGCTCGCTAACGAGCAGGATCTGCTGGAAGCCCGCCGCAACGGCCTGAGCGAGGCGCTGCTCGATCGTCTGGCGTTAAACCCCGCACGCCTGAAAGGCATTGCCGACGACGTGCGTCAGGTATGCAGCCTCGCCGATCCGGTAGGGCAGGTGATTGACGGCGGACTGCTGGACAGCGGCCTGCGCATCGAACGTCGCCGCGTGCCGCTGGGGGTGATCGGCGTGATCTACGAAGCCCGTCCCAACGTGACCGTAGATGTTGCCTCGCTGTGCCTGAAAACCGGCAACGCCGCCATCCTGCGCGGCGGGAAAGAGACCTGGCGCACCAACGCCGCCACGGTAAAAGTGATCCAGCAGGCGCTGGAAGAGTGCGGCCTGCCGCCCGGGGCGATTCAGGCGATTGAAAACCCGGATCGTGCCCTGGTCAACGAAATGCTGCGTATGGACAAATACATCGACATGCTGATCCCGCGCGGTGGCGCAGGCCTGCACAAGCTGTGCCGCGAGCAGTCGACGATCCCGGTGATCACCGGCGGTATCGGCGTATGCCATATCTTTGTGGATGACACCGCCGACGTCGACCCGGCCCTTAAGGTTATCGTCAACGCCAAAATCCAGCGTCCAAGTGCCTGTAACTCGGTGGAGACGGTGCTGGTGCATCAGGACATCGCCGACACCTTCCTGCCAGCGCTCTGCAAGCAGATGGCGGAAAGCGGCGTTACCCTGCATGCCGATGCCAACGCGCTGACACAGCTGCAGAGCGGCCCGGCGAAGGTTGAAGCGGTGAAAGCGGAGCAGTACGACGACGAGTTCCTGTCGCTGGATCTGAACGTGAAGGTGGTTGCCGATCTCGACGACGCCATCGCCCACATTCGTGAACACGGCACTCAGCATTCCGATGCGATCCTCACCCGCACCCTGAGCAATGCGAATCGCTTTATCAACGAAGTGGACTCTTCTGCGGTTTACGTCAACGCTTCTACCCGCTTCACCGACGGCGGCCAGTTTGGCCTGGGCGCCGAAGTGGCGGTAAGCACCCAGAAGCTCCACGCCCGCGGCCCGATGGGGCTTGAAGCGCTCACCACCTACAAGTGGATCGGCTTCGGCGACGATACTATTCGCGCGTAATCCCCTGCGCGGGCAGCAACCGCTGTTGCCCGCGCTATCCCTGATTATTCTGGCTTGCCCGTTCCTGTGCCGCCGAGTCCAGCGCGGCGATTTGCTCCTTCAGTGCCGTCAGGCTAAGCGGCCTGCTGATTAAATACCCCTGGGTTTCATCGCACTCCATCATCATCAGCTTTTGCAGCTGCTCTTCGGTTTCCACCCCTTCTGCGGTAATGCTCAGCGAGAACGCTTTGCCGAGGCCGATAATATTTTCGACGATGGTGTTGGCGCTGTCGCTCCCCGGCATGCCGTCGATAAAGGATTTATCCAGCTTGATGCCATCGAACGGGAAATTGCGCAGGTAGCTCAGGGAGGAGTAGCCGGTGCCGAAATCGTCCATCAGCAGCTTCACGCCCAGTTTCTTCAGCGCCAGCATGATTTCGAGGCTGTTCTCCGGGTTCCACAGCGTGGCATTCTCGGTCACTTCGATCTCCAGCCGGGCCGGATCCAGCTGCGACTCCTGCAGCGCCTCCCTGATGCGATCCACCACCTGCCAGGATCGGAACTCGACCGCAGAGATGTTCACCGATACCGAGAGGCCATGCAGCGTCTGCTGCGCATCCCGGCAGGCGGTTTTCAGCACCCAGTCGCTGAGCGGGATAATCAGCCCGGTCTCTTCGGCGAGGGAGATAAACTGATCCGGCATGATCAGACCAAGTTCGGGATGATGCCAGCGGATGAGTGCCTCCACGGCGATGATCCGTGATGAGTTGTGGCCATAGCGCGGCTGGTATACAAGACTGAACTGCTCTTTTTTGATGCCCTCGCGCAGGCTCTCTTCCATCTCCCGGCGCTGCACAATCTGCTCTGCCATTTCCGGGGTGTAGAACATCCACCTGTTACGCCCGGTGGTTTTGGCCCGGTACAGCGCAATGTCGGAGAACCGCAGCAGCTCGCCCGCGTCGACGGCATCATGCGGTGCCATGGCGATCCCGATGCTGGCCCCAATCACGATCTCATTTCCGTTGATCAGGAAAGGGCGCGTCAGCTCGGTGATGATGCGTTCGCACAGGGTCTCAATGTAGCGCCGGTCGTGAATGTCGGAGATGATCAGAATAAACTCGTCCCCGCCCTGGCGCGCCACCAGATCGTAATCCCGGATGCAGGCCCGTAACCGGGCCGAGACCTCATGCAGCACGCTATCACCGGCACCGTGGCCGAACAGATCGTTGACCGGCTTAAACTTATCGAGATCGAGACTCAGCATCGCCAGCGGGTGCATCTGGGTAGGCTGTGCCCGCAGCTTGCCCTCCAGAAACTCGCGCATGCGCACCCGGTTGGGCAGCCCGGTGAGATCGTCGTGTCGGGAGAGGTACTCCACGCGCGCCTGGGCCTCGACTTCGAGGGTGACATCCGTGGCGGTGCCGCGGTAGCCGGTGATCCCCTCCGGCGCGACAACGGGTTTGATCGCAATATGGCAGTAGCGCTGGTGGCCCATCGCCGACAGATAGCGGCAGTGCAGCAGGCGGCGATGGCCCGTCTGGCCGGGCAGGGTGATCCACTCCGCCAGCGACTGGTTTTCTGCCTCCATAAATTCGCTGAGCGGGCGGCCGATCCAGGACGAGATACTGTGCCCCGTGATCCCCGGAAAACGCTCAGAAAGCCAGGTGAAACGCAGTTCGGTGTCCGTCTCCCAGATCCAGTCCGTGGTGGCCTCGGCGACGTCACGAAAACGTCTTTCGCTGGCGGTCAGCGCCAGACGGTTCTGCGCCAGCAGCCAGGTATTTTCGTCATACATACGCGCCTTTTTCAGCGCGTTGCGCCCCAGTATCACGCCGGGAACAGCGGTGCAGAGCGCGAGCAGGATCAGCAGCGGCAGGATATAGCGCATCAGCTCCCGCCCCGGATCCTCACTTTTCCACTCAAAAGTGACCTGCTGACCATCAACCGGGAGCGTCGCCGTCCCGCGGCGACCTGCCAGCTTCGGCGCGCCCTTATGCTGCACGCGTGTCTCGGCGATTCCGTACTCCTCACCCAGCGCGGTGAGCTTACGCGCATCCAGCACGTCCACAAACACCAGCACCGATGCGGAACCAGGAGCAACATTAATGCTTGAGTCATCACCCGTGGTGATGCGCGCTGCCGCCACGAGTGCCGGATGGCCATCCTTCATCACCACCGTACTCGCCACTGGCATGGCGTCAGGCTTATCTATTTTTTGCGTCAGGTCGGGCAGGGGATCGTCACCCAGCCAGGATTGCAGGGAGCGAGCCACCAGCTTGCCGTTAATCACGCTGTAGCGAGTCTGCCCGCTACCGTCGAGCACGAACACCCCTTCGTACTCAAAATCGCGCCACAGCGAAGCGCCCATATTCTGGCGGGTATAGGCCCAGTCAGTGTCCACCCTGGGGTGAAGATGCTGGTAGGCCTCGCCCCACCAGGCATAGTCTTTGATGTGGGTCGTGAGCGTATCGACACGGTTATAGATCGCCTTTTGCAGCAGCATGGCGCTGTGCTTATCGCTGTCTTCGTTGATATTGCGCACGATGGTCAGCAACGCGATGATGGCGATGATAAACAGCATCGCCAGCAGAGACACCATCACCAGCAGGGCGCGTTTGATAAAGCTGGCGGTTCTTTTCGGCTCAAGGTCCGTGCCGGCTACGTCATCGGAGACAAAAAATTTATGCATTATTCACCCACTCTCTCAGGCTTTTCTTCGTTCCGGTCTCTGTAAGTATCGACCTGTTCTGGCGGGGCTTGATTTTAATAAGTTAAAACTGAAGATAGACGATCCTGGAAAGATGCGGGGAGAGGGGGCAGGCAGTGTGGGTAAATAGTCGCCAGCGGAGCGGTTGAAAAAGCCAAAAGAGGGCAGTAACCCTTCGGTTTGTGTTGATTTTGTTCATGGTGCTGCAAAAAACAACAACCAAAAGGCGAAGGCTTGACGGGGTGGGCGCTTTTTCTTACCCTTTTACACCGAAGCACCCCTCCTGAAAGCCGATATAGCTCAGTTGGTAGAGCAGCGCATTCGTAATGCGAAGGTCGTAGGTTCGACTCCTATTATCGGCACCATTCTTACTTCTTTCTCTTTCTCTCTAACTCCACGAAGCACCGTGAATGCTGGGGTTTTTGTGCTGTTGTATTCTTTCTACTTCTACCAATGTCTATTGAAATCTACACCGTATTGGGGGTACATTCGGGGGTATATTCTGTTCGGTCTTCCTGAGATACCCCCAAATGAAACTTAATGCCCGTCAGGTCGATACAGCCAAGCCAAAGGATAAGCCTTACAAGCTCGCCGATGGTGGTGGCCTCTACCTCCTCGTGAATCCAAATGGTGCCCGTTACTGGAGGCTCAAGTATCGGGTTTCAGGAAAGGAGAAATTGCTTGCTTTAGGCGTGTATCCAGACGTTACCTTGGCAGATGCCCGCGCTAAACGTGATCAGGCAAAAAGGGGTATCGCTGGGGGTATCGATCCTAACGAAGCAAAGCGGGAAGAAAAGGCCAGCCGCGAAGCTCAGGTAAACAATACATTTCATGACATCGCTACAGAATGGCATTCGAGTAAGTTAAAGAAGTGGTCCCCTGGATATGCCTCCGACATTATGGAAGCATTCAAAAAAGACGTGTTCCCCTACATTGGCAAAAAGCCAATTGCGGAGATTAAGCCGCTTGAGCTGCTGAATGTGCTTCGTCGAATGGAGGCTAGAGGGGCTACAGAGAAAGCCAAAAAAGTGCGGCAGCGTTGCGGAGAGGTTTTCCGTTATGCCATCGTTACTGGCAGGGCTGAGTATAACCCCGCACCAGATCTCACTAGTGCCATGCAGGGGCATGAATCCAAACACTACCCTTTCCTAAATGCGCCAGAGCTTCCCGCATTTTTTGAGTCGCTATCACGCTACTCAGGCAGTGAGTTGGTGGTACTGGCTGCACGCTTGCTCATTATTACCGGCCTCAGAACGGGAGAGTTGCGCGGGGCATCCTGGCAAGAAATCGATGAGCAGGTCGCAGTATGGGAAATCCCCGCTGAACGCATGAAAATGCGCCGCCCACATATGGTCCCTTTATCCCTGCAGGCGCTATCCATCATTGCACGCATTCGTGAAATCACTGGTAGATACCCTCTCATGTTCCCAGGGCGTAACGATCCAAGGAAGACTATGAGTGAGGCCAGCATTAACCAGGTGTTTAAGCGGATTGGATATGCCGGGAAAGTAACAGGCCATGGATTCCGCCACACCATGAGCACGATTCTCCACGAACAAGGCTACAACACAGCTTGGATTGAAACGCAGTTGGCGCATATCGATAAGAACTCTATTCGGGGAACGTACAACCATGCCCAATATCTGGACGGTCGTCGCGAGATGCTCCAGTGGTATGCAAACTATATGGATAGTCTGCAGCATGGTGAAAATGTGATTCACGGTAAATTTAGCTTAACGAGATAATTAATAATGGGGCTCTAAATGACTACTAATCATGAAGAAGGGCAATCCCTTAAAAAATGTATGAAGTTGGTCAGGCTGATCGAATCAATAACTTTTTGGACAATTGAGGAAATTGATGCTGAGAAGATATCAACGTTTGAAGATGCCGAGATGGTTGCGCAGACTTGCCAACTTTTTGTTTTAAAAGAAATAAATCAATATAGTTCTATTGATGTTCAGGCGAATTTGTCCTTTTACAACAATGTGATAGGAAATGATAGGAACTTCAAAAAGTTCATAGGACTCGTTAAATTCAGCAAATCACCGTTGGATTTTATATATGATGCTGCTCTCGATAGCATCATTAGGAATAAGTTACGCGCTTATAGACACTGTGAGAGAATATATATTGATGAAGTTTTCGGTCCGCCAGTACAGGAATACTTCTACTGGATGAAATGTGCTCAAGAGATGGTATATGCCTACTATCCAATGATTGGGCAATCATTTTACTCTCGGTTGCTACGCCTCATTTTGCAGTACCAAGCAAAAAAAGGTAATTCCGGGATTATGGATGATCTACGCTTCCTGAATGAGTATAAGGCTAAGCTGGCAGAAGTATGTAAGATGGCACAGGATTCCATCTTTGACAGCTTAAATCGTAACCGTCGCGAGCCAGATGAGTATATGGGGGATGGCGTTTTCAATCTATTTGAAATTGAGCAACTTATAAAAAAACGGAGTCACTTATCATTACAAAAAGACAAGATGAAACGCTCCATGAAAGGATATTTGCTTCGGGTTTAATGATACTTCTTCATTCATGTGGAGTGAAAAATGTATTAAGCGTTACAAATGTATTTATGGGGGCTGGGTTTATCGAAAATATTGTCGAGCATAGAACGCTTGCTCGTCTGTGGAGTAGTGTTAAAAAGCGCCATGAGCTCGAACTGCAGAGCATTGCTGAACGAGAGGATTTTTCAAAAAAAGATTGGAGAAATCTAAAACTAGAAAAAATGCTATGAATGGTTACACCCTAAATCGTGAAATTTCCACTAAGTTTCACGAACATGCAAAGCATTTAGGGGTGACAAAGAACAGGTACAACCAAGCCTGACTTTGTCATGCCAATATCCCGCCCGCAAATCACAAGCATTGTCATGTCAAACATGTGGTACTGAATGAACGTGTTTGACATGGCGACATTAAGCTAATCTCCCTCTGGTATTGTCATTACTGAAAAAAATCCAATCCCATATAGTGAACCTGACGAAAAACAAAGAAGGTGAACGAAAGATGGAAACGATTAGCAATCAACAAGACCGGGTTAGTAACGATCAGTTGATAGATATGAAGTTTATTACCGCAGATTCTGGCATGGGTGATAAATGGTTTTATCGACTAATGTCTGAGGGTAGATTTCCTCGTCCCATTAAGCTTGGCCGTTTAAGTCGATGGTTGGCGAGGGATTACTATGCATGGAAAGACACCCAGATCTTAAATTCAGCAGAAGAGTTTAAAAAAAGACAGCAGGAAGCCTTGAAGAGAGCAGAAGCAAAGCGTAGCAAACATCAGAATCATGCGATGGGGGTTGCGTAATGGAAATGAAATCCTCAGTGCGACCAAGCGCCATAGCGCATTGAATCAGGCTTTTGTGCAGATGAATTCTGCTGCTGATTATAGTTTCAGCCTGTCAGCGTACATCGCATCCTGAAAAAGCACCGTAATACTGCAAAATAACGGAGCCTGAAAATGAAACTGAATAATATGACCTTATCAGGTCAGGGCCTTGCTCACCCTGCAGCCAGCCAGAATGACATTTTAATTAATCATAAGTCCGAGCCGCGCATTGATTCCCGCGTCATTTCAGAGCGCGCCGGAATACAGCATGAAAGCCTGGGCGCGACGATCAAATCGCACCAGGACAGATTGCGTGAGCTGGGATCGCTGCCCCGCCAGTCCCTCAAAGAATTACCCGATTTGAAATCGGGAAAATCAGGCCGCAAGCGCGGACGCCCTGAGATTAGCTATCTGCTTAATGAGCCCCAACTCGACTATCTGCTGCGCATCATCCGTGGGCGTGATCCTGAGCGTGTTAACCAGTTCAAGCTGGATGTCACTAAGGCATTCACGAATCGTCGCGCCACTCAGCCGGTACGCCGTGAATATCTGCCCGGTTATCACGAAAGCCGTGACGGCCTGAAGGCGCTGGGCGCGCAGCGTCACCACTACATCAATCTGGCACGCGCTGAAAACCGCGTTGCTGGCCTGTCAGATGGCGAGCGTGGCTCCGCTGATGCGCAGCAGCTGGGCGTACTGATCGTTATGCAGAAAATTGAGCAGGCCGCATTCCAGGAAGCCATTAACAATGGCATGACCCCTACAGATGCGGTGAGAGAGGTGGCTAAGCGCATGGAGGCATTCGCCAGCCTTATGAGCGGCAATGCCACCCTGGGGGTAGGACATGCGTAAAAATGCCTTAAATCAAGTTTTGCACCCTCTGCACAAAAAGGGCTTGCCGTTCGTCCCTAACCAGGTTTATGGTTATAGCGCACCAGCAAAATCTGGTGTCAGGATTGGCGTCCTGGTAAAGTTATCGGCGACATACGACGCGCCAGGCGTCTTTTTTTGTGTCGCTAGCTTAGTACACCCTTTTTTCAGCGATGCGGTTATAGTCCGTGTCGTTCACGAGATTATGGTGGGCTGGGCGGGGGCTTCTTCGGAAGCGCCGGTTTCCGATAACGCCGGTTACGCCAACCCTGTCCAGTCCATCACCAGTGAAATTGGCGTTTCCGGTGATGGGTTTATACCATTGTTATCGGAGGCTGCCATCATGGCTACTTTCCCTACCCAAAATCCGCAATTTATCTGGATTATCGCCGCAGTTCGTCGCGATAGTCAGGTTGTAAAACCTATCCTTCACCATATCGTTGCCGCTTCTGAACGTGAAGCTCGTCGCGAACTACTACGTGAACATGTTTGTTTCTTTGCCGGCCGCCTGGCATTGCAGGGGGTGAGCTATGAGTAACCTATTTTCTCGCCCAGCAAACGAGGCTTACTTAATTTCCGAACTTACCCATGATGTTGAATGTTTACTGTCTATCCTTCGTTCCATAAACGAGATTGAAGATCCTCATACAAAGAGCTATCTGGTTGATGCTTCGGAACTTATTGGCACCGGATTATTGAAAAAGCTTGAGCATAATGAGCGTATCGAGGATGGAGAATGATGATGCGTAACATCGACATGATCCGCCAAATTTCTGAGGCAGCCCGCGGCCGTTGGCCAGATGTTCTTTCACTCATGGGGATCGATGTTCCCGACTCGCCCCGCGCTCAGGTCGGCTGCCCGGCTTGTGGCGGAAAAGATCGCTTTCGCTTCGATGACGACGGGCGCGGAGCTCATTTCTGTAATAACTGCGGCGCTGGAGACGGGCTGGAACTGGTGAAAAAAGTAAACAGTTGCGACGCCACCCGGGCCGCTCAGCTGGTGGCCGACGCGCTGGGGATGAACGTGCAGGACATACGCAATCCCACTAGCCAGTGTGGTGCCCAGCAGCAAAAGGTCCAGGCAGAACGCCGGGCGGCGCTGGCGCAGCAGCAGGCCCAAGAACAGGCGACGCGAGCGGCCCGCTTCTCTTCTAAGCTGTCGGCGCTGGCGGCTCAGGCGCAACCTGGTGAATCCGCTTACCTGGCAGGCAAGGGACTGACCGGGTTTTTCTATCCGATCCTGCCTGATGGTGTCCTAGTGCTGACGCTGGTGAATGAATCCGGCACAGCTGCCGCCGCGCAGACCATTGCGGCTAATGGTGAGAAACGTCTGCTTACCGGGTCGGCGAAAAAGGGTGCATATCATGTAATTAACCCCTCTCTTTCGCCGCAAACAGTGATTATCGGTGAAGGGCTGGCAACCGTCCTGTCTGTTCACCTAATGCGCCCCGACGCGCTGGCGGTGGTGGCGATTGACGCCGGGAACCTGCTGCCCGTTGCGCAGGTGATGCGACAGCAATATCCGCAGGCGCAAATCGTCATTGCCGCGGATAATGACTGGCACGCGCCGGGCGAACTGGATGATAAGGGGAAACCCATGGTGAATACCGGGCGTGTCAGCGCAGAACGGGCCGCTGAAATCGTGTCCGGGCTGGTAGCGCTGCCGCTAGGCGAAGAAAAAGCCGACTGGGATGATCTGCGCCAGCGTGATGGCCTCCAGTCCGCCAGCGCAACATTTAACGAATCGCTATACCGGCCGCAAGGAGAAAAAGTGACTGCGCCAGCAGAAGTAATTGAGATCGGCTCTCACGTCAGTCAGAAACGCAACACACAGAAGCCCTACGTGGATAGCCGCCGCAATGGTCTTTTCTGGGTGGAACCCAGGGAAAAGGGCGGGGAGATCACCGAGGTGGAAAGCCTGCTTTGTTCCGCCCTCCAGGTGGTGGGCGTTGGTATTGATGACAACAGAACGCGCTATCTGGTGCTGCGCTGGCGGGCGCTGGGAGCGAAGGAAGAAACGACGCAGGCGATCCCTCTGGCCGACATTGGTGAAAGAGAGGGGTGGCGAACGCTTAAAGGTGGCGGCCTGTATGTCACCACAAAAAGCGGCTTGCGCGCGACGCTGGCTGACTGGTTACAGAGTCAGGCGCACAAAGGTGAGATATGGCGCATCGCTCAGGCTACAGGCTGGCAGTGTGGCGCATACCTGATGCCTGACGGCGACATTATCGGCACTCCTGAAATACCAGTGCTTTTTAACGGACGCAGTTCTGCCGCATCAGGCTATACCACTCGCGGTACAGCAGAGAGCTGGCGTGACAGTGTGGCAAATCTGGCAAATGGCAATTACTCCATGATGACTGGTGTTGCGGCTGCGCTGGCGGCCCCGCTGATTGGCCTCGCCGGAGCGGACGGGTTCGGGATCCATTTCTATGAACAGTCGAGCGCCGGTAAAACTACCACGGCCAACGTTGCAGCCAGTCTGTACGGCAATCCTGATGTGCTGCGTCTGACGTGGTACGGCACTGCGCTGGGGCTGGCGAACGAAGCCGCCGCGCACAATGACGCGCTGATGCCCCTGGATGAAATTGGCCAGGGCGCGGATCCGGTTGAGGTGTATAAGTCGGCTTATGCGTTGTTTAACGGTACCGGGAAATTGCAGGGCGCCAAAGAGGGCGGCAACCGCGAGCTGAAACGCTGGCGCACTGTTGCCATCAGTACCGGTGAGGTGGATCTCGAGACTTTCATTGCCGGTGCCGGACGCAAGGCAAAGGCCGGGCAGTTGGTGCGTCTGCTTAATATCCCACTCTGTAAAGCTTTTCGCTTTCACGGCCATGAAAGCGGTAAGCACCATGCCGATGCGCTTAAAGACGCTTATCAGAATCACCACGGAGCTGCGGGGCGCTCATGGATTCAGTGGCTGGCTGACCACCAACAGGAAGCCGTTAATGCTGTGCGGGAGGCAGAGGCGCGCTGGCGCGGGATAATACCGGCGGATTACGGCGAGCAGGTTCATCGCGTCGGGGCGCGCTTCGCCATTCTGGAGGCTGCGCTCATGGCCGGGCGGGTGATCACCGGCTGGGATGAACAGACCTGCCGGGATGCCATCCAGTACAGTTTCAACGCCTGGGTTCGGGAGTTCGGCACCGGTAACAAAGAACATCAGCAGATCATTGAGCAGACCGAAGCATTCCTCAATGCTCACGGACTTAGCCGGTTCGCACCATTCCCGTATGACCCTGGAAGCCTGCCAATTACCAACCTGGCAGGGTACCGCCAGAAGGGAGGGCATGAAGCGGACCCGGTGGTGTTCTACACCTTTCCGGCAGCTTTTGAAAAAGAGATTGCGCAGGGGTTCAACGCGAAGATGTTTGCTGAAGTGCTGAAAAATGCAGGGATGCTGACCCCGCCAAATACAGGGCGAGGGTATCAGCGCAAATCTCCGCGCATTGATGGCCGACAGATCAATGTTTACGTGATCCAGTATCAACCGGAGTGAAGCCAGCCAGAGTATGTAACTCTCTCATGTGCGTAGTTTAGGTGTTGGTTCAGTTGGTTCAGTTGGTTCAGTGTTTTTATACGATTGTTATTTAAGGGTTCACGCTTTAAAGGTGAACCAACACTGAACCAACAAATGGCCTTTTTGAACCAACACCAACCCCGGATTTCAGCATCAGCGACAGGAAATAAGACGATGACAGCACAAATTTCAGCATACGGGCGGCTGGTGGCGGATGTGCAGAGCCGCACGACCAACAACGGTAACCCGATGGCATTTACCCGCATGGCAGTTACGCTGCCATGTCAGAAAGCAGAGAACGGTGAGGCCACCTTCTGGCTGGCGGTCACGGCGTTCGGTAGGCAAGCCCAGTCATTGGCGAAGCATCAAAAAGGCGACCTGGTGAGCGTGGCGGGCAATATGCAGGTCAATCAGTGGACGGGTAACGATGGCGGCACACAGACCGGGTATCAGGTGATCGCCGATAGCGTGATCAGCGCCAGAACGGCGCGCCCTGGGGGAAAGAAAGGCCAGCAGGGGCAGGCAACCGACGCGTTGCGCCGCGCGCAGGAACAGCAACCACCCACGCAGGCCTATGAGGACTACGACCAGAGCCAGGCTTACGACGATCAGATCCCCTTCTGAGGATGCCGTGAGAGTGGGCCGCTGGTTTTAAATGAAGCCAGCATGCCATTGAGCATCGAAACAGACGATCGTACACCGAATCGCTCAGCTCGCAGGCAATCAAAAAGCACGCCACATTTGGGCGGGACGTTGGAATGATAAGGCCACCTCTGGTGGTCTTTTTTTCGCCATTAATTTCGTTTTTTGCAATGATGGCGATGATCATTGCATTTAGTGAAATTATAATAATTGTATCGATATAGAGTGTCAGGAGGGGTTATGGCCATTTCAGTAAAGCCGGTTCTGCTTAGCGACAGCCAGATTCAGGCTATTAAAAAAATTCAGGATGAACAGAAGCAAAAATCCGGCATCGGTGTGGCGCCAACGCTACACGAAATTGCGCGTGGGTTGATGGATAAGGCGCTGCAGCATCATTTTGAAAGAGTTTAGTTAAATCACGTTGGTAAAAGCTATAAGGCTGAAACAACTATCTGCATGATTATCAAGATTATATTTAACATTTAAAGGTTAAGAGAGGTAATGATGAAAGCGAATATTACTGATGAAGAGCTACTGCAAGAAGTACAGAAACTAGCGAGTGAATTATCCCTCGCAAAACGCCAGCACATCCTGGAATTAATGCTGCGCTACAAGGCTCTTTACAGCATCGTACAGTCGGTTATCCCCAATTATCCAAACGGGGTTTTGGATGCCATAACTCACAACGCTATAAATCCAGAACGAACACACTAAGAACTATTTTTCAATTTATCTCATTGATTTTATAAGATTAAAAGAGGTGAAATAATGTGTGAACCTACCACAATCTTTGCCGGTGCTACCCTCGTTGCTGGTGCACTATCCGCCTACAACCAGTATCAGACTGGCAAGTATTCGGCAGCGGTGGCTGAGCGGAATGCTGACGTAGCAGAGGCGCAGGCGCAGGACTCAATCAACCGTGGTAATGCCCAGGCTGAGGAAGTTCGTCGCCGTAATCGTCAGGTCGCAGGTACGCAAGCGGCAACCATGGGTGCCACCGGCGCCGAGCTATCAACAGGCAATGCGCTGGATATCTTTGGGGACACCGCTCAGTTCGGAACTCTCGATACGCTTACGACCGTTAACAACTCCCAGCGTGAGGCATATGGCTATCAGGCTCAGTCTGCAAACTATGACGCCCAGGCTGTATCGGCACGCAAGCAGGGAAACATAGGGGCCGCGACAACGCTTCTGACTACCCCGCTTAAGGCATACGGTGCTTATCAGATCGGTGGAGGTGAATGGAACCCGTTTAAGACTAAAACTGGAACAACTCCAATGCTGGATTCTGGCGCGATGGGATCAGACTTTCGCTTCAAAATTGGAGGTTACTAATGCCAACCGTACCAACCGTAACCGGGCGTCAGGTAGAGAGTCGTGGCTTCCAGACACTTGGTATGCAGGCCTTCGACCATCCAAACATCGGTGACGCAATTGCGCAGGTCGCGCCAAAAGCTATTGATGTTTTCGGTCAGGCCAAGCAACAAGCCGATCTCGCATTAACTCAAGACGCAACCCAAAAGCTTTACGCAGTCGGAAGCGGATTGATGGATGACCCTAATGAAGGGCTGCTGTCCCGCCAAGGGAAAAATGCCATTGGCCAAGCCCCTGGATACATCCAGAAATTTGATAACGAGGTGCAAAGTATTGCCGGCTCGTTACCTGAATCCGCAAGAAACGTATTTTTAAAGCAGGCCCAACAGCAGCGAATGCAATTTGCTACCCAGGCCGAACGGTACGAGTTAGGTCAGCGTAGGCAATATGAAACTGGGCAGCAAAAAGGATACCTGTCATTACAGGCCCAGCAAGCCATATCCAATCCAGCCCTATTCAACCAAGCTTCTTTAAATGCCAGAGCCTCAATTATGGCGTTTGGACAGGCTCATGGACAAAGCCCTGAAGAGATCGAGGCTAACTGGGGGCAGTGGCGTGAACAAGCTGCTAACAGGGCAAGTGAATCCTGGTACACGCCTACTTATCAGCAGATGATGGGTCCAAACGGTAAGATTGAAATTACCGATACCCCTTCGGCTTCTCAACTATTCTCCGCGATGATTTGGCAGGAAAGCGGTGGGAACCAGTTCGGAAAAGATGGAACCCCGCTTGTGTCACCAAAAGGTGCTGTAGGCGTTGCCCAGGTGATGGAAGATACCGGCCCTGAAGCTGCCCGACTGGCTGGCCTGCCATGGGATCGGGATCAGTGGTTGAACGACCCTCGCTACAACGCGAAGCTGGGCCAGGCATACTTCGGCGCACAGATGCAGAAATATGACAATAATCCCGTGCTGGCGGTGGCCGCGTATAACGCTGGTCCCGGCGCGGTTGATGGATGGATAAAACAGATAGGCGACCCGCGCAGCGGCGAAATCACTAATGCCCAGTTTGCCGCTGCTATCCCCTACGAGGAGACGCGTAACTACGTTGCAAAAATCACTGGCAGCGCGGGAGCAATCCCTGGTTCCGCGACGATGGAAAACCTCATCGCTCAGCCATTCTGGAACGCCATGAGTCCTGATAAAAAATCGCAGATGATGAGTAAGGTTGCCGGTCTGTACGACATGCAAGCCGCGGCCGGTCGCGTGGCAATTCAGGGCCGCATGCAGGACGATCTCGCGAAGCTTGAAGCTGGCCAACCAGTGAACCCGATCTCTGCCCGCGAGTGGGCGGCGGTGATGCCGCTGCAGGCTGCCCCCGCCGAACGTCTTCAGATGGAGAAAACCTACCAGCAGTATCAGCAGGCGATGACGCTGCAACCCGTTTACCAGACCATTGTGCAGGGCAGCGCCCAGCAGGGCATAGCAGCCGTACAGGCCATGATGCCGAAAGAGGCAGATCCTGACTTCAAATACAAAGCCGAACTTTACTCATCTGCCCAAGCGAAATTAAACCAGGTGCAGAAAGCCCGCGAAGCCGATCCCGGCAACTGGCTGCAGCTGAACTCCCCAGTGGTTAAATCAGCGTTTGCTGAGTACCAGAATGATCAGCAGTCAGGGGAATACCTGGTATCGCGCATCCAGGCGGAGAAAGACCGTTTGGGCATTAACAGCAAAAAAGTGCTGCCAGATACCATGATCGACAGCCTGTTGCAGCGCATCGACAACACGCAAGAATCCAGCGTTACGGCTATTCAGGCGGTGGCGCAGTCGTTTGGGAAATACTCCGATCAGGTCATGCAGCAGGTGCAGAAAAATGCGTACCCGGCGCTGCAGGTGATCATGGCCACAGAGAATCCTCGCGCCGCCAATGCGCTCTGGCAGAGCCGAAGTGTTAAAACCTCAGACCTACGAGGCAGCTTTGAAAAAACCGACGCCGATAGTGCCGATTCATCCTGGAATGATAAGGCGAAAGGCTTTGCCAGCACGATGGTCGTACAGCCCGGCGGCACTGCCGTCTGGAACAACTTCAACGAGCAGGGCAAGCGCCTGACCTACATCAACATGCAGCGCGGCATGTCAGCCTCTGTCGCGGCAACACAGGCATACCAGGACATTCTCGGCGAACAGTACCAGACCAGCGGCACGTGGCGGCTGCCTAACCGAGCTGGGGTGGATTTGCGCGACGTCAACGACGGGGCAGACAAATACCTTGAGTCGCTGACAGCTGAGCAGATCATGCCGCTAATAGGCGATCCCAGACTACCGGAGGAAGTGAACCGCCATCAGAGCCTGTCACGCATCAAAGAAAGCGCCCAGTGGGTCACGAACAGCAACGAGACGGGTCTGACGCTGATGCTTAACGGTATGATCGTTAACGGTTCAGACGGTCGACCTGTTTCTGTTTCGTTCCAGGACCTGTCTAAGCTGGGTGCGGTTAATCGCTCCTACTTCAATAATCTGAGCAAAGACCTATCGAGAATTAACACCTATACACCTGGCGAATCAATGCAGCGATCAGAGGAAAGAAACAGGCAATTTGTTGAAGAGTTGGGCCGTCAGCCTTCTTCGCCTCAGACAAATATGGCCGAAGGTATGAGGGACGCAAATGCCAATTTATACCGATGATCCTGGGCTGGGGATTAACCAGCCAATTGGCAATGCTCCATCCGGTTTGGGTGAATCGCTGCTGTCTTCTCTTAAGCAAGGTTTTGAGGAAGGGCCGGTCATGTCCGGTTACCGCTTTGCGCAAGCCGACGCGCTGGCGGACGATCCAAACTCTACAGTAGTCAGCAAAGCTGATGCCGACGAGCGTTTGAAACAATATGGCGTGAAGAGCATCAATGTGCCGGAGAAAGGCGTTACCCAGGCATTTCTTGACCACGTTGTTGCTGAGCGCAAAAACTCGTTAGCGCGCCAGCAGATCGCCGCGTCTGCGCCTTCTGGCTGGGTAGCGACCCCGCTTAACTTCGCTGCCAGCCTAGCCGGGTCAATGGCCGATCCCGGCAACGTGGCGCTGGCGTTTGTGCCTTTTGCTGGTGAAGCGCGGGCGGCTTCCATGCTGGGCCGCTTCGGTGAGCGCTTTGTTGCGGGCTCCCGCCTGGGCGCTGCGCAGGCAGTGGCCACAGTTCCATTTACTGCGATGGCAGCAGCTGCTGAGGGCGACGACTTCACGTACGGCAATGCGCTTGAGAGCACATTTTTCAACACACTGGCGGGCGGTCTGATGCACGCTGGTGGTGGGGTGATATCTGAACTGGTGCGCTCACGACGCGCAGCTGAGCATGCTGCATCAGAAACAGCGATCCCTACCCAGGACGCGCAGCCTACACCAGTGTTGACCCCCGATAACATCCCTGCAGGCGTCAACATACCGGAGCGCGGGACTAATTCAGATCTGGCTGCGGCCATTTCCAGCGACGCGGAGAACTATGCCTGGAGCCGTGCGTATGACGATGTTGTGCCGGAGTATATGGCGCAGCAGCGGGAGCTACAGACAGGGCAGATCGATAACGTGGCTGATCTGCGCACCGAGCTTACTACCAACCAGCGCCAGGCGGACGCGCTGGACGCCACCGTGCAGCAGCGCACTACCGATTACCAGTCTCAGCGGATGAAGTTCAAAGATGCGCGGGCGCGGGCGCTGAAAGATGTCCAGGCAGAAAAGGATAAATTCACCTCGCGCAACGATGAAATCAACCGCACGCTGGAGCAGAATGCCGCCGCCGAGCAGGCGCGTGGCCGCCAGTCTCAGGTTAATAAGGGTGAGATCCCCGACGACCTGAAGGTGCGTATTGCTGAGCGTGCGCAGCAGATCCGGGATGGCATACAGATGTCGCCCGTGGCAGGTGCTGTACGTACAGCAGCCGGAGCTATACGCGAGGCTGACTGGGCGGTTAACCAGCAGGCGTACCGCGCCGCGCTGGCGCACATGATGGAAGGTCGCAGCCCGGACGTTGAGCCGTTCTATGAGTTGCATACTCCGGCGCTGCGTGAGCGCGCCATTCAGCGCATACAGAACCCGGTGCGCCAGATGGATGAAGCCGCGCGCCCGATCAGCGAAACCGCTGATCGTGTTTACCGCGAAACCCAACAGGCAGACCACGAGGTCACCGCCGCCGCTGCCGATCTCGAAAACGAGTTTAACCTGAGCAACGCGCTGTTGGACGATATCGCCGTCGACAACCCGGAGCTTGCGGCCACGATGCGCGAAAACCTTAACGCTATTCGGGCCGAGGCCAGCGACAATAGCATCAGCAACGCTTTCCGGGCCTTTGCCGCCTGTATGATTAACCGGGGGATCTGATGGCAGCCAATGACTTTTTAACGCAGTGTGAGCGCACAGTTAACGCCGCCGCCGGGCGCGACCTGTCACCTGATGAAATGGAGACGCTGGTGCGCGACATGCGCGATACCACTGAGCGGATTATGGCGGGCAACGAGGCGCTGTCTCTTGAAGAGGCTGCGCTGCGGGCCGCAGAGGAGCTGAGTAACGCCGACGTGCTGGCGAAGCAGATAGAGGCCCGCAACAAGGCTATCAACACCCGCATCGCTGCCCAGCGCTTGGGAGAACTGCGAACCACATGGAAAGACCGCCCTGATATCGGTCTGGAAGCGCTGCTGGTGGGGCGTAACGATGCTCGCACCGGTTCCCGCCGCTCTGTATCTTCCGAGGTGTCACAGTTGCGCGGCAAGTACCATGCCGGGATCAACTACGATTTCGACCGAGCTGACCTGGTGAAGTTTATCGCCAGCGGCAGCAACGACCGCGAGATCGCCGACGCTATGTGGCGCATCGGGCGCGGGGAGAAAACAGACGGTATGACACAGCAATCAGTCAGCGCTGCGAAGATCATCATGAAGTGGCAGGAAACTGCTCGCGTAGATGAAAACCGCGCTGGCGCCTGGATCGGCAAGATGCCTGGCTACATCGTCCGGCAGTCGCATGACATCCTGAAAATCCGAGCCGCCGGGTATGAGTCCTGGCGCAATGCTATTCTCCCTCGTCTGGATGATGTCACCTTTGACGGGATCACCGACCGCGAAAGTTTTTTGAGTGACGTTTTTGATGGACTGGCATCTGGTGTGCACCTGACCTCTGAAAAGCCTGACTGGATGAATGGCTTCAAGGGATCGGCGAACGCGGCGAAACGCGCCAGCCAGGAGCGCGTGCTGCACTTTAAAGACGGTGTGACATGGCACGAATACAATGAGCAATTCGGTACTGGCAGCCTGCGCGAGGCAGTATTCGGAGGCCTGAACAGCGCGGCGCGCACGACGGGTATGATGCGGATGCTGGGCACTAACCCGCAAAATATGTTCAATTATCTGGCTAGCACCATTGAAAAAGATATCAAAAAGTCAGGAAATCCTGCTGCATTGGCTGACTTTAATACCAAAGTAAAACGTATTAACCGTACTGTAATGCCACAGGTTGATGGTTCTCTAAACATACCAGGTAGTGTTGGCTGGGCCAATGGTTCAGCTAACGTGCGCGGCTGGCTGCGTATGAGTCAACTCGGCGGCGCGGTGATTTCCTCATTCAACGACGTGCCTATCTCCGCTACCGAGATGCGTTACCAAGGCCAGAACTTCATGCAGGCAGTGCTGGGCGCGATGAAAGGGCGTTTTACCCGCTATACCAGTGCTGAGCAAAAGGAAATTCTTTCATCGATCGGCGTTTATTCCGATGCGATGACGCAGGAGATCATCCGCCGTATCTCAGGCGATGACAGCCTGACCGGGAAAATGGGTCGCGCCCAGCAGCTGTTCTTCAAGTACAACCTGATGAACTTCTGGACGGAGAGCGGGCGCAACAGCAACGCCATGATGATCACCAACTGGCTGGCGCAGAACGCTGACCAGGCGCATGCCCGCCTGCCGGAGGACTTGCGCCGGGTGCTGGACCTGCACGACATTGGAGATCGTGAGTGGGAGATCTTCCGCCACATGGACATGGCCGACAGCGAAGGCCGTAAGTTCATGACGACCAGCGGCATTCGTGGCGTGCCGGACGATGTCATCTCCGGGTATGTGCAGAGCAAAGGGCTGACGCCAACCGAGCGCGCCATCTCAGATGCCCGCGACCAGTTGGAGGGGCAGCTGCGCGGCTACATCCTCGATCGCCTGAACATCGCTATGTCGGAGCCTGGCGATCGTACTCAGGCATTTATGAAGATGGGGACCGTGCCGGGAACAGTGGCAGGGGAGGCGATCCGGTTCGCCGGCCAGTACAAATCCTTTACCGCCAGCTTCATGCAGAACGTGCTGGGCCGTGAGGTGTTTGGCCGCGGCTATACTCCCGCCGGGCTGGGCGAATCGAAAACCACATCGATGACCAATGCGCTTATGCGGAATGGCAGTGGCGCATTCATTGGCGCTGCTAACCTGTTTGTGTGGGCGACGCTGTTTGGTTACACGTCAATGCAGGCCAAGCTTCTTCTTAAGGGCCAAACGCCGCGCCCGGCTGATGCCAAAACTTTCCTCGCTGCTGCGGCTCAGGGAGGTGGTCTGGGTATCCTGGGCGATTTCATGTTTGGCGAAGTAAACCGTATGGGGGCAGGACCTGTTACATCCCTGATGGGCCCGGCGGCATCCAATGCCGATAGCATAATCACGCTACTGCAAAGCACTACACGCGGTGATGCCGACCTGGGCGACTGGTATCGCACCTCTCTGGACAATACGCCGTTCCTGAACGTATTCTGGCTACGCACAGCAATGAACGGTCTCATATTGAACCGCATACAGGATGCGCTTGACCCTGGCTCTTTGGAGCGATATCAGCGCCGGGTTGAGCGTGAGCAGGGTAACGACTTCCTGATCCCACCGTCACAGTTTATGTTAGGGAAATAATAGTGAATGTTAAATATATTGCTTGTTTTCTTTTCGGCTCGTTTTTGATTCCAGCAGAAGCGAAATTCTACGATGGCCAGCAGTTATACCAATATGCCCAGGAATATAAAAAAGCCGAACAGACCTCCAGCAGAACGCCAGACAATCAACTTCAGGCTGGTGTTTTCCTAGGGTATGCGGCATCAATGATCGATGCTTATGGTACTGAGGGGGCCCGAGTCTTTTGCCAGCCAAACGGGAAAATTCAAACTTATGCCGATGTAATTTATAAATACCTAAATGCTAATCCTGATAAAAGAGTTAACTCAGCTGAAAGTTTGGTGATTGCCGCCATGCAGGATTCGTTTCGGTGCAAATAGCTATCAGATGCGCTGGGCAACAATTAGCGTGACATGTCACAAAGTCAGGCTCACGCCCACAAAAAAAGCCCGCTATGCGGGCTTTTCCTCTTCAACATTATTGTTGTCTTCAGGTTGCTTTTTAATGCTTGGCTTCTGCCTGAGAACAAAAATACAGGCTACCGCAACAACTGTTCCTATGACCGCACCCGCCAAAACCTCATGACCAGTCAGTCCTAAAAGAGTCGCGCAAGCCACCGTGAAGAGAGTAGCGCCCAGACCAAATCGTTGTCCTCGCTGATCTCTGTTAATTGCTCCATCCAATGCCTTCTCTTCCATCTTTTGCCTATGAGCAAATTCCTTTTCTGTCAGCTGGAAAATGCGTTCAGGGGCATCAGGTAGAATGTCCTGATACCCTCGTAGAAGGTAGGGTGGTGGCAATGGCCCCTGGAACGCGTGATGAGCTACGACAATTTCCTGGATTTCAGGTCTATCGAGTACGCGTGAGAAAGCATCTGGATGTTCGATGATCTCTTTGCTGAGATCCTCCTCTACTTCTTCAAATTCAGGACTATCGCTTTGTTTGCCAGTATAGTCTTGCGTATTTGTCGAAGCCTGTGGAACTTGTTTTGGGTGCTCCGGCTGCATCAAAACCTTCCTTTGGTAGCGTTAACGCAAAAGCTTTGCCTTGCGGCGCGTCCACTCGCTTGCCATTTCTGACAACGGACTTTCTATAAACCGTGACCGTGGCTCTACGCAGGTCATCACCAACGGCACGCATATCTTGTTCGATAAACCTACCGGTTGATGAGTCTCTTTTAACAATTCTGGAGTAGTCAGATCGAGGAACGATACCCAAAGGGCTTCCTGACTCTAACGCCAGCTCTTTGTTATATCTTCTGCTCATGTGCACCTCGACTAAACGATTACCCGTAGGGTAATTTCAAGCATCAGTATAATGCTTTGAACGACAAGCAGTGTAAATACTTATTGGTAATTGTAACTGCAAAAGGCGCATCCTTGCGCCGTGTCATGCCTCTGTCAGTAAGCTGACTTTTTCTGGCTGATGTACTGCGCGTGGCTGCGGATAAAGAGGCCGACGAGACTGCTTAGCCATGCTGCAAGGCGGTATCTTGAGCACCAGGGTGCCCCTATGGATCTTTGCTGACTGGCCGGTAAACGCGCTGCTCAAGTGGCGGCTTTTTCCCAGCGAACTCTGCCGGGCTGTTAGCCTGGCGCTCATCAAGCCACCGCTCGATCTCATCGCCGTTCCACGCGCAGCGGCGATCGGTGATATACCAGCGCTTTGGGAATTTGCCAGCGGCTTCCAGGCGTCCGATCGTGCTCCATGACAGTGGGACCATGTTCATCAATTCTTTCTTCCCGATTGCTCGTTTCATAAGCCCTCCAGGTAGTTATTACATAGGGTCACTTTTCATCCATAAGTGACCCTATGTAGGAGCTGCATAGGGTCACTTTTTTAAAAAGTGGCACTATGAGGCAGGCTGTATAGGGTCACTGTTTAAGAAAAAGTGGCACTAGATATATGTATAACTACTGTATGAAATCGACCTTATAAAAAGGGCATTTTTGCTAATGGAAGCAGGCACTGATGCTCCGTCAGAACGTCAGTGATGGCGTAGATATCGGCGGTAGCAGCGCGGGGGTGGCAAGTAGTAAGTTAAGAAGTAAATCTATATGCATATGAACGGAATACCGGCAATATCAGCATCGGAAAGGTTGAACTTGAGCATGATCACATCATGCAAAAAAATAACGCCCTCAGATTTTTTTTGGTTGAATCAAAACGTAGTGACCCAATAAACATTAAGCACCTGAATTAGGTGTTTTCATTTTAAGGGATTACACACATGAAAACGGTATTTATTTTGTCGTGTTTAGAAGCGGTCAAAATGATGTTGGAAGCGGAACGGTCGTTGTGAAGGAAGGTGCGGTCAACGGTGGCGATTTTGGGTTTACCTATCAGGGGCGCATCCAGGATGGAAGATTGAACCTTCATGTATCACGTCATAATCCTTCTGCACAAAACGTTATTGCAGGCCTAAACGACTATGTGATGGATCTGTCTCTCAGAGATATTGGCGATGGTTATTACCTTGAGGGCAGTATTGCAGGTGTGCCTGGCGCGAACTTGGCTGTACAGGCAAAATTTATCGGTGGCTTGATTTAAGGTTCACAGACTCCAAAACCGCCTCCGGGCGGTTTTTTGTTGTCGTCAACATAAACCCAGCGCCTGATTAATGTCAGCGGCGCTTGAAAAGATACTTAGTAACAACGAGGACCAGGCCAAAAACCTCCGTCATTGTTCCCCCCATGTACAACTGAAGGGTAAGGTCATCCTTGAAGCTAAGCTTTGACCAACCAACAAGAATAAATACGCCGTTCATGATTAGAAGCTGGCAGGCGAGGATAATTAAGAACCATTTACCGTAAGATTTCTTGAGCTTGATTTCAGCTTCAAAGTCAACGTTATTCAGCCGTTGTCTTTCAGGATCTAAATGGCTAACCTCTTTAGCTATAGGCGGCTTTTGCTCATCCACCTTAATTGGGTCTGCCTCATCTTCTTCTGCCAGCTTGCGATGTGCGTTTAGTGTTTCTTTGAGCTGTTGAGCAATCGAGTTCTTGAATGATTCTTGGTTTTCTTCAGACATTCAGATTTACTTCAGCCCCAGCTTTTTAAGGCGATAATGAATAGCATCATCCGAAACGCCAAAATAGTGTGCCATCGCATAGTTAGGGTAGCCCTGCGCAATCAAATCCTTAACGGCGTCAACAGGCATTAACAGTTCCGCGGAGAACTGATTTGCAAAAATCTCCTCGGGGTCAGTGCCATTGCTGGCCTTCTCACCGCGCAGGTCCACATACTCGTAAACATCATTGTTATCAACCTGACGAGATATGTAGTGGCCTAACTCATGGCCGCACGAAAAGCGCTGGCGCACACGGGCGTCATCAGCGTTTAAGAAAATCGCCGGGTCTTGGTCTTTCTGTTTGATTAGTGCGCCGGAAACGGAGCCAGGCAGCTCAGTGACAAAGACATCGAGCCCCATTTCTTTGGCAATTTGAACGGGATCGACCGGAAAGCCCCTGTTACACCAGACAGTATCCAGCACTCGCCGGGCATGCGCTCTTGGGTTAGTTGCCATATTTCCTCCAAACTCACGTTCATTTCATCATCGAAATATTTCAAATTATGGTGAGAGGTACCTCTCTTGACAAACCTGGAACGTTACTCAGGCTCAAAAACATCATATCCAATGCCCTATGCCTTAGGAACATAATTCTGTGGGTTACCTGCTTAACAGCTCAAAAAACAATGTTTTTGCTGACAAGGTGGATAGCGGCGACAGCCAATCTTTTGGTGGATTGGATCGTTACCTTGGCCGGGAGATTTTTTTGCCGTCAACACCTCACGAATCCTAACGCCTAGACTGCGCATTACGGCGCTGACACCCCGCACAGATCACCCCTTCAAAGCCCCTTCAATGCCTGGCAGATAATGGCTGGTAGCCCAATATCACGCCAGAGAGATCCCCCCTCAATCTGCGCACAGAACTGCGCAAAATTGCGCACTGCGCAGTAATACGCAAACTGCGCAATTCTGCCTTACCCCATGAAGGGTTGATAAAAGCTGATATTGTGACTGCGCAAAGGCCTGTCTGGGTGCTTCAGATAACTTCAGGTGCGCAGCTATCCGCTAGGGAAAACTAGGGAAGTGCGCAGTATCCTGTTAGTCATTGTTAGTGCGCAGCGCCTGTTATGGTTTGTTATGGTTCCGGCGGCCTGATAAATATCCAGTGTGGCCACCAGCCAAGGTAAGGTTGCTTCCACGGGCTCGCGTCTAAACCCTCATAAGCCGAATGGCATAGGTTATAAACAGCAGAAACCAATAGAGTATTGGGTGCCGCAACGGCATTTACAGTTTCAGATTTTGGCCTGATTGACCCGCTCAGATAGCGCCTGATGGTTCTCTTTTCGCTCGCTGTAGCGATCAGCAAGATAATCTGTGTGACCCTTAAGCAGCAGCGTGATTTTAAACAACTCCTCGGCGACATCGACGATACGGTCATACCAGGGAGAAGGCTTCATCCGTCCATTCTCATCAAATTCCTGCCAAGCTTTCGCGACGGAAGATTGATTAGGGATCGTGAACATCCGCATCCAGCGACCCAGAATACGCATCTGGTTGACGGCATTAAAGGACTGCGAACCGCCGCAGACCTGCATGACAGCAAGTGTTTTGCCCTGCGAAGGACGAACCGCGCCTTCACTTAAGGGTATCCAGTCGATCTGCGCCTTCATAACCGCGCTCATAGCCCCGTGTCGTTCCGGGGAACTCCAAACCATTCCGTCACACCATCTGACCAGACCGCGCAGTTCGATGACTTTAGTGTGCGTGTCTGGCGCATCATCTGGTAGAGGTAAACCGGAGGGGTTAAAGAGTTTCACCTCTGCGCCCATCGCCGTCAGCAGACGACCTGCTTCTTCTGCAGCAAAGCGGCTGTAGGAGCGTTCCCTTACTGAGCCATACAGGATCAGAATTCGTGGCGGCTCCTGCAGTTGCAGGCGTTCAGCGATATGTTGATCAAAGCATTCAGTATTCAGGGCAGGAAATTGCTCCATTTTTCTCCTCCGGAGATATTTGGTGATTTCAAAGTTAATACATATGATTTAACATATGCGTATTCTAAAGGGAATGGAGTTAAAAATGCTACAACCTGTTCAGCTTTTCAAAATCCTGTCGGATGAAACACGGCTTGCCATCGTCATGCTTCTCCGGGAGTCAGGAGAACTTTGCGTCTGCGATATCTGCGCGGCCACCTCCGAATCACAGCCCAAAATTTCACGACATATGGCTATCCTTCGCGAGGCTGAGCTCGTTCTTGACCGTCGGGAAGGTAAGTGGATCCACTATCGTCTGTCACCCCACATACCGGCGTGGGCAGCTGAAACAATCACGACGTCATGGCAATGTCTGCGAGAGGATGTGCGCGAATGTCTGGGCAAATCAGCCTGCACTTCATGCTGAAGTAGTGAAACATATTCACATAATCATATGTAATGGAGTCTGAAATGCTTTTGGCAGGGAGTATATTTTTACTGACGCTGGTTCTGGTGATCTGGCAACCCAGAGGCCTGAGTATTGGCTGGAGCGCGAGTATCGGGGCAGTGCTGGCGCTGGGATCCGGTGTCATCAATATCGCTGACATTCCCGTTGTGTGGAATATCGTCTGGAACGCGACGGCGGCATTTATTGCGGTCATCATCATCAGCCTGCTGCTCGATGAGTCTGGATTCTTTGAATGGGCCGCACTGCATGTCTCCCGCTGGGGTAACGGACGTGGCCGCCTGCTGTTTACCTGGATAGTGTTGCTGGGGGCCGCTGTTGCGGCGTTATTTGCAAATGACGGCGCGGCACTGATCCTGACGCCGATTGTGATTGCGATGCTACTCGCACTAGGGTTCAGCCAGGGTACGACACTGGCCTTTGTAATGGCCGCAGGATTTATCGCAGATACAGCCAGCCTGCCGCTCATTGTTTCTAATCTCGTGAACATCGTCTCAGCAGATTTCTTCGGCCTAGGGTTTACGCAGTACGCCTCCGTTATGATCCCTGTGGACGTGGCAGCGATTGTAGCCACACTTGTCATGCTACATCTTTTCTTCCGCAGGGATATTCCGGCGACATATGACGTTTCGCTGCTGAAGACGCCAGCCAGTGCGATAAAGGATCCGGCAACCTTCAGGGCGGGCTGGATTATCCTCTTATTGCTTCTTGTTGGTTTCTTTGTTCTGGAGCCGCTGGGGATCCCTGTCAGTGCGATAGCGGCTACTGGCGCAGCAGTGCTGTTTGTGGTGGCGAAAAGAGGCCATGCCATCAGCACCGGGAAAGTCCTTCGCGGTGCGCCATGGCAGATCGTGATTTTCTCGCTGGGCATGTACCTTGTGGTCTATGGCCTGCGCAATGCTGGCCTTACAGAGCACCTGTCAGGCGTGCTGAACCTGCTGGCAGACAAAGGTTTATGGGCAGCAACGTTCGGTACCGGCTTCCTGACCGCGTTCCTGTCGTCGGTGATGAACAATATGCCGACGGTGCTGATTGGCGCGCTGTCGATTGACGGGAGTACAGCAACCGGCGTCGTCAAAGAGGCAATGATTTATGCAAATGTGATCGGCTGCGATTTAGGCCCGAAAATTACCCCTATCGGTAGTCTGGCTACACTGCTGTGGTTGCATGTGCTTGCCCAGAAAAATATGACGGTCACCTGGGGATATTATTTCCGCACCGGCATTGTCATGACTGTGCCCGTGCTGTTTGTCACTCTGGCCGCGCTGGCGTGGCGGCTCTCTGTCACTTTGTAATGAGATACTGATATGAGCAACATTACCATATACCACAATCCGGCCTGTGGCACCTCGCGTAATACGCTGGAGATGATTCGTAACAGCGGTAACGAACCGACCATTATTTATTATCTCGATACACCTCCATCCCGGGATGATTTGATCAAACTGATTAAGGATATGGGAATTACGGTGCGCGCCTTGTTGCGTAAGAACGTTGAACCCTACGAAAAACTGGGTCTTGATGAGGACACATTTGCTGATGAGCAATTGATAGAATTTATGTTGCAGAATCCCATCCTGATCAATCGCCCCATTGTCGTAACCCCAGTGGGGACCAGATTGTGTCGTCCTTCTGAGGTAGTGCTGGACATTATTCCAGAACCTCAAAACAGCGCCTTCACGAAAGAGGATGGCGAACAGATCATTGATGAAACAGGGAGGCGGGTGAAATAGACAAAATCAATCGGAAAGAGGTTCGCATTCTGGTTCGCAGGGTTTTGCCATCTTTACGTGCGAACCTGCAGAGCTGCCAAAGGACAAAAATGTCCTCTGGCAAATTCCCGGGTTATGAGAGTCTGTGAGTGACTGATAGTCACGCGCAAGACGCCAGAGTAACAAGCTATCTTTCAGCGAGTCACTCCCGGCGCTGTCTTTGAGTGCGCCCGTCAGCTTGTCCAACGGTTGTTCAACGATGCGGCGAAAGGGGAGGGCTTAACCTAAAGGTGGGGAAATCCCACCCCGCCCATGTCGAGAACTGTCAAAAGTTGTCATGTCGGTTTGAGAGCCAACGGCATTGGCTGACAAAACGGCGATGATAAACAGGACAAAAATCCTCTTTAAAAAGCAGAAATCTGCCCTTTTGATTCGCTCACCAACATACGGGATTTTCCCGCATCTACATTCCCGGCTTTACGGGTATGTACCGGTTTCCAAAAGCGAGGTATCCACTCAGGTATCCACCAGAACGGCAGGGATGGGATGGATACCTGCAGGGGTAACCAGCACCAGTAACCACTTCTGGTAACCGGATGAAGCGGCTTCCAATGGGGTGGTTACCAGGCAGGTTACCAGCGAAAAGGTGGTTGCCAAACGCGAGGTTGCCAGACTGGTTGCCACCGAAAGCGCCGGTTACCAAAAGAGAGGTTACCAGGCAGGTTACCAGCAAAACAGCAGTCGCTAAGTGGAAACTCAACGCATAGCCGCCGGAGTTCACGCACAGGCTTCACGCATAGCAGCGCCAACCAGAGGACGCTCATTCCCGGCTGGTAATCTGTTTACCCTCGGTGACATCGTTAACCAGTTCCTGCAACCAGATAGAACAGCGCAAGCCAGTGAGGTATTCCCCTGGCCGGCTGGTTTCCGATTGTGAAGGCGTCAAGAGTTTTGAGACCAGTACGCGCGCGAAGGTGAGCCACCAGCTGGTGGAGGGACTAACTACCGGAACCGAAGCGCCAACTGACTGTGGTTTCAGTATTAGCGAGGCGGCGTTCAATGTCATAGCCATCCCGCATTCACATGCAACCTTAATAAATTTCTCCAGCCGCCTGGCTTATCTTGCATTTCAGATGCTATTTTTAAACCGGTATTTGATAATACTCTCGACTAATAATTCGAATCGCGTGAGCTTGTGCTCATAGTGCAGAGAAAACTGCATGACCCCACTGACCAGCTGCTCATCGCTGGTCTTTTTTTTCCGCCATTAGCTCAACTGGAAAGAGCACGGAGTTTCTACCTCTGTGGTTCGGGGTTCGAGTCCTCGATGGCGGACCACAGCATCTCTTCATTCATCATTAAGTTTTGGTAAGGCCACGGAGCATTCAGGGGCGTTACAATTCAATTTTTGCAGGGGGGAGTATGGAAGAGGGGTTCTATTGGATATTGTACGCCGGATCAGTTCAGGTGGCATATTTTACTAAGGAGGTATTCGAGGACTTGGCTACGGGGCAGATGGTCCCCGGTGTCTGGCACCTTACTCAGGGAGATGCGATCTGCCACAATGGCGAAGCGGAGGTAATCAGTGGTCCACTTAGCCCACCGGAAGGTTGGGATTAGCGTTTTTAAACGGCGTGTTGGTTCACGGCCTCTTTTTGTTGGTTCAAAAATGGGGTGTGTTGGTTCAGTTTTTGATAATAATATCTTTAAAAACAATGATCTTTACAAATTGAACCAACTGAACCAACTGAACTAACACTTTTCAAGCACACATGGAGTGATTTCTGCAGCTGGGATCGTGCGCAGAATCAAAATCGGCGTAAGTGCGAATTCTTCCATTGAATGTAATCACTCAACAACCAGCGAGAATTACGACCGAATTTGATGGGCGGTGGCAGGGTACCCTTTTTGATTTGGTCGTAAAAAAACTTAGAAGTGAAACCAGAATCATTGGTCATGTAGAGCATGTCTATTAATGATGATGGTTCGAGTTGTCTGCTCATGATGTACCCCCATAAATTTGGCTAACAACGCTATCCATATTGGTTAAATTGTAGACACATCAAAGGTGCGAAAATCAATGTGGGGGTACATTTGGGGGTATGCTATAAATTAAAACAAAAATAAATACATAAAAAACATCAAGTTGACTATATGTGTTTTATTCCTATTATCGCACCATTTCAAACTCCCATAAGAAGGTTGTGACACATCCTGTCCCAGATGCTAATGATTTACTTATAGATTTCAGCAACCCCGTGCAACCGGCTATTCCCCGTGGTTGACAGGATTTTGAATGACGTTGCTCCTTGCTCATCAGCTTTACGGGAAAGCGCATTCGATAATTCATCAAGCGTATAGGCATTGCTGGCTGAGACGACACCGATCTTCTCTTTCCCATCGGCATGGTTAATTTCCTGAGCGGCAGAGGCGGAATTCACAGAAATAAATCCCATGACCAATGTAGTAATAAGCAATGCTTTCATATCTAATACCTCTTTTAAATTTATGTTTGAAACTGGAGTCATTTTCTCCGTCTGTGTATTCAAATATACAGACCTAAGCTGTCATGATGCTGACCGCTTTATGACAAAATTGTCAGGGTTGTCGATTGGTTAATTTTTTTGAATACAAATTCAGCTCGTTAATAATGCACTCAGGTTCTTCACGCAGAAGCATATTGTCTATGTCCAGAACCCCATCAATTTTTTGTGGATCATCAGCCAGCAGATCTGCGAATAATGGGGTAAGATCCTGCTGTGCTTCGCCTTGCTCAGCCACCAGCTCGAAGGTTTTATTTTTTGCCTCGTCGTGGGTCAGGGCACTGACCAGAACTTGGGCTATTTGCTCCCGGGATATCACACCATCTTCTGGTGTTCCCGCATGGCGACGATCTCCCTGAAGCATAACGATTCGGTGTTCATCATCATTGTTGTAATCAAACCAGCCGGGCCGGACGATGGTATAGGGATGACCACTGGCCCTGACCAGACGCTCGGCACGTCTTTTCCAGTCATGAACCTCAGTACGTTGATTCCAGGTACTGAGTCGTTCAGTCACGCCAATCGTGGTCATCAGGCTGATATGAACAGGTGTATCCTTGAAAATTCGTAAAATATTACGCACTCCGCCGTAGTCGATCGCTCTGGCACCAATACGACCCTGACCATCAGAACCGAGCGTGAAAATGATGGCATCAATATCTTTCGGCAATTCGGTGAGTGTTTCAGGTAGTGATACATCGCCGTAAAAAACATCCGTTCCACGAGGAAGTAATTTTATTTTGCGTTTATTTCTGACCAGCGCGACGGGCTGATGGCCCATTTCAATAGCGCTATTCACGACATGAAGACCAATACTTCCTGTCGCGCCTGCTATGAGTATTTTCATGATAAACCTTCTGATAATTCGGACTTATTTTCGATAGGGTCACAATATCAATTATCATTATTGTCAGTAATAGGGCTAAAATGATTGTGTCTATGAACACCCTTCATGAGTGTGCGATGAAGGGAATGCCTCCATAAGGAAATCGCCGATGCTTAAAGAAAACTTCAACGAACTGCAAATCTTTCTTGTGGTGGCAAGGGAGCGAAGTTTTACCAAAGCAGCGGGCAAACTGGGTGTCTCTCAGTCGGCACTCAGCCACGCGATGAAGGCCCTTGAGGAAAGGCTGAATATCCGCCTCTTAACCCGCACGACCCGAAGCGTTGCCCCTACGGAAGCCGGTGAGAGAATTATTGCCTGCCTTGAACCTCGCATTGCCGATCTTGAACAGGAGCTGGAATCGCTGGTTCAACTGAACGGCACTGCCTCCGGCAATATCCGTTTATCTGCCGGGGAGCATGCAGCGCGAAGCCTGGTATGGCCGAAGCTTAAACCCTTCTTCAGGGAATACCCGGAAATTAATCTCGAACTGGTTGTTGATAACGGCTTTGTCGATATTGTTGAGGGGCGTTTTGATGCCGGGATCCGCCTGGGCGAAAGCGTGGATAAGGACATGATTGCGGTAAGAATTGGGCCGGACATGAAAATGGCCGTGGTAGGAGCGCCGTCTTATTTCGCTGCAAATCCTGCACCTGAAACGCCGCACGAGCTACAAAATCATCGGTGTATCAATATGCGCCTGCCAACAGCCGGTGGGCTTTACCACTGGGAGTTTGAGAAGGATGGGAAACCGTTACGGGTCAGAGTGGAAGGGCAGCTAACGTTTAATCTGCAGGCGGAAAGGATTGATGCGGCGTTATCGGGTTTTGGCCTCGCCTGCATACCTGAAGACAGGGTGCAGGATTATATAAAGTCGGGAGAGCTTATTCAGGTTTTGCAGGACTGGTGCCCATCTTTCCCCGGATATTATCTTTACTACCCGAGCCGTAAGCAGCATCCGCCCGCATTTGCGCTGATGATCGATGCGCTTCGCTACCATGAATAACGGGTCCGCCAGTCTCAGCGGACCCGTCCGGATATTAACGTCCTGTGCGGGCCTGATGCTCAGGAGAGTAACGTTCGCCGACGATTTTAATCGTTTCAAGCGCCTGGGTTATCTGTCGCGAGTCATCCTGAGAAAGGATGATGTCGGCGGCCCCAAGGTTTTCCTCCAGCCGGTGCAGTTTCGTGGTACCAGGGATAGAAACAATCCAAGGCTTTTGTGCCAGCAGCCACGCCAGCGCGATTTGTGCAGACGTCACACCTTTCTCTGCCGCCAGTTCACCCAGCAATAAGACCAGTTTTTCATTGGCTTCAATCGCCTGCTCTGCGAAACGCGGCACTTGGCTTCTGTAATCATCCTTGCCAAAAGTGGTTCCTGGCTTAATCGAGCCCGTCAGGAAGCCCTTGCCTAATGGGCTGAAGGGCACAAAACCAATGCCCAGTTCTTCCAGCAACGGCAGGATCTCCCGCTCAGGCTCGCGCCACCACATGGAGTATTCGCTTTGAAGCGCAGTGACCGGTTGTACGGCATGCGCACGACGAATGGTTTGCGCACCCGCTTCGGACAGACCGAAATGTTTAACTTTGCCTTCAGCTATCAGGTCTTTTACCGTACCCGCAACATCTTCAATCGGGACATCCGGATCGACACGGTGTTGATACAGCAGGTCAATGACATCAGTCTTAAGACGGCGTAATGATCCTTCCACAGCTTCACGGATATGCTCCGGACGGCTGTTTAAAATCTGCTGCTTGTTGTCGTCGCCAAAAGTAAAACCAAACTTAGTGGCAATGACCACACGGTCACGAAACGGTTTTAAGGCTTCGCCGACAACTTCTTCATTGAGGAAGGGGCCATACACTTCAGCGGTATCGAAGAAGGTGACGCCACGTTCAACCGCTGCGCGAATGAGCTCGATAGCCTGACGAGTATCGGTCGCCGGGCCGTAGCCGTGGCTTAAGCCCATGCAACCGAGCCCAAGCGCGGAGACTTCGAGTCCGGATTTACCCAGATAACGTTTTTGCATTGAATTAATACCTCTTTTATCGCGACTTAAACATCAAGTTTGCGGCCAGTCAGCCATTCCACCATCGCCGGGTCGCGGTGAGAGAAGAAGGCGCTGGTTGCGGTGTCGAGGGCGGAAATCTGCAGCATATCTTCAGAGCTGAGTTCAAAATCGAGAATGTTGATGTTCTCTTCCATGCGTTCTTTGCGCACCGATTTCGCCAGCGAAACGATGCCTCGCTGGAAGATCCAACGCAGCACAACCTGACCCACGCTTTTGCCGTACTTCTGGCCAATCGCCGTTAACACGGGATGCTGGAACAGGCCATTTTTACCCTCAGCAAACGGTGCCCAGGCTTCCGGTTGAATGCCATGGCTTTGATTCCATGGAACGGCATGTAGCTGCTGGTTGAAGGGGTTAACTTCAATCTGGTTCACCGCAGGGGCAACTTTGTTGAAGGCGATAAGGTCGGCCATTCGGTCAGGATGGAAATTGCTGACGCCAATGGCGCGAATTTTTCCTGCCTGATGCAGTTCTTCCATGGCGCGCCAGGCTCCATGGACATCGCCATAAGGCTGGTGAATCAGGTACAGGTCAACGTAATCAAGTTGCAGTCGATTCAGGGAGCGTTCGAACTGGGCTTTAGCGCCTTCGTAATTCGTATCCTGTAGCCAGAGTTTGGTCGTTACAAAGAGTTCGTTGCGGGCGATACCGCTCTGTTTAAGCGCGTTCCCGACCTGGGTTTCATTCTGGTAAGACGCGGCGGTATCGATCAGGCGGTATCCCGTATCGATGGCATCAAGAACGGCTCTTTCGCATTCAGCAGCATCCGTCATCTGGAAGACACCAAAGCCCAGCAGGGGCATTTCAATACCATTGTTCAGTTTTACAGTTTGCATGACGTTATCCTTCAGCTCTTGTGTTGGAAAATCATAACGCAAACTGATTTATTCGATTAGATGGGGTAATTAGCTAGGGTTTATTAGATGTGTTCATTAATCAAATGGTACTGGTTCTGGGTATCATCAAAAGGCTCTATTCTTTTCGTAAGGGATGCAGATATTTATCTGCATCCCTTAAATAAGCCCATAATTTACTCAGCTGGTTATTTGTGGTGACGTATACGCTTAGCTTATTTTGATGTCATCCAGGTTAATATCCTCCTCTTCATGATCATTGTTTATGACAACATCCCGAGGAACATCTTTTTTGATAACTGCATAGACAGTCGCTGTGACCAATATATTAACCAGTAATGCCATAATACCCGCCATTGGGTGTGACATTGTTGGAATCATTAAAACGCCGCCAAAAGGGACGGTTGCATCTGCGCCATATACCATGGTGATGGCACCGCCACAGGCACCACCAATTGCAGCAGCCGCAATACCGCGAACGATGTCATTCATCACTATGGGTATAGATCCTTCAACAATATTGACTACCCCCATAGGAACCGCCGATTTTAACATTTCGATCTCTTCGTTATTGTAGATGTTTTTGCGAAGAAGTTTGGCGATAAAGAATGCAAGCCCGAAACCGATAGGTGTTGCAGTGTTAACTAACTGCAGAGCCGTAATGGGCTCATTTATACCTTGCGCCTGAAGCGTTAAAACGAATGCAAAGCACGTTTTATTGATCGGCCCGCCAAAGTCAATGATACATAGCGCTCCAATAACAGCACCTAAGAGTAAATTAGATGAAGTCCCCATACTTCTCAGGAAAGATGTCAGCGCATCGGTAAAAATACCAATCGGCGTACCGATGATATAGACCATGATTAACGCACTGAGAATCGATGCAAAAAAGGGCACAATCAGTGTCGGCATTAAGCCCCGGGCCCAGTCCGGGACCTTCATATTTTTAATGATAGCAAGGGCGATATAGCCTGAAATGTAGCCCCCGATCATGCCTCCGATAAAACCTGCACCAATGGCGTTAGCAGCCAGACCTACGACAAAACCGGGTGCAATGCCGGGCTTGCCTGCAATCGAGCCAGAAATACCGATGGCAATCACGACGGGTAATAGTCCGAGCGCCTTGGCTCCCATGGTTGCCAGGGCCTGCCACAGATCAAACTCACCGGGTACTAAAGCGTCCTGAACCGTACCCCCAAGACCCATACCGATAGCAATAATAAATCCAGCGCCACACACTATGGGAATTAAGAACGAGATAGCAGTTAGCAGATGACCTTTAGGATTCGCTGCTTTCCATATTTCTTTTATATTCATAAATTACGCCCTTTAATTTATAGAGGATACGCACAGGTAAAAGTTATGAATTCACTAATTCACCGAGCTTTTCAATAAGCTTGTTGGGAGATTTCACAGCCATTTCCGTTGGAACTTTTACTATTCTCTTTCCGGCGAACCGTTCTTCTCCAGATACCTGAACATCAGCGGCGAGCAGCACAATATCGGCCTGGGCAATTTCTTCAGCGGTTAAAGCGTTCTCGATACCAATAGTTCCTTGCGTTTCAATTTTGACATTGTGACCCGCTTTTTTTGCTGCAGTTTCAATTTTCTTTTGGGCAATATAGGTATGCGCAATCCCTACGGTACAGGCGGTAATTCCGACAATATTCATCTCTTTCACCTTGATTTATTTAATGGTAAGCAGTTACACAACCCATTTTTTAAACGCCAGCACCTTCGCTTTCAGCATTTAAAAGATCAATAATTCTCTGAGGGTCATTCTCTTGCAGTAATTTATCAATAATATCTTCATCCGCCAGCGAGCCAGAAACATGAGCCAGCAGCCGAATATGGGTCGCATTCTGATCGACTAAGCACACCGCAAATAAAATAATGCATCGGACATCACTGCCATCCATGGTTTCCCAGGGAATATCATGTTGGGTTCGTCCGATTGCCAGTGCCGTCCGCGCTACGCCGGAAGATTTGCCGTGCGGGATTGCAATATGATTTTCAAACCCGGTTGAATCCAGTTCTTCACGAAGCCAGACATCTTTCAAAAAATCAGCTTTATTAATGACGGCGCCATCCTGCACCAGGAGATCCGTTAATTCTTCAATGGCCTCTTCTTTCGTTTTTGCCGCCATATTTAATTTGATGTTTTTTACATTAAGTACATGAGAAATATCCATCATCGACCTTCGTTAAAATAAAGTCAGGGTTAATTATCAAAGTGCATAGATTTCACCTTGATAATAAATGAGGTACAGCACCCTCAACCGTAAAAATCAGGCGCGAGGGCAAAGAGACAGACCGGTTAAATAGACTCTTAGTCCTGCGCGATGGCTCAATACGGCTGAGCGCGCTGCAATTTTCAGGCAGCGACTTCGCGCTGGTAGATATCGACCATTTTATCCCAGGCATCGCTGACATTATCCGCCAGCGAGAACAGGCCCGATGTTCCCACAATAAAGACGTCGACGCCGGACTGGGAGATGACATTAAAGGTCTTCTCGTTGCAGGAGCCGTCAATTTCCGTCAGGTAGTGGTAACCATGCGCTTCGCGCATCGCAATCAGTTGTTTGATTTTGTTGAGTGATTCTGGAATAAATTTCTGCCCCGCATAGCCTGGATCAACCGACATGACGGTTACTTTATCCAGCAGGTGCGCGTACTCTTTAATAGCATCCGCTGGAGTAGCCGGGTTCAAAACCACGCCACAGCGACGACCAGCGTCTTTAATCTGGTTCAGCAGACGGAAGATTTTGTTATTCGCCGTCTCCGGATGGAAGCTGATAATATCTGCCCCTGCATCAATACACATTGGAATAATATCTTCCGGGTGATTCACCATCAGATGCACATCAATTGGCACATCGGTAATTTTCTTCAGGTTTTCGATAAAGAACGGTGATAGCGTAATATTCTTTACATAGCTACCGTCCATAATATCAACGTGATAAAAATCAGCCCGACCATTCATTGCCGTAATTTGTTCTCTGAACTGCGTTAAATCCATACACATTAACGAGGGCGAAAATTTAGCTGCCATACCTCACCTCCAGAAGAGTTAATTAGTTAAACAGTGACACGACATGCCCAAGAATGATGCCAACAACGCCGAAGTCTGCATCGCCAAAGGTGGTGGATGCAAAGCCAAGGTCGCCCATCAGAGGCAGCATAATCGCAGGCAAAAATGAAATCAGCAGACCGTGAGCGAATGCACCCACCACCGCGCCGCGCCGACCGCCGCAGATGTTGCCGTAAACGCCCGCCGTCGCGCCGCAGAAGAAGTGCGGTACCAGGCCGGGAACGATGACGCTCAATCCAAACAGTGGGCACAGGAACATACTCACCAGACCAGCTGCAAAGCTTGACAGAAATCCGACGATCACCGCGTTCGGGGCGAATGGAAAGACGGTAGGGCAGTCGAGCGCCGGTTTGGCATCTTTCACCAGCTTGTCGGCGATGCCTTTAAAGGCCGGAACAATTTCGGCAATAATCATGCGCACACCCGCGAGGATGATCCACACGCCTGCCGCGAAGGTCAGCGACTGAATAATGGCGAAGATGATAAAGTTCTGACCGCCGCTGATGCTGGTTTCAACAAACTCTTTGCCGGCTATCAGGACCAGAATCACGAACAGGATCATCATTGTCAGCGAAATGGCGACGGAGGAGTCACGCAGGAAGTTCAGCGATTTCGGGACCTTCAGCTCTTCAATCGACGGACTGCCTTTACCGATCGCTTTCCCCACC
This sequence comes from Leclercia sp. LTM14, assembly GCF_023736175.1. Classification (NCBI taxonomy): domain Bacteria; kingdom Pseudomonadati; phylum Pseudomonadota; class Gammaproteobacteria; order Enterobacterales; family Enterobacteriaceae; genus Leclercia; species Leclercia sp. LTM14. The sequence goes on from NZ_JAIKTT010000014.1 coordinate 68,509, forward strand.
AGCGCCGACAGCAGATAGCCGGTTGAACCAAAGTGGCCCAGCGCCAGGTCATCAGTACCAGTAATTTTGCGTGTGAACGGCTGCAGAATAGCCGGAGAGACCACCATCATGATGCCGAGGATCACCGCCCCTACCAGTACCACCCAAAACGGCGACAGACCGCCGACAGAGAGGATGACAGCCAGCATTGCCGACATATAGAGCGTGTGGTGCCCCGTCAGGAAGATGTACTTCAGCGGCGTGATACGGGCAAGGACGATGTTAAACAACATCCCCAGCACCATGATCATTGCCGTCGCGGTACCGTAGTTTTTCTGCGCCAGCGCGGCCATGGCGTCGGTATTGGGTACCACTCCCTGAATATGGAATGAGTGCTCAAACAGCTGGCTAAACGTTGTTAACGTCGTGGCGACAATCGCCGCCCCGGATGTTAATATCACAAAACCCATAATGGTTTTGAGGGTTCCGGAAATAACTTCGGAAATGGCTTTTTTCTGCAATAATAAGCCGATCAGGGAAAACAGACCGACCAGTATTGCTGGTGTACCCAACACATCATGAATAATAAACTGCAGCATAGAATGACTCCGTAAGGCCGCAAATAATTAATCAGAGATTTTCGGAAAGAATTTCTTTGATTTTATTGTTATCCAGCAGATTAGATAAACCAAATACCTGTGCAGAATGGTTTGACAAATGTTCAGCAATATCTCTGGCGCTAAGAATAATATCGGCCGTTTCGCTTTTTGCTGACGTCAGATCGGTATGGGAAACCTCGGCTTCTTTATTCAGCTCTTTAATTATTTTTTTTACGTTCATTTCAACGATAAAACTGCTGCCTAAACCGTTACCGCAAACAATCAGAACTTTTTTCATCTCTACCTCACTGCCCGTTGATAACGGTCTGAATTGATTCCATTGATGATGCCTTCAGCAGTGCTGAGAGTCGTTCATCATCGCTAAAAATGTCCGCCAGGGCTGTAATCATATTGATGTGCTCATCTCCCGAAAGCGCACATAACATAATCACAACGTAAATAGGGTCATTCTCTTCTGCGGCAAAAGAAACGCCTTGCTTAATATGTAAAAGCGATAGCCCGTTTTTAATTGCTCCTTGTTCCGGGCGAGCATGAGGCATCGCCAGGCCAGGTGCCAGAACATAATAAGGACCAAGTTCCCGGTGGCTGTTAAAAATGGCTTGAATATAGTCTTCAGTGATCGTCTCTTTCGCCAATAAGGGTTGAGCCGATAATGTAATGGCCTGTTTCCAGTCGCTAACTGAATCTACAATCTGGATATTTTCTGCAGGTAACCATCTCGTAATCATAAATACCCCGATAGCGTTGAAAGTGGGACTACTATAGTGGAATGTTTTCGTGGCTTACCGTGATCATTCTCTCAAAGTTAGCGCTAACATGGATGTAATGTTAAAATTCTTGTTACCGCTAACTTTGCTAATCAAACTTATCATTACTTTTCAGTTGTGCAATGCGCAAAACGCTAAACATCAATTACAATGGCTGCCCATTCAGGCGAGAGGAGGACATCAGTGCAGACGTTAGAAGCGGACGATAGCGGGAGAGAAAAACGCAGAAAAAACACCGGTAAAATCACGCTCGCTGAAGTTGCTAAACTGGTCGGCGTTAGCACGATGACCGTGTCGCGCGCGTTACGTATGCCTGAAAAAGTGAATCCTGAACTGCGCACCCGTATTGAAGCGGCGGTGAGCGAGTTGGGCTATGTGCCAAACCTGCAGGCCCGTAGCCTTGCCTCTGCTGACTCCAGCCTGGTGATGGGCGTGGTTCCCTCTTTTTCCTCCCCGGGCTTTCTTGCCGTCTCCGAAACGCTGCAGACCGTGCTCGGGACCCAGGGCTACAGCATGATGTTTATCGAGTCCGGCCAGGGGGGGCAGAGTGAAGAAAATGCGTTTGCGCAAATGCTCGCCTACAACCCGGCGGCGATTGTCCAGTTCAATATTGATAACATCGGCAGTTGCTCGCAATGATAATCAACACCGGCGTGCCGGTGGTTGAGATTGGTGCCATCAATCGCGACGCAAGCTGGGTCAGCATTGGCGTTGACTACGCTGCAGCCATCAAAAAGCTGGTCACGTCGCTGGTACAGGCCGGATATAAAAATATTGGCCTGCTTTGCACCGCCTCCAATAACATTATGTTTCGCCAGGTACTGAGCGGTTGGAACAGCGCTATGCTCTCGGTTAACAACTCCCCGCATCGCGTGGTTACTTCTCACCTGCCAGCGGGTATTACAACCGGTTTGAACCTGCTGGGCGATATTCGTATCACCTGGCCTGAGCTGGATGCCCTGATTTGTACATCTGATGAAATTGCCTGCGGCTGCATCATGGCCTGCAACGGTGCGGGGCAAAAAGTGCCCGACGCGCTGGCATTGGCAAGTTTGAGTGGAGGGACCCTTGCAGCGGTTTGCTCCCCGGCTCTGACTGCGGTCGAATTCCCCTGGAGTGAAACGGGAACTGTGGCAGGTAAAACGTTGCTGGATCTGCTGGCGGATAAATCGACAGATAAAGTCATTGAATTACCATCAACTTTACAGGTTCGCGCCAGCACCAGAAAACAATAGGGCGATTAACATTATTGATTTGTTATCCCGCCAGATACGGCAGGATAACTGTTGGTCACTGGGCGTCGGCATGAGAGTGTGTCGGGCTGATACTCTCTGTTGATAACATTTCTCCCTATTGCAGATTTTTCTCTTTCAAAAACTGACTAACCAAATCAGCAATCTGCACATTATTTAAATCAGAGAACGGGAAGTGGGTATTCCCTTTAATTCCCACTTCTGGCAGATGTGTCACGGTGACATCCCCGCCATGCTTATTCACCACGTCGCGCCACTCACGCGCCATCGCAAGGCGTACGCGCCAGCTGTCCTGCGCGGGCATGGCGACAGGTTTATCCGGTATGTTATCGCCGTAAATAATCAGAATCGGGATTTTGGTCAGTGCCATAAACTGCTCCATCGGCACCGGCTCACCCTTCAGCGTGTCGAACGCGCTTGGCATAGGGGCTGGGAGTTCTTTTTCCGGGAAGACAAAGCTGCTTCCTGGCTCGAAGGCGACAATGGCTTTGACCTTGTCATTTTTCATCGCCGTGTACCAGCCTGGTCCGCCACCCTGAGAGTGGGTGAAGAGGATAGCGGGGCCGGATTTATCCACGACGGCGGACATCGCATCAGAGATGACATTGATATCAAACGGCCCGGTATTTGGGGTCATCTGACGGAAATACTGGTTCAGCGCTTCTTTGTCGTGAGAGAACTGAACGCCCTTAAAATACTCTGGCCACACGCCAACGCGGAACTGGTTGAACCACATCTGTTCATCCGGCTTAGGCGTAACAGTACCTTCTACAGTCGTGCGCCCGGCGCTGCCCCGACGCGGCTGATCGACAAGATAGGTTGAGAACCCGCGACGCAGGAAGATGTTCTGGAACCCTTCGCGACCATCCGGAGTGCTTTCCCAGGTACGGGAGAACTGACCCGCGCCGTGCAGCATGACAATAGGGTACTTATGCGGATTCTCCGGGATTTGGTAGAACACAGAGGCATGATCGCCATGCCAGGTTTGGCCAGCTGAATTCAGCGGCTTTTTCGCGTCAAATGTTCCTGGTGCGGTTATGATAGTGCCACCAGCAGAAAAGCTTCCCTGTTCCTGAATGACCAGCGGCTCGGCGTATACCGACTGAGCCACCAGGCCACCCGCCATTACGCAGATGGCCAGCGTTTTTAAGATTGTCTTCAAGATTACATCCTCTGTTATGTTTGCCGTTCAATCATATCTGAGTAGTCAGCGGTAATTATTTAGCACCCCTGATTGCCCTTATTTGGCAGACTCATGAATGCGGACGATTAACTGCGTATTGTCTCTAACCAACTTGTTACCGTTTCAGTGGTTCTTCGCTCCTGGTCGCATTCAATGACCAGCGGTTTTTCCTGACGCGCAGTTGGGGCGAGACTGGCAAGGATGTCGTCGCTGTCTCCTTTACCGTAGCCACCGTGAGTAATAAAGGGGATGAGTAATTTGCCCGCAAGGTTGTGGCTGCTGAGAAATGCTTGCACGACAGGCGGCACGCTGGTCCCCCAGATCGGAAAGCCTAAATACAGGGTCTCGTAGCGTGAGATATCTGCAACGCTATTTTTTAATGCCGGTTTTACGCCTCGCTCACGCTCATTTTTCGCCTGTTCAACGGTCTGAAAATAGTCTTCCGGATAAGGCGTAGCCGGTTCGATTTCAAACAGATCGGTATTCAGGCTGCGGTGAATGACGCCCGCAATGACGCGTGTGTTTCCGCTGCGGGAAAAGTACGCCACCAGAACACGGCTTTTACCCTGCACGTTTGCAGTTCCGGTGGCTGCCGATGCCAGAGAGACGTTCGCCAGCGTGAGCCCGGCAAGTGCGGTGATTAACATTCTGCGGTTGGGATCATGCTCCATAATCCACTCCTAATTGTTTGCTAGCGCCTGCTGCAGCGCTTTTTCAGCTCGCGTTGCTGCATCACTTTCGCCATGTTCACGCAGAACCTGTGCCAGCTGGCGCAGCTGCGCTGCCGTCAGGCCGACCCGCATGCTTGCTCGCGTATGCGACAGCAGTTGTGATTCAACGCCTGGCGTGGCCGCTAATGCGCCAACCGTTGCCAGCTCGCGGCTTTGCCAGTCGAGGTTATCGCGGGCGAAAATGTCGCCGAACAGATGCGTTTGCAGAAACTGGTTAATCACCGGGGCAAAATCAAACAGCGGGCCCTGGACGGGAGCGCCTGAGATTTTTGTCTGGTTTGCGGTACCGGCACGGCGAAGCTCATCTCCAACGGGGATCGGGGCAACCGGCTCTTTACCCTCAACGTCTTTGATACCACGTTGTTTACGTGCTTCGACGACTTTCATCAGTTCATTAAGCGCATTCAGGCTACGAGGGAAGCCCGTATAGGCATAAAGCTGGACGAGAATCTCTTTGGTTTCGTTTATCGTAAGCCCGGCATCCAGTCCCTGATTCAGTGCTGCATTCAGCTTATCCATCTGACTGCTGGCCATCGATGCCGCAATCAACGGGATGGCCTGTTGGCGGGCTGACAGCGTATCTGAAACCTTTTGTTCGTGGTTCATTTCTGAGGCTCCTTTATTGACGGGCGCAGCATGTGCCGCGAGACCAAAACCAAAGGTCAGCAGTACCGCTGCCGCTAATGCTTTAATGGGCGTGGTATTGTTCATCTGTCACTTTCTCCATCCAGTTAACGCTTTTGCCATCCACAATCCCGGTTATCGCCAGATGCGTCATCGCGCTGCCGGGGGCCGCCCCGTGCCAGTGTTTGACGCCCGCCGGGCAAGAGACAACGTCACCGGCGCGGATAACCTGCACCGGCTGGCCTTCTTGCTGGGTGAGCCCAACACCCGAGGTCACAATAAGCCGCTGACCTGCCGGATGCGTATGCCAGGCGGAACGAGCGCCGGGTTCAAACGTGACATAAGCCCCGGAAACAGGGATGTCGTTATCCGGTTTGAAGAGAGGATCAACCCTGACACGACCGGTAAAGTTCTCGGCTGGCCCGAACACCGCGTTCTGACTTCCTGCAGGGGCGATATGGACAGCGGGATTTTGTTCCGCTGCCCAGGATGAAAATGTAATAGGCAGTAACAGCCCGAGGTAACGTAAATGTCCGATCATGCAAAGCGTCCTTATCAATGAAGAGGGGATTGCCTGCGATGATTTTATCGAGGGGGTAATGACGTCAGGCTGACGCCCCCCTGACAATTCTGTCAGTTAACCCGGGTCCCGGCTCAGCGCCGGATTGAGTATTGCCCGCCGCTTTATCCGCATGTATCGCAAAGGTGAGGCCAAATGTATTGATGCCACCTTTACTACGGGCAAAGACATCTCCCCTGTGCATAATGGCGACGGCACGCACGATCGACAGGCCCAGTCCATGATGGGTATCACTCCTGGCTCGGGAGGTATCAACGCGATAGAACCGCTCGAAAAGTCGGTGTAAGTGCTCTGGTGCTATCGGATCGCCCGGGTTTGACACTTCAATACAGGCTTGATGACCGGTTTCGCTTAACCGCACCGTAACCGTGCTGTTGGAGGGTGAGTGCCTTGCGCTATTTTCCAGTAAATTAGCCAGTGAGCGGTGGAACAGTCGTCGGTCGATATGCGCGGTGACGTCGCCTTCCACATCCAGAGAAAGCTGTTTTTCAGCAAAAGAAGGCTCTACATACTCCGCTGTTTTCAGCGTTTCTTCCCGCAGGGACACTTGGGTAAGCTGGGACGCATGTTCACCCGCATGGGCATGGGACAGGAACAGCATGTCGTTAACGATAGACGTCATGCGTTCAAGTTCTTCCAGATTGGAACCCAGTAACTCTTCCAGTTCATCCTGCGAGCGTCGGCGCGAAAGCCCCAGCTGCGTCTGGCCGATCAGGTTAGTCAGCGGAGTCCGGAGCTCATGCGCAACATCGGCATTAAAGCTTTCGAGCTGCCGCCAGGCGACCTCTTGCCGTTCCAGCACGCCATTAAAAGATGATGCTAATTGCTGTAATTCGTCAGGTAATGCTTCGGTATTCAGGCGCTGACCATGGTCCCCGGGAGCGAGTTGCCTCGCCTGTTTACTGAGCGCCCCAACGGGACGAAGACCGATCCTTGACACGACGTATCCCAGTAAGGCGACAATCACGACGCCCAGTGCGGTAATGATCAGTAATGTACGCGTGAACGCATCGAGTGTGCCCATGTACGGCGTGGAGTCGATGGCAACCACATAGCGCAGCTCAGGCCTTTCACCGTTGGCGGGTATCGTTTTCACTAAAAGGAACAGCGAGCAGGCACCTTCTGATGCGCCGGGCACTTTATTAAAGCCTTCCTGTAAAGAAGACCACTGAACGCCCACCGGTGGCGTTCCCCCCATGCTAAAGCGTGGGTTATCGCTCACTATCCAGTAGCGAACGCGCTCACCTTCAGAATTGGTTAACACGGTGAATTTATTGGCAAGCAGTGACCAGCCGTCAGCCGAGGTTCGTGCGGTGATCCACGGACTCATTAATGATTCGCGAAACAGCAGCTCGTTGTGCATCTGCTTTTGCAAAGAGTCATGCAGGGAGCTTCTGAGCAGGATACCGATAACGGACACAATCAGCAGCGCGGATAAGGCAAACATCAGCGCCAGGTGAACGGAGATGGAACGCTTAGGCATGCTTATCCCCTTCATTTATTCGGACCGGACTTCGAGGACATACCCCATGCCACGAACGGTATGTAACAGCTTGATATCGAACGGCGCATCCACTTTGGCCCGAAGTCGTTTAATGGCCACTTCAACCACGTTGGCATCGCTGTCGAAGTTCATGTCCCATATCTGCTCCGCAATCATCATTTTTGACAGAATCTCTCCCTGATGCCGGGCCAGAAGGCTCAACAGGGAAAACTCTTTCGCGGTCAGCTCCAGCCGTGTTCCGGCGCGAAATACGCGACGAGCCAGCAGGTCGAGATGCAGATCGTGAATTTGCAGCTGGGTGATGTCTGCGCCATCCGTAGCGCGGCGGCGCACCAGCGCCTGAATACGCGCCACCAGTTCAATAAGCGAAAAGGGCTTGGGCAGATAATCATCCGCGCCAAGACGCAGCCCTTTAACGCGCTCGTCGACCGATCCCCGTGCCGAGAGCATCAGTACCGGCGTCTGTTTGATTGCCCGCACGCCCTCCAGTACCCGGTAGCCGTCCATCCCCGGCAGCATCACATCCAGTATTATCGCGTCGTAGTCGAACTCCAGCGCGTAATGAAGACCTTCCGCGCCATCTGCAGAGACATCTACCGTAAACCCGGACTCACCCAGCGCACGGTTGAGATAGGTTGACGTTTTTTCTTCATCTTCGACTAACAACAGACGCATAACGGGACTTCCTCTTAACTATCCAATCGGGATCATTCTGCTTCTTGATTGCCAACATAAAGCTGACGGCTACCTGACAGCGCTGTCAGAAATGCTTCCCACCCGTTCTGTTCCTGACAAAAATGTTATTTCTCTGTCACTATGCTGACAGCCCTCTCTCCCTAATCTGAGCCTGCAAATTTGATTCTGCGGGCCTGTATAACCAGGCCGACACTCATCGGGAGAGACCATGAAATTCACGCTTATCAGTGCAATGCTACTCACGGCAATGGCCGGAGTGACCTCAGTCAATGCGGCTGATTACAAAAAAAATCCATTCACACTCGTCTATGACGGTGCCATAACTGAGAACGTCAAAGGCAAGGTCAACATTCATCCCGTGAAATACGATCTGCATGGCATCCAGATTGCTGCGAATGTCTATACCCCTGCTAACTACGATCCCGCCAAAAAATACCCTGCTGTAGTGGTGGCACATCCTAATGGCGGCGTAAAAGAACAGGTCGCCGGGTTGTATGCCCAGCGTCTTGCCGAGCAGGGATACATCACGATTACCGCCGATGCGGCGTATCAGGGTGCCAGCGGCGGAATGCCGCGCAGCGTGGATAAACCTGCTAATCGTATCGAGGACATTCACGGCATGGCTGACTACATCAGCCAGTATCCTGGTGTAGATACCGCCCGCCTTGGTCTGCTGGGTATTTGCGGAGGCGGCGGGTATTCACTTGTTGCGGCCGAAACTGACAAGCGGTTCAAATCGATAGCAACCATCAGCATGTTTAATTCAGGCCTTGTGCGCCGCAACGGTATGCAGGATTCACAGCTGGATACTGTCCAGCAGCGTCTTCAGCAGGCTTCTGATGCACGGGCTCAGGAAGCCGCCGGAGGCGAAGTCCTATACTCCGGCGATGCCAACCTGACTGATGAACAGATTGCTAAATTACCTTTTGCCTTATATCGCCAGGGCTACGAGTACTACTGGAAAACCCATGCGCATCCGAACTCCACGTTTAAATACACCACCAGCAGTCTTCTGGATTTGATGAGCTTTGACGTAACGGACCATATCAATCTCATCAATAAACCGCTGCTGATGATTGCCGGTACAAAAGCCGATACGCTCTATATGACTGAAGATGCGTTCGCGAAAGCCACCGGGACGAAGGACAAAGAACTTTTCCTGATCGACGGCGCTACCCATATCGAGACGTACTGGGTGCCAAAATACGTTGACCAGGCGATGCAACAGTTAGACGTCTTCTTCGATAAGAATATTTAACTAGCCTGCGATGACGCCCCAGCCGTACAGGCTGGGGTATGCCTGTCAGTTACAGCCACTTTCCGCTTGAATATTCACTCGATAGATCCAGATTAACGAAGTTGCGGTTAAAGATAATTACGCTATTTAAATAGGCGCTATGAGTTAAATTCATAAGCGTGGCGGAAATATAGTGGTCACTTTTTTATCTGAACGGTCAGTGCCATTACGGCGCTGGCTGCTGTAAACAACGCGATTATCCAGCCCATCGTCCAGGGTGTGCCATCACTGAACAGCGCGAGAAGAAGTGAAGAGATGATGCCGCTGCCGTATTGTAACGCGCCCATGAGCGCCGACGCGGAACCCGCCACATTAGGCACTGCATCTAATGCGCAGGCCGTGGATGTCGCCGCGATGATGCCATTCATAGAGAAGAACACGAACACAGCGCCGACAATCACGGTAATTCCACCTACGCCCAGGCCGGTGGTGACCGCCAGCACTATTGCCGCAAGAGTGGCGACGAATACGGCCTTCCTGAGCAACGCTTCCAGTGGGTAGCGGTGAACCAGACGTCTGTTGACCATACTCACCGCCATCAGTCCAAAAATGTTTACTGCAAACAGCCAACCGTAATGCTGCGGATCAACGCCGAAGTACGTGATGTAGACAAACGGAGATCCGGTGATAAAGGCATAGGCTGCAACGTAGTAGAACGTCAGGCAGAGGGTAAAACGCATATATTTGGCGTTGGTCAGTAATGCGTAATAGTTACTAAAGGCGCTGGATACGGACGCTTTCGAACGTTTTTCAGCAGGTAACGTCTCCGGTAACCAGAATAAAGACATCAGCATTAATGTGCCGATAATCGCCAGCAGCCAGAAAATGGCATGCCACGAGGTGACTTTAATCATCTGCCCGCCGATCAGGGGCCCGGCAATCGGCGCGATGGCCATGATTATCATCAGTGTAGAAAGCATTTGTGCTGCACGAGTGCGGCTAAACAGGTCACGGATCATTGCTCGTGCCAACATCGGCCCGGTACAGGCACCTAACGCCTGAAAAACACGCCAGAAGACTATTTGAACGATATCTGTTGATAACGCACAGCCCACCGAGCCGATGATGAACAGCCCTAAACCGATAAACAGTGGCAGACGACGCCCATAACGATCGCTAATCGGCCCCCAAATCAGTTGCGCAATGCAAAAACCGATAAGGAACCCGGTGATTGTCAGCTCCGCATCACCCTGCAAATCTTTGGCCATCAAGGGCATAGCAGGAAGATAGATGTCGGTTGATAAAGAGGTAACAGCCATCAGGGCGCTGAGAATGAGTAGAAACGAGAGACCAGTTTTTTTAGCTGTAGCCGACTGTGTTTGTACCTGTTGATTAAGCATGGTGATCCGTTGGACATGTAAAGATAAAGCATGTTAACGGGTTTGCGCTCGCTGATAATCACAGGTGGGAGGATAGGGACTATGAATGACATTCATTAATGAAAGTTAATTTATCAGATAACGCTTTTATAGACAAAAGTAGCATCCCTTTTTATAAGTGATTTATTTTTAATCAAATGAATGAAGGTCTCTTAAGTCACCTGACCATAATACCAGCGTTCTCCCGTGAACCATTCATCACGATCGTCGCTTCCATAATATTCGAGTGTGATACCTATTTCCTGTACGTTATCTGGCAGAACGAGTCCCCATTCAGCAGCAAGACTACGATCTTTGATCAAAGCAGAAGCACCATTTTCAGAACGATCTTCAGTTATGAAGCCTTGATAATATTCTTCGGAGCGATAAAGACAGACCTCACTTGTAAACATATCTGGAAGACATACCATAGCGGTAATTCGAGGGCTGTAATTCATACTAGCAGTAGCCGTTATGAGGTTTGAACAAGCATTAATTAAAGCTTGTGCACAAGCTGCTTTGGTTTTAAGCGTGCTGTATTTTCCCTGAACGAGATTTATATCTACCGGAATTTTGAAATTCCAGTAATGCTCTTCTTCTGGAAAAATACTACGTTCAGGGCTATAAAAAGTACCAGCCCAACGATTAAGAGCTTTTATGCGTCGGGTAATATTTCTGACTTTGGTTCTATGATCTCTGTTAAGTCGTCTACTCATAAATAATGTAACTATTAGCTGCTTAAACGGTTCACGTTTTGCCCCTATACAAGAGCATTCTATCCTAAGTTGTTCCGCTTATCGTTACGTCTGCAATATAACGCACCGCAATCGGCTTATGAGAATTTATGTCCGCTCTTTGCTCAAAGCAGTCCCGTCACATTCCCTTTGGCAGTAATGTCGCAAAAGCATAACCCAAGGCTTTATTTAAATAGCCTGTGAATTCGCCAGGATTTATCAGGTGGTTTCATTGAATTTTGCATCCTGTCTCCCTTAACGCTTCTATGGAGAAGGAAGACAGGCTGCCCAGCGACGTTAAAACTGCGGCTTGGTCGCGTTTTGCTGATCCATGAATTTTATCCTGGCGTTTTGCCAGGCAGGATCGATCAACGTCAGTTTTGTGCTGGCCACTTTCAGTTCGGCTGTACCCTGTTCGCATCCCATGCCTGTCCCGGGCAGGGGTTTTTCACACCATATAGGGTTCGTATCAGGGGCGGAAACCGGGCCATATTTTGCCAGTGCGGCTTCCTTCATTGACGCTGCATTATCGCTCGTCCAAGGGATCTCATAGGAGATCAAGGCTGCAGCCATCGGGTTGCTTTTGTCGTAAGGGACGCGAGGTTCGAAACTTACCTGCATCCGGGTACCGTTGTTCTCATAGACCAGATACATAACCTGCGGGCTCCCGGTAATCTTAGTTGCCACCTGGTATGTCGCAGACTTAGAGGCTTCGATTTTGTCGGCTGAGACACCAAAATTTTTCTGCATCGCTGCTCGGGCTTGTTCAACGCTCATCCCGGTCTTCACGCCGCCGACATCAAAGGATTTTACATCAACAGCATGCACCGGCTGCGCGGCGCTGGCGGGGGAGACGATACAAGGTAAAGCCATAAGAATGGCAGGGGGCAATGCGAAGAGAGTTTTTTTCATCTACTTTCCTGTAGGGGTTAGTTAAGTGCGATTTCCATTTTCAGCTTCAAGTGTGTGGTAACCCGTCCACACGATGAAACAGTGTTAAATAATTTAACATGCACTCAGGAAACCAGGCGTAAAATCAGCCCAACCCATTAATTTTGATAGGTTCTTCCTGATGCAAACGCGCCGCCGCCACGTCCGCCACCACCGACAGCGCCAGCGTATTCGCATCCCGCGCCTGAGGAAAAATCCCAATCGGCGCCTTGATGCGCGCGATATCCGACTCTTTCCAGCCCAGTTCAAACAGCTTCTCGACCCGCCGCTGGTGGGTGCGACGGCTGCCGAGGGCACCGATATAAAAAGGGGCTGCCGTCAGGGCGGCCTCCAGCACCGGAAGCTCCTTGTGCCCATCGTGCCAGAGCAAAATCACCGCCGTATCGGCATCCATCCGCTCAACCCTGCGCGGGTTGCACTGAACCTCATACCCCGCCGCCTGGGCCACGCGGGCGGTGGCCTGCGCCTCCACTGAGCCCCCGTAAATCAGTATCCGCACACTGGGGCGATAGCTCTGCTCAAAAAGATCGTCCTTCCAACCTGTCCGGGTTGTCCCGGGCACTGAGTGCAACGACTCCGACGGGGCGTGATAGCGCAATCCCACCGGTTTGCGCTGCGCCAGGCTGTTCAATACCGCCAGCAGCGGCTGCACCGAGCGCAGTTTATGGATGTTCAGGGTAATCCCGCCGCCGCAGGGCAGCACGATGTCGAACCACGGCGATCCCTCGCCGTACTTCACCTGACGGTCTTTGCCGCTTGCGAGGGTTTCCAGCGCCTCGTAAGCGGCAGCGGACTCCACGCAGCCGCCGGAGACATAGCCGCAATATAAGCCGTCCTCACGAACGGCCATCTGCGCCCCCAGCGGCCTGGCGGCACCGCCGCGGATCTCCACCAGGGTCACCAGCGCCACCGCCATGCCTGCGTTTAACCCCTCCGCCGCGAAGCGCAGCACCGCCACGCTGTCGTCGGTAGCAAAGGCTTGTTCGGGTATAATCTGTTCTGTCAGCGCAGCGTGTTGCAGCATCCTCTCTCCTTACACCACATCGGGTAGCGCTTCGATCAGCTTGTCCAGGGTGATGGGATACTCCCGTACCCGCACGCCCGTCGCGTTATACACCGCATTGGCGATGGCCGCCCCCACGCCGCACAGCCCCAGTTCGCCCACCCCTTTGGCTTTCATGGGCGAGGAGATCGGGTCGGTGTCGTCGAGGAAAATGACCTTCTGCTCCGGGACATCGGCATGCACCGGCACTTCATACCCCGCCATGTCGTGATTGACGAAGTACCCCAACCGGGTGTCCACCGCCAGCTCCTCCATCAGCGCCGCGCCGAGCCCCATGGTCATCGCGCCAATCACCTGGCTGCGGGCGGTTTTCGGGTTAAGAATGCGGCCTGCGGCGCACACCGCCAGCATGCGCCGGACCCGCACTTCCCCCGTCGCCACGTCCACGGCCACCTCGATAAAGTGCCCGGCAAAGGTCGACTGCTGGTACTGCTTGTCCAGATCGCCAAACTCGATACTGTCTTCGGCGGTCAGCGTGCCGTTGGCGGCGGCCTCGCGAATCTCCGCGCTGCGCGTATCCTGGGCAATCTTACCGTCGCTAAATTGCGCCTGAGCGGGATCGAAACCGAGTTTCGTGGCGATGGTTTCGCGCAGCTTTACGCAGGCGGCGTAAACCCCCGAGGTGGAGGTATTCGCCCCCCACTGTCCGCCTGAACCGGCCGACACCGGGAAGCTCGAATCCCCGAGGTGCACCGTCACGTTTTCCAGCGGCACGCCCAGCATTTCCGCCGCCGTCTGGGCAATGATGGTGTAACTCCCGGTGCCGATGTCCGTCATGTCGGTTTCTACCGTCACCTTTCCGTCGGCATCCAGATGCACCCGGGCGGCGGATTTTTCTAACAGGTTATTGCGAAAACCGGCCGCCATGCCAATGCCCACCAGCCAGCGTCCGTCGCGAACCTGGCCTGGCGTCGCGTTGCGCTGCTTCCAGCCGAACTCCTCGGCCCCGGTGCGCAGGCACTCAATCAGCTGACGACGGGAGAAGGGACGCTTCGGATCCGCCGGATCGACCTGCGTGTCATTGAGGATGCGAAACTCAACCGGATCGACGCCCGCTTTCTCCGCCATCTCGTCGATGGCGATCTCAAGCGCCATCAGGCCCGGCGCTTCGCCGGGGGCGCGCATGGCGTTGCCCTCGGGCAGATCCAGTTTTGCCAGCCGCAGGCCGGTATGACGATTTTCACCCGCGTAGAGCAGTTCGGTCTGCTGCACCGCCGTCTCCGGCGTGCCGCCGGGCAGATTGCCGGACCAGCTGTCATGGGCGATGGCGGTGATTTTCCCTGCCTTGTCAGTACCGATGCGAATGTGCTGAATGGTCGCCGGACGGTGAGTGGTGTTGTTAGGGATCGTCGGGCGCGCCAGCATCACCTTAACCGGACGCTTCACGGCCCGGGCCGCCAGCGCGGCCAGCAGGGCATCGCTTCGCAGGAACAGCTTGCCGCCAAAGCCCCCGCCGATATAGGGGGAGATGATGCGCACGTTCTCCTCGGGGATCTTCAGCGTCGCCGCCAGGTCGGTGCGACACCATGCCACCATCTGATTGGAGGTCCAGAGCGTCACCTTATCGCCGTCCCAGACGGCCATAGAGGCGTGCGGCTCCATCGCCATATGGCTCTGATCGGGGGTGGTATAGGTAACGTCTAACTTCACCTCGGCGGCGTTAAAGGCGGCGTCAAAATCCCCGACGTTTTTGTCCGGGCTCTTCTCTGGCGGCTGGCTGACGGCGGGTTTTTCCTCCGCCAGCGAGTACGCGCCCTGATCACGCCGGTACTGAACCTGCACCAGCGACGCCGCCGCCCGGGCCTGCTCAAAGGTTTCGGCCACCACCAGCGCAACGGCCTGATGGTAGTGCTCGATCTTCGGCCCACCCAACAGTGTGGCCGCGTTGCGCTCCCCTTTGCCGAGTGCGCCCGCGCTGCTGGCGGTGATCACCGTCAGCACGCCCGGGGCCTTTTTCGCGGCCTGGGTGTCGATGGTGGCGATCTCGCCTTTCGCGATGGCCGAGCCGACCACGTAGCCATAGGCCGCGTTGGGCGCGGTATCGTGCCATTCGTAGGCATAGTGCGCCTTGCCGGTGGTTTTTAACGGGCCGTCGATACGGTCATGAGGCTGTCCAACCACCTTCAACCGATCGATCGGGTTTTCCCCTGCCGGTTTCTCAAATTTCATACCTGAGCCCTCGCTTCTGTCAGCACGGAGGCAAGCGTTCGCTTCGCCAGGGTAAGTTTGAATCTGTTTTCAGGCGTCGGATGCGCGTCGGCAAACAACGCGTCATACACCGCCTGCGCCCCCTGAGCGACCTGCGCATCGGCCTGCGCCACCCGCCAGGGTTTATGCGCCACGCCGCCCAGCGCGACGCGACCTGTGCCGTCCGGCTGGACAATCGCCGCCACCGACACCAGCGCGAAGGCGTAAGAAGCGCGATCGCGGACCTTACGGTAAATGTGCTGCCCACCCACCGGCGGCGGCAGGCTGACGGCGGTAATCAACTCGCCGGGCGCCAGGACGGTCTCGATATGAGGCGTTTTCCCCGGGGCGCGATAAAAGTCGGCGAGGGGGATGTTGCGCGCTTTTCCGTCCGCGTTGATGGTTTCCACCACCGCGTCCAGCAGCCGCATCGCCACGGGCATGTCGCCAGGATGGGTGGCGATACAGGCTTCGCTGCTTCCCACTACCGCATGCTGGCGGCTAAACCCTTCCAGCGCCGCGCAGCCGCTGCCGGGAAGGCGTTTATTGCAGGGCTGATTAGTGTCGTAAAAGTAGGGGCAGCGGGTTCGCTGGAGAAGATTGCCCGCCGTGGTGGCCTGGTTGCGCAGCTGTCCGGAGGCCCCGGCCAGCAGCGCCCGGGAGAGCACGGCATAGTCACGGCGCACGCGCTCATCGGCGGCCAGATCGGTATTTCGCACCAGGGCACCGATGCGCAGCCCGCCCTCGTCGGTAGCGTCAATCTTATCCAGCCCCAGGCCGTTCACGTCGATCAGGTGGGTGGGGGTCTCAATTTCCAGCTTCATCAGATCCAGCAGATTGGTGCCGCCAGCGATAAATTTCGCGCCAGGGGTGCGCCGGGCGCTGGCCGCCGCCTCGGCCGGGGTCTGTACCCGTTCATAGGTGAAGGCTTTCATGATTTCTTCCCTCCGGCGACGTCTTCAATGGCGGCGAGAATGTTGGCGTACGCGCCGCAGCGGCAGATGTTGCCGCTCATGCGCTCGCGGATCTCCTGGGCGCTCATTTCGGGAGGGGAGACCAGATCGAGGGTCACATGGCTGGGGATGCCCGCTTCAATCTCTTTCAGCACCGCCACCGAGGAGCAGATTTGCCCCGGCGTGCAGTAGCCGCACTGATAACCATCGTGTTCGACAAACGCCGCCTGCATGGGATGCAGATTGTCAGGTGTGCCCAGCCCCTCGATGGTGGTGATGTCGGCGTTCTGGTGCATCACGGCCAGGGTGAGACAGGAATTGATCCTGCGCCCGTCAACGATAACGGTGCAGGCGCCGCACTGCCCGTGGTCGCAGCCTTTTTTGGTGCCGGTCAGGTGCAGGTTCTCGCGCAGGGCATCCAGCAGGGTGGTGCGGGTATCCACCTCCAGCTGCTGCTGCTCGCCGTTGACGCGAAACGTCACCGGCATCATCTCCGGCGCGGGCGTGACGGCGGGTTGACCCTCGGCCAGCGCGCCACAAGGGTAAACCGCCGCGGTTGCCGCCGCTGCGGCGCTGACTTTTATCAGATCCCGACGGGACAGGCTGAAGTCGTGTGATCGTCCATCATCAGGGTATTCGCCTTGGTTGCTCATGCCAGGCCTCCGGTATTTAAGGGGATAAAAGTGAAAGAGGGTGCGACTGTGTCGTCTGTTTTTTAAACGTTAAGCATAGTCGGCGATGTGAGCAGGATTATTCTTAAATCGTGGATGCCATGCGCCAGAAGGAATTATCAGGCGCATGGCCGGTGGGCGATTACCAGTACCTCGGCCAGGTCTGACGCACCCGGGTCAGCAGCTCGAGGTAGTAATAATCACCCCAGCTACAGCACTCATCCACGCCAATACCGGCGGGCATGTGATAAACCGAATGCTTCAGCAATCCTTCACACGTATCCTCGTCATCCGCCAGATAGTTCTCGGTCAGCGACTGGACGATCCGCAGCGCCATCTCCTCATAATGGGCCCGATGTTCGTCCAGCACCGGCAAGGCGTTAACCAGCTCAAGCAGGCCGCAGGCGGCGATAGCTGCCGCCGAACTGTCGCGCACGGCATCGGTGCCCAGCAGGGCCAGATCCCAGTGGCAGACATCATCTTCCGGCAGGCGGTTGATAAAGTAGTGGGCCAGGCTGCGGGTCAGGTCTACCAGAGGCTTATCGCCGGTGTAGAGATAGCTGAGCATAAACCCATAGATGGCCCATGCCTGGCCGCGCGACCAGCATGACGTATCGCTATGGCCCTGATGGGTATCACCAAAACGCGGCTCGCCGGTCGTCACGTCCATGTAAAAGGTGTGGAAGGTCGAGGCATCCGGGCGGACGATGTATTTTGCCGCCTGCTGCGCATGAGCCGCTGCGGCTTCGGCGTAGCGCGCTTCGCCGGTCTGCTCGCTGGCCCAGTACAGAAGCGGCAGGTTCATATTGCAGTCGATGATCATCCGTCCCTGCTGCGCCGGATCGTTCAGGTCGCCCCAGGCCTGGATAATTTTCGCCACCGGGTTGTAGCGCTCCATCAGGATATCGGCCGCCTGAAGTGCGATCCGGCGGGCGGTCTCATTCCCCGTTAAGCGCCAGGCGTTGACGCAGGAGAGGGAGTAGAGAAACCCCAGATCGTGGGTGGCCGTTTCAATGCGCTGTTCCAGTCGAGCGGCAAAAGAGGGCAGATAGCGCTCCGCCGCCTGACGGTATTTATCATCCCCGGTCAACTCCCAGGCCAGCCACAGCTGACCGGTCCAGAAACTGGTGGTCCATTGCGTATTGTCTGAAGGGGTCCATTTTCCCCCTTCGCAGGCTTCGTTAGGGAATTTATCTCCCATCAGGGCAATCGTTTTGTCCAGCTTAGGCGTGATGCGGGTTATCGCCTCATCCAGCTTGCGGCGCAGCTGCAGGCGATCGACCTGATGCAGTTCCACAGGGCGCAGTGACTCGGTCACGACATTTGCAGTGACAGCAGAACGAATCATATTTTGTCCTCAGATTAGTGTTTTACCGGCTCGACCGGGGTAGGTTTCAGTTCAGGGGAAAAGGTATCGGTCAGGCCACGTTGAGACTTGCAGGGCGAAAGGGTAAAGGCGGAGATCAGGGTAAACAGCAGGGCGCAGCTGCCCATCATCAGGTAGGTGTGCTCAAAGCCGATTGTCTCATACAGGTAGCCCGCAGGCGGCGCCACCACCACGGAGCCGACGTAGACCATCGCCTGATAGCCCAGCAGATACATGGTGGCATTCACTTTTTTATGGAAATGCTCGGCGATGTATTTGAAAACCGAAATCAGCAGCAGGGCAATTTCCACGCCATACAGCGGCTTGATAATCGAGATCATCAGCGGATCGGAGGTCAGCCCCGAGGCAATCAGGCGGATCCCCACTACCAGGCCGCACAGCAACAGCCCTTTTTTGGCGCCGTAATGGTTCACCAGCGCGGGGATAAACATCATCATCAGGAATTCGATCCCGGCCTGCAGGGTACCCAGATAGCCGTACCACGCGTTGCCCTGCTGTTTCGTCTCGAAGAAGGAGACGAAGTAGCGCGGGAACTGCTGCTCGGCGACAAACATCATCCACGCCACCCCGGCCACATAGAGGCTGAACATCCAGAACTTCTGATTTTTCAGCAACGCAATCACATCGGCAAAGACAATGCGGTTGTCGGCAATGACGTTGTTATTACGCAGCTGTTCGTCGCCTATTTTCAGGCTCATCAGCACCAGCAGCATCACCACGGAGGTCCCGCTGCTGACAAGAAAGTTCGCCAGCGGGGTGATGTTAAACAGCACGCCGGAGACCGACGCTGCCAGCGCCCAGCCTAATGATCCCCACATGCGGATCCGGCCAAACTCCAGGCTATACAGACGACTAAAGCGATCGGCGTAGGACTCCGCTGCCGCGACGCCGGCATACCAGCCGAGGCTCAGCCAGAACGCGCCGACGATAATGCCGATGGTGGTATGGGTTAACAGCAGCGGCTGGTAGACCGTGACAAAAAAAGGTGCCATCAGGGCCGAGATGGCGCAGACAAAATAGAGCAACCATTTGCTCATGCCTATTTTATCCATGATGTAGCCGTAAACCGGTTTAAGGATCACCGCAAAGGCACCGTTAATCGCAAATACGCTGCCAATGGTGATGCTGTCTAATCCCACTTTCTGGCTCAGCCATAAGGCATATAAACCAAAGCTCGATGACCAGGTAAAAAAATAAAGAAAAATAAAACCACTCATTTTTATTTGTGCGGTACGAACGGATGAGGATAGCGTCATCATTATCTCTCCTGATTACTCATTTATTTTATTGCGTGTGGCGGGCACACGGTGAGCGAATCCTGGTGGATTTTCCGCTTTTCTCCGAGTGAGCCACTTCACAAAAACTATCCGTTATTTAAAGAAAGTTGGATTTAAGCCCGTACACGGCAATATTTTATAAATCATGGCCTAAAAACTTAATTCTGTTGCTGTGAGGAAAAATGCAGGAACGACAATTAATGGAGCGCATCGCGCTAAATGACGACGTCATGGCGCTCTATCGTCCGCGCGGCTCCAGCGCCATGTATTACCACTGGCACCAGTGCGTTGAGTTTCTGTATGTCTCAGAAGGCTACGGCATTGTGGTGGTCGATAACCGCCATTACACCGCGCGGCCCGGACGGCTGTTTATCTTTCCGCCTTTCCGGCTGCACAAGGTGCACGTCGAAGCGAGCGACAGTAACCGCTACTACCGCACCACCATGCATATTGAGCAATCGTCGGTGATTGCTGCCCTGCGGGATTTCCCCCGCCATCAGGCGCAGTTTGCCGCCCTGGCCGACAGCAACGTGCCTGCGCAGGTGTACGATCTCAGCGAACACGCCCAGATGATGGCGTGCATTCTGGATCGGTATTGCGGGCAGGGCAGCGGCAATCAAACGGAAGCCAGCGAGGTGGCGTTTCTGGTGATGCAGATAATGGCCTTTCTGCCCGCACAGCCGCAGACGCCCGTTCAGCAACAACATAGCGTGGCGGCGCAGATCATGCAGTGGGTGGAAGATCATTATCAGGAGAAGTTTTCCCTGGACGATCTGGCCAGCGCTATCGGCCTGTCGCGCAGCTACACGTCGCGGATCTTCCGTCAACAAACCGGCGGCAGCATTCACGAATACCTGCTCACCCGGCGCATCAAGAAAAGCTGTGATTTATTGCGTATGTCGCCGTTAAGTATCAACGGGATTGCCGAAAAGGTGGGGTTTACCGAGATGACGTATTTCATTACCTGCTTCAAAAAGCGGATTGGGCAGACGCCATTACAGTACCGCAAGCAGCATCTGGCTCCGGATGCACGTCAGGAGCACGATGAGGCATGACCGCCATGGTAAATCCCCTCAGGATCCGTAAAGTTTATCGACCATCATCAAAAATTTTTTTACTTTCAAAACTGCTTTTTAATTTGATTTATGGAGCGTAATATCCACACCAGTTATGTTGATTAGGATAATTCTCAAGGATGAGCCGCTCAAATACCCTTTTTATCGACGGACACAAAGCCCTGGTGACCTACGATCCGGTGATTGATATGTTTCGTGGTGTGTTTCTGAATACCAGAAGTGAAGCGCGCTTTATGGCGCGAGATGTGCAGGAGCTGAAGATCGCCGCCCGGGATGCGCTGGATAGCTATCTCAACATCTGCTCTATTACCGGCGTAACGCCTTTCCAGCAGCGATCCCTGCGGCCTTTGATGGCGCTACAGCGGCTTAAAGCTATTCTGCATTGATCGGTTGCTGTTAATGCCTGCCTGTTTTACCCCCAGGCAGGCACAGCCATTACCCTTCCGTCGGCCAGTTCTCCAGCACGCGCTGGCGTACCGCTTCCGGATACCCCTGCTCAAACGAGGCATGCAGATGGCGGGTGGATTGCAGCGTATCAAACACCACTTTTGCCCCTTTTCCTGTCACGTACTCCGCTTCTTCGTAGCACTGCGGCAGGCGGATCACCCGCTGATTGTCAAACACCACGCGGCGGCCAACCGGGTGTACGCGGGTTGAGAGGACCCACACCACTTCACGCAGGTTTGTCGGGTCAAAATCATCGTCCACCACGTACACTTTCGGGATAAACACCATCGCGTCGGTGTTAAACAGCACCTCGCCGATACGTTGCGCCAGAGCTTCGCTGGTGACGCCCGGCAGCTGCTCGCGCCAGTTCTGCGGCACCACCACCAGCAGCCAGTGGACGGTGGAATCTTCCGGGATCCAGGCTGTGGTAATCGGCAGTTCTGCTTCACGCAGATACGTCAGGGCATCGGCGGCCAGTCCCATCGCCCACAGGGTGTGCGACTCGTCGGTCGGGCGGCCGGTAATCGACATCGGCCAGATGGGATCGTCCCGGTGGGTGATGGTCTCAACGTGGAAGGTCGGCTGGGCCGAGGAGCCTTCCCCAAGGTAGCCGCCGTACTCGCCGTAGGGCCCTTCCTGACAGTCGCGATTGATGGAGACGTGGCCCTCAATCACGATCTCTGCCGTGGCAGGCACGTCCAGATCGATACTAACCGCTTTCACCACCGGCACCGGCTCGCCTGCCAGGGTACCGATGTAGTCCGCTTCATCCGCGTGGGCCGGGATCGGAATACCGGACACGCACGAGATCGCCGGGGCCGGGCCCTGCACCAGCGCGTAAGGCATCGGCTGGCCGAGCTTGACCCATTCGGTCCAGATCTGGCCGATATGCTGGCTCGGGACAATCAGCCCCACCATCCGCTTGCCGTCCACCTTCATCACGCGGGCGATGGACCAGTTCACCCATTTGCCGTCCGGCGTTTTGACGATCAGCGTCCCCCAGGTGTTGGCGTAGCGACCGCCGTCCTTGTCGTGGGCAAAGGGGATCGGGAAGCGATCGAGATTCGCCTCTTCACCGCGCAGGATGTTCTGATGACAGAGGGCATCAGCGGAGGCCACGCGCACCGGAGGAATGCCGGGCTTATGACGCGCCGCCGACAGCGCTTCGACGATCTGCGGCCCGGTGGACTCCGGCGCCAGACCGAGCGACATCGCCACCCGGGCATAGGGCATCTCCTTGCGGGAGGAGAGGCTGGCCGGGGCACCGAACAGGCGGAAACCGGGCGCCACGCCAGCCACCTTATGGAACAGCGGGGCAGGGGACTGGATCTCATAGCTGCGGCGGGTAATGGCGCTTGGTTCAAAATCACCGTCCACTTCCCGGGTCACGTGCATGATGTCGCCCATGGCGTCGAGGGCATCGATATAACTGCGTAAATCACCGTAATAGTTCATCAGGCTCTCCTTAAGCCGTGGGAGCGGAGTGAGATTCACCCCAGCGTTTCGTTAAAGCGTTATCCAGGCCGAACTGATCCAGAATGCGCGACACAAAGTGGTTAATGATGTCGTCAGTGCTGGTGGGGTTGTTATAGAAGGCGGGCATCGGAGGCAACATCATAGCCCCGGCGCGGGTCAGGGCGAGCATGTTTTCCAGGTGGATGGCGTTGAGGGGCGATTCGCGCGGTACCAGCACCAGTTTGCGCTGCTCTTTTAGCGTCACGTCGGCGGCGCGGGCAATCAGGCCATCGCCGTAGCCGCAGCGGATGGCGGCGAGGGTTTTCATGCTGCACGGCACCACGATCATGCCGTCGACGCGAAAGGAGCCGCTGGAGATCGCCGCCGCCTGATCGTGCTCGCTGTAAGTCTTCGAGGCGAGCGCAATAACCTCCTGTACACTGTAGGGCGTTTCCAGTTGAATGGTGGCGCGCGCCCACTTAGAGATGACCAGATGCGTTTCGACATCCAGATCTTTCAGCGCGGCCAGTAAACGAACGCCAATTGCAGCGCCAGTAGCGCCAGTCATGCCTACAACAAGCTTCATGCGGGTTCTCTGAATGTATTCTTTCATGTATAGTTTGAGTTCAAACTGTTTGTGCTCGAACTATATGTTTGTCGTTTTCAGGAGTCAAGAGAGTCGATGGCAGAAAATCGCGACTTAATCCTTGCCGCGCCCCTGTGGCCGCATGGCGATTGTTCACTAATGCACCTGATGCGCCGCGCAGGGCAGCACTCGACCACCTGCTGGTCGCAGTGCGTCGATACCGGGTTATCTGCCGTGCAGTACGCCATACTGGTAGTGCTGGCGGAAGAAACCACCTGCGACCAGCAAACGCTGGGGAGTCGTGCCGGGTTTGATAAAGCGACCGGCACCTACGTGATCGACCGGATGACCAAAAGCGGGCTATTAACGGTAGAGACCGATCCCGCCAACCGCCGCCGCAAGCTGGTTGCCATGACGGCAGAGGGGGAGGCGATGCTGGCCCGGATGATTGAGCAGGCCAAAAGCGCCGAGAAGATGATTACCGTTGGTCTGAATACCCAGGATATCGCTGACCTGAAGCGTCTGCTGAGCAAGCTGGGGGGATTGCAGGAGCCTGATGACGATGTCGCCAACGACAGTGCCTGACAGCCACATCGAGCCGAAGCCCGATCTGACGATCGGTTTTTTGCTGATGAAGCACTTTACGCTGGCCTCGGTGGCGGGGCTGGTAGAGTCCCTGCGCTTTGCGGCGGACGAGTCCTTCTCCAGCCGGCAGATCTTCTGCCGCTGGGAGTGGATGACCTGCGATGACCAGCCGATTACCGCCAGCTGCGGCCTGCCGGTGTCACCCACGGCGGCGCTCGATTTCTCAAAAGAGTGGGACTACTTCGTGGTGGCGGGCGGGCTGCTGGAAGAGACCCGCCAGTCGCCGGAGTGGCTGTTGCAGGCCCTGCGGGGCCTGCATGCCCGCAATATCCCGATCATTACCCTGTGCAGCGGGGCCTTCGTCGCCGGTAACGCCGGGCTGCTGGACGGTCGCCACTGCGCCATCCACTTCACCACCCGGGACGAGTTCCGGCTGCGCTTTCCCAAAGCCATCCCGGTGATCGATAAAACCTACATCAAGGACGGCGGGATTATCTCCTGTCCGGGCGGGACGGCCATTGACCTGGCGGCCGATCTGATCCGCCAGCACTGCGGGCTGGTGCGCTCGCAAAAGGTGCTGAAATATCTGCTGGTGGATGAGGTGCCCACGCCGAAAACGAAGCACAAAGCGTCGCTCAGCGAGCCTGACGTTTACGAAAACCCGCTGGTTACGAAGGTGATTGAGTTTATGAAGCACCATCTCGACTCGCCGTTACCGCTGGCGGAGGTGGCAGACTTTGCCGGGGTGACGTTCCGCCAGCTCAACCTGATCTTTACCCAGTGTACCGGCCACTCGGCGGCGGTGTACTGGCGGCGGATGCGCCTTGAGCAGGCGCGCAAGCTGATGGCCGACTCCAGCAACAGCATTAACGCCATCGCCACCGCCACCGGCTTTGCCGACGCCTCGCACCTGATCGCCTGGTTTCGCAAGCAGTACGGTGAAACGCCCAGCTCGTTCAGAAAGCGGCGGCGGGAAGTGGAAAAGTTGGTGAAGGAGTAACTGACATCGCCTGGCGGCGCTGCGCTTGCGCGGGCCTACAGGTTTAGTAGGCCGGGTAAGCGTAGCGCCACCCGGCACAACAGACGGCACCACTACAACATATGACGCTTCGCCATATGCCCCGGCACGCGGGCTTTCTGCGAGGCCTCATCGTCCAGCGAGGCCGCATCGGCCAGGCTGCGGGCGTTGGTTTCCGGTGCCAGCCACCAGGAGACGGCTAAGCCCACAAAGGTGATCGCCGCGGCGATGTACATGGTAGTACCAATCCCCAGACTCTGCAGCGAGGCGGGCACCAGCCAGGTGCCGACCGCCGCGCCAATGCGCGACAGCGACGTCCCCACACCCACCGCACCGGCACGGATTTCCGTCGGGAAAATCTCGTTCGGGTAGACCAGTTGCAGCACCTGAGCCCCGCCGATAAACAGCGCATAAGCACCAAACATCAGCAGAATGATCATCGACGGACCGTCACGCAGCAGGCCCAGCAGCAGTAACGCCAGCCCCGACCAGAGGAAACTTTGCAGCAGCAGCTTGCGGCGTCCCAGGGTATTTACCAGCCGGGTGGCGATAATGCAGCCGACCACGAACAGCAACGTGATGGCAACGGAACCGTAGGAGGCCCACTTACCGCTGAGGTGCAGGGCATCCAGCACTTTCGGCGCAAAGGCATACACCGCGAAGACCGGGATCACCGAGCAGGTCCAGAAGATGGTCACGAACGCCATGCGTTTGCCATAGCCCGAGTGCAGCAGGTTGAAGAAGGAGAGGTTTTTGCTTTCCGCCTGCTCCGGCAGATTGTCCAGGCCAAAGTCAGGGCCATACACCTTGCGAATGATCGCTTCGGCTTCAGCGTGACGGCCTTTACTGATTAACCAGCGAGGGGATTCCGGCGTGCCCATACGCACCAGGAACAGCAACGCACCAATGACCGCAGTGCTCGCCAGGGTCAGACGCCAGGCGTCCGGGCCGCCAAAGTGCAGCAGCGCTTCGCCGATCATGTAGGCTGCGGCGGCACCGGCAAACCACAGGATGGTGAGCGTCGCCAGGCACGGCCCGCGGTTTTTCTTCGGCAGAAACTCCACCAGGAAGGCGGTCGCCACCGGGTACTCAATGCCCACCGCCACACCGTTTAGAAAGCGCAGGGCAAACAGCATCTCGCCGCTCTGCACCCAATACTGCGCCACGGAGCAGACCACAAACAGCGTCGGGCCAACGAAATAGAGCATCCGTCTGCCCAGTCGGTCAGTGAGGGCGCCACCGATAAAGCCGCCAAAGAAGATGCCGATCAGCGCCGAGGCAGCAATCAGGCCCTCCCAGAAGGCGGTCAGCCCCAGGGCCGGGGAGACCTTCATCATGGCGATGCCGATAATGCTCAGCACATAGCCATCAACAAAGGAGCCACCGCCGGAGCGCACGGTCAGCAGGCGATGAAAGCGGTTGAGTGGTACATCTTCAACAGAAACGGTATTTGACATGGTAACTCCTGTCTTTCCCCGATATCGTTGAATTAATGGGTCACAGCAAGAATAAACATCATTAGCGATGAATGTTTCTTCAGGCCGAGCGAAACCGCTTTCCATTAATCATCGATTACGGAATAAATATAGGTCTAAGAAGGTTCAAGCGTTAAATAAGAGCGTGCGTTATTTCGCGTAATTCATGGCAAATACTCCTCCGCTGCAGGTGGTCGGATAAGATGTCAGTTATATTTATTATGTTTTTACTGTGTTTGTTATTTTTAAGACGCTTCGTCAGATAATCGTTTTACGGCAACCGTGCGTGTCGACCACCAGCAGATAAGCGAGCCCAGGCTCACCATCGCCGTGCCCTGCCAGAAGGCCAGGGTCAGGTGAGAATCCAGCATAAAGGCGGCCAGCACCGCTGAGATGATGGGGATAAAGTACGATGCCGCCGCCAGCACCGTGACGTTGCCGTGCAGGATCCCGACGTTCCAGGCGGCGTAGCCAAAGCCCATTGCCATTGCCGCCAGCAGCAGGCTGATCCACGCGTGCCACGACAGCACAAATTCCGGTTGTGGCGAGGTAAGATATTTCACCCATAACGTCAGCGCCGTTAATATAAAGAACAAGGTGATACCGTTATTTCCCTGGGCGATACGCTGGGTGACCACGCAATATATTGCCCAGATCACCGCTCCGCTGAATGCCAGGCCATAACTTAACGGATTATCCATGACGTTATTACTCATCTCCGTCAGCGAAAATCCGCCGTCGCCGCCCAGCACCCGGCCAATTCCGACGATGGCTAACATCACGCCGGGAACAATCAACGGGCTGGTTTTCTGACGGTTAACCATCACCGCCAGTAAAATAGTCATACTCGGCCAGAGATAATTCACCATCCCCACTTCAATCGCCTGCCGCCCGTTATGGGTAAAGCCCAGCGACAGCGACAGGCACAGCTCATAGCAAACGAACAGCACGCTGCCGATGATGAGATAGCTCAGCGGGAACTTTTGGATCTTCGGAAAGCCGATGGTAAACAGCAGCAGCACCGCGCTACAGGAATAGATCAACGCCGCCCCGCCCACCGGGCCAAAGCCTTCGCTCACGCTTTTGATCAGGCCGACAATCGCGCTCCAGAGCAGGATGGCGATCAGGCCGATGAGTGTCGCTTTCTTATGGGGCATAACCGCTACCTCTGTTTACATTTAGGTCACAACCAGGGGTTCTGGCGTGCCGCTTTGTTAAATTCTGGTTAACTACAGGATTAAAACTATGCCTCCCGATGGACGCTGTAAATACGTCTCAGAGGGCGATAATTCGGGAATGTGATCGCTATCTGAAATCATATAGAAAATTACTACGGTAGAATTAACAATTTAATTAATTGATTATTGAGTGTTTATTTTTAATTGATCGTAGAAATCTCCTGTTATTTCGTATTTATGTTGTATTTTTGTTGTATACAAAAATATTCATCCATTGACCTTTTTCCTCCCTGTGTGCAAATTTTTAACAAACGCAGTCCATCACGGTTGCGTAGCAGACTTAAACGGTCGTGAATTCCCCCTGGAGGTTATCGTGTTGACATTTGAAGGTATCTACACCCCGGCAATTACCCCTTACGCAGCCGATGGCAGCATTGATTTCCCGCGCTTTTCAGAGGTGCTGGAGTCGCTGATCGACGCCCGCGTTCACGGCATCATCATCGGTGGCTCTACCGGTGAGTACTACGCGCAGAGCCCACAGGAGCGTAAGGCGCTGGTAGAGCATGCGCGTCAGGTGATTGGCACCCGCCTGCCGCTGATTGTCGGCACCGGCGCGACGCGTACCGAAGACGCGGTGGACTACGCGAAACATGCCCGTGAGACCAAAGCCGACGCCATCCTGGTGACCTCGCCGCCGTATGCCCTGCCGACCGAGCTGGAAAACGCCCATCACGCGCTGACCGTTGATAAGGCCGCGCAGCTGCCGATCATGCTCTACAACTACCCGGGCCGCATGGGCATCACCATGGGCGAGACCTATTTCCGCGAAGTGAGCCGCTCGCCGAACGTGGTGGCGATCAAAGAGAGCTCCGGCGACTTCAATAACCTGCACCTGCTGGCCTGCAAATTCCCGAATATCGCGCTCTCCTGCGGCTGGGACGATCAGGCGCTGGAGTTCTTCGCCTGGGGCGCGAAAAGCTGGGTCTGCGCCGGTTCCAACTTCATCCCGCGCGAGCACGTGGCGCTGTACGAAGCCTGCGTGGTGGAAAAAGATTTCGCCAAAGGTCGCAAGATCATGGCGGCGATGATGACGCTGATGAACTTCCTCGACGGCGGAAAGTTCGTGCAGTCCATCCGTTACGGCTGCGAGCTCAACGGCCTGACCTCCGGCACGGTGCGTGCGCCGCTGCAGGATCTGAATGAAGAAGAGAAAGCGCAGCTGAAAGCGGTGATTGCCGATGTGAAACGCAACGTCGCTGCGGCGCTGTAAGGGGGCGATATGAGTCAGTTGCAAACGCTGGATGCGGTAACGGCCATCGCCCGGGGGCTTTCTCTGGCAGACAAAGCCTTTATCAACGGCCGCTTCGTGGCCGCGCGTTCAGGCAAGACCCTGGCGACCACTAACCCGGCTACCGGGGAGATCCTCACTCACATTGCCGCCTGCGACGTCACCGACGTCAATGCCGCGGTGGAAGGGGCGCGCAGCGCCTTCGAGGCCGGAAGCTGGAGCAAGCAGGCGCCGGGCGAACGCAAAGCGGTGCTGCTGAAGCTGGCGGCGCTGATGGAGCAGGAGATCGCCTCTCTGGCAGTGCTGGAGAGCCTCGACAGCGGCAAACCGGTCAGCGAATGTGAAGCGGTCGACGTGCCGGAAACCATCCACGTGCTGAAGTGGCACGCCGAAGCCATCGACAAACTGTATGACCACACCGCCCCGGTCGGTAACGGCGCGATGGCGCTGGTGGTGCGCGAGCCGATTGGTGTGGTGGGCTGCGTCCTGCCGTGGAACTTCCCGCTGCTGATGCTGGCCTGGAAAATTGGCCCGGCGCTGGCGGCTGGCTGTTCTGTGGTCGTGAAACCAGCGGAGCAAACCTCGCTGACCGCGCTGCGGGTTGCCGAGCTGGCGTATGAAGCGGGCGTCCCGGCGGGGGTGCTGAATATCGTCACCGGCACCGGCAAGGAGGTCGGGGAGCCGATTGGCCTGCACCCGGATATCGACATGGTGAGCTTTACCGGCTCCACCGCTACCGGACGGCGTTTCCTGCACTACGCGGCAGAATCCAACCTCAAGAAGGTGGTGCTGGAGTGCGGCGGTAAAAATCCGGCGGTGGTCTTTGACGATGCCCAGGATCTGGCCGCCGTCGCCGGACACGTGCTTAACGGGGCATTCTGGAACATGGGTGAGAACTGTTCCGCCACCTCGCGCCTGCTGGTGCAGGAGAATGTTAAAGATGCGCTGCTGAAGGAGATGGCGGCGCAGATCGGCGACTGGCGCATGGGCAACCCGCTCGATCCGAACAACCGGTTGGGGGCCATGGTCTCGACGGAGCATTTCAGCAAGGTGAGCGGCTATCTCGACACCGCCCGTCAGGAAGGGCTGCGGATGGTGCAGGGCGGCGATACCGAGCAGGGCGTTTACGTCCAGCCGACCATTATCGATGGCGTAACGCCTGAGAGCGCGCTGTTCCGGGAGGAGATCTTCGGCCCGGTGCTGTGCGTCACCACCTTCAGAACCGAAGCGGAAGCTATTGCCCTGGCGAACGATACGCAGTACGGCCTGGCCGCGTCGGTGTATACCGGCAGGCTGAACCGGGCCATTCGCGTCTCGCGCGCCATCCGCGCCGGCACGGTGACGGTGAACTGCTTCGGGGAAGGTGACGCCACCACGCCGTTTGGCGGCTACAAGCAGTCGGGCTTTGGCGGGCGCGATAAATCTGTCTTCGCCCTCGACCAGTACACCGAACTGAAGACTCTCTGGATTGATCTCTCTGAAGACGACGCCTGAAGCCGTTTTTAACGGTCTGGAAGAGAGAATTCATTTCTATTTCTGTCTTCTGGTGGCGGTTGGCCTGTCGAGAAAGCAGGGACGCATCTGCTCAAACCGGCAAAAAATGCCTTTATTATGAAGTGGCTAAAAAATGCCGGGCAGCTGCCGCCGTTTCGCCACGTTGCCGGCAGTGAAATTGTCTGGCTGCGTGGGGAGATCCTGCGCCATCCCCCAGACCGGGATCCGGAGCCCCTCCTGAGGCTGATCTATCAGACGGCCAGAGAAATGCGCAGAGCATGATTGCTGTGGCTGATAATTTTGCTGTTGCACATCTTTATCTGTAGGTTAAGCAACATCATAGTTAAGCATCACAGGTCGATTTTCAGGAGGCGGCAATGAGAACGGGAAAGGTAGCGCTGTATGAGGATCTCAAGCGACATATTCTGACCATGGAGCTGGATCCGGACGAGCTGCTGGATGAAGCCGCGCTGACCGCGCAGTACGGTCTCTCCCGTACGCCGGTGCGTGAAGTATTCCAGCGCCTGGCGGGGGAAGGGTACCTCGAAATTGTGGAAAAACGCGGCGTACGGGTGATCCCGATGAGCCACTCGACGCTGCGCAATTTCTTCCTGGTAGCGCCGATGATCTATGCCGCCACCGGGCGTCTTGCCGTACAGCATTACAAACCGGCGCAGCTAAAAGCGCTGAAAGAGACCCAGAAGCGATTTCGTAAGGCGGTGCAAACCCGCGATGCCGAAGCCCTGGCGCTGGAGAACAACCGTTTTCACGAGATCATGGGCGAGATGGCGGCCAACCCCTATCTGCAGCCGAGCCTGGGACGTTTGCTGATCGACCACTGTCGCATCGGGCACACCTTCTTCCGGCCGCAAAACGAGGACATGGAGCGCCGTTTACAGCTGGCTGCGGATCATCACGATGCCTTTATCGCTGCCATCGAGGCGCGTGATGAACAGGCGGTGGTCGATCTGGTGTTTGAGCACTGGGAACTGTCGCGGGAAAACATGGAGATCTTCATCGCGCCCCAGGGGCTGAAAGCCGATAACTTCGCCCCTTTCCCGGAGGGGGATAACCGCTGAACGCATCCCGCTAAGGCCTGCTGGCACCCGCTGACAGGCCTCCTTTCCCCATTCGTATTTCTTCTCTGACGCCCCGCTGCGCCGGGCTTCCCACGCCTTTTTTATCATTCCTGTAACTATTTTTATACTTGATGTATACATGAGATATACATCACATACACATTTTCTCGGGATGGCTAACATTGATTCAACGCTACTTACCGGAGTAACCCACGTGCAAAAGATCACTTCTCTACCTGCTGACGACGCCCTGCCGGGTTGGTATCACACCAGTCAGCCGCGTACCCCGCGTCCTGCCCACACGGGGCAAAAGCATGCCCGCTGGGCCATCGTCGGTGCCGGGTTAACCGGGCTGGCCGCCGCCCGCCAGCTGGCACTCAACTTCCCGGATGATGAAGTGCTGCTGGTTGAAGCGCAGGACGTGGGCTACGGCTCCTCCGGGCGCAACGCCGGTTTCGCCATTGATGTCCCGCACGATATCGGGGCGAAGGACTATATCGGTGATGTCACCACCGCGAATCTGATCCTCAAGCTCAACACTCTCGGGCAGAACTATCTGCGTGAGATTGTAAAGGAGCACGGCATTGAATGTCAGATGAGCGACTCCGGCAAATATCAGGCCGCGGTGGGGGAGAAGGGGATCGCTATTCTGGAGGCCTACCGCAGCGGGCTGGAGAAAATTGGCCGTCACGCGGAGATGATCCCCGGGAAGGATCTGCCGGACCATATCGGCACCTCATACTACCAGCAGGCGCTCTACATTCCGGGCACTATTCTGCTCCAGCCCTCGGCGCTGGTGAAAGGACTGGCGGACAGCCTGCCCTCTAACGTGACCCTGTATGAAAATACGCCGATCACGTCCATCGACTATGGCGACAAAGTGACGCTGGTGCATGACCACGGCAGCATCACCGCCGACACGCTGATCCTGGCGAACAACGCCTTTGCTGCTCACTTTGGCTTCCTGCGCGGTCGCCTGCTGCCGACCTTCCTTTATGGCAGCCTGACCCGTCCGTTGACCGCTGAAGAGCAGGCGCAGCTCGGCGGCAAGCCGGTGTGGGGCGTTATCCCGGCGCATCCGTTTGGCAGCACCGTGCGTCGCACGGTTGATAACCGCATCCTGATGCGTAACAGCTTTAGCTTCCATCCCGATGGCCGTCCGCGTGACAAACAGCTGAAGCACAATATCGAGACCCACCGTAAATCGTTCGAGCGCCGCTTCCCGATGCTGAGCAAGGTTGATTTCGAATACTCCTGGAGCGGGGCCATCTGCCTGTCGGATAATCACGAAGGCTTCTTTGGTCAGCTGGCACCAAACGTCTATGGCGCGCTGTGCTGTAACGGTCTGGGGATCACCCGCGGCACC
The DNA here is from genome assembly GCF_023736175.1 of Leclercia sp. LTM14. Taxonomy (NCBI): domain Bacteria; kingdom Pseudomonadati; phylum Pseudomonadota; class Gammaproteobacteria; order Enterobacterales; family Enterobacteriaceae; genus Leclercia; species Leclercia sp. LTM14. Next base: position 101,371 of record NZ_JAIKTT010000014.1, read on the forward strand.
GCTACCGGCAAGCTGCTGGCGGATATGATCGCCGGGGAGCGCAACGAGCTGATCGACTTCCTGGTGGCATCGCCGGGCCCGAACAGAACCCCGCCGGAGCCGTTCCTGTCGATTGGGGTGAATTCGGTGCTGAAGTGGGGCCAGTTCCGCGCGGGGCTGGAGGTATAGCATCGGTGATGCCCGGCCAGCGGCTGGCCGGGCTCAGCGCTATTTCTTTTCCTGTTGATGATCGCTGATGGCCTGCGCCGCACAGATCAGCGCCAGATGGCTTAACCCCTGAGGCATATTGCCGACCCACTCGCCGGTGCGGGTATCGAACATTTCATTGAAGGTTTCGACATTGCCGCGATGACATAGCGTTTCAAGAATTTCATCCATGTTCTTTTCGGCCTGCTCCGGTTCGCCCATCGAGGCCCAGGCCTCCGCCAGCCAGAAGGCGCAGGCGATAAAGGTGCTCTCCTCCTGCTCAACCCCGCTGTAGCGGTAGATCATCGCGCTGTTATGACCCAGCTCGCGTTGGATGGCCTGATAGGTCAGCTTCATGCGTTTCGGGTTCACTTTCACACCGTAGCGCGACACCAGGGTGAGCGACGCATCCAGCAGCCCGCCGTCCCCGTCGTAAAAACAGTAGGACTGATGGGTCTCGGACCAGCAGTGCTCTTCAATCCAGTCGCGGATGCGGTCCCGCTCCCGGGCCCAGCGCGCTTTCCATGTAGGTTCGATATGGTTGGTCTCGGCCAGCACCACGGCGCAGTCCAGCGCCAGCCAGCAGGCCATTTTTGAGTGGGTGTAATGCCGCTCTTCCGGCAGCTCCCAGATCCCGGAGTCCTTCATGCGCCAGCGGTCGGCGCACTGATTGGCAAGATGCCCCAGGAAGCGCGAGGTGCCGATATCCAGAATATGCCCCGCCTCGACGAACAGTTTCGCCACGCCAAGCATATCGCCATACATGCTCAGCTGGCGCTGGTTGCGGGCGTTATTGCCGAGGCGTACCGGCTGCGAATCCCGGTAGCCCTGCAGTTCGGGGTAGGTCTCTTCCGGCACCAGTTCGCCGTCGAGGGTGTAGCAGGCCCGCATCTCCGGGCCGTGTTTAATGATGGTTTTCGACAGCCAGGAGAAGGCCGCTTTACACTCTTCAAGGGTGCCCAGATAGGTAAAGGCTTTGATGATCAGGCAGGCATCGCGCACCCAGGCAAAGCGGTAATCATAGTTTTTGCTGCCGCCGGGCCCCTCCGGCAGGGAGGTGGTGGCGGCTGCCGCCAGCGCGCCGGTGGGGGAGTACCAGAGGAACTTCAGCGCCAGCGCGGAGCGGATAACGTGATCTTTATAGAGGCCGTCGTATTTCAGCCCCTTCACCCAGTCCTGCCAGGCGGTGTGGCTGGTTTCAATGCGGTTATCAATCGCCTGAATGTCCGGTACCGCCAGCGGCTCATCCAGGGTCACCAGCAGCGCGACAATCTCCCGGCTCCCTTTCTTCAGGACGATCTCCGCCTCGATCTCTTCATCATCGGCACGGGTAATGACCACGTTTTCGCTGGTGTGGAGCATCGCCATCAGGTCGCCGATATGGTAAACGCTGCCCTTGTCGGTATCGGAGCGCCAGGGCGATCGCGTTTCGATCATCGTTCCGAACCGCAGTTGAAGTCTGAACGTCACGGTGCCGCGCACCCCTTCCAGACGGCGGGCCAGCTCGCTCCAGGGCAGACGACCTGCCAGTGTGCTGTTGATGGATTCGGTTAACAGCGCCGTACCGTCTTTCGTTTCAAAGCGGGTTTCCAGGATGTTGCTGTCCTCGCGATAGGCGCGGGAGACGGTGTATTCACTCGCCGGCGTCAGGCTGAAAAAACCGCCGATGCCAGGGTCCAGCAAGCGGTCAAAAAGGGGCGGCGAATCGAGGTTGGGCGCGCCCACCAGTCGATCGAACCATCCGGGGCGATGAGCGCCACCGAGCGCCCTTCACCGATAGCGGCGTAGTCTCCAAGGCCAACGAACCCGTTATCGCGCAAAGGCATGTCGTATTTCGCATTTTTCAAATGAGTGATCCCTTTTCTTTGATGAATATAAAGCCTGGCATAATGTGACGGTTATCGCGCTTTCAGGGGGGATATGATGGGAGAAAATCCTGGCACCATCGGCTCCCTCTCCATTCAGGGAGAGGGCTGGGGTGAGGGGGAATATGCCGCACAGATGCTTTTTTCTTACTCGCCGCACACACTCGTTTAACAAAGCCAATCTGCCGAAATTACATATATCAATGGCGCGTCAATAGAACGCGTAAGTTTCGCGATATGCCCGCTGGTCGGATATGTTGGGCAGGGGGGCAGTCATAACATCCAGGACTGTTCCTCCCCAACCTAAGAAAATTATGAAAAAGTTAATGATGATAGCGTTCGTCGCGGTTGCTCTGTCCGGCTGCGCCCAACAAACTTTCAGGATCAACAGCGGGGTGGCTGAAAAGCCCACTCAGGAAACAAAACAATCCTTCTTTGTTAATGGTATTGGTCAGTCTAAGACGATTGATGCGGCGCAGGTTTGCGGCGGCGCGGATAAAGTTATTCGTACCGAAGTGCAGGAATCCGGCACAGATGTATTATTACGTGTCGTAACGCTGGGTATTTATACCCCTCGCGAAGCGCGGGTTTATTGCGCTAAATAAATATAATGGCGGGCATTTAATAATGCCCGCCATTATTTATTAGCGCCTGGAATCGATTTATTTACGCGTAAACTGTTGCTCTGTAATGGTGCTGCCCCACTGATCGCCTTGCCACTCTTTCGATAATACAAAGCCGAAGGACTCATACAACCGCCGTGCCGCCGTCAGCTTATTAAAGGTCCACAGCTGAACCGCAGAGAACTCCCTCTCATCGCAAAACTTCATCGCTTCAGCAATCAGCTTTCTGCCCACGCCGCCACCGCGACAACCGTCATCCAGGATAAACCAGCGCAAATGCGCCTCGTTGTTTCCGAGATCTTCGCCGTCAATGGCGACTGAGCCAACGATGCGTCCGTTCTGCATCGCCAGCCAGATTTGATTGTTCGCATTGTCCAGACGCCCCGAAAAATCCGCTAAGCCAGCGGCGACCTTCGCCTCAAAAAAAGAGCCAAAGTGATGCTCTCTCGCATAATAGCTGCCGTGCATCTCCGTGATGCGGCCAATCATGCCTGGATGATAGCCAGAGACAATGGTTACCGCGCTTTTTCCTGGTAGATCAACATTATCCCGGCAGGCTTTGAGGGCGCTGGCATAGACGCTCAGGCCCTGTGATACGACGCGCTGCTGGCTGGCGTCCATTTTTTGCAGGGCGGAAATGACGCGTTCGTTACCGTAGGCATTAATTCTGCGCACCGTTTCTCTGCCCTGAGGGCTCAGGCTAAGCTGCTTGATTCTGGCATCCTCCGGGGAGGCGCTCTCTTCCAGCTCCCCGGCCTTGATCAGTTTGGCGAGCATGCGGCTGACGCTGGATTTCTCCAGTCCCAGGACCTGCACCAGCTGGGCGGCAGTCAGGGAGCCCCTGGCTTCCATCTCAAGCAGGGTATGCACTACGGAAGGGGAGTAGTCCGTTGCCGCCAGGGTGTGGTTCATAAAGCCGAGTTCCCGCACCATCAGACGCGACGAGATACGGATCTCTTCAACAATCGACGAATCAGTCATTATTAGGTTAGCCTGTAAAAGATAGTTGTACTATACAACCATCTTTCACGCATTGCTGTCAATCAGGAAGCGAAACGCCAGGCGACAAGCATCAGCACCGCGACGTTAAGCACCACGCTAAACATAAAATAGGTTTTGAACGGCTGTTTTTGGGTTTTATGACGAAACAGCTGCTGGCCAAAGATAGCGCCTGGCCATCCCCCGACAAACCCGCATACCAGCAGGGTCGATTCCGGGACTCTGCGCCAGGCTTTCCGGGCCGCCAGTTTGTCGGCACCGTAGATCAAAAACGTCAGCGCGCTGGCGAGCAGAAACCACATCGCCAGAGAATGAGGCAACAGGGCGCTGCCCGCGGCGGCAAGGGCGAGAAGGAAATAACAGAGGACATTGAGCATGGTAGGCGGTATCAGTTATCAATCCGAAGAGCGATGATACGCGATCCTTTCGGAAGTGTAACCGGGCTAGCCGGTTAACCTTTTGGCAAAACAGATGGCCTCGTCGCGCCCGATATAGGGGCCATAGTTTTCTCTCTGCACATAGCCATGCTTTAAATAGAACTGCACCGCGCGAGCGTTGATTTTACGCGTCTCAAGCCACAGCTCGCGGTAGCCCATGCCCCGGGCTGCCTCTTCAAGCCAGGCGAGTAGCGCCGCCCCAGTGCCCGGGCAACTCCGGTCAGAGAACATGCGTTTGAGTTCGGCAGTGGTCTCAGTCAGCGGGCGGAATGCACCACAGCCTATGGGTTGATTATTCTCATCTTTGGCTATCACCCACATCGCCCGCGCCCCGGAGACATCCTGCGGGTCGAAGTGGCTTTTGCCACTGTCGCCGGTTATCGCGGCAAGCTCTGAAGAGAGTTGATCGATGAGCGCCTGAGAGTCGGTTGAGGTCGGGCTGGATTTTTCGATGGTTATCATTTTGACTGGGGCTGAAATTCGGTTTGGATGCCAGTATAAGTCATTGTAAAACCGGCTTATCATACGCAAACGTTATGATGCTACAGCGCGAAGATGGAAGAAGCACCCGCCGGCGACGGGAGCTTCTTTGAGCTCTGTCAGATATTCGCCCCCGGTGGCTGATTCCCCGCCTCCAGCATCCCGAAACTCACAATCCTTGAACGCCCCAGCTCTTTCGCGCGGTACAGCGCCACGTCGGCGGCGCGCAGCAGGTTTTCGCCCTGAGCGTGCTGCGGATAGCTGGCAATGCCAATCGACACATCCACCGGGCCGATCTCCGACAGCTCATAGCGCAGCGCCAGGCCGTGCACGGCGGTATGGATTTCGCTGGCAGTGGCAAACGCCGCCGCTTCATCCGCGCCCGGCAGCAGGGCCAGAAACTCCTCGCCGCCATAGCGGAACGCCATGCCCTTGTCGCTGACCGCGCGCTGGACAATTGCCGCCACACCCTTAATCACCTGGTCGCCCGCTTCGTGCCCAAGTCTGTCGTTGATGGCTTTGAAGTGGTCGATGTCGATCATCAGGCAGCTTACCGGGTTCCCGCTGTGCAGCGCCTGGTTCATCTGGGTGCGCAGGGCATCTTCCAGATGATGGCGGTTGCGCAGCCCGGTCAGGGGATCGAACAGCGCTTTTTCCAGCAGGGCATCGCGCAGACGCTGGTTAGCCAGCGCCAGACCGAGCGCTTCAGCCATCAGCTCCAGATAGGCGCGGGAAGGGGCCATCGCCGGCGTAAGGTTCTGGAAGGAGAGCAGGCCGATGGCTTCGCCCTGGGCAATCAGCGGCACGCAAAGGGCGTGATGGGCGCAGCTGTCCGGCAGGTGATAGCAGGCGATATCCGGCTCGCCGTTGACCGGCGGATGGCTCTGACCGCGACGCACCGCCCAGCACTGGTCCGGATGGAAGGGATCGGGCTCGCCCTGCGGGTTAAGCCACTCGGCGGCGCAGCGCATCTGCCACGGCGCGTGTTCGAGAAGATAGAGCCGCCCGGCGATCCCCGGCGCAATGCTGGGAGCGAACAGCCGCGCGACGTTCAGCACGTCCTCGACGGATTCGCACCCCTGCAGGCGTTGCGTCATGCGCGCCAGCAGTTCGCGGATTGCCCAGTCGGCGTCGCGCTCCTTCTCAAGCCGCTGCCGCACCAGGCCGTTTTCACGAAAGATGCGGATCGCCTGGGCCATGTCGCCAATTTCGTCGATCTGACGGTAATCCGGGGCTTCGACGGCATAATCCTGGGAAGCCAGCCGGTTGACCACGTCGCTCAGGCGCACCACCGGGCGCAGCACCCGGCGCTTAAGGATAAAGCCCAGCACAAACAGGAACATCAGCGCGGTGAGGCCGACCATCACCTCGGAGAGGGTGCGCAGCGCGTGGGATTTTGCCGTGGCATCCTCAATGGCCACGTCCGTGCGGCGGTCCAGCATCTGGCGAAAATGGTCGAGCTGGTTCTGCGCCTGCTCAAGTTCGCTCTCGTAACGCTCGCCATAGAGCCGTTCAATGGCCTGCGCCTGCTGCCCGCTATTGACGCTGGCGATGGCGCGCTGCTGTTCATCCTGCAGGGCATCGGCCACGCTTAGCCCTTCGTGCAGCAGGGCCAGCTCTTCATCGCTGGCCCCCGCGTCTTTAAGCTTTTGCAGGCGATGCTCGACGCCGACCATGGAGGCCGCTTTCTGGCGATACTCGTCGGCCACCGCGGACGTCTGTTTGATGACATACAGCCGTGCCAGATCCGAGAGCGCCCAGGCGTCCACCTCAACTTCTTCGGTCAGTTGATCGAAGACGTAGCGCTGTTCTACGGCCTGTCGCTCCACCTTTTCAGCGCTGGAAGCCATTAACATGGCTATCCCTGAAGCGATGGTCAGACAGACCGTGGCACCGTATGCCCAGTTAGTGATAGTGGCGATACGCAAGTCTTATTCCTTTTTCATAAATCAGGCGAATTTTTGCCTTCTTCGATAATGGCGTCATCTATTTCTTCGGCATTACCGGCATGATCGCGCCCCGAGAGCAGATTCCAGCAGGCGATAAACAGGGCGGCGATCAACGGGCCAATCACAAAGCCATTGATACCGTAAATCTCCATCCCGCCCAGGGTGGTGATGAGGATGAGATAGTCGGGCATTTTGGTGTCTTTACCCACCAGCAGCGGACGCAGAATGTTATCCACCAGGCCGACGATCAGCACAAAGAACCCGACGATAAACAGGCCCTGCCAGATTTGCTGTGTGGCGAAGAGGAAGATGGCCGCGGGCACCCAGATGATCGCCGAACCCACCGCCGGGATGAGGGACAGGAACGCCATCAGCGCACCCCACAAAATGCTGCCGTTGATACCGACTATCCAGAAGGCGATCCCGCCCAGCAAACCCTGGACCAGGGCCACCACGGCCGTGCCTTTTACCGTCGCTCTGGCGACCCCGGCAAACTTGGCAAACAGATGCTGTTTGGCGAAATTCGACAGCGGCAGGCTGTCGAGGATCTGGCGCACCAGCCAGGGGCCATCTTTCAGCAGGAAAAACAGCAGATAGACCATCACGCCAAAGCTGATGGCGAAGCCAAAGGTGCCCTTACCAATCAGGAAGGCGCTGCCGGCCAGGTATTGTCCGCCTCTTAACGCTGCTTCAGAGAGCTTCTGCTGGATCTGCGCCGCGGTATCGAGATCGTGCTCGATCATCAGGGTGCGCAGCCAGTGGGGCAGATGGGCGAAGAGGCTCGCCACCACGGTGGAAAACTGGGTGTCGTTCTGCTGCAGGCGCGTATAAACGATATTGAGTTCAAAGGCTAATGAGGAAAAGATCACCATCAGCGGAATAAAAACAATCAGGCAGATCAGCAGCACGCTGAGCAGCGCCGCCAGCCCGTTGCGATCCCCCAGCCTGATACGCAGCGCGTTTTTAACCGGGTAGAAAATCACCGCCAGGATAGCGGCCCACAGGATCGCCGAGAAGTAGGGCGACAGCACATCAAAAAACGCCCAGGTAACCAACAGGAGAATAAGTATGAAGAAACCCTTGGTCAGTCCGTTAAATCGCATTGGATCATCCTTTTTTATATAAACACTACGACTATAGGATGTTTTATATGATTTAACATTCTCATGATTGCGTGCGGCCGGTTGCCGGGTGGCGGCGATGCCTTACCCGGCCTACGTTTCGTGGTTTTGTAGGCCCGTGCAAGCGGAGCGCCGCCGGGCGCTGCGCACTCCCCCTAAAGTTTAGCGGCCCAAAACAGATCCCACTTTCGTCTGACCGACGGAGGATGCGGGGCGGTACATGCTGTAAGTATCGGCTTGCAGGAGGTATCAGATGGCATGGCGACCCTTTCTCTACGTCATTTATACGGTTCATCCCCGCCTGAGCGCCCGTCGAGGATGTCTTCGTCTGGTGCATGGCTAGCAATTTGTTAACAATCGCGGTATAAAAACACCTTCCTTTGGATGTTTAGATGTCCATACGTATAGAAGGTGATATGCAAACACAACAAAATGGGCAGCTTCAGCGCACCATGAAGACTCGCCACTTAATCATGCTGTCGCTCGGCGGCGTGATTGGCACAGGGCTGTTTTTTAATACGGGTTACATCATTTCGACCACCGGGGCGGCGGGCACGCTGCTGGCCTATCTGATTGGCGCGCTGGTGGTCTGGCTGGTGATGCAGTGTCTCGGCGAACTCTCCGTGGCGATGCCGGAAACCGGCGCCTTTCACGTCTATGCCGCGCGCTACCTTGGCCCGGCAACCGGCTACACCGTGGCGTGGCTCTACTGGCTCACCTGGACGGTGGCCCTCGGGTCGAGCTTTACCGCCGCCGGGTTCTGCATGCAGTACTGGTTCCCGCAGGTGCCGGTCTGGGTGTGGTGCGTGGTCTTCTGCGCGGTGATCTTCGCCCTCAACGTCATCTCGACCCGCTTCTTCGCCGAAGGGGAGTTCTGGTTCTCGCTGGTGAAAGTGATCACCATCATCGCCTTTATTATTCTGGGCGGAGCGGCCATCTTTGGCTTTATCCCGATGCAGGACGGTTCTCCCGCGCCGGGGCTCAGCAACATCACCGCCGAAGGCTGGTTCCCACACGGCGGCCTGCCGATCCTGATGACCATGGTGGCGGTTAACTTTGCCTTCTCTGGCACCGAGCTTATCGGCATTGCCGCCGGGGAGACCGAGAACCCGCACAAGGTGATTCCGGTCGCCATTCGCACCACCATTGCCCGCCTGATTATCTTCTTTATCGGCACCGTGTTTGTGCTGGCGGCGCTGATCCCGATTCAGCAGGCCGGGGTGGAGAAAAGCCCGTTCGTGCTGGTGTTTGAGAAGGTCGGCATTCCGTATGCCGCGGATATCGTCAACTTTGTCATCCTGACGGCGATCCTCTCGGCGGCCAACTCGGGGCTCTACGCCTCCGGACGCATGCTGTGGTCGCTGTCGAACGAGAAAACCCTGCCGCGCTGCTTTGCCAGAGTGAATAAAAACGGCGTGCCGCTCACCGCGTTGTCGGTGTCGATGCTCGGCGGCGTGCTGGCGCTCTTCTCAAGCGTGGTGGCCCCGGACACGGTGTTTGTCGCGCTGTCGGCCATTTCCGGCTTTGCGGTGGTGGCGGTGTGGATCAGCATCTGCGCCTCGCACTTTGTCTTCCGCCGCCGTCATCTGCAGGCGGGCAAACCCTTGAGCGCGTTACAGTATCGCGCCCCGTGGTATCCGCTGGTGCCGGTGCTTGGCTTTATCCTCTGCCTGGTGGCCTGCGTCGGCCTGGCCTTTGACCCGAGCCAGCGCATTGCCCTTTACTGTGGGTTGCCGTTTGTGGCGCTCTGCTATGGGGCGTACTACCTTACCCAAAATCTGAAAACCCAGGAGCCTGAACATGTCGCAGAATAATCCGCTTACCGCCATCCTTGAAACCCAGCCGTTTGTGGTGCTGGACGGGGCGATGGCAACGGAACTGGAAGCGCGCGGCTGCAACCTGGCCGACAGCCTGTGGTCGGCGAAGGTATTAATGGAGAACCCGGAGCTGATCCGCGACGTGCATCTCGACTACTTCCGCGCCGGGGCGCAGGTGGCGATCACCGCCAGCTACCAGGCCACGCCGGACGGCTTTGCCGCCCGCGGGCTGGACGAGGCGCAGTCCCGGGCGCTGATTAGCAAAAGCGTTGAGCTGGCGCGCAAGGCGCGGGAAGCGTATCTGGCGGAAAACCCGCAGGCGGGCGCGCTACTGGTGGCCGGGTCCGTCGGGCCGTACGGCGCGTTCCTGGCCGACGGATCGGAATATCGCGGCGACTACGTGCGTAGCCCGGAGGAATTCAGCGCCTTTCACCGCCCGCGCGTAGAGGCGTTGCTGGATGCCGGGGCTGACCTGCTGGCCTGCGAAACCCTGCCATCGTTTGCGGAAATAAAAGCCCTGGCGGCGTTGCTGACGGACTATCCCCGCGCCCGGGCGTGGTTCTCGTTTACGCTTCGCGACAGCGAACACCTGAGCGACGGCACGCCGCTGCGCGAGGTGGTGTCGGTGCTGGCGAACTCACCGCAGGTGATTGCCCTGGGCATTAACTGCATCGCGCTGGAGAACACCACCGCCGCGCTGCAGCATCTGCAAAGCCTGACCGCGCTGCCGCTGGTGGTCTACCCGAACTCGGGGGAGCATTACGACGCGACGACCAAAACCTGGCACCACCACGGCGAGACGTGCGAGACGCTGGCGGGGTATCTGCCGCAGTGGCTGGCGGCAGGGGCGAAGCTGATTGGCGGATGCTGTCGGACGACGCCGAAGGACATTGCGGATTTGAACGCCCAAAGGTAACCGTGTTTTTCCCCTCGCCCCTTTGGGGAGAGGGTCAGGGTGAGGGGAACAGGCCGCACCGTTGTAACCATTGCCGGGTGGCGCTACGCTTACCCGGCCTACATGAGCGCGCCGGACTGTTCCCTCGCCCCTTTGGGGAGAGGGTCAGGGTGAGGGGAACAGGCCGCACCGCTGTAACCCTGCCGGGTGGCGCTGCGCTTAACCGGCCTACGGTTCTTGCCGAATTGCTTTTACCTATGCCACATCCGCCAGTACAAACATCCCGTACGGGTGGATCTCCAGGAAATACTCCTCCCCGACATCCGGCTGCAGTCTTGTCGCGTTCACCTGCAGCAAAATCTCCTGCCCGTGCCACTCCACAATCACCTCGTACTGCGGGCCCATGTAGGCGACGTGGCGGATCACGCAGCGCTGGCTGGCCTCGCCGTGCTGGCTTAAGGTGATCGCCTCGGGGCGCACCCCGACGGTGCCCGCGCCCATGGCAGCAAAGTGCAGCGGGCGGGGCAGGCGATAGCCGTGGATCGCCACGTAATCCTGGGTGAAGCTCGCCGGGAACAGGTTGGCATCGCCCATAAAGCTCGCCATAAAGCGCGACGCGGGCTGGCGATAGAGATCCTGCGGGGAGCCAATCTGCATGATGTTGCCCTTGTTCATCACCAGCACCGTATCCGACACCGCAAAGGCCTCGCTCTGATCGTGGGTCACGTACAGAGAGGTAATGTTGAACTGCTTTTGCAGCTCGCGGATCTTATCCCGCATGCTCCGACGCAGGTTGGCATCGAGGTTACTCAACGGCTCATCGAAAAGCAGCACTTTCGGCTTGAGGATCAGGGCGCGGGCCAGAGCCACGCGCTGCTGCTGGCCGCCGGAGATCTGGTCCACGTAGCGATCTTCAAAGCCCTCCAGATCCACCATCGCCAGCGCCTCTTTGACGCGGGCCTTGATCTCGCTGCGCGACACGCCGAGCATCTTCAGGCCGTAGCCGACGTTCTCGCCCAGCGACATGTGCGGGAAGAGAGCGTAGGACTGAAACACCATGCAGATATCACGCTGCTGAATGGAGCGGTGGGTCACGTCCTCGCCGTCGATGAGGATCTGCCCGTCGGTGGGTTTCTCCAGCCCGGCCACCAGGCGCAGCACCGTAGTTTTACCGCAGCCGGACGGGCCAAGCAGGGTCACCATCTGCCCCTGGGGGATCGCCAGGTTGATGTTTTCAATCACCGTGTTCGCGCCAAAGCGCTTGGTCACGTTACGCAGTTCAACGAAATGTTTCTGAGTCATAGTGTTACGCCTGGTTTTTGGCTTTTGAGCGGGAGATTCGTGCCTCACCGATCAGCCAGTCAAAGAGGAAAATGATCGCCAGCATGACCACAATCAGGATCGAGCCGTAGGCAATCGCCACGCCGTATTCGCCGTCTTCCACGCGGTTCAGGATGTAGGCCGTAGCCACGCGGGTATCCGGCGTGACGAGGAACACAATGGCGCTGACGGTGGTAATGGCGCGCACAAAGCTGTAGATCAGCGCCGACAGAATGGCCGGGCGCAGCAGCGGCAGCAGGATGTGCGTAATGGTGCGTAGCGAACCGGCGCGCAGGCTCAGTGACGCCTCGTCCAGCGACTTGTCGATCTGGCCCAGCCCCGCGATCCCGGCGCGAATACCGACCGGCACGTTACGCATCACCATCGAGATAATGACGATGGCGGCGGTACCGGTGAGGTACACCGGGGCGCTGTTAAAGGCCAGGATATAGGAGACGCCAGCCACGGTGCCCGGGACGGCAAAGCACAGCATGGTGGTGAACTCGATGGTCTTTTTGCCTTTGAACTGCTGGCGCACCACGATCCAGGCGATCAGCAACCCGAAGGCGGCGGTGATCGGCGCGGCGATCCCGGCGTACAGCAGGGTATCCAGCAGCGAAGGCCATGCGCCGTCGCTCATCCCCTGGCCGAACAGCTTGATAAAGTTATCCAGCGTCAGGGTGTAATCCACCCCCCAGTTGACGGTAAAGCTGCCGTAGAAAATGCTGCCGTAGAGCAGGGCGTTAAAGGCGATCCACACCGCCAGCAGGGCGATCACGCTCCATACCAGAGTCACCGGCAGAGGCTGGACGTCGCCGCGATAGGACTTGCCGGAGACGGTGACGTAGGAGCGCTTGCCGATCCACATGTACTGAATGCAGAACACCAGCAGCGAGAAGAGCAGCAGGAACGCGCCGAGGGTGCTGGCCGCCTGGTAGTCGAGCTGCGATCCGGTGATGTAGAAGTAGATCTGCGTCGCCAGCACGTCGAAGTTGCCCCCCAGCACCAGCGGGTTACTGAAGTCCGCCAGCGACTGGACGATGACGATCAGAAAGGCGTTGGCCAGGGCCGGTTTCAGCAGCGGCACAAAGACGCCGTTAAAGGTCTGCCAGCGGCTGGCGCGTAGGGTGTAGGACGCCTCTTCCAGCGACGGATGAATGGTCTTGATCGCCCCGTCGAGGATCATAAACGCCATTGGGGTGAAGGCCAGCACCTGCGCCAGCCAGATACCGGTGAAGCCGTACAGCCAGTTGGTGTTGGTCAGCCCGAACCAGTCGACCATCAGCTCGGTGATGTAGCCCGAGCGGCCCATCATCAGCGTCACGCCGAGGCCCACCACGAACGGCGGGGTGACGATCGGCAGGATCGAGAAGATGCGCCCGATGATGGCGCTGCGCTTCGCGATGCGGGTGGTGTAGATCGCCAGCACCAGGCCGAAGAAGGTGCAGCCGATCCCGACCGCCACGCAGAGCAGGATCGAGTTGATGATCACCTGAATAATGTGCGACTGCGACAGCACGTTCATAAACGCCAGCGGGGCGAACTCGCCTGCGTCATTGGTGAACATCGGAATAAAGATGGCGATGCTCGGCCAGACGATAAAGATGCCGATCAGCGCGACGATGGCGATCAGCGAGCCGATGACAAAGCGGTCGCCGCCAAGCCATTCGAGGCGGGTCAGAGCCAGGGTCATGATCGAACCCAGCGCCACAAACAGCACGATGGTGGCGTAGCCTAAACCGCGCCCTTCGAGGGTGGCGCTGATGACCACAAAGGCCATGCACAGCAGGGCCCAGCCAGCGTCGAGGTAGTGGCGGCTGCGCTGCTCGCGCTTCGCTTCACTGAACGGGCGCACCAGCAGCAGGGTGGGAAGCAGATACCACAGCCAACTGATGTTGAAGTGCGACCAGCTGTAGGCGTCGAGGATCTCGTCCCCGGTGGACTCCAGCAGGCCGTAATCCAGGCCCCAGCTCGGCAGCAGGGCAAAGGCCAGCCAGCCGACGAAAACCCAAAGGAAGACCGCATCCCGTTTTTTCACGGGATGAAGAGCGAGTGTCTGTGACATAGGTGTTCCGGGTGTTGATGAATGTTGTAGGCCGGGTAAGGCGTAGCCGCCACCCGGCATTTACCGCACGAGTGGGCTTATTTACCCATCTTCACGTCGCTGACCCACTTGTTGATCAGCGCCTTGCGCACGTCCGTTGAGCCGTACTTGTCCATGTCGTAGCTGATCAGCTTCAGGTCATCCAGCTTCAGCGAGTTCGGGGAGGTCTCGGCGGTGGTGTTGGTCAGGATCTGATAGGACTTGCCCTGCTTCCACGCCAGCTCCTGAGCCTCTTTCGACAGCACCCAGTCGACGAACAGCTTCGCGTTCTCTTCGTTACGCGCGCCCTTCAGGATGCTGACGCCACCAATCTCATACCCGGTGCCTTCGCACGGAGAGATCAGCTCCAGCGGGGCGCCCTGCTCTTTTTCCAGCGAGTAGTCGTGCAGGAAGCCGATGCCGATGGCCGTTTCACCGCGTGCGGCGTTACGCGCCGGGGCGATGCCCGATTTGGTGTACTGGGAGACGTTGCCGTTCAGCTGCTTCAGGTAGTCGAAGGCCTGATCTTCCCCCCACAGCTGGACGAAGGTCGCCAGCGCGGTGTAGGCGGTGCCGGAGCTTTGCGGATCGGCAATCTGGATCTCGCCCTTGTATTCCGGTTTGGTCAGATCTTTCCAGCACTTCGGCACCGGCAGGTTCTTCTCTTTCAGGCGCTGGGTGTTGACGCCAAAGCCCAGAATGCCCACGTAGACGGCGGAGGAGAGGTTGCCTTTCACCTTCGCCGGATCGCGGAATTTCTCCATGATCTGCTCGAGGTTCTTCGATTTGTACGGCTGCAGCAGCCCCATCTCACCCGCCTGAGACTGCGGATCCAGGGTGCCGCCGTACCAGACGTCGGCCTGCGGGTTTTTCTTCTCGGCATCCACTTTCGCCAGCGTGCTGCCGGAGCCGTTGCGGATAAACGAGGTTTTGACGTCGTACTTATCGCCAAACGCTTTGGTTTCGGCTTCGCACATTTCGTTGGTGGCGCTGCAGTAGACCACCAGACGGCCTTTGGCCTGTGCGGCACCGGTTAAGGTCGCCAGCGCGATCCCGGAAGCAATGAGGGTAGAGAGAAGCGTTGTTTTCATTATTCAGCCCTTGTTATGACGTTATGTGACTGCGAGAAGCGGTGATGCCCGCCATCAGCAGGGGCATCAGGAGTAAACCCATCAGTACGGCGGCTATGGAGAGCAAACTGAACATCCCCGACCAGCCGTAGCGTTCGATAACCTGCGACAGCGGCCACCCGGCCAGCGCCGCCCCCAGATAAGCGAACACGCCAAGAAAACCGGTAATCGAGCCTGCTGCCTGCTTGTGTCCGCACTCCACGGCGGCAAGGCCGATGAGCATCTGCGGACCAAAGACAAAAAATCCCACCGTAAAAAAGCACATCGCCAGCAGGGCGTAGTGGTGAACCGGGGCCAGCCACAGGGCGGCGACCGACACCATCAGCCCCAGCGTGAACAGCAAAATCATCGGCGCCCGCTGGCCGCTGAACAGCAGATCCGAACCCCATCCGGCGAACAGCGCCCCGAGCAGGCCGCCGACCTCAAACAGCATCACCGTGGCGTTGGCGCTCAGCAGGTTTACCCCGTGGCTCTCCGCCAGCCAGATGTTGCCCCAGTCGTTGAGGGCGATGCGGATGAGATACACCAGCACATAGGACGCCCCGAGCAGCCAGATCATCGGGTTTTGCAGCATGGTGGTGCGTAACATCTGCCACAGCCCCATCGGCGGGCTCTGCTGTTCCTGGCGCAGTTCCAGCGGATCGTTGCGCCACTCCCCGACCGTCGGCAGACCCTCTTCCTGCGGTGTGCCCCGCAGTTGTGTGGTCAGCCACAGGCCGAGCACGATACTGATGATCCCCGGTGTCAGCATCGCTGCCTGCCAGCCCCAGCGATGGGCGGCGAAGGCACAGATCAGCGGAATAATGGCTCCGCCGATGTTGATAGAGGTGTTCCAGCATCCCCACCAGAAGCCGCGCTCGTTGCGCGAGTACCAGTGGGTAAGCAATCTGGCGCAGGGCGGCCATCCCCATCCCTGAAAGAAGCCGTTCAGCGTCCAGATAAACAGCAGCAGCGGCAGGGAGTCGCCGAAGGCGAACAGCACGTTCAGCACCCCGGTTGCCATCAGGCCGATGCCCATAAAGGCCCGCTGGCCTTTGCTGTCGTGCCACAGTCCCGCGGCAAATTTCGACAGGCCGTAGCTCAGGTAAAACAGCGATCCGATCAGGCCGATATCGCTCTTACTCAGCCCCAGATCCAGCTGCAACGCGGGCAGCACGTAGTTGAGGCTTTTACGCGTCAGGTAGAACGCGGCGTAGCCAATCACCATGCAGAGCAGCAGTCGCGGGCGCAGTGCCCGGTAGCGTTGTGTAACCTGTTCAGCTGACAGTGCGGACATGGCGTTCTCCGTTTGCATTGACTGTATGAAAGCGCGACGAAAAAGGGATGAGAGAAAGTCTGGCGTGACTAAGACTTTTTCCTGGTTAGCGGTGTGTTTGTTGCAAAACTGTGGGCAGGTTAACAATTACGCGCGTGCCGCCCTGCGACTCCAGCGTGAACTCCCCGCCCAGGGCATGCACCCGCTCGCGCATCCCCTGGATGCCGAAGCCGGGGATCTGCTGCGTGCTGATGCCGCTGCCGTTATCTTTTACCTCCAGGCGCAGCTGGTTGTCGTGCTCACAGAGCAGGACGCTGACCTCGCTGGCGTTGGCGTGTTTGCTGACGTTATTCAGCAGTTCCTGAAGGAGCCGATAGAGGGTGAACACCAGGGTTTCGCTCTGGGGCGGGGCGCTGAGCCGGTAATCGAACCGGCACTGAATGCCGCGCTCGGCAAAGGCGAACTCGTTCACCAGGTGGTGCAGCGCCTCGTTTAAGGAGAGTTCGTCCAGCACCGGAGGGCGAAGCTGGCGCAGCAGCTGGCGAGTGGAGTGGTGAATGCGTCGGGCCAGCTCGTTGATCTGCCCGGCGGCTTCCAGCGCCTGGGGCGTATCCCCGGCCCGCTTCACCAGCTGGGACTGGATCTGAATGGCGGTGATGTTCTGGCCGATCTCGTCGTGCAGCTCCCGGGCCAGATGCTTGCGGGTGTCCTCCTCGGTGTGGATCAGCTTTTCCGTCAGCTCGCGCCGGGCCTGCAGCTCCGCCTCCAGCCGACGGCGATAGTGATCGAGATTCATCGCCAGATGCTGCTGGCGGCTGATGGCGATCCCGAGCCCAATCCCCAGCAGCGACTGGGTGGCGAGGAAAATCTCCAGCTCCAGCAGATCGCTGAACCCCACGCCAACCTGACGGGCGATGGTGATCATCATGCTGCCCAGCAGCCCGGAGAGCACGCCGCCCTGCCAGCCGAACTTCCACGCCATCACTACGTTTGGCAGAAACACCACGATCAGCAGCAGCCGCTCAAGGGCCGGGGAGAGCACCATCTGGGTGCCGATGCCGATGATAAAGAACAGGCTGCACCAGATGATCAGCGACGTGCGCAGGGGCGGATTGCTGGTATCGAGCCCCAGCAGATGGTAGCGGTGCTGCTGGCGTAAAAACTCAAACACCAGGTAGACGAACGGGGTCAGCAGCACCCCGCCGGTAAAGGAGGCCAGCACCAGCAGGGTGGGCGGGCTGTCGAGGAACGGCGCCAGGAGCAGGGTCTGGAGCAGCGCGTTAAGGGTCACCGCGGCGATCAGCAGCGACAGACGCTGCCAGTAAAGGGGATAGCGGTGCCAGTAGCGCTGCGCCAGCCAGGCGCAGACGGTACCCACCAGCGGCACCATCAGCATCAGCGGGCGGGTGAGCAGCTGTTCGCTGTGCAGCCAGAGCATCGCCGCCAGGGTGGGCAGGATCAGCGCCGGCCAGAAGCGGCGCGAGAGCAGGATCAGCAGCGCCAGATAGACGCCCTGAGGTAAAAACAGCGCCGCCTGCTGGCCGTTCTGGGTGAGGTAAAAGCTCAGCGTCCAAAGCATCAGCCAGCCGGTGCCCCACGCCAGCATGATAAACAGCGAGAGGATAGTGTGTCGCAGGGAGCGCCGCATCAGTGGCCGGTCAGCAGCTGGTGGTCGAGGGCAAAATGCACCAGCTCGATGGTGCTGTTGCACTGGAGTTTGCCGAGCACGTTGGCGCGATGCACGTGGACGGTTTTGTGGCTGAGTTCGAGCTGGAACGCAATCTCCTTGACGCTTTTGCCGTGAACCAGCAGCTCGAACACCTCTTTCTCGCGCGGGGTCAGCACCGCCAGGGCCCGGGATACCGGCTCGCCGCCGCGCAAGGCTTTGACCGCATCGGCACAGAGGTAATGACCGCCCATGCCGACGGAGCGCACGGCCTGCACCAGCTCCTCCGGGCCGCAGCGCTTGGTGAGATAGCCGCTGGCCCCGGCGTCCAGCGCACTCTGCACAAAGGCGGGGGTGTCGTAGATGCTGAGGATAATGGCGCGAAATCCGGGGCGCTGCTGGCGCAGGCGTTTGAGCAGGCTCAGGCCGTTCTCATCGGGCATGGCGACGTCGAGCACCGCCACGTCGATCTGTTCGCGGCTGAGCGCGGGCCAGGCCTCGGCGGCGCTGCTGTACTGGCCTTCCACCACCAGATCGTCTTCCAGATTTAACAGCTGGGCGAACCCGGAACGCACCACCACATGGTCGTCCACCAGCACCACTTTGATCATCTTGCATACCTTTGCTGAATAGTTTGCCTATGATGCCTGTCCGCGTTGGGCTGGCAATGAGATGCCTGTGGTTATGTAACGAATGTAACAAAATTGCAATAAAGGTTTGGGGTGGGGGGGGAGGAATATGCTGAGGGCTGTGGTGGTTCCGTTCACTTTATGTTTCTTGCTTCTCTGTAGCCCCAGAACACGTGAACGTGTCAGGGGGGCTCGCCGTGCACTGAACCCCGTTTCCTGGACACCTCTATTCTTGTGTTTTTTCTGCCTGAGTCCGGTACGCCACCGGGCTCAGGCCGCCAG
>NZ_JAIKTT010000015.1:0-109409 GCF_023736175.1 Leclercia sp. LTM14
TGGTCCCACCTGACCCCATGCCGAACTCAGAAGTGAAACGCCGTAGCGCCGATGGTAGTGTGGGGCCTCCCCATGCGAGAGTAGGGAACTGCCAGGCATAAATTAAAGAAACCCCGTACCGTAAGGTACGGGGTTTTTTGCCATATGCGCGGAAAAGCCGGGTGGCAGCTCCGCCTTACCCGGCCTGGAAAGACCTCATCCATTGTTGAATGAAATCGACAACGCCCTCCACATCATTGATATCTAATACCGGTACATGAAGCGACAGTGAAATGTCGCTGGCTACCGCGATAACATGTTCATCAAGCGTTAATTCATTAATGTCATGCCCTGTATCGCTGCGAAACAGCAGGATCTTGGCCAAGGGCTCATGCTTAAAACCTTCAACCAGAACCAGATCCAGCGTCGAATGATCCATCCGGCTAATGAGATAAGGAAGATCAACGTCCCTTTCATCCGGCGTCTCGGTCATTAATGCCCAACGCTGACTGCTGGCGACAATAGTTTGTGCCGCGCCAGCTTTGCGTAGTTCATAACTGTCTTTACCGGGAATATCGACATCCATATTGTGGTGGGTATGTTTGATAAGCCCCGGACGCAAGCCCCTGGCACAAAGTGCCGGGATAATGGCTTTTAGCAGGGTGGTTTTACCCGTACCGCTCCAGGCGGCGATCGCTAAAACAGGTATCATTGGTGCCTCTGCATAGTGTCTATCTGTTCGAGGGTATTTATATTAATAAATGCCTGTTTCATCTCGCTAAAATCGACAGGATGTCCGCCAGCCTGCCGCATGAAGACCATCACCCGACGCTCTCCCGCAGCCAGGTAGTTCTGTAATTCTGGCATCAGCCTACGGTGCATTAGCGCGATGGTTGGATGATCGCGCTCGCCGTCATGCGCCCAGACAACGGCTGCCGCTTCCCTCTGTTGAACAAAGCGTTCAGCCAGATAATCAGGAATGAACGGCGTATCGCAGGGGCAAAACAGAAACCACTCCGCGTCACACTGCTGCATAACGGAAAGTATGCCAGCCAGCGGCCCGGGGAAATCTGCCAGCAAATCGGGATAGACGGGATATCCACTTGCCTGATAAACGGCGAGATTTTTGTTGGCACTAATAGCGAGTGAGCTCACTTGTTTACTTAGCCTCTGTGCAACATGCTGCCATAACGGTATGCCGTTCAGCTCCTGCAGACCTTTATCAACTCCGCCCATACGGGACGCCTTGCCGCCGGCTAAAACTACACCGGTGATCGTGCTTATCTGGCTCACGAATATCGCCTCTTTTCTTGTGGGATTGACCCTGATAACGTGTCACTCTAAATGAAAGGAGTATTACCATGAAATGTAAACGTCTGAATGAAGTTATCGAACTTCTCCAGCCAGCCTGGCAAAAAGAGCCAGAACTTAACCTGGTGCAATTCTTACAGAAACTGGCGCAGGAGTCAGGCTACGAGGGTGAACTGGCCGACCTTTCTGATGACATCCTGATCTATCACCTGAAAATGCGCGATTCCGGCAAAGATGCCGTGATCCCCGGTATTCAGAAAGATTATGAAGAGGATTTCAAAACGGCCCTGCTGCGCGCGCGTGGCGTAATTAAAGAGTAAAAGCTTGTAAGAGGCGCCACCGTAATCGCCGTTAAATGATATCCTGAATCATTCGTATAATTTCCGGATGATCGGATGAACGACCAGGCCTTTACTTTCCAGACCTTACACCCGGATACCATTATGGATGCTCTGTTTGAGCAGGGCATCCGGGTGGACTCAGGTCTGACCCCATTAAACAGTTATGAAAACCGCGTCTACCAGTTTCAGGATGAGGATCGTCAGCGCTTCGTCGTGAAATTTTATCGCCCGCAGCGTTGGTCAGCCGATCAGATTCAGGAAGAGCATCAGTTCGCGCTCGACCTGGTCGCCGATGATGTTCCCGTTGCTGCACCCATTAAATTCAATGGTCAGACGCTGCTGTCGCACCAGGGATTTTATTTTGCTGTCTTTCCCAGTCTCGGTGGTCGGCAATTTGAAGCCGATAATATCGATCAGATGGAATGGGTTGCCCGTTATTTGGGGCGCATTCACCAGACGGGAAGGAAGAGTGCTTTTACCTCGCGTCCTGTCATCGGTATTCAGGAATATCTTCTCGAACCGCGCCAGGTATTTGAAACATCCGCGCTTATCCCTTCAGGTCTGAAAGCTGATTTTCTTGCCGCGACGGATGGCTTAATTAATGCCGTTATCGCGCGCTGGGATAACAACGTCAAAACGCTGCGCCTGCACGGCGATTGCCACGCCGGAAATATCTTCTGGCGTGACGGGCCATTATTTGTCGATCTCGATGATGCGAGAATGGGACCTGCTATTCAGGATCTCTGGATGCTGCTGAATGGCGATAAAGCCGAGCAGCGGATGCAGCTTGAGACGATTATCGAAGCCTATGAAGAGTTCAGTCCCTTTAATTCAGACGAAATTGCATTAATCGAACCTTTACGCGCCATGCGTTTTGTTTATTATCTTGCATGGTTAATCAGGCGTTGGGACGACCCCGCGTTCCCCAGAAACTTCCCGTGGCTTACCGGGGAAGATTACTGGCGTAACCAGATATCCACATTTATTGAACAGGTAAAGGTTCTGCAGGAACCCCCTTTGCAATTAACGCCAATGTATTAATCGAACACATCCAGGAGAGAGTTGATCATGAAAAAAATATGGCTGGCGCTGGCAGGTATGATTCTGGCATTTAGCGCTTCGGCTGCACAGTTCACCGATGGTAAACAGTATATTACCCTCGACAAACCTGTTGCCGGAGAACCTCAGGTTCTTGAGTTCTTCTCATTCTATTGCCCGCACTGCTATGAGTTCGAGCAGGTTCTTCATGTTTCCGATAACGTGAAGAAAAAGCTGCCAGAAGGCACTAAAATGACCAAGTATCACGTTGAGTTTCTTGGCCCGCTGGGTAAAGACTTAACGCAGGCGTGGGCAGTAGCGATGGCCCTGGGTGTGGAAGACAAAATCACTGCGCCAATGTTTGAAGCCGTGCAGAAAACTCAGGCCGTACAAACCACTGCCGATATCCGTAAAGTATTTGTTGATGCGGGCGTGAAGGGTGAAGAATACGATGCAGCCTGGAATAGCTTTGTGGTGAAATCTCTGGTCGCACAGCAGGAAAAAGCGGCGGCCGATCTGCAACTGCGTGGTGTTCCAGCTATGTACGTTAACGGTAAATACCAGCTGAATATGCAGGGTATGGATACCAGCAGCATGGACATCTTCGTGCAGCAGTATGCCGATACCGTGAAATATCTGGTTGAGAAGAAGTAATAAAGAAAACGCCGGTCAATGACCGGCGTTTTTGTATTGGGCTTTAATCCTGGTGATTAGCGCGTCTTTTTCCGTCCATAGCGTATTCAGCCAGAGCTGGAAACGTCGCTTAAAGTTCTTATCGTTAACATAATCCCCATGTAACTCTTCCGCCACTGGCACCAGATTAATACGCACCACGATCCGCGTTAACTTACCGCTGAGCATATCGTAAAACGGGGTCTTATCGTTTTCCGGATAACACAGCGTCACGTCCAGTAATTTATCGAACTGTTGACCCAGTACGTTCAGCGCCATGGCGATCCCGGCCGCTTTTGGTGGCAGCAGGTTGCTATAGGATGAGCGGGTCTGCTGCTTTTTCTCTTCGGTAAAGCGAGAGCCTTCAACAAAATTGACGATGGTGGTGGGGTGCGCGCGAAACTTCTCGCAAGAGCGACGGGTTGTTTCAACATCTTTGCCGCGGCGTTCAGGATGGCGAATCAGATAGCTGCGGGAGTAGCGCTTCATGAAAGGCATATCCAGCGCCCAACAGGCCAGGCCAATAAAGGGTACCCAGGCAAGCTGCTGCTTGAGGAAATACTTGTTCATCGGAATATGTTTGCGGAACAGCACGCATAACACCACGATATCGGCCCAGCTGTGGTGGTTGCAGATGAGCAAATACCAGTTTTTCTTGTTGAGACCATCCAGACCCTGAACGTCCCATTTCAGATGCGGGTTAAGGCGGAGCAGTACCGCCAGGCCTTCACACCAGCAGTACATCATAAAGTTGCAGAATGCAGATACAGCACGCCAGACGACGGGAATGGGTAAAAGCAGTTTAATTATTCCGGCGATGATGATCGGCACAGAACAGGCAATGGTGACCAGAATAGTTAATGCGATGCTTAACAGGAGTATGATCGCAGCCAGCAGTCTAGGCATGATGAATGTTTTCAGGTAGTTAGCTATGGTAAGCGCCTGATAAACAGACACCGGGCGCTGATTTTACCAGAAAACTGCCAAATGATGGCGCTTTAACTTGGCGGGACGAATGATTTGCACGCGTTGTGGAGAAAAATCCTGTGTCGCCAAAATGGCGTGGCTTATATCCACATGGAGTAAATTGTCATCAACCGAAAATATGAGATCGAGATCGAATGATAATTATCTGATTATTAATAATAATATTTAGATGAACGATCTACTTTCAGCACAATTAATCCAGGTGTTAGAAAGTATTCACAAACTTATCCACAGATTTGATTTGCGAGCGATCCTGAGGATCACAAAATCTTTGGCTGTATTGGCCGTGAAAAACTGATGTTTTCATCCTTCTGTGGCATCCTTTATCCATAAATTCCTTAAAGGCACGGACATTATGGTTCAGATCCCCGAAAATCCGCTTATTCTCGTCGACGGTTCGTCTTACCTCTACCGGGCGTATCATGCGTTTCCTCCGCTGACTAACAGCGCAGGAGAGCCTACGGGCGCAATGTATGGCGTGCTGAATATGCTGCGTAGTCTGATCATGCAGTATCAGCCGAGCCATGCTGCCGTAGTCTTCGATGCGAAAGGCAAAACTTTCCGGGATGAGCTGTTCGAGCATTACAAATCCCATCGTCCGCCGATGCCGGACGATCTGCGCGCGCAGATTGAACCCCTGCATAAGATGGTAAAAGCGATGGGGCTGCCTTTAATGGCCGTCTCGGGCGTAGAGGCTGACGACGTTATCGGTACGCTGGCGCGAGAAGCCGAGAAGATGGGCCGTCCGGTACTGATCAGTACTGGCGATAAAGATATGGCGCAGCTGGTCACGCCGGGGATCACCCTGATTAATACCATGACCAACACCATTCTTGGACCGGAAGAGGTGGTGGCGAAGTATGGCGTGCCGCCAGAACTGATCATCGATTTCCTCGCATTGATGGGCGACTCCTCCGATAACATTCCTGGCGTGCCGGGCGTGGGTGAGAAGACGGCTCAGGCGCTGCTACAGGGGCTGGGCGGGCTGGATACGCTTTACAGCGAGCAGGATAAAATTGCCGGGTTGACCTTCCGCGGTGCAAAAACCATGGCCGCGAAGCTTGAGCAGAACAAAGAGGTGGCATACCTCTCCTATCAGCTGGCAACCATCAAAACGGACGTCGAACTGGAATTGACCTGCGATCAGCTTGAAGTGCAGCAACCTGCTGCTGAAGAGCTGCTTGGCTTGTTTAAGCAATATGAGTTCAAACGCTGGATCACCGACGTTGAAGCGGGGAAATGGCTGCAGGCAAAAGGGGCTAAACCAGCGGCGAAGCCAAAAGAGACCCTGGTGATTGATGCAGAAGATGCGGTAGAAGAAGCCGCCAGCATTCTCTCTTCCGAGCATTACGAAACCGTCCTTGATGAAGCACAGCTACAGGGCTGGATTGAAAGACTGAAGCAGGCGCCGGTATTTGCCTTTGATACCGAAACCGACAGCCTCGATAACGTCTCCGCCAATATGGTGGGCCTCTCATTTGCCACAGAACCTGGCGTCGCCGCCTATGTACCGGTGGCTCACGACTATCTCGACGCACCTGTGCAGCTCACGCGTGAGCGCGTGCTCGAACTCCTCAAGCCAATCCTTGAAGACGAAAAAGCGCTGAAGGTGGGGCAAAACCTGAAGTTCGACCGCGGTATCCTGCAAAACTACGGCATCGAGCTGCGCGGTATTGCGTTCGATACCATGCTGGAGTCTTATATCCTCGACAGCGTAGCCGGTCGTCACGATATGGATTCCCTCTCTGACCGCTGGCTAAAGCATAAAACCGTTACCTTTGAACAGATCGCGGGTAAGGGCAAGAATCAGCTGACCTTTAACCAGATCGCGCTGGAAGAGGCCGGACACTATGCTGCGGAAGATGCCGATGTCACCCTGCAACTGCATTTGAAGATGTGGCCTAAGCTCGAAAAAGACGCCGGGCCGCTGAACGTGTTCCAGAATATCGAGATGCCGCTGGTGCCGGTGCTGTCCCGCATCGAGCGCAACGGCGTTAAGATCGATCCGGCTGTATTGCATAAGCACTCGGAGGAGATCGCCCTGCGCCTGAACGAGCTGGAGCAAAAAGCGCATGAGATTGCCGGCGAGCCGTTCAACCTCTCGTCCACCAAACAACTGCAGACCATCCTGTTTGAAAAGCAGGGTATCAAGCCGCTGAAGAAAACCCCTGGCGGCGCGCCGTCCACCTCTGAGGAGGTGCTTGAGGAGCTGGCGCTGGACTATCCGCTGCCAAAAGTGATCCTTCAGTACCGTGGCCTGGCAAAGCTGAAATCGACCTACACCGATAAGCTGCCGCTGATGATCAACCCGAAAACGGGCCGCGTGCATACTTCTTATCATCAGGCCGTGGCGGCCACCGGGCGCCTGTCCTCAACCGATCCTAACCTGCAAAACATTCCGGTGCGTAATGAAGAAGGGCGTCGTATTCGTCAGGCGTTTATTGCGCCAGAGGATTACATCATTGTCTCTGCTGACTATTCACAGATTGAGCTGCGCATCATGGCGCACCTGTCCCGGGATAAAGGCCTGTTGACCGCCTTTGCTGAAGGGCAGGACATTCACCGGGCAACGGCGGCGGAAGTATTTGGTATGTCGCTGGAGAGCGTTACCGGGGAACAGCGTCGCAGTGCTAAAGCGATCAACTTTGGTCTGATCTACGGCATGAGCGCCTTTGGTCTCTCCCGCCAGCTCAACATTCCGCGTAAAGAGTCGCAGAAGTATATGGATCTCTATTTCGAGCGCTATCCGGGCGTTCTGCAATATATGGAAAACACGCGTGCTCAGGCGAAAGAGAAAGGCTATGTCGAGACCCTGGAAGGGCGTCGCCTCTATCTGCCGGACATCAAATCCAGCAATGCTGCCCGACGTGCCGGCGCTGAGCGTGCTGCAATCAACGCCCCAATGCAGGGAACGGCTGCGGACATCATTAAACGTGCAATGATCGCTGTTGACGCCTGGCTGGAGAAAGAGCAGCCGCGGGTGCGGATGATCATGCAGGTTCACGATGAACTGGTGTTCGAAGTGCATAAAGACGATCTGGAATCCGTGTCGAAAAAAATCCACGAATTGATGGAGAACAGCGTGAAACTGGACGTGCCGTTGCTGGTGGAAGTGGGTCACGGAGAAAACTGGGATCAAGCTCACTAAGTGTTTATGGCATATCAACTGTTTCTGTAAGTAAGCAACATATCCATGAACGTTTTGTGATGATCATTAGAATTCCCTATGTAAAGAATGAAAAAAAACTACAAAAAGTGCTTTGTCTGTAGTCTAAAAAAGGGTAGAGTTATTCACGTAGGGTACAGAGGTAAGATGTTCTATCTTTCAGACCTTTTACTTCACGTAATCGGATTTGGCTGAATATTTTAGCCGCCCCAGTCAGTAATGACTGGGGCGTTTTTTATTGCGGCAAAGAAAAAACAGCGCAAAAAAAGCGCGGACATCGCCGCGCTCATCTTTACTGATCCGCTTCTGTCGCGGGTTCCAGTTCGCTATACCACGTATCCAGTTTCTCACGCAGTTTATCCACGCCCTGCTTCTTCAGCGAAGAAAACGCTTCGACCTGGATGTCACCGTTAAACGCCAGAACCGCTTCGCGCACCATGTTTACCTGCGCTTTACGCGCGCCGCTGGCCAGCTTGTCAGCTTTGGTGAGCAACACCAGCACCTGGATCCCGCTTTCGACGGCCCAGTAGATCATCTGCTGATCGAGATCTTTAAGCGGATGACGAATATCCATCAGGACAACCAGGCCCTTCAGGCACAGGCGTTTTTCCAGATATTCACCCAGGGCGCGCTGCCACTTGAGCTTCATCTCTTCCGGAACTTCTGCATAGCCGTAACCTGGCAGGTCCACCAGGCGCTTGCCCGGCGCGACTTCGAACAGGTTGATTAGCTGGGTACGGCCAGGCGTTTTAGAGATACGGGCCAGGCTTTTCTGATTGGTCAGGGTATTCAGAGCGCTGGATTTCCCCGCGTTAGACCGGCCAGCAAATGCCACTTCGAGACCCGTATCGGCGGGTAAATGGCGAATATCAGGCGCACTAAGAACAAAATGCGTCTGGTGATAATTCAGGTTGGTCACGTGGTTGTCTCCAGAAATTCGTAACGTTGGGGGGATTATACCTGAACAGAGAGAAAAGGCTTTTCCCATCGGCAATACGGCTGTAAGTAAAAACCCCTGGCTTTGTGAGAGATCTGCCATTTGAACTATGGGAGATTTAAGAAAAATCGCAGGGCTATAAAATTTCAAAACCATTAAAATCAATCCATTAACGTGTAGTCTTAGTCTGAAAGTCGCGGATAAACGGCGTTTGTGGCTTGTGCGTACAGCTGGAAACGGTAAAGTAGCGCTCAACGGCGAGGATGCCGACAGGAACCGGACTCAAGGATGAGGGTCAGGAGCGCCAGGAGGCGAAGACACAGGACAGTCAGGAAGACGTACGCCTGGAGGCGTTTTAAAGGGAAACGGAACATATCACGGACGGTACCTGCTAACGGACAAACAGGGTGAGTTGTAAGCAAACAGGGATTGTCAGACCCGTAATGGGTTATGAGTCAGGAAAAAAGGCGACAGATTGCTCTGTCGCCTTTTTTCTTTGCTTGCTTTCTGCTAGATTTCGCCGCAATTCTATACTGAAGAAAACGACTTAAAGACAAAACAACATGAAAAAACCGACCTCCGCTGCAGGCGCTAAACGTCCTGCAAAAGCACGCCGCAAAACGCGCGAAGAACTGAATCAGGAAGCGCGCGATCGCAAACGCGATAAAAAGCATCGTGGTCATGCTGCGGGTAGCCGCGCGAGTGGCGGTACTTCGGGCGCGTCTGCGAAGAACAAACAGCAGAAAGACCCGCGTATCGGCAGTAAAACACCTGTTCCATTAGGCGTGACCGATGCCCCGGTCACCAGGCAGCACAAACCGAAGAGCGAGAAACCTATGCTTTCACCGCAGGCCGAGCTGGATATGCTGGAGAACGATGAGCGCCTGGACGCGCTGCTGGAACGTCTTGAAGAGGGCGAAGCCCTGAATGCTGAAGAGCAATCATGGGTTGATGCCAAACTGGATCGTATCGATGAACTGATGCAACAGTTGGGTCTCTCCTATGATGATGAAGACGAAGATGAAGAAGAAGAAAAACAGGAAGATATGATGCGCCTGTTGAAAGGTGGAAACTAACATTTGCACCCGGCAGGCTCACTCGTCCTGCTTATAACCCTTCCGGTTATATGTTATCTGGTGTGGTTATTCGTTAAACTACGGCGGTTGTCGCGGCGACAGAAGTGGCTGCGCACCCGATTCGTGGCCCGCACAGGGGTCAGAACGGGCCGCCGTATACGAACGCGACACCAACGGAAGGAGTGAGCATGTCTGTACCAACCATCGACTGGGATCTGGCCCTCATCCAGAAATATAACTATTCCGGGCCGCGTTATACCTCTTATCCTACTGCGCTGGAGTTTTCCGACGCCTTCGGTGATAGCCAATTTCAGCAGGCCGTGGCGCGTTATCCTGACCGTCCGCTTTCTCTGTACGTTCATATCCCGTTCTGTCACAAGCTCTGCTATTTCTGTGGCTGCAATAAAATTGTGACCCGTCAGCAGCATAAGGCGGACCAATATCTGGATGCGCTTGAACAGGAGATCCTGCATCGTGCGCCGCAGTTTGCCGGCCGTCATGTCAGCCAACTGCACTGGGGCGGCGGTACGCCAACCTATCTGAATAAAGCGCAAATCAGCCGCCTGATGACCCTGCTGCGGGATAACTTCCGTTTCAATGCGGATGCTGAGATCTCTATCGAAGTGGACCCGCGCGAAATCGAGCTGGATGTGCTCGATCATCTGCGTGCCGAAGGTTTTAACCGCCTGAGTATGGGCGTGCAGGACTTTAACAAAGAGGTCCAGCGCCTGGTCAACCGTGAGCAGGATGAAGAGTTTATCTTTGCCCTGTTGAATCACGCCCGGGAGATTGGCTTCACCTCCACCAATATTGACCTGATCTATGGCCTGCCGAAGCAGACGCCTGAGAGCTTTGCCTTTACGCTGAGGCGCGTGGCGGAGCTGAATCCGGATCGCCTGAGCGTGTTTAACTATGCGCATCTGCCGACGCTGTTTGCTGCCCAACGCAAAATCAAGGATGCCGACCTGCCTTCCGCCCAGCAAAAGCTGGATATCCTGCAGGAAACCATCACCTCGTTGACCCAGACCGGCTACCAGTTTATCGGTATGGATCACTTCGCCCGTCCGGATGACGAACTGGCCATTGCCCAGCGCGAAGGTGTCCTGCACCGCAACTTCCAGGGTTATACCACTCAGGGCGATACGGATCTGCTGGGGATGGGCGTCTCGGCCATCAGCATGATTGGCGACTGCTATGCGCAAAACCAGAAAGAGCTGAAGCTCTACTACCAGCAGGTGGATGCGACCGGCAATGCCCTGTGGCGCGGCATCGCGCTAACCCGCGACGACTGCATTCGCCGGGACGTGATCAAAGCGCTGATCTGCAACTTCCGTCTCGACTTCAGCGCGGTCGAAGCGCAGTGGGATCTCAACTTTACCGATTACTTTGTGGAAGACATGAAGCTGCTGGCGCCGCTGGCGAAAGACGGGCTGGTGGATGTGACGGAGAGTGCGATTGAGGTGACGCCGAAAGGACGTCTGTTGATTCGTAATATCTGTATGTGCTTTGACGCCTATCTGCGGCAGAAAGCCCGTATGCAGCAGTTCTCGCGCGTGATTTAAGCCGTACTGCCGGGTGGCGGCTTCGCCTTACCCGGCCTACAAAAGCGCGAAATGCAGGCCGGGTAAGCGAAGCATCTAACTAAACAGCCCAACCAGCGCCGCACACAATACCGCGGCAACGGCCGTTTGCGGCGTATGGCTTTCGACTGCTGCGCCAGACAACATATTCACGATTGATTCCAGCATGATGATCCCCCCCGTTTTCCCGGGCGAGATCATACTTAACTCATCGGAACAGTAAAGCGCAAAATAACACCAGTTTGCGTTCGATTAACTCTCTTTACACTGCAAGAGAGCATCACTCCATCCCCAGCTCTTTTAACTTACGCGTCAGGGTATTGCGACCCCAGCCAAGCAGGCGTGCTGCCTCTTGTTTATGGCCCTGAGTATGGCGCAGCGCGGTGGTAAGCAGCGTGCGTTCCATCTCGGGCTGCGCCTCGGAGAGCAGGTTTTGATGACCGGAACGCAGGGCGCGATCGGCCCATTGCGCCAGCAGCGTCGCCCAGCTGTCGGGCAGGCTCTGCCCGGTGCTGCTTTCCGGAACATGGGTTTCGAAAAGCTCTGGCGGGAGATCCTGAATCAACACTTCCTGACCGGCAGCCATCACCGTCAGCCAGCGACAGGTATTCTCCAGCTGACGCACGTTGCCCGGCCAGGCCAGACGCGTCAGCGCCGCTTCGGTTTCCGGGTGCAGCAGTTTGGCTTCGACACCCAGTTCGCGGGCGGCATCCTGCAGGAAATGGCGCGCCAGACGCGGAATATCTTCACGACGCTCGCGCAGCGGCGGGAGATGAACGCGAATGACGTTCAGGCGGTGGAATAAATCTTCACGGAATTTCCCCTCCTGGACGCGCAGTTCGAGGTTCTGGTGGGTGGCGGCAATAATGCGCACATCCACTTTAACCGGCGCATAGCCGCCCACGCGGTAAAACTGGCCGTCCGCCAGCACGCGCAGCAGACGTGTCTGGACGTCGAGGGGCATATCCCCAATCTCATCCAGGAACAGCGTCCCGCCGTCGGCCTGCTCAAAGCGACCCTGACGGATGGTATTGGCCCCGGTAAAGGCGCCTTTTTCATGGCCGAACAGTTCGGACTCAATCAAATCCTTGGGGATCGCCGCCATATTCAGGGCGATAAACGGGGCTTTGGCACGCGGACTGTGGCGATGCAGGGCATGCGCGACCAGCTCCTTACCGGTACCCGACTCACCGTTGATCAATACGCTGATGGACGAGCGCGACAGGCGGCCAATGATGCGAAACACATCCTGCATTGCCGGCGCTTCGCCAATGATGTCGGTGGTGGGGCCGAAAACCGGGGCATTGCGCGGCTGCTGCTGCTCCTGATAGTGGCTAATGGCGCGCTCAACCAGCGCCACCGCTTCGTCAATATCGAACGGTTTTGGCAGATAATCGAACGCACCCTGCTGATAGGCGCTGACGGCCGCATCCAGATCGGAGTGGGCGGTCATTATGATGACCGGAAGCATCGGATGGCGCTGCTTGATCTGTTTTAACAGCGCCAGCCCGTCCATCCCCGGCATACGGATATCGGACAGCAGCACATCCGGGGTTTTGGTGGTGAGGGCATCAAGCACCTCAGCGCCACTTTCAAACGCAGTGCAGCTTAAACCTGCTCCGGTAAGCGCCCGTTCGAGCACCCAGCGGATGGAGCTATCGTCATCAACTACCCAGACTATCCCTCGTTGCATAACCTAACCCTCTATTTCCTGATTGGCAGGTAAACCGAAAACTCGGTATGACCCGGCCAACTGGTAAATTCAATTTTGCCGGAATGCTGATCTATCAAATTACGGGCAATCGATAAGCCAAGCCCGGTCCCGCCTTCACGGCCGCTGACCATCGGGTAAAACAGCGTGTCCTGTAAATGGGAAGGGATGCCCGGACCGTTATCTTCAACGTCGATACGTGCCGCCAGGCGGTAGCGCGTGCCGTGCAGCGTCAGCTGGAACGCGGTGCGGGTGCGCAGAATAATTTCTCCGCCTTCCACGCCTAATGCCTGCAGGGCATTGCGCACGATATTCAGCAATACCTGCTCAATCTGGTCGGGATCGTGCGGCAGTTCCGGCAGGCTGGGATCGTAATCGCGAATCAGCCTGACGTTGTCCGGCAACTCCATCGACACCAGCTTCACGACGCGCTCGGCCACTTTGTGAATGCTTTCGGTAACATGCATGCCGGGCTGCTGTGGCCCTAACAGGCGATCCACCAGGTTACGCAGGCGATCGGCCTGCTCAATAATAACGTTGGTGTATTCCGCCAGCGCCGGGTCGGGTAGGGCTTTGGTGAGCAGCTGTGCCGCACCGCGCAGGCCGCCAAGTGGATTTTTAATCTCATGGGCGAGGCCACGCACCAGATCGCGGGCCGCAATCTGCTGGGCATGCTGAAGCTGCTCCTGGCTCAGGCGGCGCTGGTTATCCATGGGCGCCATTTCCAGCAGAATCAGCCCTTCCGGCAGCCGCTGCGCGGTCAGGGACAGAATATGCGAGCGCCCGTCGATCACCAGCGTAACTTCGTTATCGGTAAAGCCCTGTCCTGCCTGCAGGCTCTCCTGCATCAGGCCGATGTTCAGGGAAAAATAACTCAACAGCTCGGGCAGCGGCGCGCCAAACAGTTTGCGCGAGCTTTGCGCCAGCAACTGCTGGGCCGCGGGATTGGCGTAATGCACCGCCAGCTCGTCGTCGACCAGTAATATGCTGTTGATGAGAGAATTGAGGATCTGCCCAGCATCGGGCAGCGTGCCAGTTGCCATTCAGCAGTCTCCTGGAGTCGTTTGCACCATTTTAGTGCAGTATAGCGTTTCCGCGGTAAAAAGCGCGTGAGATCAGCTTGTTGACGGTGAAAAAAGCCCATCCGAAGATGGGCTGAAAAGTTTCCACGGCAACAAAAAAACGGCTATCAATCTCGCGCGGAAAAAGTCCGCGCGACAGGGATTAATGATTAGACGCTGTAGTACAGTTCGAACTCAACCGGGTGCGGAGTCATGCGAACGCGGTCGTTCTCTTCCATACGCAGGGCGATGTAAGCGTCGATCGCTTCGTCAGTGAACACGCCGCCTGCAGTCAGGAACTCACGGTCTTTGTCCAGCTCCAGCAGGGCTTCTTCCAGAGAACCTGCAACCTGTGGGATCTCTTTCGCTTCTTCTGGCGGCAGGTCGTACAGGTTTTTGTCCATTGCTTCGCCCGGGTGGATCTTGTTCTTGATACCGTCAAGACCAGCCATCAGCAGCGCTGCGAAGCACAGGTATGGGTTAGCAGCCGGGTCCGGGAAGCGCACTTCGATACGACGCGCTTTCGGAGAAGCAACCACTGGAATACGGATAGAAGCAGAACGGTTACGGGCAGAGTACGCCAGCATAACTGGAGCTTCGTAGCCTGGGACCAGACGCTTGTAGGAGTTAGTGGTTGGGTTCGCCAGGGCGTTGATCGCTTTAGCGTGTTTGATTACGCCGCCAATGTAGTGCAGAGCCTGCTCGGACAGACCCGCATACTTGTCGCCAGCGAACAGGTTAGTCCCGTTCTTGGACAGG
The DNA here is from genome assembly GCF_023736175.1 of Leclercia sp. LTM14. Lineage (NCBI taxonomy): Bacteria > Pseudomonadati > Pseudomonadota > Gammaproteobacteria > Enterobacterales > Enterobacteriaceae > Leclercia > Leclercia sp. LTM14. The sequence goes on from NZ_JAIKTT010000015.1 coordinate 14,619, forward strand.
GACATGTGGCAGTGCATACCGGAACCGTTGTCGCCAAACATTGGTTTTGGCATGAAGGTCGCGGTTTTACCGAAGCGGTGCGCAACGTTGTGAACAACGTATTTGTAGATCTGAATTTCGTCCGCTTTTTTGGTCATGGTGTTGAAACGGGTGGCGATTTCGTTCTGGCCAGCAGTTGCAACTTCATGGTGGTGTGCTTCAACAACCAGGCCCATCTCTTCCATGATCAGACACATGGTAGAACGGATGTCCTGTGAAGAGTCAACCGGTGGAACCGGGAAGTAACCGCCTTTAACGGCTGGACGGTGACCTTTGTTACCGCCTTCGTATTTGGTGGAGGAGTTCCATGCGCCTTCGATATCATCGATAGCAACGTGGGAACCGGACGTGGTCGCACCAAAACGGATGTCGTCGAACAGGAAGAACTCTGGCTCTGGTCCGAACAGAACGGTGTCTGCGATGCCGGTGGAGCGCAGGTACTCTTCAGCGCGTTTAGCGATGGAGCGTGGGTCGCGGTCGTAGCCCTGCAGGGTGCCTGGCTCGAGGATGTCGCAACGGATGATAAGGGTAGACTCTTCGAAGAACGGGTCAATGAGCGCGGTAGATGCGTCAGGCATCAGTACCATGTCGGATTCGTTGATACCTTTCCAGCCACCAATCGAGGAGCCGTCAAACATTTTGCCTTCTTCAAAGAATTCGGCATTCACCTGATGAGCAGGAATAGTGACGTGCTGTTCTTTACCTTTGGTATCGGTGAAGCGCAGATCAACAAACTTCACTTCATGTTCGTTCAGCATCGTCAAAACGTGTTCAGCGGACATACTTAACTCTCCAGATTGGTCATTGTCGTCGTGGTAACGAGGTCTTCAAATTCTGTGTAAGGCAGGCGATGTTGCCTTTTGTTGCCGTATTTTTACTAAGCGAAATCTGTGCCAACTTTTAAAACACCCCAAAAAGGCGTTATCATGCGCACCATAGTGCAAAAGGGCTGCACCAGGATGGTTTTGTTGCACCAGTATAGTGCTTCAATGTGAACATTGAGCACCATATTGGTGCAATTTACGTTAAAGTGCCCCTTTACCGCTCCGTGAAAGCGATCACAAAGCATCTCTGCGATACTTGTTTGCGGGGGATGTTTGTGATCCTGTTTTGTAGTGCGATTAATCCGTGTACAATAACGCGCTATTTCTAAATGCCTGAGGCAAAGTTGTGATCGAAAATCTGCGTAATATCGCCATCATCGCGCACGTTGACCATGGTAAAACTACCCTGGTTGATAAGCTGCTGCAGCAATCCGGTACGTTCGATGCGCGTGCCGAAACTCAAGAACGCGTGATGGACTCCAACGATTTGGAGAAAGAGCGTGGGATTACCATCCTCGCTAAAAACACCGCTATCAAATGGAATGACTACCGTATCAACATCGTTGATACCCCGGGGCACGCCGACTTCGGTGGTGAAGTTGAACGTGTAATGTCCATGGTCGATTCCGTGCTGCTGGTCGTTGACGCAATGGATGGCCCAATGCCGCAGACGCGCTTCGTAACCAAAAAGGCATTTGCCCATGGTCTGAAGCCAATCGTGGTTATCAACAAAGTTGACCGCCCTGGCGCGCGTCCTGACTGGGTTGTTGATCAGGTCTTCGACCTGTTCGTAAACCTGGACGCCACCGACGAACAGCTGGACTTCCCGATCGTTTACGCTTCTGCGCTGAACGGTATCGCAGGTCTGGACCACGAAGACATGGCTGAAGACATGACCCCGCTGTACCAGGCGATTGTTGACCGTGTTCCTGCGCCAAACGTCGATCTCGACGGTACCCTGCAGATGCAGATCTCTCAGCTCGACTACAACAACTACGTTGGTGTAATCGGCATTGGTCGTATCAAGCGCGGTAAAGTGAAGCCTAACCAGCAGGTTACTATCATCGATAGCGAAGGCAAAACCCGTAACGGTAAAGTCGGTAAAGTACTGACTCACCTGGGTCTGGAGCGTATCGATAGCGACATCGCTGAAGCGGGCGACATCATCGCCATCACCGGTCTGGGTGAGCTGAACATCTCCGACACCATCTGCGATCCGCAGAACGTCGAAGCGCTGCCGGCCCTGTCCGTTGATGAACCAACCGTATCCATGTTCTTCAACGTCAACACCTCTCCGTTCTGTGGTAAAGAAGGTAAGTTCGTTACCTCCCGTCAGATCCTTGACCGCCTGAACAAAGAGCTGGTGCACAACGTTGCGCTGCGTGTTGAAGAAACGCCGGATGCTGACGCATTCCGTGTTTCCGGTCGTGGTGAGCTGCACCTGTCAGTTCTGATCGAAAACATGCGTCGTGAAGGTTTCGAGATGGCGGTTTCCCGTCCGAAAGTTATCTTCCGCGAAATCGACGGCCGTAAACAAGAGCCGTTCGAAAACGTAACGCTGGACGTCGAAGAGCAACACCAGGGTTCTGTAATGCAGGCACTGGGTGAGCGTAAAGGCGACCTGAAAAACATGAATCCAGATGGCAAAGGCCGCGTACGTCTCGACTACGTGATCCCAAGCCGTGGTCTGATCGGCTTCCGTTCAGAGTTCATGACCATGACTTCCGGTACTGGTCTGCTGTACTCCACCTTCAGCCACTACGACGACGTTCGTCCGGGCGAAGTTGGCCAGCGTAACAACGGCGTTCTGATCTCCAACGGTCAGGGTAAAGCAGTTGCGTTCGCCCTGTTCAGCCTGCAGGATCGCGGTAAGCTGTTCCTGGGTCACGGTGCAGAAGTTTATGAAGGCCAGATCATCGGTATTCACAGCCGTTCTAACGACCTGACTGTAAACTGCCTGACCGGTAAGAAACTGACCAACATGCGTGCGTCCGGTACTGACGAAGCAACGGTTCTGGTTCCACCGGTTAAGATGACTCTGGAACAGGCTCTGGAATTCATCGATGACGACGAACTGGTAGAAGTGACTCCACAGTCTATCCGTATCCGTAAACGTCACCTGACTGAGAACGATCGTAAACGCGCAATGCGCGGTCCGAAAGAAGATTAATTTTCTTCTCTCCGTCCTCTGAAACCCCGCCTTCTGGCGGGGTTTTTTCTTTTCAGGGGTGCTCCGCGCCTCATAGCCAAACATCTTCTTTCCCGCTACAGTTACTTTTCACGGCGAAAAGGAGAAATACATGCTCTATATCTTTGATTTAGGAAACGTAATCGTCGATATCGACTTCAATCGTGTGCTGGGTGCATGGAGTAATTTCAGCCGCGTTCCGCTGGCCACGCTAAAGCAAAGTTTTACTATGGGCGAGGCTTTCCATCAGCATGAGCGCGGTGAAATAACCGATGAAGTCTTTGCCGAAAAGCTCTGTCAGGAGATGGAGCTTTCGCTCAGTTACGAACAATTTTCCCACGGCTGGCAGGCTATCTTTGTCGGTATCCGCTCTGACGTGATTGCCATCATGCACAAACTGCGCGAGCAGGGGCATCGGGTGGTGGTGCTCTCCAATACCAATCGTCTGCACACAACCTTCTGGCCGGAAGAGTATCCCGAAGTGAAAGCGGCAGCGGATAAGATCTATCTCTCCCAGGAGATGGGAATGCGTAAGCCGGAAGCGCGCATCTACCAGGCCGTTCTGCAGGCTGAAGGATTCTCTGCCGGGGATGCCGTCTTTTTTGACGATAACGTCGATAATATAGAGGGAGCTAACCAGTTGGGTATCACGTCAATTCTGGTGACCGGAATACAGACGATACCCGACTACTTTGCGAAGCAGTTATGCTAAAAAACGTTCATCAAAAAGCCAGCCACCACACCAGGCCGTTTCGTGCGTGGCTAAAACTTCTCTGGCACCGCATCGACGAGGACAACATGACGACGCTGGCAGGCAATCTTGCCTACGTGTCGCTGCTCTCCCTTGTGCCGCTGGTGGCTGTTATCTTTGCCCTTTTTGCCGCCTTTCCGATGTTTTCTGATGTCAGCCTGCAGCTGCGGCATTTTGTGTTTGCCAACTTCATGCCGGCAACCGGTGATGTCATCCAGAATTACATTGAGCAGTTTGTTGCTAACTCCAGCAAGATGACGGCGGTAGGTGCCTGCGGGCTTATCGTCACCGCGCTGCTGCTGATGTATGCCATTGACAGTGCGCTGAATACTATCTGGCGCAGCACCCGCGCGCGTCCGAAAGTGTATTCGTTTGCGGTTTACTGGATGATCCTGACCCTGGGGCCGCTGCTGGCCGGGGCCAGCCTGGCGATCAGCTCCTATCTGCTCTCGTTACGCTGGGCCAGCGAACTCAACAGTGTGATTGACGATGTGCTGCGCATCTTCCCGCTTCTCCTCTCGTGGCTCTCTTTCTGGCTGCTTTACAGCATTGTTCCGACGACGCGCGTGCCTAACCGGGATGCGATGACAGGGGCGCTGGTTGCCGCTCTGCTGTTTGAACTGGGCAAGAAAGGGTTCGCGCTATACATCACCATGTTCCCCTCCTATCAGCTGATTTATGGCGTGCTGGCGGTGATCCCCATTTTATTTGTCTGGGTATACTGGACCTGGTGTATCGTCTTGCTTGGCGCGGAAATTACTGTCACTCTCGGGGTATACCGCGAGCTAAAAAAAGCAGCAGAAGCCGAAAAACAACGAGAAGCAGACCAACCATGATTGCATTGATTCAGCGCGTAACCCGTGCCAGCGTCACCGTGGAGGGGGACGTGACGGGCGAAATTGGTCCGGGACTTTTAGTCCTGTTGGGTGTCGAAAGGGATGACGACGAGCAAAAAGCCAACCGCCTGTGCGAGCGCGTGTTGGGTTACCGCATCTTCAGCGATGCGGATGGCAAAATGAACCTTAACGTCCAGCAGGCGGGTGGCAGCGTGCTGGTGGTGTCACAGTTTACGCTGGCAGCCGATACCGAGCGCGGCATGCGCCCTGGCTTTTCTAAAGGGGCTGCGCCGGATCGGGCAGAAGCGCTTTATGACTATTTTGTCGGGCGTTGCCGCCAGCAAGAGATGCATACACAGACCGGACGATTCGCTGCAGATATGCAGGTTTCGCTGGTCAATGATGGCCCTGTCACTTTCTGGCTCCAGATATGAGTGAGCTGACGGTATGGCCGCGGGTAACCAGAGAGAGTACAGCTATGTATCACCTTCGAGTACCGCAAACAGAAGAAGAGTTAGCGCTTTACTACCAGTTCCGCTGGGAGATGCTGCGTAAGCCATTACATCAGCCCAAAGGGTCGGAACGCGACGCCTGGGACGCCATGGCGCATCACCAGATGGTGATGGATGAAGAGGGCAACCTTGTCGCCGTAGGACGGCTGTATATCAATGCCGATAATGAAGCCTCTATCCGCTTTATGGCGGTGCACCCTTCCGTGCAGGATAAAGGTCTCGGCACGCTGATGGCGATGACGCTGGAGTCCGTGGCGCGTCAGGAGGGCGTGAAGCGCGTCACCTGTAGCGCGCGCGAAGACGCGGTGGAGTTTTTTGCCAAGCTGGGTTTCATTAATCAGGGCGAAATCACCGCGCCGCAAACCACCCCGATTCGTCACTTTTTGATGATCAAACCCATTGCCTCGCTGGATGATATTCTCCATCGCGCCGACTGGTGCGGTCAGCTGCAGCAGGCCTGGTATCAGCACATTCCCCTGAGTGAAAAGATGGGTGTGCGCATTCAGCAGTATACCGGGCAGAAATTTATCACCACCATGCCGGAAATCGGCAACCAGAATCCGCACCACACGCTGTTTGCCGGCAGCCTGTTCTCGCTGGCCACGCTTACCGGCTGGGGGCTTATCTGGCTGATGCTGCGTGAGCGCCACCTTGGCGGCACCATCATTCTGGCCGACGCCCATATCCGCTACAGTCGTCCCATCACCGGTAAACCGAGTGCCGTGGCTGATTTAGGCTCCCTGAGCGGCGATCTCGATCGCCTGGCCCGCGGTCGCAAAGCCCGCGTGCAGATGCTGGTGGAGCTGTTCGGCGACGAGACCTCAGGCGCGGTGTTTGAAGGAACCTATATCGTGCTGCCCGCGAAGCCGTTTGGCGCCTATGAAGAGGGCGGGAACGAGGAAGAGTAATATCCAGCGTTGAGAGTTACCCAGGTGAAACGGGTAACTCTCGTTTAAAGCCAGCCCGCTGGTTTAAAAACGGTAGCCCATGCCGACGTTGAAACCATTTATTGCTTTGTTGCGATCCAGATTTGCTTTCGTGCCTTCATAGCCGAGATTAATAGAGAGCACGTTGAACGGGTTCATTACCATTCCGACGCCCCACGCAAAAGACGCTGATTTTTCAGAAATACCGTTATGGTTCACTTCATTATTACCGTAAGTCATCCAGCGAGTATTTCCGGTTGCCTTCACCCAGGCTGTGCCGCCAACGGCATAGAAAGAGACGTAATCATTTAAACGATACGCCGGGCCTGCCAGCAAAGAGTAATAATTCAGATCTATATCATTATGAACAATATCGCTGCCCGTTAAATATGCCTGCTTAGCGTGCGCTTTCATCCAGGAGAACGAGCCAAGCAGGCTAAATGGTGAGCTGAATTCATAGCGGTACTGGGCATTTACGCCGTTCAGGTTGTCAAAGCCGTGCACTTCGCTGTGCGCAAAACCAACAGAAAAAGTGTGATTATTTGCCAGTGCCATACTGCTGGTGAGGGAGGCTGTCAGTAAAATCGCCAGAGAAAATTTATTCATTGATATAATCCATTAATCAAAGAAGTTAGATAATTAACAATAATGGTGGGAGGGGAATGTGATGATTATTCTTCCTTTATCCCATTGCTTTGGGCGATTTATTCTGCTGTGCAGATTTTGGCGGTGCAAACTTTAATTACTTTATCGTCATTATGGTTATTCTTAATTTATTCCCCTTACTGACAAAACACCCGCCGTGATAATAGATAATGGCGGGCAGCCTTTCAGGTGCGTTGAGCGGCGAAAAAAATGCGAAAAGTGATTCCGTCGAGCTCCTGCGTTGTTGCCTGAACACGAGTTTCACTCTCCCCGGCAAGCACCGTACTGGCAACGTAGCCTGCTCTCCGGTCATCAATACTCTGGCTACGCGAAGAGGGTTTCCCTGCGGCGATAAACTCCTGAACCAGTTGATCAATACCTTTTTCCAGTGCCATGAGTGCTTTCCTTTACCTGTATGAATAAACAGTTTTATAGCCTGGTTTTATGCAGATGAAAACAGAGGATTTTGGTGGGGATTTAAATCTGGAAAGCGGCTCGCAAAAGCGCGCGCTGCCTCAATAATTCGCTTTAACCACAAATTAATAACGTGTATTTTGCCTGAAAATTAACCGTTGACGAGATGCTGGGATGATATATGACTCTATTGGCGAAACTTGAAATGGGCAGAATACCGATCGATTTGTCGGATAACGTCATTCAGCGACTCGATAACCTCAAACAACTGCGAAACCAGCCTCGCGCTGAGTTGCTACGAGAAGCAATAGAGCAGTATCTCGACCAGCAAAGTTCTTCAGTTATTCGTGATGCGCTGGGTCTTTGGGGTAATGAGCAAGAAGGTGGGCTTGAGTACGAGCGTAAACTGCGTGATGAGTGGTGAGCATGGAATAAAACTGCCGGATGCCATTATTCTGGCTACAGCTCAAAGCAGAAATTGCCCATTAATCTCACGAAATACAAAAGATTTCGCCGGGATAGCAGGGGTCGTTTCGCCTTATCAACTGTAGGCCGGGCAAGCCTGCGCCGCCCGGCACGATTACAGGAAATTACTCCCCTTCACCCGGGAACAGGAACGGGTTGATAGAGCTGCGGGCAAAGCCTTCCTGCTCCATTTTTGCGTCCAGAATCAGCGTGGCGAGATCGTCGGCGACGGCCTCCACTTTCGGGTCTTTTTCCTGATAAAGAATCTTCAGGTAGGTGCCGCAATCGCCGCAGCTTTCGGCTTTCACCGCAGACTGTTCGTTTTCCAGCGACCAGTAGTGCAGGTCGCGGGTCTGCTCGCAGTTGCTGCATTTGATGCGCACCACGTGCCACTCGGTTTCACACAGGTTGCAGTGCAGATAGCGCAGGCCCTGGGTGGTACCGATTTGCACCATGCTCGACACCGGCATCGAACCGCACACCGGGCAGAACTGGCGCGCTTCGCCGTACTCAGCACGAGCTTTTCCGGGGATCAGGCTGGCCATTTGCGCCCAGTAGAGCGACAGCGCCGCCCAGATGAAGGGGGCCTTGTCGCTGCTGACGGAGGCAAAATCTGAGGCAAACAGCGCGCTCGCCATCAGCTCCAGCTCCTGCTCAGAGGCTTTTTCGAGGTTCTCGATCACCGCCAGCGCCGGGCCGCTCATCTCTGGCTTCAGCTCGGCAATCAGGGAGTGCAGTAGCTTGTGCCAGTGCTTATCGCGCGGCAGAACGTGGATATCCAGTGGCGGTTTGCCCTGGGCGTTCGCCTCTTTGATGCGCGCGGTCAGGTCCATCTGCAGCGGATGGTCGTACAGCACCACTTCCTGGGCGTGGGCGATCAGCGCCGCAAAGCGCAGATAGTCGCCGAGTGGGTTGCTCTCAGCCAGCTCGCGCAGGCGTTCCGCGCGGCGGTTGTAGAGGTTTTTAAGTCTGGGGAACAGTAACGGCGGAATCACTTCCGCCGTGCGTTTCTCGCTCGAACCCAGCTCATCTTGCGGGATTATGCGAATACTCATTCAGATGGCTTTTCCTGTTTCTGGCGGACTTCCCGGTACCAGCGTGGGTGATGTTTCTTCGCCCATGTCTTGGTTACCCAGCCTTCCACCATCGCGGTAATGGTGCCTTTCACCCAGAGGGCGGCGTAAATATGCACCATGATAACCACAATCAACGCCACTGCTGCAAATGAATGCAGCATTAACGCAAATCGGATCACCGGGATTGAGAAAGCAGGCGCGAAATACGGACGCCAGATGATCACGCCACTCACCAGCAGCAGTACCAGGAAGATAATCGCCGCCCAGAATACGCATTTCTGGCCGAAGTTATAGCGTCCGGTATCACCCACTTCCTCGTTGACGACGATCTTACGAATATTCTTCGCCCAAAAGATATCATCCCGATTGATTAGGTTGTGGTGCCAGTAGCGGAAAAACATGATGATGAATGAAGCGAACATCACCACCCCGACGAACGGGTGCAGGATGCGTGCCAGCTGCGGCGTACCCAGGATTTGCATCAACCAGTTGAAGGAGGGGAAGAAGAATCCCAGCCCGCTTATCGCCGCCAGCATGAAGCAGAAGGCGGTGACCCAGTGGTTGATACGTTCCGGCGCCGTGTAGCGCACGATGGTGTCACGTCTTTTCATTTGCGCACCTCGTCTTTCTCTTCATGCAGGTTGTCTTCATCCTCGTCTGCACGGTTCGGACCGACACCGACATAGTGGAAGATGCTGGCAGCGAAGGTTGCCGCGAAGCCGACGGCGGCCAGTGGTTTCCAGATGCCTTTCCAGAATTTAACCGTGGCGCTGATTTCCGGTTTTTCCGGCAGGCCGTGATAGAGATTCGGCTTGTCGGCGTGGTGCAGCACGTACATCACGTGCGTACCGCCAACACCGGCCGGATCGTACAGGCCTGCGTTGTCGTAACCACGGGTTTTCAGCTCGGCTACGCGCTCGCCCGCCAGCGTTTTCATATCCTCTTTGGAGCCAAAGTGGATAGCGCCGGTTGGGCAGGTCTTCACGCAGGCCGGCTCCTGGCCGACGTTCACGCGGTCGACGCACAGCGTACATTTGTAGACGCGGTTGTCTTCCGGGTTCAGTCGCGGCACGTCAAACGGACAGCCGGCGATGCAGTAGCCGCAGCCAATGCACTGCTCAGACTGGAAGTCGACGATACCGTTGGCATACTGAATGATAGCGCCTTCAGACGGACAGGCCTTCAGGCAGCCCGGATCGGCGCAGTGCATACAGCCATCCTTGCGGATCAGCCATTCCAGTTTGTCGTTCTGTTCCACTTCCGAGAAGCGCATTACCGTCCAGGATTTGGCGGTCAGATCGGCAGGGTTATCGTAAACCCCGACGTTGTGACCCACTTCATCACGCAGATCGTTCCACTCCGAACAGGCCACCTGACAGGCTTTACAGCCGATACAGGTGGTCACGTCGATAAGCTTCGCCACTTCCTGCTGGTGGTCCCGCGCCTGAGGCGCGGGGGTAAGACCGTTAGTCGCGGAACGACGAATAATGTCTTGCGATTGATAAGCCATAAGTCGTCTCCGTTACACCTTTTCCACGTTCACGAGGAAGGCCTTAAACTCCGGCGTCTGCGTGTTCGCATCGCCGACGAAAGGCGTCAGGGTGTTGGCAATAAACCCTTTCTTCGCCACCCCTTCGTAACCCCAGTGGATCGGGATACCGATGGTGTCCACCTGTTGCCCGTGAACGTTCAGGGTGCGAATACGCTTGGTCACCACCGCTTTGGCCTTGATATAGCCGCGGTTGGAGGAGACCTTTACGGTATCGCCCTGAACGATGCCAAGCTTGTTCGCCAGCTTCTCGCCGATCTCCACGAACTGTTCCGGCTGCGCGATAGCGTTGAGCAGCGCGTGCTTGGTCCAGTAGTGGAAGTGCTCGGTCAGACGGTAGGTGGTGCCCACGTACGGGAACTTGTCCTTTTTACCCAGCGCTTCAAGATCGCCCTTAAAGATACGGGCTGCCGGGTTAGAGATCACGTTCGGGTGCAACGGGTTAGTGCCCAGTGGCGTCTCAAACGGCTCGTAGTGTTCCGGGAACGGCCCTTCCGCCATCTTATCGATGGCAAACAGGCGGCCCATCCCTTCCGGCTGCATGATAAACGGCCCGACATCGCTGCCCGGTGCGGCGGCGCTGTAGTCCGGAATATCCACGCCGCCCCACTTCGCGCCGTCCCACTTCAGCAGCTGACGCTTCGGATCCCACGGCTTGCCCTGTGGGTCTGCGGAGGCACGGTTATAGAGAATGCGGCGGTTCAGCGGCCATGCCCATGCCCAACCCAGCGTGTTGCCGAGGCCCGACGGGTCGGCGTTATCGCGGTTGGCCATCTGGTTGCCTTTCGGCGTCCAGCTACCGGCGAAGATCCAGCAGCCGCTGGAGGTGGTGCCGTCATCGCGCAGGTGGGCGAAGGTGCTGAGCTGATCGCCTTTCTTCGCCAGCACGGTGCCGGTGGCCGGGTCGATCACGTCCGCTAGCGCCTTGCCGTTGCTCTCCATCGCCACTTCTTCTGGCTGCGGATTTTCCGGCGTCGCGTAGTTCCAGGTCATGTTCAGCACCGGCTCCGGATTAGCGCCGCCTTCAGCCGCGTACATCTTACGCATACGCAAGAAGATACCGGCCAGGATCTCGCCGTCGTTCATGGCGATACCCGGGGCGTCCGCACCTTTCCAGTGCCACTGCAGCCAGCGACCGGAGTTAACGATAGAGCCGTTCTCTTCCGCGAAGCAGGTGGAGGGCAGACGGAACACTTCGGTCTGGATCTTCGACGGATCAACGTCGTTCGACTCGCCGTGGTTCTGCCAGAAGGTCGAGGTTTCGGTGTTGAGTGGGTCAATGGTCACCAGGAACTTCAGCTTCGACAGCGACGCCACAACCTTGTTCTTGTTCGGGAACGAGGCCACAGGGTTAAAGCCCTGGCACAGATAGCCGTTGACCTTGCCCTGGTTCATCATCTCGAAGTACTGCAGAACGTCGTAACCCTTGTCCCACTTCGGCAACCAGTCAAAGCCCCAGCTGTTCTCGGCTGTGGCTTTATCCCCATAGAAAGCCTTCATCATCGAGACGAAGAATTTCGGGTAGTTGCTCCAGTAGTTAACCTGGCCTTCCAGCAGCGGCTTAGGCGTGCTGGCCGTCAGGTAGGTCTGGAGATCGGTCTGTTTCTCGCTCGGCAGGTTCATGTAGCCCGGCAGGCTTTGCGACAGCAGGCCGAGGTCGGTCAGGCCCTGAATGTTGGAGTGACCGCGCAGGGCGTTAACGCCGCCGCCTGCCATCCCCATGTTGCCGAGCAGCAGCTGCACCATCGCCATGGTACGGATGTTCTGCGCGCCGACGGAGTGCTGCGTCCAGCCCAGGGCATAGAGGAACGACGCGGTTTTGTCGTGAGCGCTGGTTTCGGCGATGTACTCGCACACCTTCAGGAAGTCGGCCTTCGGCGTACCACAGATGGTCTCGACCATCTCCGGCGTATAGCGGGAGACGTGCGTTTTCAGCAGGTTCCACACGCAGCGCGGATGTTGCAGGGTGGTATCGCGTTTCGCAAAGCCGTTTTCATCCAGCTCGTAGTTCCAGCTGGTTCTGTCGTACTTGCGTGCCTGCGCGTCATAGCCGCTGAAAAGGCCGTCGTCGAAGCTGTAATCCTCACGCACGATCAGGCTGGCGTTGGTGTAGGCCTCGGTGTATTCACGATTATATTTTTCGTTAGTCAGCAGGTACAGCAATACGCCTGACAGGAAAGTAATGTCAGTACCGGAACGAATTGGAGCATAGAAGTCGGCAACCGACGCCGTACGCGTGAAACGCGGATCGACGACAATCAGCTTCGCGCCATTGTGGATTTTGGCTTCCATCGCCCAGCGGAACCCCACCGGATGCGCTTCTGCCGCGTTCCCACCCATCACAACGATGAGGTTGGCGTTTTTCATGTCGACCCAGTGGTTGGTCATCGCACCGCGACCAAATGTTGGAGCAAGACTTGCTACCGTTGGTCCGTGTCAGACACGCGCCTGGTTGTCGACCGCGAGCATACCGAGTGCGCGCGTGAATTTCTGCGTTAAATAGCCGGTTTCGTTACTGGAGGCAGACGCACACAGCATGCCGGTGGAGAGCCAGCGGTTGACGGTGGTGCCTTCGGCGTTTTGCGCCATGAAGTTGGCATCGCGGTCTTGCTTCATTAACTTGGCGATGCGATCGAACGCCTCTTCCCAGCTAATTTGCTGCCATTTGTCGGAGCCAGGAGCGCGATATTCCGGGAATTTCAGACGGCTTTCCGAGTGGATGAAGTCCACCAGACCTGCCCCTTTCGGGCACAGCGCGCCGCGGTTAACCGGGTGATCCGGGTCGCCTTCGATATGGAAAATAGATGCTTTGGCGTTTTTCGCACCGTCGCCGAGGCTATACATTAACAGCCCACAACCGACGGAGCAGTACGTACAGGTATTACGGGTTTCGCGGGTGCGCAGCAGTTTGTACTGCCGTGTTTCCGCCAGCGCGACGCCGGGCGCAAAGCCCAGTGCTGCTGCCGTGGTGCCTGCCATACCGCCAGCGCAGATCTTAAAGAACTGCCTTCTGCTGACCTGCATGGGTCACTCCTTGTTTCGACATTGCCACCTTTTACAGGGCGTGTCGCAGGTGCGTTTTGCTGCTTACCTGCAACGCGCATTATTCAGGTGCATATAGTTTTACTTTACGGTTACAAAATAACCGGAAAGGGATGGGATCTTTTATTCCCTCAATTCCGCGAGGGATATGGCTCAGAATACCACATTGTCGGTAGGCTTGTTTGAATGGAGTTAAAACAACGTGAACGAAATCTAAGCGTGCTAATTTAAAAATGTGAACTAAATCACTTTATTAACCCTGCGTGTTACAAGGCTGTAGCAACCCGCTCAACGGGCTCCCCCACAGGGAGTAAGGCCGCCTGACAGTTGCTCTACTGAAAAATTGATCCATCTCCGGCGCGAAGTCCCGCTATTTGTGGTGCAATAGCGCCCTTACTTGCGAAGTTGCCCAGGAATGAAGTCGTGTCAAAAGAGAACCGAGATACCCCCTCCCAGCCCGTCGGCGTTGTGACCTGTGAGGTGCGCAGACCCCCGCAGCTCAACCAGCCCGTTGCGGACTGGCTGGCGCAGGAAGTGCCCGTGGCGCTGGTTTATAACGGTATCTCGCACGTCGTGATGATGGCTTCGCCAAAAGATCTGCCCCTGTTTGCCCTCGGTTTTTCCCTCTCGGAAGGGATTATCGACCACCCGCAGGAGATCTACGGGATGGATGTGGTCCCGGTCTGCAACGGCATGGAAGTGCAAATCGAGCTCTCCAGCCGACGCTTTATGGCCCTCAAGGAGCGCCGCCGCGCGCTGGCCGGGCGGACCGGCTGCGGGGTTTGCGGCGTGGAGCAGTTGAACGACATCGGCAAACCCATCGCGCCGCTGCCCTTCACCCAGACCTTTACCCTGACCAACCTCAATATTGCGCTGCAAAATCTTAACTCGGTACAGCCGGTAGGGAACCTGAGCGGGTGTACCCACGCCGCCGCCTGGGTACTGCCGTCGGGCGAAATTGCCGGCGGGCACGAAGACGTCGGACGCCACGTGGCGCTGGATAAGCTGCTGGGCCGACGGGCTGGCGAAAGCGCCTTCTGGCAGCAGGGAGCCGCGCTGGTCTCCAGCCGGGCAAGCTATGAGATGGTGCAAAAAGCGGCGATGTGCGGCGTGGAGATCCTGTTTGCGGTATCCGCAGCTACCACCCTGGCGGTTGAGGTGGCCGAGCGCTGCAACCTGACGCTGGTGGGTTTCTGCAAGCCAGGAAAAGCCACGGTATATACCCATCCGCAACGCCTGATTATTGATCAGTAATTTTGAATGATATTAGCAAATCCTTCCGCTATCAGTTGTCGGTGATGAGGCCTATTATTTATCACATCAAGGCACAACGCCTTACAACAAACAACTTATCGCAAGGGTCTCTATCATGAAAAACATCAAAACTTTTGTCGCTGTTATCGCTCTGGCTACTTCTTTCGGTTCTTTCGCTGCTCAGTCTGTCACCGCATCTGCCAGCACCATTGACGGCGCAGAAGCGAAAATTGCCGCTCAGGCTCAGCAGGCGGGCGCATCGTCTTACACTATTACTCAGGCTTTCACCGGTAACCGTGTTCACATGACCGCTGAATTGAGCAAATAAGCACAAAGCATCTGTCGAAAGAGCGCCCCCGGGGCGCTTTTTTTGTGTCTAAATCATGGTTAATCCATTGTTTAGTAATGTTATTTTTTGATGGTCTGAAAATTGCAGCGCAGGGAAGATTAACTAACATAAGGTTCCGATATGCCGCTGCTCTACCAAAATCCGATTATTCATGCCGATTTTGCCGACCCTGATGTCATTCGACAGGGGGACGACTTCTGGATGGTGGCGTCCAGTTTTCATCTGTTGCCTGGTTTACCGCTGCTCCATTCACGCGATCTCATTCACTGGAGAATCGTCAACCACATTGTAAAAAGACTCCCGTCGCCTGAATACGATGCCCCCCAGCCGGGCAAAGGCGTCTGGGCTCCGGCGATCCGCTTTCATAACAGCCGTTATTGGGTGTTTTACAGTCTACCGGATGAAGGGATCTATGTTTCACATGCTGATGATTCGCTGGGTGAGTGGAGTGAACCTTATTGCCTTAAAGCGGCCCCGGGCTGGATAGATCCCTGTCCGTTCTGGGACGATGATGGCCGCGCATGGCTGATCCATGCATTTGCTTTCAGCCGCAGCGGCGTGAAAAACAAGCTGCAGCTTTTCGAAATGTCACCTGATGCGACCAGGCTGCTCGACGATGGTCGCATTATTTTTGATGGCACACCCTCGCTCCCCACCCTGGAAGGGCCGAAGCTGTATAAGCGTAACGGCGAGTACTGGATATTTGCACCGGCAGGCGGCGTAAAACGTGGCTGGCAGACGGTGCTACGTGCTGCCACCCTGGAGGGACCATGGGAAAGTCGTGATGTGCTGCATCAGGGAAATAGTGCCGTCAACGGTCCGCATCAGGGTGCCTGGATCGAACTGGAAAATGGCGAAAACTGGTTTTTCCACTTTCAGGATAAGGGGGTCTACGGGCGCATTATTCACCTTCAGCCGCTGCGCTGGATGAGCGACGGTTGGCCACAGATTGGTGAATGTCTTGATGGCACGCATAAAGGGCAGCCCGTCGGTGTTCATCTGGTGCCTCAGCTTCCGCTGTCACCCTGTTCGCTACAAACCAGTGATGATTTTGCTAACGGGCAGCCTGGGCTACAGTGGCAGTGGCAGGCGAACCCCCAAAAGGAGTGGTTAACCGAGGGGGAGAAAGGTCTGCATTTAACCTGTACCGCGTCAGAAAACAATCACGCTATTTATCATCTTCCACAGCTTTTATTGCAAAACTTCCCGGCCGAACGTTTTTCGGTGCGAACTCCCCTGTCGCTTGAGTTTTGTCATGATATGGAGGAGGGCGGGCTGGTGGTATATGGTCAGCGCTTTGCTGCCCTGCGTGCCGTGAATGGCAAAACAGGGGCGCAACTTTGTCTGGATCACGGCTGGATAGACGATAAAGGCGAGCTGAATTCGACGTCTATACCCATCGTCGATCTGTTTGATGAAAAGCAGGTTGTGCTTGGTTTACGGGTTGATTATGACGGCATCGTGCATTTCGGCTATCAACTGCCAGGCGCGGAATGGAATGAAGTCGCCCCACAATTTTCAGCAGGGGCAGGGAAATGGATTGGTGCCAGGATGGGCATTTACGCCCGCGGTCAGAACAGCGATCGCCATGGCTACGTGCGCTTTTCCCGCTTTACGGTGGCTATGCGTTGAAACAGGGGCAGCATTGCTGCCCCAAAATATTTAGTCCAGGTAATAGCGAATACCGAGGCGGAAGCGAACCTGATCGTCATGGTTCTGATCCTGATCCAGCCAGGCAATTTCCGCATAAGGTAGCCAGTGTTTATCCATGCGATAGCGGGCAACAATACTCGGCTCCCAGTGGGTTTTTTGGCCGTTGGCAGCATTAAAATCATTGGTATTAACGAAAAATTCCGGGTTGAGTTGTAACCATAATTTCTCGGTTGCCTGATAGTTCATAAATAAATCGAACTGGTGGCTGTCGTTATAATCCATCTCACCGTTAAAATCGCGTTCTTTATGGGTCATATGGTTATAACGATAACGACCGCTGAAGCTTAACTGTTTGCTGAACTTATAATCCAGACTGATATATGGAGCCAGTTTAGTTCCGTTTGAATCAATATCCGTCAAGCCACCAGGTGTCACGGACCATTTTTCATTTAATGGTAAGGGGTACCAGCCCTCAAATTCCTGAAAGGTGCTTTTCATTTGATCAAAGTCCTGGCCTAAATCGTACATAGCGGAGGCTAAAACGCCTGCACCATTATCAAAAATATGCCCAAGACCGACTTTATATTGATTCTTTTCTGAGGCGGTTGTATGGGCATATCGATTATCAATCCAGGTAGCGGCTGCCAGCGTGTTCAGTGAAAAACAGGCAAGCGGAAATCCAAGCACTAACGCATGTAACTTTTTCATTTTTATTCCTGTCGTTATTTAAAATAGGGTAATGCTCTGAATAAATAGCAAGGAGCATGCCAGGAAGTTATTTCTATTGTTTATAGGGAGTTATGGCTGACAGTTAGACACTTTATAAATAAAGTCGCGATTTTCATTTTTTTAGACGCAATACAAACACTCTTTGAGAATGTCATCACATTTAATTGAGACAATGAGTTTTTTTAGCCACAGCAGAAACTGGTCAAGAATATAATTAACCACGCGACGCGTTTCATTAATCTGAGAACTTGCAATATGGCTGATGAGATGGACATTTGGCAGAGCATAGAGAAGTGAAGATGCTACTGGTGGTTCTGGCTTAGTGACGGCCGGTATTGATAAATATGGCGCCGTAGCGCAGGAAAAAAGTGTCGATATTTCTATTGAAATAAGATCCGGTAAGAAGTTGATACGGGAGCTGATGTGATCGATATGAGGAGGAAGGTAAACCTGATGAAACTTCTCAGGCTGATTTGAAAAGCAAGCGGCTTGTCAGGTCATTTTCACTCCAGATAATTAGCCCCTTCCTGAGAAAGGGGCTGAGGATTTTAGATTATTCCAATCCCCGCAGCGGCAAAGCCAAGGGCGATTAACAGCAGTAGCACTTTATTTGGGCTGACTTTCTTATTGAGAAGTTTCAGGCATCCCAGAACCAATATCAGCGGTATTAAGCCTACACAAATTTTATCGAGAATATCCTGTAAGACAAAAGGCTGCCCGGCAATGGTGGTCTGAAAGGTGGTGGTGAACTTCACCATGCTGGCGCTCATTGCGCCCACCATCATTAATCCCATTATCGATGAGGCTTTGGTAATGCAACTTAATAATCCCGACTGCGTCGCTTCGGCAATATATTTTGAGCCGAGACGATAACCCATTACGCCGCCGTAATAACGCAGCAGATAGCTTGGAATGTTATAAAGCAACAGGAACAGTAAGGGACCCAGCGGATTCCCCTGAGATGCCAGGCCGATTGCAATGCCGGTGGCAATAATACGCAGCACACCATAGAAGAAGGAGTCGCCCACACCGGCAAAGGGGCCCATCAGCGCCACTTTGATCCCGTTAATGCTGGAGGTATCAAAGTTGGGATTAGCCGCGTTCTCTTTTTCCATCGACAGCGTCAGGCCCATAATAAACGGCGCCAGATGCTGGTTGGTATTGAAAAACTGGCTGTTGCGTTTAAGCGCCTCAAGATAGCGATGGGGATCGTTGGCATAGATTTTTTTCAACATCGGTGCCAGCGCCCAGCCGTAGCTTAACCCTTCCATACGGGTAAAATTCATGGTTCCCAGCAGCGGGAACTGACGAATAAAAAGCTGACGGAATAATTGTTTCTCGCTTCTGTCCTCGCGACTAACAGTAACGTCTTTCATCTGGATATCAGTCATTGAAGAACCCATCCTTATCATCAACAGAAGCTGGTGCGGCTGCCCCTGCCTGTTTGTTTGCTTTTAGCTGGTTGAACTCGTTGAAGCAGAGATAGACTGCGACCGAGGCGGCAATAATGGCGATGCCCATAATCGGCAGTTTCAAATAAGCTGCCATGGCGAAACCAATAAAGAAGAAGGCGGCAATATTTCTGTTCCACAGCGCTTTCAACAGAATGGCAAAACCCAGTGCGGGCAAAATGCCGCCAACAGCCGTCATACCGCGCATTACGGTGCCCGGAATGCTTTCGACCAGGCTACGAATGACATCGGTGCCAAACAGGATGCCAAAGAAGGCGATCAGGGCGAAGGGGACACCGTAAAACAACGTCATGCCCAGCGTTAGCGCCAGGGCGGTACGGTCCCGGCCTTGATCGAGTAAGGCGTCATATTTTTCGACCAGTCCGGTATAGACCAGCTTCAGCACCTGATAAACGAAGACCGCCAGCAGACTGATAGGTAACGCCAGCGCCACGGCGACCGGGGGTTCGGCGTGGGTGAGGATAGTAAAGGCCGTCGCCAGTACGGAGCCCACGGCCAGATCGGCCGGAACAGAGCCACCAATGGTGATGGTGCCCAGGAAAATTAGCTCCAGCGTGGCCCCGATAATAATACCCTGCTCAAGATCGCCCAGTACCAGGCCGACCAGCGCGCCACAGACAAGTGGACGCTCAATCAGAGGCTGGCCCAGCGTATGGTCAGCGGTTTTAACCAGGAACATGATCAACGCGACAAGAAATGCAGACGTTAACATAGCGACCTCGATTAATTGACGGCGCTTGCCAGCATCTCAATCAGGTTTTTCACCGGATGAGAGGGCAGAACCTGATATTCAACAGCGACATGGCGTGCGGCAATAGCCTGAAAGTCAGCCACATCTTCTGGCGTGACATAGACGGTATCGCTGATACGTGTTTTCGCAGCAAGGTTGTCAGTAATACGCCCGAAATTGGCGACGTTCAGTGTTTTAATACCGGGAACCTGCTCCACCAGACGGCGCGCATCCGCAGCGTTATTCACGATCACCATTATTTTCATGCTTTCTGAACGCGGATCGTTCAGCACATCACCTGCGTCTTTGACCGCCATAATGGCGCATTTGGCCGTGTCGGGTGCCGCCATGCGTAGCGACATTTTCTGCACGTCGTTATTCACGATCTGGTCGTTGGCAACAAGAATGCGGTTTACGCCCAGATGTTTGGTCCAGACCACGGCAACCTGGCCGTGTATCAAACGATCATCAATACGAACTAAAGAAATCATGGTATAGCTCCGGTTTAGCAGAAGTAGGGTGTCCAGACGCGGGAAAGGCGAACCAGGGCTTCAAAATAGAAGTAGTCGCCCCACAGGTTAGGTTCGTTAATCCCCATATTGCGGCCAAAGTTATAAACGCCTTCGCGAAGCAGGCCGTCTTGCGGATCCGCGAAGTAATGTTGATGTAAATTTTGCATAATCAGCGTGATAGCATTGCCATACGCAGGCCGTAGCGGATCCGTCAGGGGAAGCTGTTTAAGCAACTCAGCCAGTCCACAAACGGCAATCGCTGCTGCTGAAGTATCGCGCCAGGCCTTATCGTCGGGCGTGAAGATCAGATCCCAGTAGCAGACGAAATCCTCGGGCAAGCGGTTGAGGAAATAGTGAGCCAGGCGGCGAGAAAGCTCCGGCTGGGTGGTGTCGCCGGTGTGGGTGAAGCTCAGGGCAAAACCATAAATTCCCCACGCCTGGCCGCGAGCCCAGCACGAGCTGTCGCTAAAGCCCTGATGGGTATCTCCGCGCAGCGGCTTTCCGCTGTGGATATCCATATAAAAGGTGTGAAACGTTGAAGCGTCATCGCGCACTAAGTAGCGTGCCGCCTGCGCCAGGTGCCGGGTGGCTGCTTCACGCCAGGCCTGGTTACCCGTCTCGTCGGCAGCCCAGAACAGCAGGGGAACATTGAGATTGCAGTCGATAATCATCCGGCCCTGGCGCGCCGGATCGCTCAGATCACCCCATGCCTGAATCACGCCTGCCGTAGCGTTAAAGCGCTGGTACAGCAACTCTGCGGCGCGTAATGCCAGGTTGCGGGCGCGGGTATTGCCAGTGAGTTTCCAGGCGTTCACGCAGGAGAGCGAATACAGGAAACCCAGGTCGTGAGTATCAACTTTAATTCTGCGATCGAGGCGCTCTTCGAAGCTGTCGAGCAGGCCCTCTGCCACCGCGCGATATTTGTTATCGCCGGTGACTTCCCAGGCCAGCCACAGCATTCCGGTCCAGAATCCTTCCGTCCAGTCGACCTTTTCGACAGCTGGATAGCGGCCCTCCGTCGCGCTGGCGGCAGGGAAGGTGGTTGTAAATCGTGGCAACATCACATCTACCTGACGAATAACCTGAGCAAGCGCGTCCTGTAACCAGCGAGGATCCAGACCGGGTTGCGGCAGGCTGTATCGCGTATCCAGCGTTTCGAGTGCGACCTTCACTGGCTATCCTCCAGGGTAAAGAAATCGTCAATGCCATCCCGGGCATCTGCATGTTGCGCCTGACGGGCCGAAGCGATCTCAGGTAAGACGTTCATGTATTGCATTGCCCCGCTGGCCGCCGCTATCGCGTCCTGAAGGCGCAGAGCCGTTTCGTCATGTTCGGACATGCAGAATTCCATAAGCATGATCAGGTTTGCCCCGCTGACGACCTGCACGTGGGGATATTTGATCATCATCTGTACGGCCGTGTTGTTGACGCTGCCGCCAGGCATATCGGTAAACAGCACCAGCTCGTTGCCTCGACTGGCTGCCTGCCGGGCCATCGCATCAAAGCGAACGGCCAGCTCTGCTGTGGATCCAATCTCGCCGCAGTATGCACAAACCGGTGTGATGCCATGATCGTCGCCAATTAACAAATTCAGAGCCGAAATAATGCCTTCGGCATAGCGGCCATGGGTTGCGACATACATCTCTCGCATGGGGTATTCCTTACGCTTTCCAGGGTATCTGATGATGGATTTGCAAACCCTGTGCCATATTTTCAATTTATTGATATATATGGTTTAATTTGCATTCCTGGACGCTGATTTTAGTGTCGGAAAGAGGTGTTAACGCAGTGTCGAAGCATGCGCCAGCCTGCGCTGGCGACACGGATCACGAAAGAGCATCGGGGGCGATCCACGGTTCCATAATTTCGTAAATCATCAGCACTTCAGTGAGAGGGAGGGTGATGTTGTATTTGCGATTCAGCGCCTGGAAAAAGGTGTCATGCACGGCAACGAAGGCTGTCTGCTCTGGCGTGAGTTGCGCCTCTTCGCGCTGGCGTACGCCGTTATTGACCATGACCCGTTCAATCATCAGCGCAATGTGCATAAAGAGGTTGATGCGCAGGTAGCTCTCGAAATGGATTTTATAGAATGCTTCGTACTGTTTAATCACCGCTTCCACTTCATCGATGATGACGACGGGATTGAGGAAGTTCAGCCGGCTGGCCACGCCTTCTACGGTAAAGAGTTTCACCACCTCTTCCACCATCGGCTCAAGTCCGCCGTCCGTCAGCAGCCCGTGAAAGTAGTCGCGTTTCAGGACCTGGGTCTTCTCTTTAATCAATTGCTCGACGCTGATCAGCGGGATGTAGCCCGCTTCCAGATCGGTGGTGGTAATGATCAGGCGCGTGCCGTTCAGCGCCGGGTCGGCGCGGGTAATTTTCCATTTCAGGTCGTCATATTCCATCGTGATGATGTCGATGCTTTCCTGAACGAGGTAACGCTGGACAATATCTTTTAACTTTCGTGAGATGCCTTCACCAGAGATGCAGGAAATGATGATTTTATTGCCGGGCTGCATCCCCGCGTAGTAGCGTGCTTCCACCTCATAAGCGCCTTTCGTCTCTTCGATAATGGCTTCCATCGACTGCTGCTCCTGAATTCTGGAGGCAATATCCAGCGCCATTGCGGTGCTGACGTTATTAATCACCAGCAGCTCGCCGTGCAGATGAAGCTTAATCTCTTCGTAGATCTCCTTCAGCGACCCCATATCCACCAGGATGATTAATCCCGCTCCTTGCCTGAGGCGGGAAAGATGCGTGATCAATAAATCGATAATTTCCCGTGTAGATGTCGCATTGGGCATATCAAACGCTTTGAAGTAATAGCCGCCGGTAAGCTGGTTGGCTATGCTAGCAATACTGGAGGCGGTAGAACGGCCATGCGAGACAATAATGCCCTGGATAAGGTCATCTTCTCCGGCCTGGGTGTGAAACGCGCAGCTCAGAAGCGGCATCAGCAAGGGCAGAGGCTGATTAACTACATGCTTTGCCAGCAGCGCGAGGCACTCTTCGGCCAGCAGTCGGGCTTTGCCTGAGACGTAATCTGATATGTTTAGCAGCTCACTGACCGCGTCTGGCTGATGGGGCGTATTTAACGCATAGCTCATACAGAGCCAGACCGCTTTACGGATCTCCTGCCCGCACGGAATACCGGTCTGGATTTCCAGTTCATTTATTGCGTGCATAGTGTTTTGCCACAAATAGCCGCTATAAATGGCATCCGGCGCCATGATACCGCTCACCGAGGTCAGCAACTGTTCCATCTTACGGTTCAATAACAGGACGTTGCCGCTATGGCAGAACTCGCGAAAGATCACCGCATCGTGCATGGCTTTCGGGATCACTATGCTGGCATCAGGCGCATTACCAGGCTGGCGGGCAGAAATCACCAGGGTTTCGCCGCTGGTCTGTGCGCTCCGTAGCGAGATGACCTCCGCCTCGCGACGATCGCTCCACGCGCTGGCGCACATCACTTTGATCTGGTTTTTAAGCTCGCCGATATTCCCGCGTACCGGGGAGGTCACCAACTGGTGCATAAGTGAATTATCGAGGTGAATATCCCGCCGCAAGCTGCGTGCTTCCTGCTGTAAAAAATGGCTAACGTGGGCAACCCGTTCGGTTAGCGAACGCGACAGGTAGTTGGGCAGCGTCACGCGTACCGGGATCCGTCGGCGGAAGGTATTGAGTAATACCGTATCGATGTTTTCAGTGGTGGCGAAGATAAAACGCAGCGAGGCGGGGTGGCGGGTTCGGTTATCCCCCAGACGATAGAAATAACCTTTATCCATGAACAGGAAGAGCTTCTCCTGATTCTCCGCCGACAGGCGATGTACTTCATCCAGAAACAGAAAACCACCGTCGGCCTCATCAAAGGCGCCGCGCTTCTCACGATCGGCCCCCGTAAAAGCACCACGGGTATAGCCAAAAAGGGTGGCTGACAGTAACTCAGGATTATTGGCGTAATCTGCGCAGTTAAGCTCAACAAAAGGTTTCACCGCAGCAACGACGCCACGCTCCACCGCATAACGATGAATGAGCATCGCCAGATGGCTTTTTCCCACACCGCTTTCACCTGAGATCAAAACCGGCAAACCTTCACCCGGGTAATCAACTGCAGAACGACAGAGCGCCACTGCCTCTGCCAGGCTCCCTTGCGCACCAATCAGATTCTGGAATACGTCCTCTCTTTTCGACACTAAATGCGAAGTCGATGACATTTCGGAGGGGTTCTGGCGCACATAGAAGCGTACGGGACGGGTATTTTCCTTACTTAACTGACCGTCATCGCACAGTCTGTTCAGGTAATGACTCAGAACGCTGCGGTTAACCGGCATAAAGTCAGCGCAGTCCTGAGCCGTGAAACCAGAAGGGCTGGCAGCATAATGCGTTAAAATTTTGTGGAATAACTTTTCTTTCGCTGACAGAGCCATCAGTTATCGTCCTGCGTAGAGTAGAAAAAAGTGTCGAAAGTAGTTAGACGCTAGACACTAACTTTATGATTCGACACTGATTACTTTCCCCGTCGTGACGTGAAAATGAAACCCTGTTTTGACTGGAATGTGATCCCGATCGCCGGGAATTTTGTATGGGATTAAAAGCATGAATTTAAATCAGTAATTTTGAATGATATTAGCAAATCCTTCCGCTTTCAGTTGTCGGTGATGAGGCCTATTATTTATCACATCAAGGCGCAACGCCTTACAACAAACAACTTATCGCAAGGGTCTCTATCATGAAAAACATCAAAACTTTTGTCGCTGTTATCGCTCTGGCTACTTCTTTCGGTTCTTTCGCTGCTCAGTCTGTCACCGCATCTGCCAGCACCATTGACGGCGCAGAAGCGAAAATTGCCGCTCAGGCTCAGCAGGCTGGCGCATCGTCTTACACCATTACTCAGGCTTTCACCGGTAACCGTGTGCACATGACCGCTGAACTGAGCAAATAAGCACAAAGCATCTGTCGAAAGAGCGCCCCCGGGGCGCTTTTTTAGTTTATGCCCGCCAGGCGTAACAGCGCCGTCACCACTGCCGCCGCCACGATCACGAAAATCAACGTTACTTTGCGCCAGGCGAGAAATACCGCAAACGCCACGCCCAACACCCGCGCCATTCCGGCAAAATGTTCCCCTTCGTAGAAGGTGGTCGCCAGCGCCACCGAAAACAGCAGTACCGTTGCCGCATCCGAGAGCAGCGCCTGGGAGCGTTCCGACAGCGCTAACCGGCTGCCCAGTTTTGCTCCACCGAGACGCATCAGGTAGGTGCCCGCAGAGAGCAGGGCGATGCCGAGAATAAAGACGGTCATGTTTTCCATTATTTCTTCCTCGTCGCAAGGCCAAGCAGAGAGAGCAACACCGGCAGACCCACCGGCGCAAAGGGAACCGCGGCCAGCGACAGCGCCGCACCGCTACAGGCGCGGATAAGCGTCGTGCGGTTTTTGAAGGCGGGCACCACTAAGGCCAGCAAAATGGCCGGGAATACCGCATCCAGCCCGATGGTTTCCGGGTCGGGCAGCAGCTTGCCGACCATCGCCCCCAGCAGGGTGCCCAACGGCCAGATGATTGCCACGCCCAGACCGCAGAGCCAGTAGGCGGCCTTGCGCTGTTCCGGCGTTTTTTGCGACAGGCCAAACACCACGCTTTCGTCGTTCATAATGTGGCAGCCCAGCAAGCTGGCGCCGCGTTTGCCGACCAGCTCGCGCACCGTTACGCCAAAGGGCACATGGCGGGCATTGACCAGCAGTCCGGCGGCGGCCGCGGCAAGCGGATTGCCGCCGCTGGCGACGATGCCGATAAACATAAACTCCGACGCGCCCGCCAGCACCGAAATGGAGAGCACAAACGGCACCCACAGCGGAAAGCCATACGCCATCGCCAGCGAGCCGTAGGACATCCCCACGACCCCCACCGCCAGGCACACCAGGATAATCGCTTTGATGGTGTCGCCTTTAAGACTTGAGAGAGAGTGTTTCATACAAATTTAGCCATATCGAACGAGTATCCATTATAATGAACGCAATAAATTCGTTTATCAAGATGAACGATTCGTTCGATATAACAGTACAAGAGGCCGTTTTATGACGCAGCCAATTAGCGTGATCGCGAAAAGTCTGGTGCGAGAGCGCATGCGGACCGGGCTTTCACTGGCGGAAATTGCCCGTCGTGCCGGGATCGCCAAATCCACACTCTCGCAGCTGGAGTCCGGCAACGGCAATCCCAGCCTCGAAACCCTGTGGTCGCTGTGCGTGGCGCTGGATATCCCCTTTGCCCGTTTGCTTGAACCTCATCAGCCTGCCACCCAGGTTATCCGCCTCGGCGAAGGCACCAAAGTGGTGGCTGAACAGGCAAACTATGAGGCAATTTTACTGGCGGCCTGCCCGCCGGGCGCGCGACGCGATATCTACATCCTGATGGCCCAGCCCGGCGCCGACCGTATCTCGCATCCGCACCCGCCGGGTTCGGTCGAACATATTATTGTGATGAAGGGGCGGGCGCTGATTGGCCTGATCGACGCACCCGAGGAACTGGGGCAGGGGGACTATATTTGCTATCCTGCCGACCAGGCGCACATCTTCAAAGCCCTTGAGCCCGATACCTATGCGCTCATGGTGTCGGAACAAAACTAATACCCAAAGACACGGATAATCATGTCGCTTAAAGCCATTGCTAAAGAACTGGGACTGTCGGTAACGACGGTAAGCCGCGCCCTCAACGGCTATTTTGACGTTTCCAGCGAGACGCGCGCCCGCGTGGAGGCCGAAGCGCAGCGACGTGGCTATCGCCCGAACACCCTTGCCCGCCGCCTGAAGATGGGCAAGATCGACGCCGTGGGGCTGGTCTTTCCGGTGCATCCCGTTCCGCTCAATAACAGCGTTTTTATGGAGATGGTCGGCGAAATTAGCCACGAGTTAGCGCGTCATGAGATCGACTTACTGCTGATTGCCGACGACGACCTGGCCGACAAGCACAGCTATATGCGCATGGTGCAAAGCCGTCGCGTGGATGCGCTGATTGTGGCGCACACGCTCGATAACGATCCGCGTCTCGAACAGCTGCAGGCCGCCGGGTTCCCCTTCCTGGCGCTCGGTCGTAGCCATCTGCCGGAGCCCTACGCCTGGTTTGATTTTGATAACTATGCGGGCACCCACACCGCCACCCAGCGTCTGATTGCGCGCGGGCATCAGCGCATCGCCTACCTGGGGGAAAGCCACAATCAGGCGTTCATCACCCAGCGCCGTCAGGGCTACCTTGCTGCCCTGAAAGAGGCGGGACTCTCCAGCGAATGGCTGCGCACCATGCCGCCTTCACGCCGCGCGGGCTACACCACCACGCAGGAACTGCTGGCGCTGGATGTCCCGCCGACGGCGATCGTCACCGACTGCAACACCCACGGCGATGGCGCGGCGATGGCGCTGGCGCAGATGGGGCGTTTAACCGGCGAGCACGCCGTATCGCTGGTGGTCTACGATGGCCTGCCGCAGGACAGCATTGTCGATATCGACGTGGCGGCGGTGATCCAGTCCACTCGTCAGGGGGTGGGCAAGCAGATTGCCGACATGGTGCTGCAGCTGATTAACGGCGGCGAACTCAGCCAGCTGCAGGTGCTGTGGCAGCCGGAATTCTCTCCGGGCCAGACGGCATAATTTTCCCCAATTTCTAAAGCCGATCACAAAACCGAAACGTTTTGGTTTGTATCCGAAACGTTTCGGATCAAAACTCAGGATATCCCGATGACAGGAGATGTCCGATGCAAGAGGCTATTTTACGACTGGCGAGCGAAACGGTGGATGTGGTGATCAAAACCCACCCGTTCGCCGAAATTCTTTACTGGGGACCCCACCTTCGCCACTTTTCGCCGCAGGATGCGTCCACGCTTTCCCGCCCGGTTGCCAACGGCAGACTGGACGTTGACTCGCCGGTTACGCTGATGGCGGAGCTGGCCCACGGCCTGTTTGGCGCGCCGGGCATTGAAGGCCACCGCCAGGGGCTGGATGGTTCGCCGAAGTTCAGTACCGTTGCGGTATCGCAGCAGGGGCAAACCCTGACTATAACCGCCGAAGACCAAAACGCCGGTCTGCGTCTGACCAGCGAGATGGCCCTCGATGACAGCGGCGTGCTGGCCGTTCGCCACGGTCTGACCAATCTCAAAAGCCAGCCGTGGCAGGTTGAGCGCCTTGCCGTCACCCTGCCGCTGGCGGAACGTGCCCGGGAAGTGATGGCGTTTCATGGCCGCTGGATCCGCGAGTTCCAGCCGCATCGCCTGCTGCTGGAACACGACAGCTTTGTTCTCGAAAACCGCCGGGGGAAAACCTCCCACGAACATTTCCCGGCGCTGATTAGCGGCACGCCGGGTTTCAGCGAAATGCAGGGCGACGTCTGGGGCGTGCATCTGGGCTGGAGCGGCAACCATCGCCTGCGCGCCGAGGCCAAAACCGATGGCCGTCGTTATCTGCAGGCCGAAGCGCTTTATCTGCCGGGTGAGATGGCGATTAGCGAGGGCGAAACCCTCTGGACGCCACGCCTCTACGCCAGCTACTCCGCGCAAGGGCTGAACGGCATGAGCCAGCAGTTCCACCGCTATCTGCGCAGCAACATCATTTGCTTCCCGGAGAACAAACCGCGCCCGGTGCATCTCAACACCTGGGAGGGGATCTACTTCAACCACGATCCTGAGTACATCATGCGCATGGCCACCGAGGCGGCTTCGCTGGGCGTCGAGCGCTTTATCATTGATGATGGCTGGTTCAAGGGGCGTAACAATGACCAGGCCGCGCTGGGCGACTGGTATCTCGACGAGCAAAAATACCCCAACGGCTTAACGCCGGTGATTAACCACGTGAAAGATCTCGGGATGGAGTTTGGTATCTGGGTCGAGCCGGAGATGATTAACCCCAACTCCGATCTCTACCGCGCGCACCCGGACTGGGTGCTGGCCCTGCCGGGGTACGAACAGGCCACCGGACGCCATCAGTGGGTGCTGAACCTTAACATTCCTGCCGCCTTCAACTACCTTCTGGAGCGGATGAGCTGGCTGCTGGGTGAGCATAAGATTGACTATGTGAAGTGGGACATGAACCGCGAGCTGGTGCAGCCGGGGCATAACGGCAAGGCCGCCGCCGACGCCCAGACCCGACAGTTCTACCGCCTGCTGGATGCTCTGGGCGAGCGCTTCCCGCACGTGGAGTTTGAATCCTGCTCCTCCGGTGGGGGACGTATCGACTATGAAGTGCTGACCCGCTGCCATCGCTTCTGGGCGTCCGACAACAACGACGCCCTGGAACGGAATACCATCCAGCGCGGCATGAGCTACTTCTTCCCACCGGAGGTGATGGGCGCGCATATCGGTCATCATAAATGCCATGCCACCTTCCGCCAGCACAGCATCGCTTTCCGCGGCCTGACGGCACTTTTCGGGCATATGGGGCTGGAGCTGGACCCGCTCGCCGTGGACGAGCAGGAGCGCGAGGGCTACCGGCACTATGCGGCGCTGCATAAGCAGTGGCGCGAGGTGATCCATCGCGGCACCCAGTGGCGCATGGATATGCCCGACAGCACCACCCTGGCGCAGGGGATCGTGAGCCAGGATCAGGCCCAGGGGCTGTTTCTCGTCAGCCAGATGGCGATGCCGGATTACACCCTGATGATGCCGCTGCGCATGCCGGGACTGGCGGCCAACGCCCGGTACCGCATCACGCTGCTGGATCACCCCAATATCCGCCTGACCGGCGAAGGGGGACATACCATGCGCAAGCTGCCGGCCTGGATGGAGGCACCGCAAACGGTGAGCGGCGAATGGCTGATGCAGGCGGGGCTGGCGCTGCCGGTTCTGGATCCGGAAACCGCCATTCTGATTGGCGTTGAACGCGTATAAGGGCAATGGGCCGGGCAAGCGGCCCTGAGTTAAGGATAAAAATAATGAACACGACTGCCTGTACCCACAAAGACAATCCGAACTTCTGGATCTTCGGATCGTTCTTCTTTCTCTACTTCTTCATCATGGCCACCTGCTTTCCGTTCCTGCCGATCTGGCTGTCGGATATCATCGGCCTGAATAAAACCCATACCGGGATTGTCTTCTCCTGCATCTCGCTCTCCGCCATCTCGTTCCAGCCGGTGCTGGGCGTGGTGTCCGACAAGCTGGGGCTGAAAAAACACCTGCTGTGGATCATCGCGGTGCTGCTGTTTCTGTTCGCGCCGTTCTTCCTCTACGTTTTCGCTCCGCTGCTGAAAACCAATATCTGGCTCGGGGCGCTGAGTGGCGGGCTCTATATCGGCTTTGTCTTCTCGGCGGGATCGGGGGCTATTGAGGCCTACATCGAGCGCGTGAGCCGCAACAGCTTCTTTGAATACGGCAAGGCGCGCATGTTCGGCTGCCTGGGCTGGGGGCTGTGCGCCTCGACGGGCGGCATCCTGTTCGGCATTGATCCCTCGTATGTGTTCTGGATGGGGTCCGCCGCGGCGCTGGTGCTGATGGTACTGTTAGTGGTGGCAAAACCGAAGCCCAACCAGACCGCCCAGGTGATGAACGCATTAGGCGCTAACCAGCCGCAGATCACCGTCAGAACGGTGATTAACCTGTTCCGCCAGCGCAAAATGTGGATGTTCATTCTGTACGTGATTGGCGTGGCCTGCGTGTATGACGTCTTCGATCAGCAGTTCGCCACCTTCTTTAAAACCTTCTTCGCCACACCGGAGGCGGGCACGCGGGCGTTTGGTTTTGCGACCACCGCGGGCGAAATCTGTAACGCCATCATCATGTTCTGCTCGCCGTGGATCATTAACCGCATTGGTGCGAAAAATACGCTGCTGATTGCGGGGCTGATTATGGCGACGCGCATCATCGGGTCATCATTGCCACCACCGCCATGGAAGTGGTAGCCCTGAAGATGCTGCACGCGCTGGAAGTCCCTTTCCTGCTGGTGGGCGCATTTAAGTACATCACCGGGGTGTTCGATACCCGGCTGTCAGCGACCATCTACCTGATTGGCTTTAACTTTGCCAAGCAGCTGGCGGCGATTTTCCTCTCCGCCTTTGCCGGGAATATGTATGACCGGATCGGCTTCCAGGATACCTATCTGATGCTGGGCTGTTTTGTGCTGGCGATTACGCTGGTGTCGGCGTTTACGTTGAGCGGTAAGCGGGAGATCGCTGCCGCGAGCGCGGCAGCGTTAACACATCAGGCCAGGTAAAACACCTCTTTCAGCCCGGCGCTCACCGGGCTGTTATCCGGGTTAGAGGGCATCACTTCTCCCATATATTTCCACCAGCGCTGGCAGACGTCGGTGTTCGCCACCGCATTCCAGCGCTCTTCCGATTCAATCTCCACCGTGGCAAACAGCAGGTTACGCTCTTTATCGAGCCAGATGGCGTAGTGGTGCGCGCCGTGGTCTTTCAGCACCGCTTCCAGCTCGGGCCAGATCGGGTTGTGGCGACGTTCGTACTCCTCATGAGCGTCAGGGTTCACCTGCATCACAAAGGCTTTGCGGATCATAATGCCTCCAGATAGAGTTCGCGCACCTCGTCGCGACTGGCGCTGCGCGGGTTGCAGGGGGCGCACGGGTCGGCGAGGGCTTTGTCGAGCCAGCTTTCGATGTCGGCTTTGGTCACGCCCAGCTTGCTGAAGCCGGACGGATCCCGACGCGGGTGCTCAGGGCGCGAATGGCGTTGATCGCCTCCATGCTGGCGGTTTCGTCGCTCATATCGCGGGTATCCACGCCCATCGCCTGCGCCACACGGGCAAAGCGTTCCACGGCGTTAGGGCGGTTAAAGTTTTCGATGATCGGCAGCAGGATGGCGTTGCAGACGCCGTGCGGCAGGTTGTGCGTGGCACCCGGCTGGTGGGCCAGGGCATGCACCAGCCCCAGACCGGCGCTGTTAAAGGCCATCCCCGCCAGATACTGGCCGAAAGCCATCTGCTCCCGCGCCACGAGGTTGTGGCCGTTGTTGACCGCCTCCGGCAGCCAATGGGCGATCAGGCGAATCGCCTCCAGCGCGTTGGCATCGGTGAGCGGGTGGGCGCCGACGGAGACATAGGCTTCGATGGCGTGGGTCAGGGCATCCATGCCGGTGGCTGCCGTCACGGCGGCCGGAATATCGAGCATCACGCTGGCGTCATCCACGGCAATGTCCGGGATAATGTTCGGGTCGATGATCACCTCTTTGACCTGACGCGCCGAATCGATGATCACCGCGTTGCTGGTCATCTCTGCCGCCGTGCCTGCAGTGGTGTTGATCGCTACCAGCGGCACGCCGGGGTTGAGCACTTTGCCGACGCCGGAGTAAGCAGTAGACGGACCAGGATTGGCGGTGAGGATCTTAATCGCCTTGGCGGTGTCGATCGGGCTGCCGCCGCCGAAGGCAATAATGTAATCACACTGCCCATCCTGGAACGCGGCAAAGCCCTGCTGCACCAGCACTTCCGTCGGGTTCGGGAACACCGCGTCGAACAGGTGATAAGACATCTGCTGCGCGTCTAGAGCGGTAAACAGGCTGTCGAGCAGGCCCATTTTCACCAGCTGACCGTCGGTGACAATCAGCGCGGTGCCCCACTGTTTGTTCGCCACCAGCTTAACCATATCGCCGATTGCGCCTGCGCCGTGCAGGCTGATTTTCGGCAGCGCCAACATAAAGCTCATGATAATTCTCCTTAATTACGGTGATTTTTATGCCCGGCGGCGCTGCGCTTGCGCGGGCCTACGGTTCGTAGGCCGGGTAAACGCAGTGCCACCCGGCATTTAGATCCGTCTTCGCTGCATAATCCGGCGGGTGATGATCGGCAGGGAGATCACCACAATCAGCATCGCGCCGATAATCACCGACATCACGATGCCCGGCACGTTGAGCAGGCTCAGGCCGAAGGTGACCAGCCCCATCAGGAAGGCGGCGATAATCACGCCCACCATGCTGCCGGAACCGCCGAGAATATTGACCCCGCCGAGCACCGCCATGGTCACCACCGCCAGCTCCCAGCCCATCGCAATGGTCGGGCGGGTACTGCCCAGACGCGATGTGAGCAGCACCGAGGCCAGTCCGGCCATCAGCCCCACCAGGGCAAAGAGGATCAGGTTGTGACGCTTGACGTTGATGCCGGAATACCATGCTCCGGTCGGGTTATTGCCGATGGCGTAGGTGCGACGCCCGAAGTTGGTTTTGTGCAGCACGAAGGCGAACACCGCCCCCAGCACGATAAACAGCGCGAACTCAAACGACAGCGCACCCCAGACGTATCCCTGGCCAAACCAGGCGAAGCTCTCCGGCCAGGTGTTTAACGCCTGGTCGCCCAGCAGGATGTAGGTGATGCCGCGATAGAGGCTCATGGTGCCGATGGTGATGACAATCGACGACAGGTTGAAGCGGGTCACCAGCAGACCGTTGAACAGCCCGCACAGCAGGCCCACGCCTAATCCCACGCAGACCAGCAACGGCGTATCCAGCCCGGCGGCCGCGCAAAAGCCCATCACCGTGGAGCTGAGCGCGATGGTGGAGGCCACCGACAGATCAATTTCACGGGCGATAATCAGCATCGCCATGGGCAGCACGATGATCGCTTTCTCGGTGAAGTTGAACGTGGCGTCCGACAGGTTCCAGATATTAAGGAAGTAAGGGGAGGCCAGCGCGTTGACCACGAACACGGCCAGTGTGACCGCCAGCAGAAAACCTTCCCAGCACAGCAGGCGCTGGAAAATGCCCGACGCAGCGGGCGTATTTTTGATCTCTTCAGACGTCATAATTTTACTCATGATCTCACCGCCTGTTTTTGACGTGCCAGCGCCGCATCGCGCAGGATCAGCCGTCCTTTGCGTTTGTTGCCGCGTTCATTGAGCAGCACCGCAATCACAATCACCGTCCCGGAAATCGCCATCTGCCAGAACGGCGACACGCCAATTACCGGCAGGGCGTTGTTGATGACCCCAAGGAACAGCGCGCCGCACAGGCAACCCAACACCCGGCCCGTACCGCCCATGGTGCTGATGCCGCCAATCACGCAGGCCGCCACCACCTGAAGCTCGAAGCCGTTCGCCACATCGACATAGGCCACCGCGAAGCGCGAGATCCACAGATAGCCGCAGAACCCGGCCAGCGCCCCGGAGAGGCAGAAGCTGACGAACTGCATTTTGCCGGCGTTGATCCCGGTGTAGTACGCCGCCGTGGCGTTACCGCCCGCGGTGTAGAGGGCGCGTCCGGTGCGGCTGTAGCGCAGGAAATAGCCCACCAGCAGCAGGGCGGCAATGGCGCACCAGCTCAGTACCGGTAAGCCCAGCACCGACGCACGCG
This sequence comes from Leclercia sp. LTM14, assembly GCF_023736175.1. NCBI lineage: Bacteria > Pseudomonadati > Pseudomonadota > Gammaproteobacteria > Enterobacterales > Enterobacteriaceae > Leclercia > Leclercia sp. LTM14. The sequence goes on from NZ_JAIKTT010000015.1 coordinate 48,854, forward strand.
GCAGGCCGAGGAAATCAGCCCCCATCTGGTTAGAGTTGACCCAGCCTCCGCCGGAGAGCAAAAAGATGATCCCGCGGTAGATGCTCATGGTGCCGAGCGTCACCACAATCGCCGGAATACCCATCTTCCACACCAGCAGGCCGTTGATGACCCCCATCAGCAGCCCTAAGGCGGTGGCCAGGATCAGCAGCACCCAGACCGGCACCTCGGGATAGTTAAAGTTGATCAGGGCGACAATCATCCCGGTCAGGGCCAGGTTTGCCGCCATCGACAGGTCGATGCCTTTGGTCAGCAGCACCATCATCTGCCCGAGAGCGAGGATGATCAGAATCGAGGTGTCGTTAAACATCTCCACCAGGTTGCCCGGGGCGATAAACGACGGGACGCGGGTACCGATGGCGATGACCATCAGCACGATCACCGCCGCCAGCAGCGCTTCGCGGTGTTTAAGCAGTTGTTGCACCATTATGCGGCCTCCTGTCTGGCACCGCTGGCGGCGCTGACGATGGTTTCCGCCGTCGCGCCCCCCGCCTGGTATTCCGCCACCATTAACCCTTCATGCATGACGATAATTCTGTCGGCCATGCCCATCACTTCCGGCAGTTCGGAGGAGACCATGATCACCGCCAGCCCCTGACCTACCAGCTCGGACATAAACTGGTGCACCGCCGCCTTGGAGCCGATATCGATCCCTTTGGTCGGTTCATCGAGAATGATGACGTCCGGGTGGGTCGCCAGCCATTTGCCGATCACCACTTTCTGCTGGTTGCCGCCGGAAAGGGTCTCCACCGCCTGTTTCCAGCTAAAGGCTTTCACCTGCAGGCGTTTGGCGTATTCGTCCGCCAGTTGCCACTCGCGATCGTCGTTTAGCACGCCGTTGGCGTTGAGCTTGCTGAGCTGCGGCAGGCTGATGTTCTGCGCAATCGACAGCTCAATAATCGCCCCCTGCTTCTGGCGCTCTTCCGGCACGCAGACGATCCCGGCTTTGATGGCGTCCGCCGGCTGGCGGAAATGCTGTTCTTTACCGTTCAGCACAATGCTGCCGGAAGAGGGGCGCGAAACACCGGAGAGCGCCTGCATCAGTTCGGTACGTCCGGCACCCACCAGCCCGTAGAAGCCGAGGATTTCGCCTTTGCGCAGGGTAAAGGAGATCCTGGCGAACTCGGTCGGATGGCAGAGATCCTTCACCTCCAGCACGGTGTCGCCTTTCTCGCATTCCACTTTCGGGAAGGTCTGGGTTATCGCGCGGCCCACCATCATCGCCACCATCCGCTCTTCGGTGATGTCGTTGATGGCCCCGGCGCCGACAAACACGCCGTCGCGCAGGATGGTGTAGTGATCCGCCAGCTCAAAAATCTCGTCGAACTTGTGGGAGATAAACAGGATGGCTTTTCCCTCCTGCTTTAAGCGTTCGACGATCTGGTAGAACTCGAGGATTTCGTGCTGGGACAGGGCGGCGGTGGGTTCATCGAGGATCACCACCTGGGCGTCAAACGACAGCGCCCGGGCGATCGCCACCATATGCCGCTGGGCGATGCTCAGGGTTTTCAGCGTCGCGCGCGGATCAATCTGCACCTCCAGACGGGTGAGGATCGCCTGCGCCCGGCGGTGCATCTCCGGCCAGTCGAGCTTTTTGAAAATGCCTTTATAGAGGTACTGGCCGACAAAAATGTTTTCGGTGACCGACAGCTCATCGAACAGCACGGTCTCCTGGTGAATGGCGGTAATGCCCACCTTATGCGCCGAGTCGGGGGTTGGCAGCTGAATAGGGATCGCTTTATAGAGGATTTCGCCCGCGTCGGGCTGGTAAATGCCGGTCATCACTTTGACCAGCGTCGATTTGCCCGCGCCGTTTTCACCGATCAGGGCGGTGACTTTGCCGGGCCAGAGCTCAAGCTGCACGTTCTCAAGGGCGCGCACGCCAGGGAAAACCTTAGTGATGCCGTTAAGCGCCAATAATGGGGTCATGATAGTTCTCCAGAAATTCCATTACCCCTCACCCTAACCCTCTCCCCATAGGGGAGAGGGCCGGGGTGAGGGGCGAAGTTGTTAGAAGATTTTCGAGAACTTATCAATATTGCTGGCATCGTAAACAAACGGCTCGGCCATGGCGCCGCTGCCGTCGGCATCCAGCTTCACTTTGCCCAGTTTACCCATGCTGGCTTCCTCTTTGGTTGCCGTGCCTTTCACCAGGTCATCCGCTAAGTAGGTAGCGGCATACCCGAGGTCGATCGGGTTCCAGATGGCGAAGCTCTTGCTGGCACCGGATTTCACCGCGCCGGCCATCTCAGACGGCAGCCCTAAGCCGGTGACGTATACTTTGCCGATTTTGCCCTGATCTTTCACCGCCTGCGCCGCCGCCACGATGCCCACCGACGATGGCGAGACGATCACTTTCAGATCCGGGTAGGTTTTCAGCAGGCCTACCGCTTCGCGGTAGCTCTTGTCAGAGAGATCGTCGCCATAGGCCACGGTCACCAGATTGACGGACGGGTACTGCGGCAGCACCTTTTTCATCTCGGCAATCCAGGTGTTCTGGTTGGTGGAGGTTGGCGTGGCGCTCAGCACCGCCACGTCGCCTTTTTCCACGTTCAGCGCTTTCAGCGCCTCAGCTGCCAGCTTGACGTTGGTCTCGCCAATCAGCGCGTTGTTAGACGGGTTGAGGTGGATCTGGCGACCGGCTTTCGCCACGCCGGAATCCCACGACACCACTTTGATCCCGCGCTGCATCGCTTTTTTCAGCACCGGCACCACGGCATCAGGATCGTTGGCGGAGATTGCGATCGCATCCACGCCCTGGGCGATCAACCCGTTCAGCACTTCGATCTGGGCTTCGGCGGTGGTGGTCGTCGGGCCGGTATAGATCACTTTGACATCACCCAACTCTTTGGCTGCCTCCTGGGCACCCACGTTTGCCGCTTCGAAGAAGCCATTACCTAACGATTTCGCCACCAGGGCGATTTTCACTTCAGCTAAAGCAGAACCGGACAACGCCAGGGCGGCAACGGTGAGGATCAAGCTTGTCTTTATTTTCATTGCTTTTACTCCACTTAATTGAGTTTTGTAGGGTTTGCAGGTGTAGGTTCGCCCCGTCCCGATGAGCGGGGCGCGATGTTCTTATTTGTACAGATCTAACGCTGACTGCACAGGGTTAACGCCAAAGCGTTTGCCCAGCGCAATCAGTTCTTCCCGGGTGATGGTCTGCTTCATGCCACCCATCGAATAGACTTTTACCAGCACTTCGGCAGACTTCTCGGCAGTGTCGATCAGACCAAAGGTCTCATCCAGCGTCGGGCCGCTGCCGAACACGCCGTGGAACGGCCACAGCACCAGGGAGCGTTTTTGCATCTCGGCCGCCGTGGCTTCGCCGATTTCGTCGGTACCCGGCACCATCCACGGCAGAATGCCTACGCCATCCGGGAACACCACCAGACACTCGGTGCTGCCTTCCCACAGCTGGCGGGTGATGACGTCTGAGTTGTTCTCCAGTACAAAAGTCAGGGCGATCAGGTTGGTGGCGTGGCAGTGCATGATCACGCGATCTTTCCCATTGGTGGCTTTGATACGCTCGCAGTGGGAGAGGAAGTGGGACGGCAGTTCAGAGGTTGGTACCGCTTCGTCAGTCAGCCCCCAAAGAATGTGGTAGCCCGCGCCGTCGCTGTCCACTTTTACCACCCCTAAATTCGCGGTGGGGTCGAGCTGCACGTTGCGGAAGAATTTGCCGGAACCGGTGACGATAAACGGCGTGTTGGCGAGCAGCGGCATCGGCTGGCTCAGGGCGATGTAGCGCGGTTTGGCGTGGAAATCCGCCTCAAACGGGGCGATATCCGCTTCATCCAGGCGCAGCGTCAGGTTGCCGCCGTTGCGCTCGTCCCAGCCTTTCAGCCAGGCGTCGGAGGTGGCTTTGATCATGCCCTGGACGAACCAGGATTGAGTGATGGTCTGCATTCTGTGTTTCCTTTGAAAATGCCCGGCGGCGCTTCGCTTGCCGGGCCTACAGCTAAACGTAGGCCGGGTAAGCGAAGCGCCACCCGGCAATGTTGTTTACTTGCGAATTCTGAGAACGTCCTGCTCGTACGCCCGGACGTTATCCAGCCACTGGCTGCCCGCCGGGGCATCGTTACGCTGGCAGTACATCTCCCATACCGCCTGCCACGGCAGTGATTTTTGCTCTTCCAGCAGGGCCAGGCGCGAGGTGTAATCGCCTGCGGCTTCCAGCGCGCGCAGCTCGGCGGTAGGCTCCAGCAGGGCGCGCAGCAGGGCTTTTTTCATGTTGCGGGTGCCGATAATCCATGCCGCGATGCGGTTGATAGAGGCGTCGAAGAAGTCGAGGCCGATGTGCACCCGGTCGAACAGGTCATGGCGGATAATCTCGCTGGCGATGGCCTGGGTTTCGTCATCCAGCAGCACCACGTGGTCGCTGTCCCAGCGCACCGGACGGCTGACGTGCAGCAGCAGGTGCGGCACGTACAGCATCGCGGCGGAGATCTTGTCGGAAATCACTTCGGTTGGATGGAAGTGGCCCGCATCCAGGCACAGCGCGGTCTGGCGGCTGGTGGCGTAACCCATGTAGAACTCGTTAGAGCCGACGGTGTAGCTTTCGGCGCCAATGCCGAACAGCTTGCTCTCCACGGCGTCGATGTGGTGCGCCGGGTTGAGTTTTTCGCTGATGATTTCATCCAGCGCCGCCAGCAGGCGCTGACGCGGGGCGAGGCGGTCAACGGTGATGTCTTTCATCCCGTCCGGGATCCAGATGTTCATCACCGACGGGGTGCCCAGCTGCTCACCAAAGTACGCCGACACGCGACGGCTGGCCTTCACGTGGTCGATCCAGAACTGGCGGATCTCGTCATCGGCGTGGGCGAGGGTGAACCCGTCGGCGCTCAGGGGATGCGAGAAGCAGGAGGGGTTAAAATCCAGCCCCAGCTTGTTGGTTTTTGCCCATTCAACCCAGTTCTTAAAATGTTCCGGCTTGATGGCATTACGCTCGACGGGCTCGTCGGACTCCAGATAGATGGCGTGCAGATTCAGGCGTTTCGGCCCTGGGATCAGGCTCAGGGCCAGCTCCAGATCGGCACGCAGTTCGGCGGCGTTACGCGCCTTGCCCGGATAGTTACCGGTGGCCTGGATCCCGCCGGTCAGCGCGCCGCCCGGGTTCTCAAAACCGGCGACGTCATCGCCCTGCCAGCAGTGCATAGAGACGGGCAGACGGTCGAGCTGACGCAGAGCCTCCTCGACATCCACGCCCACGGCGGCGAAACGCTGTTTAGCCAGTTCCCAGGCTTGTTCAAGTTGAGTGGTCATGCGCAAAGCTCCTTAGTCGGTCGTTGTTGCTGAAACTGCGCCTGGTAGCGGGCAATCTCATGATCGGGATTCGGGTTAAAGGTGGTCAGGCCGTAGTTGCCGGTCACCACCTGGCGGAACTGGTCGACGTTGGTCAGCTCATCCAGAGTCATCAGCTGGATGCCGATATTGCCGAGGGTCGAGGCCTCAACCGGCCCGGCTAACACCGGAATGCCGCAGGCGTCGGCGCACAGCTGGTTGAGCAGCTGGTTCTGGCAGCCGCCGCCGACAATGTGCAGCTCGCTGAACGGCTTCCCGCGCAGGGTCGCCAGCTCGTGCAGCACCTCGGCATACAGCAGGGCGAGGCTGTCGAAGATGCAGCGCGCCAGTTCGGCGGCGCTCTCCGGCACCGGCTGGGCGGTGTCGCGGCAGGCGGCCTGGATCTCGGCGCTCATGTTGGCCGGATTGATAAAGCGGTCGTCGTTAGGGTTGATCAGGAAACGGCACGCCGGCAGGGCTTCCGTCTCGCTAATCAGGGTCGCCAGGTCGCTGATGCGTTGCTCCTTCAGCACCCGCTGCAGCAGCCACAGGCCCATAATGTTTTTCAGCACCCGGTAGCGACCCTCTGCGCCGCCCTCATTGGTGATGTTGGCCGCCAGGGCGCTATCGCTGGTATAAGGGGTTTTGCTCTCAAAGCCCATCAGCGACCAGGTGCCGGAGGAGAGATACGCCGCATCCTTTGAGGCCAGCGGCGCGGCAATCACCGCGCTGGCGGTATCGTGACTGGCCACGGCCACCACCGGGATGGCATGCTTCTGCGGGCAGATCCAGTGACCGATCACATTGCCGGGATGGGTCGGGGTGCCAAACCAGTCGCGCGACGCGCCGGTCCAGCTGAGCAGGTTCTCGTCCCAGTTATCGGAATTAATGTTCACCAGCTGGGTGGTAGTGGCGTTGGTATATTCCCAGTTCATCTGGCCGGTGAGGCGGTAGCTGAAGTAGTCCGGGATCAGCAGGGCGTGGGCGACGTTCGCCACCAGCTCCGGCTGCTGTTCCACCAGGGCGCGCAGCTGATAGAGCGTATTAAAGGGCAGGAACTGAATGCCGCTGCGGCCATAGATCTCCGCTTTGCCGAGCTGCTCCAGGGCGTGCGTCATCACTCCGTCGGTGCGGTCATCGCGGTAGGAGACCGGCAGGCCCACGCGCTGGCCGTTGCTGTCCAGCAGCACGTAATCCACGCCCCAGGTATCAATCCCGATGCTGTCGATGCGAATGCCTTCTTCACATACCTTATTCAGCCCGGTGCGGATCTCCGCTTCCAGAGTGTCGATATCCCAGCAGTCAAAACCGTCCTGCTTCTGCAGGCAGTTAATGAAACGGTGGATTTCGCGAAGCACAAGCGTGCGCTCCTCGCGTTGGTAGCTTGCCAGCATCACCCGGCCGCTGGAGGCACCTAAATCGACAGCCACGCAATGGCGGAAAGTCATGGTCCGATCCTTATTGAAGTCATTGCCGGTGAGTGTAAAAAAGGGAAGGGAAAGCGACCTTCTTGCCAGTGACAGCGCATTTCAGGCGCTGGCAAGAATTCAAAGATGAACGTGAGAGAGTTCACAATTTCGGTTTTTAGCGGCAAAAACAGGCGGTGTGACGGTGTCCGCATTTCCGGATCTTTCCCGCCGTTTCTTGAAAAAGCGACAGGGTTTGCGCCATTTGCTGTCGAAAATTTAAGGTGAGCCGGGGAACCCTAAATTACTATTTTGAGAACTCTTATCATCTGGTGGTGACCCGTTATGACCGTACTGCACAGCGTGGATTTTTTCCCTTCAGGCCACTCGCCTGTGGCGATTGAGCCGCGGCTGCCCCAGGCTGCGTTTCCGGAACATCATCATGATTTTCATGAGATTGTGATCGTGGAGCACGGGACGGGCATCCATGTCTTTAACGGGCAGCCGTACACCATCAGCGGCGGGACGGTGTGCTTTGTGCGCGATCACGACCGGCACATGTACGAACATACCGACAACCTGTGCCTGACAAATGTGCTCTATCGCTCTCCGGAAGCGTTCCAGTTTTTGTCGGGATTGAACCAGCTGTTGCCTCAGGAGCAGGATGGCCATTATCCGTCACACTGGCGGGTGAACCAGGCCACGCTGCAACAGGTGCGTCAGCTGGTAAGCCAGATGGAGCAGTCGGAAGAGGGCCTGGAGACTCACGCCCTCGCCAGCCGCGAAATCCTGTTTATGCAGCTGCTGGTGCTGCTGCGCCGGGGCAGTCTGGTTGAAGGGGCCGCGAATAACGACGCCCGGCTCAATCAGCTGATGGCCTGGCTGGAAGATCACTATGCGGAGGATGTCTGCTGGGAGACGCTGGCGGATAACTTCTCGCTGTCGCTGCGCACCCTGCATCGTCAGCTGAAGCAGCACACCGGTCAGACGCCTCAGCGCTACCTGAACCGTCTGCGGCTGATCAAAGCCCGCCATCTGCTGCGCCATACCGATGATAGCGTCACGGATATCGCCTATCGCTGCGGTTTTGGCGACAGTAACCACTTTTCGACCCTGTTTCGCCGGGAGTTCAACTGGTCGCCGCGCGATATTCGCCAGGGCCGGGATGCCTCCCTTCAGTAACGCGAGGAAAATCACCGTTTTATTGCCGCAAAGCGGGTAATAATGTCAGGTTATTCCCCGGTAGAGGTTGTGACGTGGCAGGACAGTTGATTCTTCGCAGAGCCGATTTTTTTGCATCCGCTGCTCAGGCCGTCGCGGTGGCGGACCGCTATCCGCAAAATGTCTTTGCCGAACACACCCATGATTTCTGCGAGCTGGTGCTGGTGTGGCGCGGCAACGGCCTGCATATCCTCAACGATCGCCCTTATCGCATCACCCGCGGCGACCTGTTTTATATCCGCGCCGAGGACAAACACTCCTACGCCTCGGTGAACGATCTGGTGCTGCAGAACATCATCTACTGCCCCGACCGGCTGAAGCTCAACGTGGACTGGGGGGCCAACATCCCCGGCTTTCTGAATGCCCGCGGCGCGGCGCACTGGCGGCTCGGCAGCAACGGCATGGCTCAGGTGCGCCAGGTCATCGCCCAGCTGGAGCAGGAGAGCCTGAAGGACGACCCTCATGCGTTTGAACTGGCGGAACTGCTGTTTGCCCAGCTGACGATCATGCTCAGACGCTACCGCTACGCCCCGGATAACCCCGAAGCCAGCGAGCCGGAAGCGCTGCTGGATAAGCTGATCACTGCGCTTTCCGGCAGCCTGAACCGCAGCTTTGTGCTGGAGAAGTTTTGCGAGCAGGAGCAGTGCAGCGAGCGCGCTCTGCGCCAGCAGTTCCGTACCCAGACCGGCATGACGGTTAACCACTATCTGCGCCAGCTGCGCATCTGCCATGCGCAGTATCTGCTGCAGCATACCGAGCTGATGGTCAGCGAAGTGGCCATGCAGTGCGGCTTTGAGGACAGCAACTACTTCTCGGTGGTGTTTAACCGCGAAGTGGGGATGACCCCGGTTCAGTGGCGGCATCGCAGCCATAACGCAGCGTAATAGAATATTCACCAACCCCCTGAGTTCTCCACACGCCCCGCCAGATCAGTGACATAACGAAAAGTTATAACCTTATTAAAACTACGGCATTGATAAACATTTTCAATATCATTTAATTAACTATAATGAACCAACTGCTTACGCGGCATTAACACGTTTGCCGCCCGACAATAATGGAGATGATTATGAGCTATACCCTGCCATCCCTGCCGTACGCTTACGACGCCCTTGAGCCGCATTTCGACAAGCAGACGATGGAGATCCATCACACCAAACACCACCAGACTTACGTTAACAACGCCAACGCGGCGCTGGAAAGCCTGCCAGAATTCGCCAACCTGTCCGCTGAAGAGCTGATCACCAAACTGGATCAACTGCCAGCTGACAAGAAAACCGTACTGCGTAACAACGCGGGCGGCCACGCTAACCACAGCTTCTTCTGGAAAGGCCTGAAAACCGGCACTACCCTGCAGGGCGACCTGAAATCCGCTATCGAGCGCGACTTCGGCTCCGTTGAGAACTTCAAAGCTGAGTTCGAAAAAGCGGCTGCTACCCGTTTCGGCTCTGGCTGGGCGTGGCTGGTTCTGAAAGGCGACAAGCTGGCGGTCGTTTCTACTGCTAACCAGGACTCCCCGCTGATGGGTGAAGCGATCTCTGGCGCATCCGGCTTCCCAATCCTGGGCCTGGACGTGTGGGAACATGCTTACTACCTGAAATTCCAGAACCGTCGCCCGGACTACATCAAAGCCTTCTGGGACGTTGTAAACTGGGACGAAGCTGCGGCACGTTTCGCTGCTAAAAAATAAGGTTGCAAAGCCTTCTGTGAGAAGCGAGTCTGATGACTCGCTTTTTTTATACCCACAATCTGCACAAGGAGCCGCGATGGACTATCCCGTTAATGTATTCACCGGAAAAATAAGGGACTACGAGGGTAGCCGCCCGAGCGCGATTGCCAAACTGCAGGTTGATGGCGAACTGACGTTAACCGAGCTGGGTCTGGCGGGCGATGAGCAGGCGGAAAAGAAAATCCACGGCGGGCCAGAGCGCGCGCTGTGTCACTATCCGCGCGAGCATTATCAGCACTGGGCGAGCGAATATCCCGCTCAGGCCGATCTGTTCGTCGCTCCGGCGTTTGGCGAAAACCTGTCAACCGAGGGGCTGACGGAGAAGAACGTCTTTATCGGCGATATCTTTCGCTGGGGCGAGGCCCTGATCCAGGTGACCCAGCCGCGTTCCCCTTGCTTCAAGCTCAACTTCCATTTCGGCATTAACGACATGGCCACGCAAATGCAGAACGCGGCGAAAACCGGCTGGCTCTATCGCGTGGTGCTGGCAGGGCAGGTATCGGCGGATGCGCCGCTGACGCTCGTCTCCCGCCTGAGCGACGTTTCGGTGCATGACGCCTGCGCCATCGCCTGGCATATGCCCTTTGACGACGAACAGTATCAGCGCCTGCTGTCTGCGGCGGGCCTGTCGACCAGCTGGACGCGAACCATGCAGAAGCGGCGTCTTAGCAACAAGATTGAAGACAATTCCCGGAGATTGTGGGGAAACCAGGCCGGGTAAGCGAAGCCGCTACCCGGCACAACAGTTACGAACGTTTGTAGAGCGGCAGCCAGAGGGTTAACCGCAGCCCACCGAGCGGGCTGTCGTCCGCTTTGACCCAGCCGCGATGCTGCTGCATGGCGGTCTCGACAATCGCCAGACCCAGCCCGGTGCCGCCAGATTCACGGTCGCGGGCTTCGTCGGTACGGTAGAACGGACGGAAAATCTGCTCACGATCTTCCGGGCTGACGCCAGGACCATCGTCATCCACGTTAATGGTGATGCCGTCTTTATCCACCGAGAACGCCACCTCGATTTTGGTATGCGAATAGCGCAGGGCGTTACGGACGATATTCTCCAGCGCGCTTTCCAGCGTGTTGGGGTTACCGTACAGCGGCCACGGGCCCGGCGGGAAGTTGACGGTGAAGGATTTCCCCATCTGCTCCGCTTCGAATGCCGCGTTATCCAGCACCTCATGCCACAGGTGGTTGGCTTTCACCGTTTCGCTGACCAGGGCGTTTTTTTGCTGATTGCGTGACATCACCAGCAGGTCGTTGATCATGCTGTCCAGACGGTGCGCCTCCGTTTCGATACGCTCCAGCTCCTTGCTCTCACCGCTGCGACGACGCAGCAGGGCAGTACCCAGCTGCAGGCGCGTTAACGGAGTGCGCAGTTCGTGGGAGATATCCGAGAGCAGGCGCTGCTGGGTGGTCATCATCCGCTCCAGCGCCGTTACCATCTGATTAAAGCTGGCACCCGCCGCCAGGAACTCCTGCGGCCCGGCTTCCAGCTCAGGATGCTGTCGCAGGTTGCCCTGCGCCACTTCATCCGCAGCGTTTTTCAGTTTGCGAGCCGGCTTCGCCAGACTCCAGGCGAGCCATAACAACAGCGGTGAACTCACCAGCATGGTGACAATCAGCAGCAACAGCGGGCGGTCGAACAGCAGGTTGATAAAGTCGGACTGGGAACTGCTCGCCGGGCGAATCAGGTAGAGCTGGTAATTATCCTCCCCGTCATTGACGGAGAACGGCCCCACCATCTCCACACGACCGTATTTCTTCTTCTGCGGATGATCGGCATTATCGGCCTGGCCAATGAAGTTACGGATGATCTGCATTTCATTGCGGTCCGCACCAATCACACGGCCTTCGCTGGTGACCAGCAGCAGGCGCTGCCCGGGAGGCGCCCATTTTCAATCGCGCGAAATAGCCTGCGCCACCACATCAAATCGTTGGGCGGATCGATGGCCAGCTCTGCTTCTACGTGTTGCTCGATCATCACACCCTGACGTTGCTCGCTGTCGAGGAGCTCCGTCATCTGGCGTGAGTCGAGTTTTGGCAACATCAAAACCAGCATTAAAACCAGTGCCAGCGTCAGCCAGAAAATGGCGAAGATGCGGGCGGTTAAGCTGCCTATCATGAAGCGGAAACCATCAGATAACCGCGTCCACGCAGGGTTTTAAACCACGGGTGACCGTCTTTGCGTTCCGGCAATTTACGGCGCAGGTTGGAAATGTGCATATCAATGGCGCGGTCGAAAGGCGTCAGGCGTTTACCCAGCACTTCCTGGCTCAGATGTTCACGCGATACCACCTGGCCGAGATGCTGTGCCAGCAGGTAGAGCAGGGTGAATTCGGTGCCTGTCAGCTCCAGCGCCTGGCCGTCAAAGCTGGCTTCCTGGCGGCCTGGGTTCAGGCTCAGGGAGTCCACTTCGAGCGTTGGTGAGCCGTTGTCGGTGTTCTGCTGCTGCTCGCTCCAGTGGGAACGACGCAGGATCGCACGTATACGGGCAACCAGTTCGCGGTCGTTAAAAGGTTTAGGCAGATAGTCATCCGCGCCCAGCTCAAGGCCGAGTACGCGGTCAAGTTCGCTGCCGCGTGCGGTCAGCATAATGACAGGTGTCTGGTGTGTCTGGCGCAGCTCTTTAAGGGTGTCGATACCGTTTTTCTTCGGCATCATGACGTCGAGCAAAAGCAAGTCGATGCTATCGTCGAGTAGACTCAGCGCCTGTTCCCCATCATGGGCAACCGACACGTCAAAGCCTTCCATGTCGAGCAACTCCTTTAAAAGGGATGTCAGCTCTCGGTCATCATCAACTAACAGGATTTTATTCATTGTTTAAATACCTCCGAGGCAGAAATTACGTCATCAAGGCTCTCTAATCCATGACTTTACGTTGTTTTACACCCCCTGACGCATGTTTGCAGCCTGAATCGTAGACTGTCTCTCGTTGAATCGCGACACGAAAGATTTTGGGAGTAAGTGATGCGCATAGTTACCGCTGCCGTCATGGCCTCAACGCTGGCGTTTAGTGCATTTAGCCAGGCTGCTGGAGCTATCACCGGCGATAACCGTTCCTCAGCAGAGGGTATTGCGCAGCAAAGCGGCCAGGGCCATATGTTTGACGGCATAAGTTTAACCGAACATCAGCGTCAACAGATGCGAGATCTGATGCAGCGGGCCCGGCATGAACAGCCCCCTGTTAATGTTAGCGAAATGGAGACAATGCATCGCCTTGTCACCGCAGAAAATTTTGACGAAAACGCTGTACGCGCTCAGGCAGATAAGATGGCGCAGGAACAGGTTGCCCGCCAGGTCGAGATGGCCCGGGTCCGCAACCAGATGTTTCACCTGTTAACGCCAGAGCAGCAAGCGGTTTTGAACCAGAAACACCAGCAACGTATGGATCAGTTGCGCGAGGTTGCACGGATGCAGAAGAACGCCGAATCGACGCTTTTTAGTAGCAATACCCGTAGTAACCAGTAGACCCTGTTTTCCTTGCCATAGACACCATCCCTGTCTTCCCCCTCATGATGAGGGGGTTTTTTTTGCCCATCATTAAAATGCGTTAACCCTTTATTCATCTTATTGACTCCCCTGCATCCGTTATACTAGCGGCATAGCATGACAGGAGTGTTTATGAATCAATCCTATGGACGGCTGGTCAGCCGGGCCGCAATCGCCGCGACGATCATGGCGTCGTGCCTGTTAGTGATTAAAATCTTCGCGTGGTGGTATACCGGTTCGGTCAGTATTCTGGCGGCGCTGGTCGACTCCCTGGTGGATATTGCCGCCTCGGTCACTAACCTCTGGGTGGTGCGCTACTCTCTGCAGCCGGCAGATGAAGAGCATACCTTTGGCCATGGCAAAGCGGAGTCGCTGGCGGCGCTGGCGCAAAGTATGTTTATCTCCGGTTCGGCGCTGTTTCTCTTTTTGACCGGTATTCAGCACCTGTATACCCCGTCGCCAATGAAAGATCCCGGCGTTGGCGTAGTGGTGACAATAATTGCACTTATAAGCACATTAGTTCTGGTAACGTTCAGCGCTGGGTGGTACGCAAAACCCAAAGTCAGGCGGTACGGGCGGATATGCTTCATTATCAGTCTGATGTTATGATGAACGGCGCGATTCTTATTGCGCTCGGTCTGGCCTGGTATGGCTGGCACCGGGCCGATGCGCTGTTTGCGTTAGGGATTGGATTCTATATTTTATACAGTGCGTTACGTATGGGGTACGATGCGGTGCAATCGCTGCTCGATCGCGCACTGCCAGACGCAGAACGGCATGAAATCTTTGAAATTGTGACCTCCTGGCCAGGCGTCAGTGGCGCTCACGATCTTCGCACGCGGCAGTCAGGGCCGACCCGCTTTATTCAGATTCATTTAGAAATGGAAGATAACCTGCCGCTCGTTCAGGCACATCTGGTGGCTGAGCAGGTTGAGCAGGCGATTTTGCAGCGTTTCCCGGGGTCAGACGTCATTATTCACCAGGATCCCTGCTCAGTCGTACCTAAGCCAGGCAATGGACATTTTGAGCTTTCGTAATTCGTTGTAAAAAAGTGAACCAGGGCAGCATTTTGTGGAAAAATAACCGCCATTTGGTCTGACCTGAATCAATTCAGCTGGAAGTGGTTGATATACTATTTGCAGTATTCGTTGGTCGATAGACGTCTTCCGGCAACAGATTTCATTTTTGCATTCCTAAGTTCAGAGGTAGTCATGATTAAGAAAATCGGTGTGTTGACAAGCGGCGGTGATGCGCCCGGCATGAACGCAGCAATTCGTGGCGTGGTTCGTGCTGCGTTGACGGAAGGTCTGGAAGTTTTTGGTATCTATGACGGTTATCTGGGCCTGTATGAAGATCGTATGGTGCAGCTCGACCGCTACAGTGTTTCCGACATGATTAACCGTGGCGGCACCTTCCTGGGCTCCGCACGCTTCCCGGAATTCCGCGACGAGCGCATCCGTGAAGTGGCTATCGAGAACATGAAAAAACGTGGCCTGGACGCGCTGGTTGTTATCGGCGGCGACGGCTCCTACATGGGTGCAAAACGCCTGACTGAAATGGGCTTCCCGTGCATCGGTCTGCCAGGCACCATCGACAACGACATTAAAGGTACCGACTACACCATCGGTTACTTCACTGCGCTGGGTACCGTTGTTGAAGCGATTGACCGTCTGCGCGACACCTCTTCTTCTCACCAGCGTATCTCAATCGTTGAAGTAATGGGCCGCTACTGTGGCGACCTGACCCTGGCGGCAGCGATTGCTGGCGGCTGTGAGTTCGTGGTGGTTCCGGAAGTGGAATTCAGCCGTGAAGACCTGGTGGCAGAAATCAAAGCCGGTATCGCCAAAGGTAAGAAACACGCTATCGTTGCCATCACCGAGCACATCTGCGACGTGGACGAGCTGGCGAAGTACATCGAAACCGAAACCAAACGCGAAACCCGCGCTACCGTTCTCGGCCACATCCAGCGCGGCGGCTCACCGGGTCCTTACGACCGTATCCTGGCTTCCCGTATGGGTGCCTACGCGATTGAGCTGCTGCAGCAGGGCTTCGGCGGTCGTTGCGTCGGTATTCAGAACGAAAAACTGGTTCACCATGACATCATCGACGCTATCGAAAACATGAAGCGTCCGTTCAAAGGTGACTGGCTGGACTGCGCGAAAAAGCTGTACTAATCAGCTGTTTGTTGCCGGGTGGCGGCTGCGCCTTACCCGGCCTACAAAAGCAGGGTTCGTAGGCCCGGATCGCTGTGCGCCACCGGGCTTTTTTCTGTGCACAATACCGCTTTTTATTCCCGCAAGTTATAGCCAATCTTTTTTTATTCTTTAATCATTGGTTCGCTTTCTGGCACGCTGCATTCATCAAACACAACATTAAGAGAGTTGGACGATGAACAAATGGGGCGTGGGGTTAACTTTATTGCTGGCATCGACCAGCGTTCTGGCAAAGGATATCCAGTTACTGAACGTTTCTTACGATCCGACACGTGAGCTGTACGATCAGTACAACAAAGCGTTTGCCGCACACTGGAAACAGGAAACCGGCGATAACGTCGTGATCCGCCAGTCTCACGGCGGCTCCGGCAAGCAGGCGACCTCGGTGATTAACGGTATCGAAGCCGACGTCGTGACCCTGGCGCTGGCGTATGACGTGGATGCCATTGCAGAACGCGGCCGTATCGATAAAAACTGGATCAAACGCCTGCCGGACAACTCTGCACCTTATACCTCCACCATCGTGTTCCTGGTGCGCAAAGGCAACCCGAAACAGATCCATGACTGGAACGATCTGGTTAAGCCGGGCGTGTCGGTCATCACCCCGAACCCAAAAAGCTCTGGCGGCGCACGCTGGAACTATCTGGCGGCATGGGGTTACGCCCTGCACCAGAACAATGGCGATCAGGCTAAGGCTCAGGAGTTCGTAAAAGCGCTGTTTAAGAACGTCGAAGTGCTTGATTCCGGTGCGCGCGGCGCGACCAATACCTTTGTTGAACGCGGCATCGGCGATGTGCTGATTGCGTGGGAAAACGAAGCGCTGCTGGCAACCAACGAGCTGGGCAAAGACAAGTTTGAAATCGTTACCCCAAGCGAATCCATTCTGGCTGAGCCAACCGTCTCCGTTGTCGACAAAGTGGTGGACAAGAAAGGCACCCAGGCCGTGGCGGAAGCCTACCTGAAGTACCTTTACACCCCGGAAGGCCAGGAGATCGCCGCGAAGAACTTCTACCGTCCTCGTGATGAGGCGGTGGCGAAGAAATATGAGAACGCGTTCCCGAAACTGAAGCTGTTCACTATCGATCAGGTCTTCGGCGGCTGGACGAAAGCGCAGAAAGATCACTTCTCGAATGGCGGCACCTTCGATCAGATCAACCAGCGTTAATTGTCTCTTAAAGAACGACACGGTGACCCGGTGCGAGAAATCCGCCGGGTTTTTTATTTGGTCATCTTTATGCGTTACTCTTTCACTTCAGATGGATACAGGTAACGCGCTGTGAAAAAAATAATCGTGCTGGTGCTGGTTATCATCGTACTCGCTGCGGGCGGCTGGCTGTGGATGAAAACGGGTAACCCAAATGCGCTACGGCATATCGTTCTTGACCAGTGTGTGCCCAATCAGATGCAAAACCGTAACCCGGCACCCTGCGCGCAGGTTAAGACGGATGCGGGATATGTGGTGTTTAAAGACCGCAACGGGCCGCTGCAGTATCTGCTGATGCCAACGTACCGCATCAACGGTACCGAAAGCCCGCTTCTGATCGAGGCCCATACGCCGAATTTCTTCTGGCTGGCGTGGCAGTCGCGCAACTTTATGAGCATGAAGCAGGGGAGCAGCGTGCCTGACAGCGCGGTTTCGCTGACCATTAACTCCCCGACCGGTCGCACGCAAAACCATTTTCATATCCACATCTCCTGCCTGCGCCCGGACGTGCGCGAGAAGCTCAATGCGAATCAGGGCCAAATCAGCACCCAGTGGCTGCCGTTCCCCGGCGGGCTGGAAGGGCATGAGTATCTGGCGCGTCGGGTAACGGAGGCTGAGCTGGTGAAGCGCAGTCCGTTTATGATGCTGGCAGAAGAGCTGCCGGAAGCGCGCGACCATATGGGGCGTTTTGCGCTGGCGATGGCGCAGCAGTCCGACGGGTCGTTTGTGCTGCTGGCAACCGAGCGAAATCTGCTGACGCTTAACCGCGCATCTGCTGAGGAATTGCAGGATCATCAATGCGATATCCTGAATTGACCCCACCATAAATAGCGTTTACTCGCCCTGCCTGTCGCCGTAGACTTGCTGAAAAATTCTACAGGAGACAGGTATGTCGCTCTGGTTAACTCATCCGCTGTTTCTGCCCTCGCTGATCGTCGGCGTCACTATTGTGCTCTGGGCCACCTCGCTGCTGCCGGAATTTATCACCGCGCTGCTGTTTTTTACCGCGGCGATGATCGCCAGAATTGCGCCGCCAGAGGTGATCTTTGGCGGTTTTGCATCGTCGGCGTTCTGGCTGGTATTCAGCGGGTTTGTGCTGGGCGTGGCGATCCGCAAAACCGGGCTGGCGGACAGGGCGGCGCGGGCATTATCCTCCAGGCTGACCGACTTCTGGCCGCTGATGGTGGCAAGCGTGGTGCTGCTCACCTATGCGCTGGCGTTTGTTATGCCTTCCAACATGGGGCGTATTGCGCTGCTGATGCCCATTGTGGCGGCGATGGCGAAGCGGGCGGGCATTGTCGACGGCTCCCGGGCATGGTTCGGCCTGGCGCTGGCGGTGGGGTTTGGCACCTTCCAGCTGTCGGCCACTATCCTGCCTGCCAACGTGCCCAATCTGGTGATGAGCGGGGCGGCGGAGGGCTCGTACGGGATCCATCTCAACTATGTTCCGTACCTGCTGCTGCATACCCCGGTGCTGGGCATTCTCAAGGGCCTGATTCTGATCGGCCTGATTTGCTGGCTGTTTCCTGGTGCGCCCAAACCGGCGCAGGATCTGACTCCGTCGGAGCCCATGGGCCGCGACGAAAAACGCCTCGCCTGGCTGCTGGCGGTGGTGCTGGTGATGTGGGTGACCGAAAGCTGGCACGGCATTGGCCCGGCGTGGACGGGGCTTGCGGCGTCGGTTGTGGTGATGCTGCCGCGCGTGGGTTTTATTACCGGGGAGGAGTTCTCGGCCGGGGTGAATATGCGCACCTGTATCTACGTGGCGGGCATTCTGGGGCTGGCGATCACCGTGACGCAAACCGGGATTGGCAATGCCGTGGGTGAGGCGTTGATGCGGGTGATGCCGCTGGATGCCGACGCGCCGTTCACCAGTTTCCTCGCGCTGACCGGCATCACCACCGCGCTGAACTTCATCATGACTGCCAACGGCGTGCCGGCCCTGTACACCACGCTGGCGCAAAGCTTCTCGGATGCCACCGGCTTTCCGTTATTATCGGTGATCATGATTCAGGTGCTGGGGTATTCCACGCCGCTGCTGCCGTATCAGGCGTCGCCGATTGTGGTGGCGATGGGGCTGGGAAGGGTGCCTGCGCGGGCGGGGATGCTGCTCTGTCTGGCGCTGGCGGTGGCAACGTATCTGGTGCTGCTGCCGCTGGATTATCTGTGGTTTAGCATGTTGGGACGGCTGTAAAAAAGCCCGGTGGCGCTGGCGCTTACCGGGCCTACAGAACCGTAGGGCGGATTAGCGAAGCGCCACCCGCCACAAAGGCAATTACGCCTGTTTAGCGGCTTCTGCTGCTTTAACGATCACCGCGAAAGCGTCTGCTTTCAGGGATGCGCCGCCAACCAGCGCGCCGTCGATGTCCGGCTGGGTGAACAGCTCAGCGGCGTTTGCTGCGTTTACGGAACCGCCGTACTGGATGATCACTTGCTCAGCAACTTTCGCGTCGGCTTTCGCAATGTGGTCACGGATGAATTTGTGAACGGCCTGAGCCTGTGCTGGGGTTGCAGATTTGCCGGTACCGATCGCCCATACTGGCTCGTAAGCGATGACCGCGCCTTCAAACGCTGCCGCGCCCTGAGTGGTCAGCACTGCGTCGATCTGACGTGCGCACACTTCTTCAGTTTTGCCCGCTTCGTTTTCTGCTTCGGTTTCACCGATGCACAGAACCGGGATCAGACCCTGCTCTTTCAGCACCGCGAATTTCTTAGCGATGAACTCGTCGGACTCTTTGTGATAGGTGCGACGCTCAGAGTGGCCGATGATGATGTATTTCGCGCCGATATCTTTCAGCATTTCAGCGGAGGTTTCACCGGTGAACGCGCCAGACAGGTTAACGTCAACGTTCTGAGCACCCAGAACGATGTGGCTGCCGTCAGCCGCTTTCTTAGCCATATCCAGGTACATGTCCGGCGGAGCGATAGCAACAGCACAGCCAGTCACGCCAGCCAGCTCTTTACGCAGGTTAGCTACCAGTTCGTTTACCATGTGGCGGCTGCCGTTCAGTTTCCAGTTACCCATCACTAAAGGATGTCGCATTTCAATTCTCCACGCTCAAGAGCGAATTAAGGAATATGGCCACCCGATTGGGCAGCATGGTCTGTGAATCAGTATAGAGATTTTCCCTCGAAAGGCTTTGCTTTTTGTCATTAATTCGAGCCGCCAAGAGTCTCAGATAACGCCAGCTTAATCGGTTCAACAGCGAAGGTCAGCCCCTTTTCGCCGTTATCTGCCACCACATAGCGAACCGCGCCTTCCGTTTCGGCGTAGTAGCGTTTGTTTTTACCGGCGGTAAGCAGCTTTTGCAGTTTTTGCTGGCTCTGGGATTTGGTCAGCGCCGGAGTAAACGCCCGCAAAATTGCGCTCATATACTCCAGCGCTTTCGCTTTGGCGGCTTTCTGTTCCGGCCCCTGAATCGGCAGCCAGGTGATCTGCATACTCTTAATTTTGAGGGTTCCACGCTCCAGCGCTGTGGAGGCGTACAGATTCTCATTAATTTTGCTGGCAGCCCGGGTCAGGTTCGGGGTATCGCGGGCGCCGTCGATGGAGCGAAACTCACTCAGCGGCAGGGTTGGATTATCCTGATTAAAGGTTTCACGGAACAGGCTAATGGACTGATCGAACGTCGGCGCGCCCGGCATCACGTAGGGTGCGGTAGCCGGTGCGGAGGTCTCGGCAGCACGCAGAGAAAAGCTCGCACTTAACAGTGTTAAACCCAGCCAAATAAGGTGACGCCACATCTTCATCAATAAAGTCTCTGAATGTTACTGCCCACGATTAAAACGGGATCCGGCTGGCTTGTCAAAAGGATGCGACTCCAGGGTAAACTACGCTCCGCAATGATTTTAAGGAACCTGACATGACCATACAGCAGTGGTTGTTTGCATTCAAAGGGCGTATTGGACGCCGTGATTTCTGGATCTGGATTGGTGTATGGATTGTCGCCATGCTGGCTCTGTTTATTTTTGCCAATAACGCGTGGCTGAGCACCCAGACGGCGGCCTTCGCGCTGGTGTCGCTGCTGTGGCCGACCGCAGCGGTGTTAGTGAAACGTCTGCACGATCGTGGACGTTCAGGGCTGTGGGCGCTGCTGGTGGTGCTGGCGTGGATGCTGCTGGCTGGCAACTGGTCGATGCTCCCTTCCATGCTGCCGTGGGTGGTTGGCAGGCTGATCCCCACCGTTATTTTTGTGATGATGATTGTCGACCTGGGCGCGTTCGTTGGCACCCAGGGCGAGAATAAATACGGTAAAGATACGATCGACGTGAAGTACCGCTGATTACCAGTAGTGCTCTGCGGTCATATGGCCCGGCCGACGGCGTAAATGTTTGGTCATCTGCCGGGTCTCTTTCAGCAGCTGCTGGGTGTCGCGCACCATCTGCGGGTTACCGCACAGCATCACATGGCTGGTGGCTGCATCCATTTTCAGACCTACGGCGGCTTCCAGTTCGCCATTTTCAATCAGGGCAGGAACGCGCCCGTTGAGTGATCCCGCGACGGTTTCGCGGCTCACTACCGTCTGGATTTTCACTTTTCCTTCATAGCGCTTCTGCAGCTCCTGCATCAGCGGCAGGTAGCTCAGGTCTGCGGCATAGCGCGCGGCATGCACCAGCACGATATTGTTGAAGCGGTCGAGGTCTTGCCCGTACTGCAGGATCGACAGGTAAGGGCCGATGGCGGTACCGGTCGCCAGCATCCACAGCGTTTCGCAGTCGGGTACTTCATCCAGCACGAAGAAGCCAGCGGCTTCGCTGACAATCTGGATCTCATCGTCGGGTTTTAGTGCCGCCAGGCGCGGGCTGAGTTTGCCGTCGGGGACGGTGACAAGATAGAACTCGAGATCCGGGTTATCCGGCGCGTTGACATAGGAGTAGGCGCGCTGCACGCGTTCGCCGTCGATCTCCAGCCCCAGCTTGGCAAACTGCCCCGCCGTGAAGGGGTGGATGGGCGCGTGAACGGTGAGACTAAATAGCGCATCGGTCCAGAACTCTACCTTTTTAACTTTGCCTGTTACCCAGTCTGCCATGATGTTCTCCTGTGCTTATGTCGGGATCTATCTTCCTTTCCTGGAGGGGAGATTTCCAGCCCGGGCGGGCCGGAAAGCTCAATTGATCAAACGGTTTTACAGAATGTGGGTCTGCACGTCGGGATCTTTGCGGTCCAGATAGTGAATCGACTGGATGCGGCGAATGGTGCGTGATTTACCCCGGATCAGCAGCGTTTCGGTGGTGGCCATGTTGCCTTTGCGGCTGATGCCGTCCAGCAGATCGCCTTTGGTGATCCCGGTGGCGGAGAAGATGACGTTATCGTTGCGGGCCATATCGTCCAGACGCAGCACGGTGTTGGCTGCAATCCCCATTGCCGCGCAGCGGGCCAGCTCCTGCTCGCCGATACGGCGGTTCTCTTCGCTGTCCCCTTTCACGTCATGGCGCGCCAGCAGACGCCCGTGCATATCCCCGTCGAGGGCGCGGATCACTGCGGCAGAAACCACCCCTTCCGGTGCGCCGCCGATGCCGTACAGCACGTCGACTTCGCTGTCTGGCATGCAGGTGAGGATGGAGGCCGCCACGTCGCCGTCGGGGATGGCGAAGACGCGCACGCCGAGCTGCTGCATCTGGGCAATCACCCCATCGTGGCGCGGTTTAGCCAGGATAGTGACCGTCAGTTCGCTCAGCGGTTTATTGAGCGCGGCGGCGATGTTACGCAGGTTATCCGCCAGCGGCAGATTGAGGTCGATAACCCCTTTTGCGCCAGGGCCGACAATCAGCTTTTCCATATACATATCCGGCGCGTTGAGGAAGGTGCCTTTATCGCCCACGGCCAGCACTGCCAGCGCATTAGCCTGGCCCATGGCGGTCATGCGGGTGCCTTCAATCGGATCCACGGCGATATCCACCGCATCGCCTTTGCCGGTCCCGACTTTCTCGCCGATATAGAGCATTGGCGCTTCGTCGATTTCACCTTCGCCAATCACGATGGTGCCGTCGATGTTGACCTGGTTAAGCATGATGCGCATGGCGTGGACGGCTGCGCCGTCAGCGGTATTTTTGTCGCCACGGCCAAGCCACTTATAGCCTGCCAGGGCGGCAGCTTCGGTTACGCGGGAAAACTCGATAGCAAGTTCACGTTTCATCAGATACTCGTGCAATCAAAAGGAATTGCACGAAGTTTATCACAGAGTGGGGTGGGGTGCGGGCTGGGTCCCCCTCACCCCGGCCCTCTCCCCAAAGGGGCGAGGGTGTTCAAGTTCCCTCTCCCCTTTGGGGAGAGGGTTAGGGTGAGGGGTAAGGGGTAAGGCTTGTCTTACTCGTCGTGCTCTTCCCACGCCAGGGCGCGTTTCACCGCTTTCTTCCAGCCGCTGTAGCGGTAGTTGCGCTCGGTGGTTTCGATGCCCGGGCGGAATTCGCGTTCAATGACCGCTTTTTCCTGCAGTTCGTCCAGATTCTGCCAGAAGCCCACCGCCAGACCGGCAAGATAAGCCGCACCCAGCGCCGTCACTTCACGCACTTCCGGGCGCTCCACGCGGGTACCCAGAATGTCGGACTGGAACTGCATCAGGAAGTTGTTGGCAACCGCGCCGCCGTCCACACGCAGGGCGTGCAGGCGAATGCCGGAGTCGGCCTGCATCGCTTCCAGCACGTCGCGGGTCTGATAGGCAATCGACTCCAGCGTGGCGCGAATGATGTGGTTGGAGTTCACCCCACGCGTCAGGCCGAAAATCGCCCCGCGCGCATAGGGATCCCAGTACGGCGCACCCAGCCCGGTAAAGGCTGGCACCACGTACACGCCGTTGGTATCTTTCACCTTGGTGGCGAAATACTCTGAGTCAAAGGCGTCGCTGATCAGCTTCATCTCGTCGCGCAGCCACTGGATGGAAGCTCCCGCCATAAACACCGCGCCTTCCAGGGCGTAGTTTACTTCCCCGCGCGGGCCGCAGGCGATGGTGGTCAGCAGGCCATGCTCCGATTTCACCGCCTTCTCGCCGGTATTCATCAGCATGAAGCAGCCGGTGCCGTAGGTGTTTTTCGCCATCCCTTCCTTCACGCACAGCTGGCCAAACAGCGCCGCCTGCTGGTCACCGGCGATCCCGGCGATAGGAATACGCGTGCCGCCCTTACCGCCGATATTGGTCTGGCCGTAGATTTCCGAGGATTTACGCACCTGCGGCAGCATGGCGCGCGGAATGTCCAGCGCCTCCAGCATCTTGTCATCCCATTCCAGGGTGTTGATGTTGAACAGCATGGTACGCGAGGCGTTGGTGTAGTCGGTCACGTGGACGCGGCCCTGGGTCATCTTCCAGATAAGCCAGGTATCCACGGTGCCGAACAGCAGTTCGCCGCGTTTTGCCCGCTCGCGGGAGCCTTCAACGTGGTCGAGGATCCATTTCACCTTGGTGCCGGAGAAGTACGGGTCCACCACCAGGCCGGTGGCGCTACGCACGTACTCTTCCATACCGTCGCGCTTGAGCTTCTCGCAGATATCCGCGGTGCGGCGGCACTGCCAGACGATAGCGTTGTAAATCGGCTTACCGGTTTCGCGCTCCCAGACGATGGCCGTTTCACGCTGGTTGGTGATACCGATAGCTGCGATCTCGTCGGAACTGATATCGGCTTTCGCCAGCACTTCAACCAGCGTTGAGCTTTGCGACGCCCAGATTTCCATTGGATCGTGCTCGACCCAGCCTGGCTTCGGATAAATTTGCTCGAATTCGCGCTGTGACACGCTGACGATGTTCGCGTCATGATCCATAACGACAGCGCGGGAGCTGGTCGTGCCCTGGTCGAGCGCAACGATATATTTTTTGTCGGTCATAGTTGTGGTCCCGTAGTCAGATTACAGCGAAGCGTTTTGTTGTGTGGCGGAGGAGGTGTCCTTCTCCTCGGCGACACAGGTGTCACACGGCAGGTGGCGGCCAATCAGTTTACGATAGCCGAAGGCACCCAGCGCAGCACCTACAATGGGGCCGAACAGCGGCACCAGGAAATAAGGAATATCTTTACCGCCGGTGAAGGCAACGTCGCCCCAGCCCGCGAAGAAGGCAAACGTCTTGGGTCCCAGGTCGCGCGCCGGGTTCATGGCAAAGCCCGTCAGCGGTCCCATTGATGCACCGATTACCGCAATCAGCAGGCCAATCAGCAGCGGTGCCAGCGGCCCGCGTGGAATGCCGTTGCCGTCATCCCCCAGGGCCATAATGACGCCCATCAGGATCGCGGTAATCACCATTTCCACCGCGAAGGCCTGCACAAAGTTTATGTGCGGATTCGGATAGGTGGAGAAGATACCCGCCAGCTCAAGGCTTTCGGTACTGCCGCGCACCATCTGGTGCGTCTGTTCAAAGTCGATAAACAGATTGTAATAGAGCCCGTAAACTAACGCCGCTGCACAAAAGGCACCGGCAAACTGCGCAACAATGAAGGGGATCACCTTGCGTTTGTCGAAGCAGGCAAACAGCCACAGCGCGATGGTGACCGCAGGGTTGAGATGCGCACCAGAAACACCCGCCGTCAGGTAGATGGCCATCGCCACGCCCAGACCCCAGATGATGCTGATTTCCCACTGCCCGAAACTTGCGCCCGCCACTTTCAGTGCAGCCACACATCCTACGCCAAAGAAAATCAACAACCCAGTACCCAGGAACTCTGCGATGCACTGGCCTTTTAAGGTTGATGTTTCACTCATAATCGGATCCTGAAAAGAATTAATGGTTATTGTTGGCGCGGCGATTGTCGAAACCGCCACGATGTCCTGTAGACATAGTGTTAATTTATCGTTAACGAGCAAAAACGAGAAATATCGAACTTAAAATGTGTGTGCCGCGTCAACAAAATGAGCGATAACGCGCCATAAAGTGTGTGCGAGCGTTAATGAGCGAATGCGGGTTGAAGCATCCCGTTAACTAAAGTGTTAACAATTTAGGGGTATATGGTGCGAACGCACCAGGAGGAGGCTGAAAAGTGTTGCAAACCGCAATCTGCGCGGTCTGCCGCTGGACAGGGAGGGCGGGGCTCCATACAATCGACACCAGGTGTTGTGCGCGTTTACGTCAAGCGTCGCCTTGCAAATTCAGGAGAGGTAGGATTATGTCGTTAGAAGTGTTTGAGAAACTGGAATCCAAAGTACAGCAGGCGATTGATACCATCACCCTGCTGCAGATGGAAATCGAAGAGCTGAAAGAAAAAAACAACGCGCTGTCGCAGGAAATTCAGACTGCTCAGCACGGTCGCGAAGAGCTGGAGCGTGAAAACCACCACCTGCGCGAACAGCAGAACGGCTGGCAGGATCGTCTGCATGCCCTGCTGGGACGTATGGAAGAAGTCTGATTCCCGTTATCTTTTACGCTTAACGGCGTGAGAGAGAATGAGCAGGCCGGGTAAGGCGAAGCCGCCACCCGGCTTTTTTATTACTCGATATCCAGCGGATCTTCAGAGAGGATAATGCCGGTATTATCGGCATAGAGATGGTCGCCGGAGAAGAACGTCACACCGCCGAAATTAACGCGCACGTCGCTTTCGCCAATGCCTTCCCCTGCGGCACCCACCGGAATGGCAGCAATCGCCTGAATGCCCAGATCGAGCTCTTCGAGGTCGTCCACCTGACGCACCGCGCCATAGACCACAATGCCTTCCCATTCGTTTTGCATGGCAAGACGGGCCAGTTCGGCATCAATTAACGCGCGACGCACGGAGCCACCGCCGTCGATCAGCAGAATGCGACCACGGCCGTTCTGTTCGAGCAGATCGTACAGCAACCCGTTATCCTCAAAACATTTAACCGTGATGATTTGTCCGCCAAATGACGACCGTCCACCAAAGTTGGAGAACAGCGGTTCTACGACGTTAACATCTTCCTGGTAGATGTCACAAAGCTCGGAGGTATCGTATTTCATAGGTTTAACGCTCTGTTGCTGCAAGTGATTTCAGTATATCGCGCGAAATGCATTGTTTGCAAAATCATCAATTGTTAATTGATATTTGTCAGCTAATTTAGCGTCTGGCTGAGAACAATCCCTATCACGAACAACAGGTTAGTCAGTAACGCCCCTTTTACCGTGCGTTCCAGCATTGGCGGCATGGCCGAGGCGCTCTGCTCGCGCATCACGTAACGTGCCTGTTTGAACAGCAGCGGCGCGGCAAGGATGAACAGCCAGCCCCACAGACTGTGCAGCGACAGCAGATTAAACAGCGCCAGACAAAACAGTGCACCCATCAGCAGGCAGGCATGGTAGCGGCGCGCGTTCACCGGCCCTAAACGGACCGCCAGGGTGTTTTTACCGTTCTGCCGATCGCTGTCGATATCGCGCAGGTTATTGATATTGAGTACCGCCGTCGCCAGCAGGCCGCAGGCGGTGGCCGGCAGGAACAGGGCAGGGATCAGCGTGTGCGCCTGCAGATACCAGCTGCCCATCACGCTCAGCCAGCCGAAGAACACCAGTACGGAAATATCACCCAGACCAATGTATCCGTAAGGGCGGGTGCCGACGGTATAGGTGATCGCCGCGACGATGGCCAGCAGGCCGAGCACCAGGAAGCCAACCGCATCCGCCGGCGTTTTACAGGCCACCAGCACCAGCGCAATCCCGGAAAGACAGATCAGCGCGACGGTGATAATCAGCGCCCGTTTCATCTGCTCCTGGGTGATCACCCCCTTCTGCATCCCGCGCAGGGGCCCGATACGGTCAGGCTTATCGCTGCCCTTAACGGCATCGCCATAATCGTTGGCAAGGTTAGAGAGGATTTGCAGCAGACCGGCGGTTACCAGCGCCAGTGAGGCCACCAGCGGGTCAAAATGTCCCTGCCACCACGCGAGGGCGGTGCCGACAATAATGGCGGCGAAAGCGAGAGGAAGAGTTTTAGGACGCAGGCTTTCCAGCCAGGCACGTGTACGGCTGATTTCAGTCATAGTTATTTAGCCAATAAAAATGGGGCTTTTCAGCCCCATCATCAGTGATGAATATGCAATGACCGCGATTATAGGATAAAACGGCTCAGATCTTCATCTGCTACTAAAGCATCAAGGTGCTTACTCACATAGTCGGCATCAATGGTAATGCTCTCACCGTTAAGGTCGCTGGCATCATAAGAGATGTCTTCCATCAGGCGTTCCAGCACGGTATGCAGACGACGCGCACCGATGTTCTCGGTGGTTTCGTTAACCTGCCATGCGGCCTGTGCGATACGCTTGATACCGTCTTCGGTGAACTCGATGTTCACGCCTTCGGTCGCCATCAGCGCTTTGTACTGCACGGTGATGGAGGCGTTCGGCTCGGTCAGGATGCGCTCGAAATCTTCAGTGGTCAGCGCCTGGAGCTCAACGCGGATCGGCAGACGGCCCTGCAGTTCCGGGATCAGGTCAGACGGCTTGGCCACCTGGAACGCGCCAGAAGCGATAAACAGAATGTGGTCGGTTTTCACCATGCCGTGCTTGGTGGAGACGGTGCAGCCTTCAACCAGCGGCAGCAGGTCGCGCTGTACGCCTTCACGGGAAACGTCCGGGCCGGAGGATTCGCCGCGCTTACAGATTTTATCGATCTCATCGATAAACACGATGCCGTGCTGCTCAACCGCGTCGATAGCGTCCTGCTTCAGCTCTTCCGGGTTCACCAGCTTCGCCGCTTCTTCTTCAATCAGCAGCTTCATCGCGTCTTTGATTTTCAGCTTACGCGGCTTCTGCTTCTGCCCGCCCAGGTTCTGGAACATGGACTGTAGCTGGCTGGTCATCTCTTCCATGCCTGGCGGAGACATAATTTCTACGCCCATTGGCGCAGCGGCGAGATCGATCTCAATCTCTTTGTCATCCAGCTGGCCTTCACGCAGTTTTTTGCGGAACGCCTGGCGCGCAGCAGACGGCTCGGCAGGCTGCTCTGCCTGGCCCCAGTTGTTTTTCGCCGGTGGGATCAGCACATCCAGGACGCGCTCTTCCGCCATCTCTTCGGCACGATAGCGGTTTTTCTCGATGGACTGGACGCGAACCATTTTGATCGCGGAATCGGTCAGATCGCGGATGATAGAGTCCACTTCTTTCCCGACATAGCCCACTTCGGTGAACTTAGTCGCTTCGACTTTGATGAACGGCGCGTTGGCCAGTTTCGCCAGACGACGGGCGATCTCGGTTTTACCGACACCGGTCGGGCCGATCATCAGAATGTTTTTTGGCGTCACTTCATGGCGCAGCACTTCGTCCAGCTGCATACGACGCCAGCGGTTACGCAGGGCAATCGCCACAGAACGCTTGGCGTTATCCTGGCCGATAATGTGTTTGTTCAGTTCGCTGACAATTTCGCGTGGGGTCATTTCAGACATGAGAAATCCTTACGCCTTAGACGGCAATTCTTCGATGGTGTGGAAGTGGTTGGTATAGATGCAGATATCACCTGCAATATCCAACGCCTTCACAGCGATATCGCGCGCGCTCAGGTCGGAGTTTTCCAACAGCGCACGGGCGGCGGCCTGGGCGTACGGGCCACCGGAACCGATAGCAATCAGGTCATTTTCTGGCTGTACCACGTCACCGTTACCGGTGATGATCAGCGAGGCATTTTCATCGGCAACCGCCAGCAGCGCTTCCAGCTTGCGCAGCATACGGTCGGTACGCCAGTCTTTCGCCAGCTCAACGGCGGCTTTCACCAGATGGCCCTGATGCATTTCCAGTTTACGTTCAAACAGCTCAAACAGCGTGAAGGCGTCAGCGGTACCGCCCGCAAAACCGGCGATCACTTTGTCGTTATACAGACGACGCACTTTTTTCACGTTGCCTTTCATGACGGTATTACCCAGCGTGGCCTGGCCATCACCGGCAATCACCACCTGGCCGTTACGGCGTACACTTACTATTGTTGTCACGAGCAGACCCCCTGGTTACAAATTCGGAATAGAGGCCCCGAGCCAGTGCTCAGGGCTGAATAGAATGATAGATGGGGGGGGATTTTGGGGGTTTCAACCCCCGGAAGCGAGTCGAATGCAGTTTGCGTGACCTGCCATCTTCAGACGAGAGATGGTGCCATCGGCATTTTCTTTGCCTTTTACCGGGCCGATCACCACGCGATTCCAGCCGTTATTGGTGGTGATGCGTGAGTCAAAGCCCTCAAAGGCCAGCTGGGCACGCACGGTTTCCGCCTGCTCCGCGCCTTTAAATGAACCGCACTGTACCATCCAGCGACGTTCGTCTTTCTTCTCTGCCGTCTGCTTCGGTGCTTCGGTCTCTTTAGTGACCGGCGCGGCCTTCGGCTGCTGGGCGGTGGTATGCGCAGGCGTTTGCAGCAGATCCTGATACGGCTGCGCGTTGCTATTTTGCTTCGCAGGCTGCGTCTTCGGCTGTTGCGCCGGTTGCGTCTGCGCGGTACGTGGCTGCTGGTATGGCTGTTCCGTTGCCCGCGGCTGCGCTTTCGGCTGCTGTACCGTCTGGGTCTGCGCCCACTGCTGTTGTTGCTGAACCTGTTGCTGCGCCTGGCGCTGACGCTGCAGCGTTTGCTGGCGCTGTGCCGGCGTTTGCTCGTTCCACGGCACTTCGTTGAGCTGGGTAGGCTGCTGGCGCATATCGGCCTGCATCTGGGCCAGCAACTGGCGCTGTTCATTGGTTAACTGGGTCGGGTCCACCACTTCGCCACCGGCAGAAGGCTCGGTTGGTGCACGCACGCCCGGCTGGCGGCTTTCAAGCTCTTTAATATAGCGCCAGCGCTCTTCCGGTTTCGGAGGCAAGCCGTTGCCGACAACTTTGTTGCCCTGCAGCGCTTCTGCTTCTTCTTTTTTATGGTGCGTAATGAACCAGAGGCCGCCGATGAATGCCACCAGTACCGCCGCCGCAATCGCGACCATGGCAGGCGAGACCGTAGGCAGGCTGCGTTGCGGTTTCCGTGAGCTACTCTTTTTGCGTCGCGAAGGTGCCGGCTGGCCGCGACGTACATAATCTCGTTGTGCCACTATCGTTTCGCTGTATTTTTTCGTTTGTCAGCCCGTCATGTTACTTAAGCGACGGGCCTTTGACCAGATGAGGACGTCTGAAAGGCGTTTACTTTAAGTCAGTGCCTGGGTTGAACCCCGAACAATTAATTCACAGTCCAGTAAACGGGAGCCGCTGCTGACCGTTTGTCCGTTCAGCTGATCCAGCAGCAACAGCATCGCTTCCCGGCCAATATCATAGCGGGGTTGCGCCACCGTCGAGAGCGGCGGATCGCAAAATTCAGACAGAGAAATGTTATCGAAGCCAATAATCGACAGGTCTTTCGGCACATTCAGGCCGCGCCGTTTGGCGTAAGAGAGTGCGCCCAGCGCCATTACGTCGCTATGGCAGAACACCGCGGTAGGCGGTTGCGGCAGCGACAGCAGTTTTTCCAGCGCCAGGCCGCCTGCGGCATAGGTGAAGTCACCGCGAGCGATATAGTGCGGATCCACCGTCGCCCCGGTGCGGCGCAGCGCCTGAACATAACCCTGCAGGCGATAGTGGCACAGCGGCATCTCTTCCGGTCCGGCGATACAGCCGATGCGTTTATGACCGAGCTCCTGCAGATAATTCACGGCATTGAATGCGGCGGTGAGGTTATCGATATGGACGGTCGGTAGCTCCAGTTCAGGAGCGAACTCGTTGGCCATCACCATTGGCGGTAGATTGCGCTGCTCTTCAATGCTGGCATCAAAAGGCAGACGGGAACCGAGCAGCAGCATGCCGTCGATCTGCTTGGTGATAATCAGGTCGATGAAGGTCTTTTCCTGCTGGTTCTGGTGCGCACAGTCGCCAATCAGCACCAGGTAGCCCTGGGCGGCGGCGGTCACTTCGATGCCGCGGATGATTTCGCTGAAAAAGGGATCGCAGATGTCGGGCACGATGACCAGAATGGTGCGGGATTCGTTTCGTTTGACGTTTCGGCCCATGGCCTGGGGCAGATAACCCACCTCCAGCGCAGCCTGCTCAACGCGATTACGCGTGCTTTGCGAGACTTTGTCGGGATTCATTAAGGCTCGGGATACCGTTGCCGTTGAGACTTTTGCTTTCAGGGCAACATCTTTCATGGTCGCCGAGGCAACCTCTTTCCTGGACTTCAACCTCTTCTCCTCGCAGGCGTATCACCGCTCTTCTGACTGAATCAGTTTTATCAGATTGCGAATGGAAGCGGTTACAGAATTTTCATAAAAAGTGTGAGTCATGTTGAATTTTTCGATCCGCCTCCCACCATTTTTTAGCTTTCAATGGGATCGACGTCCAGCACCCACTTCACCTTACGTGCTTCCGGCAGGGTATTTATTAATGCCAGTGTTCCGCTGACGATATGTTGCAGACGCACCCGCGAAGGGTGTTGCAGCAGAATTTGCCAACGATAGCGTCCGCCGCGTTTGGGCGCTAATGCCGGAACCGGACCTAAAATCCACAGCTGATTATCCACCAGCGGGCTGGCCTGCAGCAGATTGCGCAGCTGCTGGAGGAACAGCGGCGCCTGCTGGTTGTTGTGATCCTCGGCGCGGATAATCACATGGCTGGTCCACGGCGGGAGTTGCAGGGTCTGACGCTCCGCCAGGGCCTGCTCGGCAAAGGCGTCGTAGCCTTTATGCAGCAGGGTTTGCAGCAGCGGATGCTCGGGATGGTGGGTCTGCAGCACCACTTCGCCCTGTTTACCGGCGCGCCCGGCACGGCCCGCCACCTGGGTATAGAGCTGGGCAAAGCGCTCTGCAGAACGGAAATCCGCCGAGAACAGCGCGCCGTCAACGTCCAGCAGTGCCACCAGGGTGACGTCCGGGAAGTGGTGCCCTTTCGCCAGCATCTGGGTACCAATCAGGATGCGCGCCCCGCCGCGATGCACCTCCGCCAGCTGCTGCTCAAGCGCCCCTTTGCGGCTGGTGGTATCGCGGTCGATTCGCGAGATGGCCACGCCGGGGAAGAAGGGGGTCAGCGCCTGCTCCAGCTGCTCTGTGCCCAGCCCGACCGGCACCATATGGGTGGAGCCGCAGGAAGGGCACTGGCGCGGCACCGGACGCTGGCTGTCGCAGTGGTGACAGCGCAAATGGTGCTGCGCCTGATGCAGAGTGTAGTAGTGATCGCAGCGCGGGCACTCGGCTATCCAGCCGCAGTCGTGACACAGCAGCGCCGGGGCAAAGCCGCGACGGTTGAGAAACAGGATCACCTGGTTGTTGGCCTGCAGATGCTGGCGCATGCGGGTAATTAACGCCGGGGCTAATCCCGCCTGCACCTGCTGACCTTTCAGATCCAGCACGTGCTGCATGGCTGGCCGGGCATTACCTGCCCGTCGCGTCAGGCGTAATAGATGATATTTTCGCTGGCGCACATTATGCAGCGTCTCCAGCGCAGGGGTCGCCGAGCCAAGAATAATCGGGATCTGCTCGCTGTGGGCGCGATACACCGCCAGGTCGCGGGCGTGATAGCGCCAGCCTTCCTGCTGTTTATAAGAGCTGTCGTGCTCTTCGTCGATAACGATGACGCCGAGATTTTTAAACGGCGTGAACAGGGATGAGCGGGTGCCAATCACAATCGCCGCTTCGCCATTTTTGGCTTTCAGCCAGGCGCTGAGGCGCTCGCTGTCGTTTAAGCCGGAGTGCAGCACCTCGACCGGGGCGTTAAACCGCTCGCGAAAACGGGCGATGGTCTGCGGCGTCAGGCCGATTTCCGGCACCATCACCAGCGCCTGTTTGCCCTGAGCCAGCACATTTTCCAGCACGCTCAGATAGACTTCGGTCTTACCGGAACCGGTGACGCCCGCCAGCAGCCAGGCCGAGAAGCGATCGGAGGCGCTGTGGATCGCGCCAACGGCGGTTGCCTGTTCGGTATTCAGGCGCAGACGGTCGCCCGCCACGCTAAAACCTTCGCGCCAGTCGATAAGCGCCGGCGCTTCGCAGGCCAGCTCGCTCAGCCCTTTTTTGCGCAAGCTCTGCAGCGCCGCGTCGTTAAAATCGAGGCTCTCAACCTGGTGCCGCCAGATCCGGCCCTGGCGTAACGCCGCCAGCGCCTGCTGCTGTTTCGGGGAGCGTTTCAGGCTGTTAATGTCCACCGCCTGGCCCTGCTCGGTGGCAAACCAGTACCACATCGGCGCGTGGCTGGCGCTTTTGCCCTGACGTAACAGAATGGGCAGGGCGTGAAACAACACGTCGCCAATGGGATGATGATAATAGTCGGCGGCCCACAGCAGCAGTCGCCAGACGCTGGAGGAATAGACCGGTTCGCTGTCCAGCACCTCAACCACGCTCTTCAGGTCACTGAGAGGCAGTTCGCTTTGCTGGCTGACGGAAACCACAACGCCCACCCGCTGCTGTTTGCCAAACGGCACCGTCACGCGACAGCCCGCTACGGCCTGCATGCCGTCCGGCAGCAGGTAGTCGAAGGTGCGGGGAAGCGGAACGGGCAGGGCAACGTGAGCAACGGGCATCGAATCTTCCTGACTTGAAAAGTGGCGCGTTAGTATACACATTAGTGAAAGGCGGCGTGCGGATCAGTTTGCATACCCTGGTTAAATTCTGTATGATTCGCCGCCTTTGGTGCACTTTGCATCAAAGAACTTACATTCAACATCGCGTGGTGTCTGGCGTTAGGGCTGGAAGAGCGACGCGGCCTTAACTGAGGTTCTCCCATGAAAAAAGATATCCATCCTAAATACGAAATGATTACTGCAAACTGCTCTTGCGGTAACTCTATCCAGATCCGCTCCACCGTGGGTCACGATCTGAACCTGGACGTGTGCGGCCAGTGCCACCCGTTCTACACTGGTAAGCAGCGTGATGTTGCAACCGGTGGCCGTGTTGACCGCTTCAACAAGCGTTTCAGCATCCCGGGCTCTTCTAAGTAAGATGCATCCCGAAAAAAGCGCCGCAAGGCGCTTTTTTTGTATCTGCAAATCAGTATTCCCACGTATCCGGGTCGATACCCAGTTCACGCATGATCACCTTCGCCTCTTCCGGAATTTCATCGCTACGCTCTTTGCGCAGGTCTTCATCGTTCGGCAAAGGCTGGCCGGTAAACGCGTGCAGGAACGCTTCGCACAGCAGCTCGCTGTTGGTAGCGTGACGCAGGTTATTCACCTGACGACGCGTGCGCTCATCGGTGAGGATTTTTAACACCTTCAGAGGAATGGAAACCGTAATTTTTTTTACTTGTTCACTCTTCTTACCGTGCTCAGCGTATGGGCTGATATATTCGCCGCTCCATTCAGCCATGAGATACCTTTAATCCTCTCTGTCATTAATATGAGGCCGACACCGCAGCGGTTCGCAGGGTTTCGCGCCATAATCTCGCGTAGTTTACCGTAGAGACGCCGTCGTGACACGGATATTGCCTCTGCGGTATGCGCTAAAGCATATAATTTTAACGGCTATTTGCGCATTGCTCAATCTATACGCAAAGAAGTTTAGATGTCCAGATGTATTGACGTCCATATAATCAATGTTTACTCTGGTGCCTGACTTTTCATCCATTAAGCCAGGAAGCCTTCACCATGACGCGTAAACAGGCCACCATCGCAGTGCGTAGCGGATTGAATGACGACGAACAGTACGGCTGCGTTGTCCCGCCGATTCATCTCTCCAGTACCTATAACTTCACCGGATTTAATGAACCACGCGCCCATGACTACTCGCGCCGTGGCAACCCTACGCGTGATGTCACCCAGCGTGCGCTGGCGGAACTGGAAGGTGGCGCAGGCGCGGTGATGACCAACACCGGCATGTCGGCGATTCATCTGGTGACCACCGTGTTCCTGAAACCTGGCGATCTGCTGGTGGCCCCGCACGACTGTTATGGCGGCAGCTACCGTCTGTTCGACAGCCTGGCGAAGCGCGGTTGCTATCGCGTGCTGTTTGTCGATCAGGGTGATGAGCAGGCGCTGAAACAGGCGCTGGCAGAAAAACCGAAGCTGGTATTAATCGAAAGTCCAAGCAACCCGCTGCTGCGCGTTGTGGACATCGCAAAAATTTGTCAGCTTTCGAGGGATGCGGGAGCGATAAGTGTAGTGGATAATACGTTCCTCAGTCCGGCGCTACAGAACCCGCTGGCACTGGGAGCAGATCTGGTATTGCATTCATGCACCAAATATCTGAACGGCCACTCGGATGTGGTTGCCGGGGTGGTGATTGCAAAAGATCCGGAGGTTGTCACCGAACTGGCATGGTGGGCGAATAACATCGGCGTCACCGGCAGCGCGTTCGACAGCTATCTGCTGCTGCGTGGTCTGCGCACCCTGTCGCCGCGTATGGACGTGGCGCAGCGTAATGCCCAGGCGATTGTCGATTTCCTGAAAACCCAGCCGCTGGTGAAAAAGCTTTATCACCCGTCGCTGCCGGAGAATCAGGGGCACGAGATTGCGGCGCGTCAGCAAAAGGGTTTTGGCGCGATGTTAAGCTTTGAACTGGATGGCGATGAGCAGACGCTGCGTCGCTTCCTGAGCGGGTTGTCACTGTTTACGCTGGCGGAATCTTTAGGTGGGGTTGAAAGCTTGATCTCCCACGCCGCCACCATGACGCACGCAGGCATGGCGCCAGAAGCGCGTGCCGCCGCCGGGATCTCTGAGACGCTGTTGCGTATCTCAACCGGTATTGAAGATTGTGAAGATTTAATTGCCGATCTGGAAAATGGCTTCCAGGTCGCAGCCAAGGGGTAATCATGAGTGTGATAGCGCAGGCAGGGGCGAAGGGTCGTCAGCTGCACAAGTTTGGTGGTAGTAGTCTTGCTGATGTGAAATGTTACCTGCGGGTCGCGGGGATCATGGCAGAGTATTCGATGCCGGGGGACATGATGGTTGTCTCCGCGGCGGGCAGCACCACCAACCAGTTGATTAGCTGGCTGAAGTTAAGCCAGACCGATCGTCTCTCTGCGCATCAGGTTCAACAAGCGTTACGCCGTTATCAGAGTGAACTGATCGCCGGTTTATTACCTGCTGACGTAGCCGATGGCCTGATTAGCAACTTTATCCAGGATCTGGAGCGGCTGGCCGCGTTACTCGACAGCGGCGTGACCGATGCCGTCTACGCAGAAGTGGTGGGCCACGGCGAAGTGTGGTCTGCCCGTCTGATGGCGGCCGTCCTGCAACAGCAGGGGCTGGAGGCCGCATGGCTGGACGCGCGTGATTTCCTGCGCGCCGAACGTGGCGCTCAGCCGCAGGTGGATGAAGGCCTCTCCTATCCGCTGCTTCAGCAACTGCTGGTGCAGCATCCGAATAAACGTATTGTCGTGACCGGCTTTATCAGCCGCAGCAACGCGGGTGAAACCGTGCTGCTGGGACGTAACGGCTCCGACTACTCTGCGACGCAGATCGGTGCCCTGGCGGGCGTCTCTCGCGTCACCATCTGGAGCGACGTGGCCGGCGTCTACAGTGCCGACCCGCGTAAGGTGAAAGATGCGTGCCTGCTGCCGCTGCTGCGTCTCGACGAAGCCAGCGAACTGGCGCGCCTCGCGGCCCCGGTTCTTCACGCCCGTACCCTACAGCCGGTCTCCGGCAGCGATATCGACCTGCAGCTGCGCTGTAGCTATACGCCGGATCAGGGGTCAACCCGCATTGAGCGCGTGCTGGCCTCCGGCACGGGGGCGCGTATCGTTACCAGCCATGACGATATCTGCCTGATCGAGTTCCTCGTTCCGGCCGGGCAGGATTTCAAACAGGCGCATAAAGAGATTGATCTGATCCTCAAGCGTGCTCAGGTGCGTCCGCTGGCCGTGGGTGTGCATACTGACCGCCACCTGCTGCAGTTCTGCTACACCGCAGAAGTGGCCGACAGCGCGCTGAAAATTCTCGATGAAGCGGGCCTGCCGGGCGAGCTTCGTCTGCGTCAGGGGCTGGCGCTGATCGCCATGGTCGGCGCGGGCGTCACCCGTAACCCGCTGCACTGCCACCGTTTCTGGCAGCAGCTGAAAGGCCAGCCGGTTGAATTTACCTGGCAGTCGGAAGAGGGCATCAGCCTGGTGGCGGTGATGCGTACCGGGCCAACGGAGAGCCTGATCCAGGGGCTGCACCAGTCGCTGTTCCGCGCCGAAAAACGTATCGGCCTGATGCTGTTCGGGAAAGGCAATATCGGTTCCCGCTGGCTGGAGCTGTTTGCCCGCGAACAGACCACGCTTTCCGCGCGTACCGGCTTTGAATTTGTGCTGGCGGGGGTAGTGGACAGCCGCCGCAGCCTGCTCAGCTATGAAGGGCTGGACGCCAGCCGTGCGCTGGCCTTCTTCAACGACGAAGCCATTGAGCAGGATGAAGAGTCGCTGTTCCTGTGGATGCGTGCCCATCCATATGACGACCTGGTGGTGCTGGATGTGACCGCCAGCGAGCAGCTGGCCGATCAGTATCTTGATTTTGCCAGCCACGGTTTCCACGTCATCAGCGCCAACAAACTGGCGGGTGCAAGCAATACCCGCAACTACCGTCAGATTCATGACGCGTTTGAAAAAACGGGCCGTCACTGGCTGTACAATGCCACCGTCGGCGCGGGTCTGCCGGTTAACCACACCGTGCGCGACCTGATCGAAAGCGGCGACAGCATTCTGGCGATCAGCGGTATTTTCTCCGGCACTCTCTCCTGGCTGTTCCTGCAGTTTGATGGCACCGTGCCGTTCACCGACCTGGTGGATCAGGCGTGGCAGCAGGGGCTGACCGAGCCGGACCCACGCGTTGACCTCTCCGGGAAAGACGTGATGCGTAAGCTGGTGATTGTGGCGCGTGAGGCGGGCTACGACATCGAGCCGAATCAGGTACGTGTGGAGTCGCTGGTGCCAGCGGGCTGCGAAGAGGGATCTGTCGATCACTTCTTCGAGAACGGCGATGCGCTGAACGAGCAGATGCTACAGCGTCTGGAAGCGGCGCGCGAAATGGGCCTGGTGCTGCGCTACGTGGCGCGTTTCGATGCCAACGGCAAAGCGCGCGTTGGGGTTGAGGCCGTACGTCCTGAACATCCGCTGGCGGCGCTGCTGCCGTGCGATAACGTCTTTGCCATCGAAAGCCGCTGGTATCGCGATAACCCGCTGGTTATCCGTGGTCCGGGTGCGGGCCGCGACGTGACCGCTGGGGCAATCCAGTCAGATATCAACCGTCTGGCGCAGCTGCTGTAATCTTTGTGTTTTCCCCCTCTCCCCTAAGGGGAGAGGGAATAGTTACCCCATCCTGAACGTTTTTCACTTTCCCTGAGCATTCCTCACCGTTATTGATGATATTTTCAGTTGACGCCAGTCCGCTTTTCCGTCATTTTTACATCTGGACGTCTAAACGTATAGAAGTTCGAACACAATAAACAACGACACGCGATTGATGAGGTAAGGTATGAGCTTTTTTCACGCCAACCAGCGGGAAGCCCTGAATCAGAGCCTGGCTGAAGTAAACGGCCAGATTAACGTCTCTTTTGAATTTTTCCCGCCGCGCACCAGTGAAATGGAGCAGACCCTGTGGGCCTCTATCGATCGCCTGAGCAGCCTGAAGCCAAAATTTGTCTCCGTAACTTACGGCGCCAACTCCGGCGAGCGCGACCGCACGCACAGCATCATCAAGGGGATTAAGGACCGTACCGGTCTGGAAGCTGCCCCGCATCTGACCTGTATTGACGCCACCCGTGACGAGCTGCGCGCCATCGCCCAGGATTACTGGAACAACGGTATTCGTCATATCGTGGCCCTGCGCGGCGACCTGCCGCCAGGCAGCGGCAAGCCGGAGATGTACGCCACCGATCTGGTTGCCCTGTTGAAAGAGGTTGGTGACTTCGATATCTCCGTCGCGGCCTACCCGGAAGTTCACCCGGAGGCGAAAAGCGCCCAGGCGGATCTGCTCAATCTGAAACGTAAAGTCGATGCCGGTGCGAACCGCGCCATCACCCAGTTCTTCTTTGATGTGGAAAGCTATCTGCGCTTCCGTGACCGCTGTGTTTCAGCCGGTATCGACGTGGAGATTATCCCGGGGATCCTGCCGGTCTCTAACTTCAAACAGGCGAAGAAATTTGCCGACATGACCAACGTGCGTATCCCGCTGTGGATGGCAAAAATGTATGAAGGTCTGGACGATGACGCTGAAACCCGCAAGCTGGTGGGCGCGAATATCGCTATGGACATGGTGAAAATTCTCAGCCGCGAAGGGGTAAAAGATTTCCATTTCTATACCCTCAACCGCGCCGAAATGAGCTACGCGATCTGCCACACTTTGGGGGTTCGCCCGGGCCTGTAAAAGCAAATCCCTCATAAATATGAGGGATTTTTTGTTTTCGTCCGATTTCGACGGAAATAACTATCAAATCTGTGGATGGTTTCAATTATCTCTTGCTCCCGGTGGTGTATATCCTAACGGTAAAATCATAGAGGGAGCAGAGCGATGAGTAAGTCCGACGAGAATCAGAATTCAGGTAAATGCCCATTCCACCAGGGCAGTTATGACAAGAGTGCGGGTGCTGGCACCAACAGCCGGGACTGGTGGCCTAAACAACTTCGTATCGACCTTCTCAATCAGCATTCCGAACGTTCTAACCCCCTGGGCAAAGATTTCAATTACCGCAAAGAGTTCAGCAAACTCGATTATTCCGCGCTGAAGGGCGATCTTAAAGCCCTGCTGACCGATTCACAGCCATGGTGGCCTGCGGACTGGGGGAGCTATGCCGGTCTGTTCATTCGTATGGCGTGGCACGGTGCGGGCACCTATCGTTCAGTCGACGGACGCGGCGGCGCGGGCCGTGGTCAGCAGCGTTTCTCTCCGCTCAACTCCTGGCCGGATAACGTCAGCCTCGATAAGGCGCGTCGTCTGCTGTGGCCGATCAAACAAAAATATGGCCAGAAAATTTCCTGGGCTGACCTGTTTATTCTCGCGGGCAACGTAGCGCTGGAAAACTCCGGCTTCAGAACCTTTGGCTTTGGTGCCGGGCGTGAAGACGTGTGGGAACCGGATCTGGACGTTAACTGGGGGGATGAAAAAGCCTGGTTAACCCATCGTGACCCGGAAGCGCTGGCGAAGAATCCGCTGTCAGCTACCGAAATGGGGCTGATTTACGTGAACCCGGAAGGGCCAAACGCCAGCGGCGAACCGCTGTCGGCGGCGGCGGCTATTCGCGCCACCTTCGGCAATATGGGGATGAACGATGAAGAGACCGTCGCGCTGATCGCCGGTGGTCATACCCTGGGTAAAACTCACGGGGCAGGGGAAGCCAGCCATGTGGGTGTCGATCCGGAAGGCGGTCCGCTTGAGGCGCAGGGCCTGGGCTGG
The DNA here is from genome assembly GCF_023736175.1 of Leclercia sp. LTM14. Taxonomy (NCBI): domain Bacteria; kingdom Pseudomonadati; phylum Pseudomonadota; class Gammaproteobacteria; order Enterobacterales; family Enterobacteriaceae; genus Leclercia; species Leclercia sp. LTM14. Next base: position 89,587 of record NZ_JAIKTT010000015.1, read on the forward strand.
ACCAGCACCCACGGTACCGGTATCGGGGCGGATGCGATTACCTCCGGCCTGGAGGTGATCTGGTCGCAGACGCCGACCCAGTGGAGCAACTACTTCTTCGAGAACCTCTATAAATACGACTGGGTGCAAACCCGCAGCCGGCCGGGGCGATTCAGTTTGAAGCGGTGAACGCGCCGGAAATCATGCCCGATCCGTTCGACCCGTCGAAAAAACGTAAGCCGACCATGCTGGTTACCGACCTGACGCTGCGCTTCGATCCTGAGTTCGACAAGATCTCACGCCGCTTCCTGAACGATCCGCAGGCATTTAACGAAGCCTTCGCCCGGGCGTGGTTCAAACTGACCCATCGTGATATGGGGCCGATTTCCCGTTATATCGGACCGGAAGTACCGAAAGAAGAGCTGATTTGGCAGGATCCGCTGCCGCAGCCATTCTTCCACCCGTCCGCTGACGATATCCAGAGCCTGAAAGAAGATATTGCGGCTTCCGGACTGTCGGTGAGTGAACTGGTGTCCGTAGCATGGGCGTCGGCCTCCACCTTCCGCGGTGGCGATAAGCGTGGCGGTGCCAACGGCGCACGTCTGGCACTGGCGCCGCAGCGCAGCTGGGATGTTAACGCCGTAGCGGCACGCGTTCTGCCGGTGCTGGAAGGCATCTATAAATCTGCGCATAAAGCGTCGCTGGCGGACATCATCGTGCTGGCCGGTGTGGTGGGCGTCGAGCAGGCGGCGAAAGCGGCGGGCTTCAACATCACCGTTCCCTTTACGCCAGGCCGCGTAGATGCACGTCAGGATCAGACCGATATCGGCATGTTCTCGCTGCTGCAGCCGGTTGCCGATGGCTTCCGTAACTACCGTGCGGCCATCGACGTGTCGACTACCGAATCGCTGCTGATTGATAAAGCGCAGCAGCTGACCCTGACCGCGCCAGAGATGACGGTGCTGCTGGGCGGGCTGCGTGTGCTGGGCGCTAACTTTGACGGCGGTAAGAGCGGCGTCTTTACCGATCGCGTGGGCGTCCTCAGCACTGACTTCTTCGTCAATCTGCTGGATATGGGCACGCAGTGGAAAGCTACTGATGAATCCAGCGAGCTGTTTGAAGGCCGCGACCGCGTGAGTGGAGAAGTGAAATATCAGGCAAGCCGTGCCGACCTGGTATTTGGTTCTAACTCCGTACTGCGTGCCCTGGCAGAGGTTTACGCCAGCAGCGATGCTCACGAGAAGTTCGTGAACGACTTTGTCGCGGCATGGGTGAAAGTGATGAATCTCGACCGGTTTGATCTGCTGTAAAAGGAAAATCCCCGCTTCGGCGGGGATTTTTTTTGCCGGGTGGCGGCTACGCCTTACCCGGCCTACAAAACCCGTAGGCCCGTGCAAGCGCAGCGCCGCCGGGCAACAGCCGCTACTCCCACTCCTGCATAAATCGCTGACCGTACTGGTCGGCAACCAGCAGTGCCGCATATACCTGATCCGGCGTGGTGCCGCCCGGCATGTTATGGATGGTTTCATCTTTCGCGCAGGATGCCGTCGCCACCAGGCGCATTTTGGCCGGGATATCGGTGGTGATATCCAGCTGTGCCAGGGTGATGGGTAACCCCACGCTGTGGCAGAGCGCCGCGACGGTTTCTATCTCTTCAACCGGGGCATTCTCCAGTACCAGTTGGGTCAGGGTGCCGAACGCCACTTTCTCGCCGTGATAGTAATGATGGGCATCCGGGATGGCGGTCAGCCCGTTGTGAATGGCGTGCGCCGCCGCCAGCCCACCACTCTCAAAGCCGACGCCGCTCAGATAGGTATTCGCTTCAATCACCCGCTCAAGGGCAGGGGTCACCACATGCTGCTCCGCGGCCAGCATCGCTTTCTCACCCTCTTCAATCAGGGTGTTGTAGCACAGCTCGGCCAGCGCCAGGGCTGCCTGTGTGCATTTGCCGCCCGCCATGGTAGTCGCACCGCTGCGCGAGCAGGCCCGGGCTTCAAACCAGGTCGCCAGCGCGTCGCCAATACCGGCAGCCAGCAGGCGCGCAGGGGCACCGGCCACCACTTTGGTATCCACAATCACGATGTTCGGGTTGTGGGGCAGCATCAGGTAGCGATCGAATTCCCCGCTGTCGGTGTAGATGACGGAGAGCGCGCTGCAGGGCGCATCGGTGGAGGCGATAGTCGGGGCGATAGCGACAGGAACGTCCATAAAATGCGCCAGCGCTTTAGCGGTATCCAGCGTTTTACCGCCGCCGATGCCGAGGATCGCCTGGCAGTCGGCGCTCTTCGCCAGCTGACGCAGCCGGTCAATCTCGTTCTGCGAACATTCGCCGCCAAAGGGCGCGATTTCTACGTACAGTTCCGCCTGTTTAAAGCTCTGGCGCAGCGTCTCTTCGGCAAAGCCCAGTACAAATTTATCGCCCACTACCAGCCAGCGCGCGGCCAGCGGTTTCAGGTAATCACCGAGGCGTGAGAGCACGTCTGCACCCTGAATGTATTTGCCGGGCGATTGAATAATACGATCCATCATATGTCTCCTTTACAGGTTGAGGCTACCAAACGTGTTTTTCCAGTCCTGCTCAAACTTGTCTATGGCTGACTCTACCGCTGGCGTATTGAGCATTTGTTGCGCGACATCAGTGGGCAGGGTGATCGCCTCACAGCCAGCAAGCAGGCAGTCCAGCGCCTGACGCGGCGTTTTGAAGCTGGCAGCCAGCACCATGCTGTCTGGCGCATGCAGTTCCAGCAGGGTTTGCAGCTCCTGCACCGTGCGGATCCCGTCTCCGCCCTGAGCATCCACGCGATTAACGTACGGCGCGATGTACTTCGCCCCGGCCAGCGCCGCCAGCAGACCCTGAGATGCGCTGTACACTGCGGTGCCGAGCGTGGTAATGCCCTCTTTTTTAAGCGCTTTGATGGCGACAAGCCCTTCTGCGGTTACCGGGATTTTGACCACGATGTCGGGGATCGCATCACGCAGGCGTCTGGCTTCGGCAACCATCCCTTCGGCGCTGCGGCTCATGGTCTGGGCGAACAGGGTCCCCTGGGGGCCGATGGCTTTCTGCAGGCGCGGCAGGACATCCCAGAGCGGTTCACCGCTGGCGGCAATAATGCTCGGATTAGTGGTGATACCCGCAATGGGGAAGATGCGGGCGAGGCGTTCAACGTCCGCCACGTTGGCGGTATCGAGATACAATTCCATTATTTTTCCTTAAGTCAGCGGATATGAATTAAGGATACGGCGGGCCTGACGGGGTGAGCCAGAGGTCAAATTTGCCAAATACTGGACAAATGTAAGGTCCTTAGCGAAGTGAGAGGACGATCACAATGCTAGTTTTTGGCGGTAAGCTGGCTGTGATACTGGCGGCGATATTCCGAAGGTGAGCGCTCGGTGTGCCTGCGAAACAGGCGGCAAAAGTAGTTGCTGTCGGTAAAGCCGCAGTGTGCGGCAATGTCCTTAATTTTCAGGTCATAGCCTTTGAGAAGCTGTCGGGCATGCTCGAGACGGGTTCTGGTCAGGTATTCATTGAACCCCACGCTGCCGGTCTTTTGAAAAAGGTGAGAAAGGTAGTTGGGTGAAATGTAAAACGCCTGCGCCACCGACTCACGGGTAAGCGGTGCGGCATGATGTTCTTCGATATGGCTGCGAATAGCTTCAAAAAGTGCCCGACTGCGGGAGGCGGTGTGAATGTCGCTGCCCAGCAGATCGCGGCAGTGGCTGAGCAGACTTAAGACCACCAGTCTCGCCGTGGCCTGCTCGTCCGGCTGCATTTGCAATTCAGCGAGGGTTTGCAGCAAAAAGGCACCGATTCTTGGCCCGCGTCTGGCGACCTGCTGCTGAAGCAACACGGTGGTGTCGCGCTGGAGCTGAAGCGTCAGTTGCTGCTTCCCGAAAATGATGCTGAGCAGGGTGGCGGGCTGAAGGTCAGCAATAAACCCGACGGAAGAGAACACCGCGTCATGGGTTCCGCCTTCAAGAACAATCGTAAGACGAGGAGAAGCGTTGGGGATCGGGTCGACCGGAGATGCAAATCGCACCTGATGCAGGGGCGACGTGCCGTTGATCAGATCGGTCAGGATTGAGGTGATATCGTGGGGCATGGTGGGAGTACCAGAATAGCCGGGTGGCGCTAACGCTTACCTGGCCTACTTATCGTAGGCCCTTGCAAGCGCAGCGCCGCCGGGCATAAAACATTAACCGGTGTTACGCATCCCCGCCGCAACGCCCGCGATGGTCACCATCAGCGCTTGTTCCACACGTGGATCCGGCTCCTGACCCTCTTCTTCTGCTTTACGCGAACGGTACAGCAGTTCGGCCTGCAGAACGTTCAGCGGATCGGTGTAGATGTTACGCAGCTGGATAGACTCTGCAATCCACGGCAGGTCGGCCATCAGATGGGAATCGTTGGCGATAGCCAGCACCACTTTGATGTCGCCTTCCAGCAGTTCACGCAGTTCGGTACCCAGCTTCCACAGCTCCGGTTTCACCAGACGCTGATCGTAGTACTCCGCCAGCCACAGGTCGACTTTGGAGAAGACCATCTCCAGCATGCCCAGACGGGTGGAGAAGAACGGCCAGTCGCGGCACATGGTTTCCAGTTCGCTCTGCTTACCGTCATCCACCACTTTCTGCAGGGCGGCGCCGGCACCCAGCCAGGCCGGGAGCATCAGGCGGTTTTGCGTCCACGCGAAGATCCACGGGATGGCACGCAGGGACTCAACGCCACCGGTCGGACGACGCTTGGCCGGACGGGAACCGAGCGGCAGTTTACCCAGCTCCTGCTCAGGTGTGGCCGAGCGGAAGTAAGGCACGAAGTCTTTGTTTTCACGCACGTAGCCGCGGTACAGATCGCAGGAGATATCTGACAGCTCGTCCATGATATGGCACCAGGCCTCTTTCGGCTCCGGCGGTGGCAGCAGGTTGGCTTCCAGAATGGCGCTGGTGTACAGCGACAGGCTGCTGATGGTCACTTCCGGCAGGCCGTACTTGAAGCGGATCATCTCGCCCTGTTCGGTCACGCGCAGACCGCCTTTCAGGCTGCCCGGTGGCTGTGAAAGCAGCGCCGCATGCGCTGGCGCACCGCCACGACCGATAGAGCCGCCGCGACCGTGGAACAGAGTCAGCTCAATGCCCGCTTTCTCGCAGGTTTTGATCAGGGAGTCCTGCGCCTGATACTGCGCCCAGGAGGCAGCCATTACGCCCGCATCTTTTGCGGAGTCGGAATAGCCAATCATCACCATCTGTTTGCCCTGAATAAAGCCGCGATACCAGTCGATGTTCAGCAGCTGGGTCATCACGTCATTGGCGTTGTTCAGGTCATCAAGGGTTTCGAACAGCGGTGCCACCGGCAGGGCATAGTCGATGCCGGCTTCTTTCAGCAGCAGATGAACGCCCAGCACGTCGGACGGGGTCTTCGCCATGGAGATCACATAGGCGGCCACCGATCCTTTCGGCGCATCAACGATCGCTTTGCAGGTGTTGAGCACTTCGCGGGTGTCGTTGCTCGGCTCCCAGTTGCGTGGCAGCAGAGGACGTTTGGAGTTCAGCTCGCGGATCAGGAAGGCCTGTTTGTCGGCTTCTGACCAGCTTTCGTAGTCGCCGATGCCAAGGTAGCGGGTCAGCTCGCCCAGCGCTTCGGTATGACGGGTGCTTTCCTGACGTACGTCGATACGCACCAGTGGCACGCCAAAACACTTCACGCGACGCAGGGTGTCGAGCAGTTCGCCGTTGGCGATGATGCCCATGCCGCACGCCTGCAGAGATTTATAACAGGCGTACAGCGGATCCCAGAGCTGCTCGTTCTGGCTCAGCAGTCCTTCCGGCTTCGGCAGGCGCTGGCCTTTCAGACGCGCTTCCAGCCAGGCCTGCGTTGCCAGCAGCTGGCCGCGCAGCTTTTTCATCAGATAGCGGTAAGGCTCGCTCGCACCCTCTTCACCGGCCAGCTCGCGCAGTTCCGGGGTGGCTTCAACCATCGACAGCTCAGAGATCAGCACCTGAATATCTTTCAGGAACAGATCGGTCGCTTTCCAGCGGCTCAGCAGCAGCACGTGGCGGGTGATGTCGGCAGTGACGTTCGGGTTGCCGTCGCGGTCGCCGCCCATCCAGGAGGTGAAGCGGACCGGGACAAAATCCACCGGCAGGCGATAGCCGAGGTTCTCTTCCAGCTGTTCATTCAGCTCGCGCAGGTAGTTTGGCACCCCTTCCCACAGGCTGTTTTCCACCACCGCAAAGCCCCACTTGGCTTCATCTACCGGGCTTGGGCGGTGCTTACGAATTTCATCGGTATGCCAGGACTGGGCAATCAGCTGGCGCAGGCGGCGCATCAGCTGGTTACGTTCGTAGTCAACGATCTCTTTGTTATCCAGCTGCTTCAGGCAGTTGTTCACTTCCACCATTTTGTGGATCAGGGTACGACGGGTGATCTCGGTCGGGTGGGCGGTGAGCACCAGCTCCAGCGACAGGGACTCGACGGCCTTTTTAATGGTGGCTTCGTTGAGATCGGGTTGGTCCTTGAGCTTTCTGAGCGTACGGGCAATCACTTCCGGGTTGCTTGCCGCTTCGCCGTTCGGCGAAATGCTGTGGTACTGCTCGGCGGTGTTCGCCAGATTCAGAAACTGGCTGAAGGCACGGGCAACAGGCAGCAGTTCGTCATTGGAGAGGTTCTGCAGGGTGGTGAGCAGCTCCTGACGATTGGCTTCGTTACCTGCACGGGAAGATTTGGACAGCTTGCGGATAGTTTCAACGCGATCGAGGATGTTTTCCCCCAACGCGTCTTTGATGGTATCTCCAAGCACTTTGCCGAGCATACTGACATTACTACGCAACGCGGAATATTGTTCGTTCATAAAAACCCAGTCACCCCATCATTTTTGTTTATGCCCTGCCAGACATCTAACGGACATTATTTTGTCATCTCCCTTTATAAAGCCACGTAAAACCCCCGTCGTCAATTGCTGCGAAAACGGTTCAGCAAACGAATAAATGCGGGCAATTTACGAAATTTAATTCGCTTTGCGTCAGATAAGAGATGCTTATGAGAATGTGACGAAGATCGCGGGATTTTCCCCTCTCCGAAGAGAGGGGAGGCGTGATTAATGCCAGCAGAAGTGATGCACAACCTGGGTAATCAGTTCGCGGGTGGGCTTGATAAAGCGCGTTTCCAGATACTCATCCGGCTGATGGGCCTGGTTAATGGAGCCCGGGCCGAGCACCAGGGTCGGGCACAGGGTCTGAATAAACGGCGCTTCGGTGCAGTAGTTCACCACGTCGGTTTTCTCGCCGAGCAGTTTCTCCACCACTTCCACCAGCTGGTGGTCCGGCGGGCACTCATAACCCGGGATCGGCGGATGCAGGTCGGACACCGTCAGACGGCCCGGCCAGCGTTCACTCACCGGTGCCAGCGCTTCGGTCAGTAAGCCATTCAGATCGCTCAGAGTCATGCCCGGCAGCGGACGGATATCCATATGCAGTTCACAGCAGGCGCAGATACGGTTAGACGCATCGCCGCCGTGCAGGCTGCCGAGGTTCAGCGTGGGATACGGCACGGTGAAGGCGTCGTAGTGATAGCGCTCTTTCAAATCGTCACGCAGGGTCATGATGCGGCCGATGGCGTCGTGCATCAGTTCAATGGCGTTGACGCCGCGCGCCGGATCGCTGGAGTGGCCGGACTGGCCCAGCACGCGCACCGCCGTAGAGATATGGCCTTTGTGGGCACGGATCGGTTGCAGGGACGTTGGCTCGCCGATAATCGCGCAATCCGGGCGAATCGCCGTGTTTTCCGAGAAGTATCGCGCGCCCGCCATGCTGGTCTCTTCGTCGGCGGTAGCCAGAATATAGAGCGGCTTTTTCAGTGTGGTGACGTCAACGTCACGCAGCGCGTCGAGGATAAAGGCGAAGAAGCCTTTCATGTCGGCGGTGCCCAGCCCGTAGAGCTTGTTGTCATGCTCGGTCAGGGTGAAGGGATCGCGCGTCCAGCGCCCGTCATCAAACGGAACGGTGTCGGTGTGTCCCGCCAGCAGCAGACCGCCGGCGCCCTGGCCGTTACTGGCGAGCAGGTTAAATTTATTACGGGTTCCCGGTACCGGCTGAACCTCCACCTTAAAGCCGAGATCGCTGAACCACCCCGCCAGCAGATTGATTAAAGTCTCATTACTCTGATCCAGCGCTTCTTCCGTTGCGCTGATGGACGGCGTGGCAATCAGGGCGCGGTAGATCTCGATAAATGGCGGTAAATTCATTTTCATTGTTGACACACCTTAGGTCGTGATAGTATCAATATTCATGCAATAAATGTGAATAAAAATACATTAACGTTGAGCATAAAGGAACCCGATGTTGAATACGCTGATTGTAGGCGCTAGCGGTTATGCGGGCGCAGAGCTTGTAAGCTACGTGAATCGCCATCCTCATATGACCATAACCGCTTTGACTGTCTCAGCGCAAAGCAATGATGCAGGAAAGTTAATTTCCGATTTACATCCGCAACTTAAAGGGGTTGTCGATCTGCCATTGCAGCCGATGTCGGATATCAGCGAGTTTACCGACGGCGTGGACGTGGTGTTTTTAGCCACCGCTCACGAAGTCAGTCACGATCTGGCCCCGCAGTTCCTGGCGGCCGGTTGCGTGGTATTCGATCTCTCCGGTGCGTTCCGTGTGAACGACGCCGCGTTCTATGAAAAATGCTACGGTTTCACCCACCAGCACCCGGATCTGCTTGAAAAGGCGGTGTATGGTCTGGCGGAGTGGAGCGCAGATGCGCTGAAAGAGGCGAACCTGATCGCCGTACCGGGTTGCTACCCTACGGCAGCGCAGCTCTCCCTGAAACCCCTGATCGACGCGGGGCTGCTGGATCTGAACCAGTGGCCGGTGATCAACGCCACCAGCGGCGTGAGCGGAGCAGGGCGCAAGGCGGCTATCTCCAACAGCTTCTGCGAAGTGAGCCTGCAGCCCTATGGCGTGTTTAACCACCGCCATCACCCTGAAATCACCACTCATCTGGGCGCGGACGTTATTTTCACCCCGCATCTGGGCAGTTTCCCGCGTGGGATCCTCGAAACCATCACCTGCCGCCTGAAGCCAGGCGTGACCAAAGACCAGGTGAATGCGGTCTTTACTGAGGCGTACGCGGATAAACCGCTGGTGCGTCTGTATGACAAAGGCGTGCCGGCGCTGAAAAACGTGGTTGGCCTGCCGTTCTGCGATATCGGCTTTGCTGTACAGGGCGAGCATCTCATTGTGGTGGCCGCAGAAGATAACTTACTCAAAGGCGCAGCCGCCCAGGCAATGCAGTGCGCAAATATTCGTTTTGGCTATGCTGAAACGCAGTCTCTTATTTAAGGTGTGATGATGAACCCATTAATTATCAAGCTTGGTGGTGTACTGCTGGACAGCGAAGAGGCGCTGGAGCGTCTGTTTACCGCGCTGGTCAACTATCGCGAATCACATCAACGTCCGCTGGTGATCGTTCACGGCGGCGGCTGTGTGGTGGATGAGTTAATGAAAGGCCTGAACCTGCCGGTGAAAAAGAAGAACGGTCTGCGTGTGACGCCTGCCGATCAGATTGACATCATTACCGGTGCGCTGGCAGGTACGGCTAACAAAACCCTGCTGTCATGGGCGAAGAAACACCACATCGCATCCGTGGGCCTCTACCTGGGCGATGGCGACAGCGTTAAAGTGACCCAGCTCGACGAAGAGCTTGGCCACGTTGGGCTGGCGCAGCCGGGTTCGCCAAAACTGATTAATACGCTGCTGGAAGGCGGTTTCCTGCCGGTGGTGAGCTCTATCGGCGTGACCGAAGAAGGCCAGCTGATGAACGTCAACGCTGACCAGGCGGCAACCGCGCTGGCGGCGACGCTGGGCGCAGACCTGATCCTGCTCTCTGACGTGAGCGGAATTCTGGACGGCAAAGGCCAGCGCATCGCGGAGATGACCGCGGCGAAAGCCGAGCAGCTGATCGACCAGGGCATTATTACCGACGGCATGATCGTGAAAGTGAACGCGGCGCTGGACGCTGCGCGCACGCTGGGTCGCCCGGTGGATATCGCCTCCTGGCGTCATGCGGAGCAGTTACCGGCACTGTTTAACGGCACGCCGATCGGCACGCGTATTCTGGCTTAAGATTTTATTGAATGACCGTAGGCCGGGTAAGCGTAGCGCCACCCGGCGGAACTAACGAATAAAGGAAGCATGTTATGGCACTTTGGGGTGGGCGTTTTACACAGGCAGCGGATCAACGGTTCAAACAGTTCAACGACTCTTTGCGCTTCGACTACCGCCTGGCCGAACAGGATATCGTCGGCTCTGTGGCCTGGTCCAAAGCGCTGGTCACCGTTGGCGTGCTGACCGCAGACGAACAGCTGCAGCTGGAAGAGGCGCTGAATAATCTGCTGGAAGAGGTGCGTCTTAACCCGCAGCAAATCCTCGAAAGCGACGCCGAAGATATTCACAGCTGGGTGGAAGGGAAGCTCATCGACAAAGTCGGCCAGCTGGGTAAAAAGCTGCATACCGGCCGGAGCCGTAACGACCAGGTGGCGACCGATCTGAAGCTGTGGTGCAAAGATACCGTGGTGGAACTGCTGGCGGCTAACCGTCAGCTGCAGAGCGCGCTGGTGGAAACCGCGCAGAACAACCAGGATGCGGTGATGCCGGGTTATACCCACCTGCAGCGTGCGCAGCCTGTCACCTTTGCCCACTGGTCGCTGGCCTATGTTGAGATGCTGGCGCGTGATGAAAGCCGTCTGCAGGATACCCTAAAGCGTCTGGACGTGAGCCCGCTGGGCAGCGGCGCGCTGGCCGGTACTGCCTATGAAATCGACCGCGAACAGCTGGCGGGCTGGCTGGGCTTCGCCTCTGCCACCCGCAACAGCCTGGACAGCGTCTCCGATCGCGACCACGTGCTGGAACTGCTTTCTAATGCCTCTATTGGTATGGTGCACCTGTCGCGCTTCGCCGAAGACCTGATCTTCTTCAACTCTGGTGAAGCCGGGTTTGTTGAACTGTCGGATCGCGTAACCTCCGGCTCTTCCCTGATGCCGCAGAAGAAAAACCCGGATGCGCTGGAGCTGATCCGCGGCAAGTGTGGCCGTGTGCAGGGCGCGCTGACCGGTATGATGATGACCCTGAAAGGGCTGCCGCTGGCGTATAACAAAGATATGCAGGAAGACAAAGAGGGCCTGTTCGACGCGCTCGACACCTGGCTGGACTGCCTGCATATGGCGACCCTGGTGCTGGACGGCATCCAGGTGAAACGTCCGCGCTGTCAGGAAGCGGCTCAGCAGGGCTATGCTAACTCCACCGAGCTGGCGGATTACCTCGTGTCGAAAGGCGTGCCTTTCCGTGAAGCGCACCACATTGTGGGGGAAGCGGTAGTGGAAGCCATTCGTCAGGGCAAAGCGCTGGAAGACCTGCCGCTTTCCGATCTGCAGAAATTCAGCAGCGTGATTGGCGATGATGTCTATCCGATCCTGGCGCTGCAGTCGTGCCTGGACAAGCGTGCCGCAAAAGGCGGCGTGTCGCCGAAGCAGGTGGCGCAGGCCATCGCGGATGCGAAAAACCGGTTGGTGTGATCCGTGATATGTCGGGTGGCGGCTTTGCCTTACCCGACCTACAAAATGAGTAGCCCTGGCAAGCGTAGCGCCGCCGGGGAAAAGGCCAGCCATGCGCTGGCTTTTTACGCAAAAAAAATGCGGACCACGGGGTCCGCAAAAGTTCACGTTGGCTTTAGTTGTTCGAGTTTTGAGAGAAACTCGTGAGACGGGACAGGACTTCAAGGGTAATCGGTGCCGCCTCGTCTCTGTGATGCATTATTCAACAGAACGCTTGATAGGGATAATCGTTCGTTGCTATGCTATCTATCGCCATGAACTATCGTGGCGACGGAGGATGAATAATGAATATTCGTGATCTTGAATACCTGGTGGCGTTAGCCGAACATCGCCATTTCCGCCGCGCGGCAGATTCCTGCCACGTCAGTCAGCCTACGCTTAGCGGTCAGATCCGTAAGCTGGAAGACGAGCTTGGCGTAATGCTGCTGGAGCGCACCAGTCGTAAAGTGCTGTTCACCCAGGCAGGCCTCCTGCTGGTGGATCAGGCGCGCACCGTGTTGCGCGAGGTCAAAGTGCTCAAGGAAATGGCAAGCCAGCAGGGGGAGACCATGTCCGGCCCGCTGCATATTGGCCTGATCCCAACCGTTGGCCCGTACCTGCTGCCGCACATCATTCCGATGCTGCATCAGACCTTCCCGAAACTCGAAATGTACCTGCATGAAGCGCAAACCCATCAGCTGCTGGCGCAGCTTGATAGCGGCAAGCTCGACTGTGCCATTCTGGCGCTGGTTAAAGAGAGCGAAGCCTTTATCGAAGTGCCGCTGTTTGATGAGCCGATGATGCTGGCGATCTATGAAGATCATCCGTGGGCGAGCCGCGATCGCGTCCCGATGGCCGATCTGGCCGGCGAAAAGCTGCTGATGCTGGAAGATGGTCACTGTCTGCGCGATCAGGCGATGGGCTTCTGCTTTGAAGCGGGTGCTGATGAAGATACCCACTTCCGCGCAACCAGCCTGGAAACGCTGCGTAACATGGTGGCGGCGGGAAGCGGCATTACGCTGCTGCCTGCGCTGGCCGTGCCGCGCGAGCGTAAGCGTGATGGGGTGGTCTATCTGCCCTGCATCAAGCCGGAGCCGCGCCGTACCATTGGCCTGGTTTATCGCCCGGGTTCACCGCTGCGCAGCCGCTATGAGCAGCTGGCAGAGGCCATCCGTGGTGCAATGGATGGCCATTTCGACGGTAAATTAAAACAGGCGGTTTAAGCCGTTCAGCGCCGCTACCCGATAAGCTTCTGCCATGGTCGGGTAGTTAAAGGTGGTATTAACAAAGTATTCGATGGTGTTACCACCACCTTTTTGCTCCATGATCGCCTGGCCGATATGAATGATTTCCGCCGCACGCTCACCGAAGCAGTGAATGCCGAGGATCTCTTTCGTCTCGCGATGGAACAAAATCTTCAGCGTACCCACGCTCATCCCCACGATTTGCGCCCGCGCCAGATGTTTAAACTGGGCGCGACCCACCTCGTAAGGCACCTTCATGGCCGTCAGCTGCTGCTCGGTTTTCCCGACAGAGCTGATTTCCGGAATGGTATAAATGCCGGTCGGAATATCTTCGATCAGATGCGCCGTCGCTTCACCTTTCACCAGCGCCTGAGCCGCAATGCGTCCCTGGTCGTAAGCCGCTGACGCCAGGCTTGGATAGCCAATCACATCGCCTACGGCATAAATATGCGGCAGAGCGGTCTGGTACATGCTGTTAACCTTGATTTGCCCGCGGCTGTCGGTGGTGAGACCGATGTTCTCCAGCGCCAGCGAATCGGTGTTACCCGTACGGCCGTTAGCGTACAGCAGGCAGTCTGCTTTCAGCTTTTTACCGGATTTCAGGTGCATGATCACGCCATCATCGCAGGGTTCGATCTTCTCGTACTCTTCGTTGTGGCGAATCACCACGCCGCTGTTCCAGAAATGATACGAAAGCGAGTCGGACATCTCCTGATCGAGGAAGGCCAGCAGACGGTCGCGGGTGTTAATCAGGTCGACCTTCACGTTCATGCCGCGGAAGATAGAGGCATATTCGCAGCCGATCACCCCGGCACCGTAGATCAGCACGTGGCGCGGCTCATGATGCAGGCTCAGAATGGAGTCGCTGTCGTAGACGCGCGGGTGTGAGAAATCGACATCGGCCGGACGATACGGGCGTGAGCCACAGGCGATAACAAATTTCTCTGCGGTGATCGTCTCAACAGAACCGTCATGGCACTCCAGCGCCAGCGTATGCTCATCCACAAAATGCGCGCTGCCCTGCAGAATTTCGCAGTGGTTACGTTCATAAAAACCCTGGCGCATCCGCGTCTGCTGGTTAATCACGTTATCCGCGTGATTGAGAATATCGGCAAAAGAAGAGCGGAGGAGACGGGAGTGATCGCTGTAGAGAGGGTTCTGGTTGAATTCAATAATGCGGCTGACGGCGTGGCGGAGGGCTTTGGAAGGGATGGTGCCCCAGTGGGTACAGCCGCCGCCAACGTTATGGTAGCGCTCAATAACCGCTACTCTGGCTCCCTGTTTAACCAGTCCCATAGCAGCGCCTTCGCCGCCGGGGCCGGAACCTATAACTATTGCGTCGTAATCGTAGGAATGTGACATGGTAAGGCTTACCTGTTCTTATACATAAAAGCAACAGAATAGTAACATCATTGGCGGGATAACCCAATTATCGTTGTGCTCTTTTCGCGTGGTGGAGCACAAACCACATGGAAACCTTCATTCTGTAAGCCAGGTAAACCGATTAATTTTATTCTCTGGTATAGTGCCAGCGGGCCTTTGGAAGGATTCAACTATCGTGATGGGCGTAAGAGCACAACAAAAAGAGAAAACCCGGCGTTCGCTGGTGGAAGCCGCATTCAGTCAACTGAGTGCTGAGCGGAGTTTTGCCAGTCTGAGCCTGCGCGAGGTCGCACGCGAAGCAGGGATTGCGCCTACCTCTTTCTATCGTCATTTCCGTGACGTAGATGAACTGGGTCTGACCATGGTGGATGAGAGCGGGCTGATGCTGCGCCAGCTGATGCGCCAGGCGCGTCAGCGTATCGCCAAAGGGGGCAGCGTGATCCGCACCTCCGTTTCCACTTTTATGGAGTTTATCGGCAATAATCCCAACGCGTTTCGTTTATTGTTACGGGAACGCTCTGGCACCTCGGCAGCATTCCGTGCGGCTGTGGCCCGCGAGATTCAGCATTTTATTGCGGAACTTGCCGACTATCTTGAACTCGAAAACCATATGCCGCGCGCCTTCACTGAGGCGCAGGCCGAGGCGATGGTCACAATAGTCTTCAGTGCGGGCGCCGAAGCACTGGATGTGAGCGTTGAACAACGCAAGCAACTCGAAGAGCGACTGGTATTGCAACTGCGGATGATCTCTAAAGGGGCTTATTACTGGTATCGCCGTGAACAAGAAAAACTGGCGCATCAATCCGATGAGTGAAAGGTGAGTAATGAAACAGACAGGACAGGATAAAGGAACATTGTTGCTGGCATTGATCGCTGGCTTATCCATTAACGGTACGTTCGCAGCGATTTTTAGCTCCATTGTACCGTTCTCGGTTTTCCCGATGATCTCTCTGGTGCTGACGGTCTACTGTCTGCATCAGCGTTATCAGAATCGCACCATGCCGGTAGGCTTACCGGCGCTGTCGGCAGCGTTCTTTGTTCTGGGCGTCCTGCTGTACAGCACCGTAGTGCGCGCAGAGTACCCGGACATTGGCTCTAACTTCCTGCCGGCTGTACTGTCGGTGGCGCTGGTGTTCTGGATTGGCTTTAAAATGCGTAACCGTAAGCAGCAGCTGCCAGAATAACGGTTCTGTTTTGTAGTTGTAGGCCGGGTAAGCGCAGCGCCACCCGGCAATAACGGGTTACCGCGCCGTCAGTAACACCCCGCACTCCATATGGTGCGTATACGGGAACTGATCGAACAATGCCAGACGTTCAACCTTGTGCGTCTGGCTTAATGTTTCCAGGTTCTTGCATAAGGTTTCCGGGTTACAGGAGATATAAAGAATACGCGGGTACGCCTGCACCATCTTCTCGGTTTCGCTGTCCAGCCCGCTGCGCGGCGGATCGACGAAAATCGTTTCACACTGATAGCTCTTCAGATCGATCCCCTGCAGACGGTTAAAGTCCCGCACGCCGTTCATCGCCTGAGTAAACTCTTCCGCCGACATACGAATAATCTGCACATTATCAATGTGGTTTGCCGCAATGTTGTATTGCGCGGCGGCGACCGACGGCTTGGCAATTTCGGTAGCCAGCACGCGTTCGAAGTTACGCGCCAGCGCCAGGGAGAAGTTGCCGTTACCGCAGTACAGTTCCAGCAGATCGCCAGTGGAACCTTCGGTGGCCTTCAGCGCCCACTCCAGCATCTGCACGTTCATGGCGGCATTCGGCTGCGTAAAGCTGTTCTCAACCTGGCGATAAATCATCTCTTTTCCGGCCACCGGCAGGCGTTCATCGATGTAATCCTGATCCAGGGCAATTTTGGTTTTTGTCGCGCGGCCAATCAGATGCACATTAATGTTCTGCGCGCGCAGCGCATCGCGCAGGGCTTCTGCCGCCTGGCGCCACTCATCATTCAGTGCTTTATGGTACAGCAGCGAGACGATAGCCTGATTGCTTTGGGTACTCAGGTAGTCAATCTGAAACAGCTTATGGCGCAGAACAGGATTATTGCGCACGCCGTCCATCATCAGGGTCATCAGCTGGTTAATCAGCTCGCTGGCCGCCGGGAAGCTGTCCACGCGGATACGGCTTTTGGTCTGCTGATCGAAAATGATGTGGTACAGGTCATCGCCGTCATGCCAGATACGGAATTCGGCACGCATACGGTAATGGCTGACCGGGGAGCGGAACACCTCAGGCGCAGGCGCAGCAAAAGGCGTCATCATACTTTGCAGGCGGACGACTTTCTCTGCCAGTTGCGCGTCGTACTGTTCTGTCGGGAGGTGTTCTGGAGTCATGATGCTTCCTGTTGAAGATGAATTACGCGGGGATTGTAGGGATTGTACAGGGGATGTCCAGCCCTAATGGTTAACAGCAGTCTGGACATCTATACGTGTCTAAATGTAGCATTATGTTTCCGGTCTCTTATGAGTGAAAAGGGAATCCAGTGCAAATCTGGAGCTGACGCGCAGCGGTAAAGACTGGCGGGATGAGTTAATCGACACTGTGAAAATGGGAAGTCGTCATCCAGTTAACGCCACCTAGCCCGAAGACCTGCCGGGATCACGTCGCATTTGGTTTCATCATCGCGTGCTATGGGTGGGGCCTGCGGCATCCTTCTTATATTGTGGATGCTTTTACAATGATAAAAAAAGTATCGCTGTTGACGGCGCTTTCCGTCACGGCATTTTCGGGCTGGGCGCAGGATAGCGCAGACTCGTTGGTGGTGACGGCAAACCGTTTTCAACAGCCAGTAAATACCGTTCTGGCACCTACCGATATTGTTACCCGTGAGGATATCGATCGCTGGCAATCAAAAACGGTGTTGGATGTTATGCGCCGTCTGCCGGGTGTGGATATCGCACAAAACGGGGGAATGGGCCAAAGCTCTTCGCTTTTCGTTCGCGGTACTGAGGCAAAACATGTTCTGGTATTAGTCGATGGGATCCCCGTTGCGCGCCCGGGCATCTCTAATAGCTCTGATATCGACCAGATCCCGGTATCACTGGTCCAGCGAATTGAGTATATCCGTGGGCCGCGCTCTGCAGTTTATGGCTCAGGTGCCATTGGCGGCGTCGTTAATATCATTACTATGACGGGCGAAGAGCGCTCACAGATTAATGCTGGTGTTGGCTCTAAAGGCTATCAGCAATATGACGGGACATACCGTCAGCGCTTTGACGACACTGTCATTACTGCTGCAGGTGCTTACCAGACAACGAAAGGCTTTAACGTTCAGCCAAATTCATCTTATAGCGGCGACAGCGATCGCGATGGCTACCGTAATAAACTGTTCTGGGGCGGTGTTGAGCACAAGTTCAACGAAAACGTTGACGGCTATTTCCGCGGCTACGGTTATGCCAGCAATGCGGATTATGACCAGGGTAACTGGGGATATCCTGGCGGCGGCGATGAACATCAGAACTATACCCAGTCCTGGGATACTGCGATGCGCTTCCACTCCGGGATCTATTCTTCTCAGCTGGTCGCTAACTATCAGCGGATAAAAGATTATAACTACAGCAGTGAGACCGGTCGCTACGCGCCAGGCCACTCTCTGGATGACATGGAACAGCGTTATATCCAGTGGGGGAACAACGTAATCGTTGGGCATGGCTCGGTCAGTGGCGGAGTTGACTGGAAACAAGAGAAGTTAAGCTCTCTGGGCACAACCAGTACAGATGACTATAAGCGAGACAACACCGGCCTGTATCTTACCGGTCAGCAGCAGATTGAAAGCGTAACGCTTGAGGCTTCTGGTCGGGAAGATCATGACGAACAGTTTGGCTGGCATGGAACCTGGCAAACGGCAGCCGGCTGGGAATTTGTGCAAGACTATAAAGTCACCCTCTCTTACGGAACAGGTTTCCTGGCTCCTTCCCTGGGGCAGCAATTTGGTGCTGAACGTTTTGGTATCGCCTCTAACCCGAACCTGAAACCGGAAGAGTCGAAACAGTGGGAAGCGGGTCTGGAAGGTGAGACGGGTCCTCTCGACTGGCGCCTGTCAGCGTATCGCTACGAAATTGATAACCTGATCGATTACAACAATAACGCATACTTCAACGTCAAATCTGCCACCATTAAAGGGCTGGAGTGGACGGGCGATTTCACGACCGGACCTGTAGTGCATCGTCTGACGCTGCAATACGTTGATCCGCGTGATGATGAAACCGACCAGCAGCTTTATCGCCGTGCGAAGCAGCAGGTGAAATACGATCTTACTGGCCAGATCTACGATCTGGGCTGGGATGTGACTTATCAATATATGGGTGAGCGCTACGACTATGATTATGACAACTCTCGCAGAGTGAAGATGGGCGGCGTAAGCCTGTGGGATCTCGCCGTTTCATATCCTGTCACCTCTCACCTTACAGTTCGTGGTAAAATAGCCAACCTGTTCGATAAAGACTACGAGACAGTTTATGGCTACGAAACTGCAGGACGGGAATACACCTTGTCTGGCAGCTACACCTTCTGACCCACGTCCCACCGTACTGGTGTTTGACTCCGGTGTCGGTGGGCTTTCAGTCTATGATGAGATTCGGCAACTTCTGCCGGATCTTCATTATATCTATGCGTTCGATAACGTGGCTTTCCCGTATGGGGAAAAGAGCGAAGCGTTTATTGTCGAGCGCGTCGTCGAGATCGTTACCGCCGTACAACAGCAGTATCCTCTCGCACTGGCAGTGATTGCCTGCAATACCGCCAGTACAGTCTCCCTTCCGGCACTGCGTGAAAAATTCCCGTTCCCGGTTGTCGGCGTCGTTCCGGCGATTAAACCTGCCGCGCGCCTGACGGCGAATGGCGTGGTGGGACTGCTGGCGACGCGCGGGACGGTTAAACGTCCTTATACCCGTGAGCTGATCGAGCGCTTTGCCAATGAATGCCAGATTGCGATGTTAGGTTCTGCTGAGCTGGTTGAGATGGCCGAAGCTAAACTGCACGGCCAGGCGGTATCGCTGGAAGAGCTGCGCCGTATTCTGCGTCCATGGCTGCGGATGGCGGAGCCGCCAGATACGGTGGTGCTGGGCTGCACGCATTTCCCGCTATTACAGGAAGAGCTGCTTGCCGTACTTCCGGAAGGTACCCGGTTGGTGGATTCGGGAGCGGCAATTGCCCGTCGCACGGCATGGCTGCTTGAACATGAAGCGCCAGATGCGAAATCCACCGACGCGAATATCGCTTATTGCATGGCATTGACCCCGGTAACTGAGCAACTTTTACCCGTTTTGCATCGTTATGGCTTCGAAACGCTCGAAAAACTAGCGCTATAGCACGGTTTTGAGCAAAAAACAGACGGTTGAAAGTTTTTTTTAATTTAGCGCTTGTCACCGTCCGAGAACTCCCTATAATGCGCCTCCACTGACACGGAACAACGGCACGCAAGCCGCCGGGTCAGCGGGGTTCAGCGATGAACGCTGGCAGAGAAAAGTGAAAATAATCGCTTGACTCTGAATGAGGAAAACGTAATATACGGGACCTCGCAACGGTGAGCGAAAGCCGCGTTGCACTGCTCTTTAACAATTTATCAGACAATCTGTGTGGGCACTCAAAGTGACATGGATTCTTAACGTCGCAAGACGAAAAA
>NZ_JAIKTT010000016.1:0-96934 GCF_023736175.1 Leclercia sp. LTM14
CCTGTCGCAGAACATGTCCATCGCCATGGGCCCGGAATTCCGCCCGATGCTGCGCTTCTACGTCACCGGCGGCAAGGTGGATAACGAACGCACCGCCCGGGTGAACAACACCAAAGACGAAACCCTCGACGACTTCAACGTCGGCGCGATGTGGGAGGCGTGGTTCTGAGGTAAAAGCAAAACGGCAACCAGGTTGCCGTTTTTAGTGTTTGCACCCTCTCCCAGTGGGAGAGGGCCGGGGTGAGGGCATCAGGCCGCACACCCCCATTGCGCCCGGCGGCGCTGCGCTTGCACGGGCCTACTAAATTCGTAGGCCGGGTAAGCGTAGCGCCACCCGGCAAGACCCGTGTTATGCTGCTGGCCTTTGAAAAGCCAATATTGCAGGGGAGAACATGGGTGCCACAAAAAAAGGGATGCTGAACGTCCTGATCGCCGCCATTTTATGGGGCAGCTCGGGGGTTTGCGCGCAGTACATCATGGAGAAAAGTCAGATCCCTTCGCCGTATCTGACCATGATCCGCCTGCTGTTTGCCGGCGTGATCCTGCTGACACTCTCATTCGTCCACGGTGACAAGATTTTCACGGTCATCAAAAATCGCAAAGACGCCCTCAGCCTGCTGATTTTTTCCCTGTTCGGGGCGCTGATCGTCCAGCTCACCTTCCTGGTGACGATTGAAAAATCCAACGCCGCTACCGCCACCGTGCTGCAGTTCCTGTCGCCGACCATTATCGTGGCGTGGTTCGCGCTGGCGCGCAAAAAGCGACCTGGCATCTTTGTGCTGGCGGCGATCATGACCTCGCTTATCGGCACCTTTTTACTGGTCACCCACGGCGATCCCACCTCGCTGACCATCTCTCCGGCCGCGCTGGCCTGGGGTATCGCCTCCGCCTTCGCCGCAGCGTTTTACACCACCTACCCGTCCACGCTGATCGCCCGCTACGGCACGCTGCCGATTGTCGGCTGGAGTATGCTGCTGGCCGGATTAATGCTGACGCCGTTCTACGCCGGGCGCGGCACCAGCTTCGTCATCGACGGCAGTATACTGCTGGCGTTCTTCTATCTGGTGGTGATCGGCACGGCGGTGACCTTCAGCCTGTATCTGAAAGGCGCCCAGATGATTGGCGGGCCGAAGGCGAGCATTCTGAGCTGCGCCGAGCCGCTGAGCAGCGCTCTGCTGTCAGTGATTTTACTGGGGGTGGCGTTTACCCTGCCGGACTGGCTGGGCACGCTGCTGATTGTGTCGTCGGTGGTGCTGATTTCGATGGATTCGAGAAGACGGGTTCAGAAGTCTGGGTAGCCATTACCCCTCACCCTAACCCTCTCCCCACAGGGGAGAGGGAACTGTCTTTTCTCCCTCGCCCCTTTGGGGAGAGGGCCGGGGTGAGGGGAAAATTACCTATTGCGCCTTCACTTTCCCCGCCACCAGCAGGGCCGTCAGCAGCATCAGCGTACCGGAAATCACCAGCGGTGATGTCAGCCCCAAATTATCCAGCGCGATACCGCCCACCGCCGCGCCGCAGGTGTTCGCCAGCTGGATCACCGCCACCTGAATGGAACCGGCTTTTTCGGCCTGATCAGCAAGGGAACGGGTGATCCACGTCGACCAGCCCACCGGGATCAGCGCAAAGGCAAAACCCCAGATAATGGCAATCGCCGAGGCAACCCACTTGTCACTCCCCCACAGGATCAGCACGGCAGCGCTAATGGCCAGTACCAGCGGTGCGCCCGCCAGTGCCACTTTCAGGGAGCGTTTCAGGAACTGCGCCGAGAGCGAAGTGCCGACAAAGCTGGCGATACCGAAGCTTAAAAGCACCAACGTCAGGCCGTCGACGTTAAATCCGGCCAGGGTCGTAAACACCGGGCGGATATAGGTAAAGAAGGCGAACTGCCCGGCGAAGGCCATAAAGATGGCGGTCATCCCCGCCAGCACGCCGGGGCGTTTCAGCAGGCTGAACATGTTCTGCTTGTGATGCGCGGCTTCGCCCGGCAGCGACGGCAGCGCTTTCCACACCCACAGAATACAGAGTACGCCCATCACCGCCGCGCCGTTAAAGACGTTGCGCCAGCCGATGATGCCCCCGAGGAAACTGCCCAGCGGCGCGGCAATCACCAGCGCGATGGAGACAGCACCGAAGATCACCGACAGCGCTTTTGGCACGGTACGCGCCGGCACCAGGCGCATGGTGAGCGAGGCGGACATCGCCCAGAACCCACCGAGTCCCAGCCCGAGGCAGGCACGCCCTAACAGCAGCAGGGTGAAGTTATCGGCAAACGAGACCAGCAGACAGGAGAGCGTCAGCAGGACAGAAAAGAGGATCACCACCTTGCGGCGATCGGTGGTACCAATCGCCTGAGTGATGAACAGGCTGGCAAACATGGCGACAAAGGCGGTAACGGTGACGGACTGACCCGCCAGCCCTTCGGAAATGCCCAGATCCTGCGCCATCGGTGTCAGCAGGCTGACCGGTAAAAACTCCACGGTAATCAGGCAGGCGACGCAAAACGCCACGGAAAAAACCGCCGACCAGTTTGGGCGGGAGACCGCCCTGGCATGGGGCGAAGGGGCGGATTGGATCTGTTCTGTCATGGCATCACCTGAGGAGAAAACGAGCGGGAAAGCCGTGCAGTTTAACAGTTAAAGTGTGATCTATTTAACGTTTAGACAACTTTTGGCACTTTTTGCCGGGCGGCGCTGCGCTTGCACCGGCCTACAGGTCTCGTAGGCCCGGTAAGCGTAGCGCCACCGGGCAAAAAATTACCCTCGCGCCGCCTTCGCCAGCCCGACAATCCACTCCTGATGGCCGTTGATCATCGGATTCGGCACGGTGCGCGCCAACTCCTGCGCCGGAACGCCTTTCTGCGACTCCTGGGTCAGGATGCGTACCCGGTTGCCGGGCAAGTCTTCAAACAGCCAGGCGTGGATAACGTCGAGGCGCGAATTCGCATCCCCTTCCACCCAGCCGTGCCAGGCAATACGCGCGGCCTGCCCTGCCACCGGCGGCACGTATTCAGTGATCTGCGCTTCTACCGGGAAGCCAAAGGTAGTGAAGCGAAAGCGGGCGTTGGCGCTTAACGCCGGGCCGCTGCCGTCGTGAAAGCGAATGTCTTCGGCATTGCTGTAGTATCCCGGCCACCGGGAGGTGTCATTGAGCTGATCCCAGACTGCCTGGGCGGTCAGCCCGGCGACGATGATTTCGTTGGATGCAAAGTTGTCGGTCGTGCCTGGCAGGAAGTCCTGCGGCCAGATAATGGCTGATTGTTTCATGGTTCACCTCATCCTGTTGTTGATGAGGCAATGGTGCGCCGGGCAGTGGTATAAATCTAATGACGATGATTTATAATCCTCATCACGGTTGGTGATATCAGTGCAGGAAAAAGACCCCCTCTTCCGGCAGGAAGAGCTGGTTATAGCGCAGCTGGAAGGCGTTAAGGTCGTACGGATCGGGCTCCATTTCGCGCATAAAGCCGAGCGCCAGACGAACCTGGGCATCGGTGATGGGCGCGGCGAGACGCGCCTTGCGCAGCAGGCGATACCAGGTAAGAAGATTATTTTCGCTGCTGTCTACAATGCACACCTGCCAGATCAGCAGCACCTGGGCGGCATTTTGCAGATGCGCTTCGTCGGGGCGTTCAAGGTAGCGGATAAACTCATTGCCGGCGCTTTTGCCAAACTGGTCGATCATCGACTCCAGCGGCACAGGGGTGATCCCCAGACGTTCGCTGAGACGACGAATGGCGCGCCGGGAACCCGACGTCATTACGCGAAAGCCCACCACAAACACCACGGCAAGCGTAGCCAGCATTATCCAGACCATGCACTCTCCTTACGATTAGGCGAGCATAATATCGGGAAACGCAGCGCGTCGACAGCGTACAAAGTCGTATTAATGCGCACAAAACAGGTGGTACAAGGCGATGAAAACGGATATCCGCACCCTGGATTTGAATCTTTTAAAAACCCTGGATGCCCTGCTGGATGAGCGCAGCGTCACCCGTGCGGCAGCGCGCCTGTCGCTGACCCAGCCCGCGGTCAGCGGCATGCTCAATCGACTGCGCGATTACTTTGACGATCCGCTGTTCATCCGCGTGCCGCACGGCATCGTACCGACCACCCGCGCAGAAGCGCTGGCCGCGCCGGTGAAACGTATCCTGGCGGATATCGACGTCCTGCTGCAGCCTACCGAATTTGATCCCCTCAGCGCCAGCCTGACCTTTACCCTTGCCGCCACCGACTACGCCCTGCGGGCGGTGGTTGTGCCCTTTATTGCCGCGCTGAAAGTCCAGGCACCCGCGGTGCGCGTGCGCGTTGTGCCGGTCGAGCCCGACCGCCTGGTAAGCCAGCTTGAACAGGGGAAGATAGACCTGGCCCTGCTGACGCCCCACACCACACCGGACGAACTGCACAGCCGCGCGCTGTACGACGAAACCTATGTCTGCATGATGCGCGCCGACCACCCGAATGCGGGCAAGTCGCTGACGCTGGAGCGGTTTTGCGCCCTGGAGCACGTGCTGGTCTCCTATGAAGGCGAAAGTTTTCATGGCGTCACCGACGACGCGCTGGCGCGGATTGGGCGCACGCGTTACATCGGGTTATCGGTAAGCAGCTTTCTGGTGCTGCCGGAGGTGCTGGCGATCAGCGACATGCTGGCCGTGGTGCCCGCGCGGATGGCGGAGAACCGGCAAGGCATGTGGGTCGGCGAGGCACCCGTCGACATTGCGGGGTTCACCAAAAGCATGGCCTGGCACGGAAGAACGCACCGTAATCCCGCGCAGGCGTGGCTGCGCGGGTTGCTGCTGGAGACCAGTCAGCGCGTCTGAAGAAAGAATATCAACGGTGTATTATCGATGAACATCCGGACCGCCGATAACAAATCCATACTTCAGGGAAAGAGCAAACATGGTCATAAAAATCAACGTATTGCTGGAAAACCGACTTAACGCCAGCGCTAAGAATTTGCTACATGCTAAAGCTGGGCTAAGTCTGTTGATACAGGATGAAAATGATTCAATTCTGTTTGATACCGGACCTGATGATAGCTTCCTGCATAACGCTGCCCTTATGGGGATCGACTTGACCCAACTGACCGCAGCCGTACTTTCACACGGCCACTATGACCATTGTGGCGGTGTTCCGTGGTTACCGGAGAATTGCCGGATCGTATGCCATCCCCTGGTGGCCGAAAAGCGCTACGCGGCAGTAAGGTTTCCAGGCTTTACCGCCAGAATAAAAAAATTGTCGTTGAATAATGATTATTCACGGTATCGCATGGAGTACAGCGCAACGCCACTTCATCTTGGTGAGCGTTTCATATGGTCAGGAGAAATCCCTGTTGCTCATCCGCGCGCGTACGGTGTTATGGGCGATAAAAATGCGACAGTGGACTATGTAAAAGATGAAGGCGTTTTGATCTATAAATCTGAGCATGGCCTGGTCATTTTTATCGGCTGTGGACATCGGGGACTCATTGATATTGTGCGTCACTGCCAGAGAATAACAGGCATAAATCATATTCACGCCCTGTTCGGTGGTTTTCACCTGCGCAGCGCCTCCCCCCGTAAGCTCTGGGCTATCAGGCAGTTTTTGGACGACCTTAAACCCGATAAAATAATGGGCTGCCATTGTACCGGTAAATGGGGGAGCTTGTGGTTGCCGAATTCAGTTAATCCGGCAACAGGCGATGTGTATGTTCTGGGTTAGGATCTAAATAAATAAGGTTGCTATTACTGCTATCCCACTAAAAAGTACAGGGAGCTGATCATTGTACAAATAAGAACATTACAACTTAGAACAATCCTTTTGTTGAAAGTATCGAAAGAACTCATTCCATCGATAACGCCAGTCAGGGTTCCCGTATAAGAGCCGCAAGAATCAATATGCACCGAACCACACGAATTCTTTACCGTAAGCGTCGGCGTGTAAGAAAGCTGCGTACGCTTTTCACAATAGATTTTATGCTCTTTTAATACCATGAGCATTTCCATCAGGACAATACAGCCGATGGCTGCTGCACCGCAATCCCGCGCAGGCGTGGCTGCGCGGGGTGATGCTGGAGACCAGTCAGCGCGTCTGAAGCCCCTTCAGCAGCGCCTCATGGAAACGCGCAGGATCCTGCATCTGCGGGGCGTGGCCCATATCGTTAAACTCGACAAGCGTGGCCTGTGGGATCCGCTTCGCCGTCTCTTTGCCCAGCACCGCGTAGTTGCCAAGGGTTTTGCGGATCTCAGGCGGGGCGAGATCTTTTCCGATGGCGGTGTTGTCCTTCGTGCCGATCATCAATAATACCGGCATCTTCAGCTCGCTGAATTCATAGATAACCGGCTGGGTGTAGATCATGTCGTAGAGCAGCGCCGAGTTCCAGGCCACGCGCTCTTTGCCCGGCCCGTTATTGAGCCCGGCGAGCATGGTGATCCAGCGTTCATATTCCGGCTTCCACTCCCCGGCGTAGTAGGTGTTTTTCTCGTACTGGCGGATGCCGTCGGCGCTGGTTTTCAGCTCGCGCTGATACCACTGGTCAACGGTGATATGCGGCACGCCGCGCGCCTTCCAGTCCTCAAGGCCAATCGGGTTGACCATCACCAGTTGCTCTACCTGCTGCGGCCACATCAGCGCGTAGCGGGTCGCCAGCATGCCGCCGGTGGAGTGCCCGATGACGGTGACGCGATCGACGCCCAGCTCCTTCAGCAGCGCATGGGTGTTATCCGCCAGCTGCTGGAAAGTGTACTGATACCGCTCGGGCTTGGTGGATTTGCAAAAACCGATCTGATCGGGGGCCACCACGCGGTAGCCGCTGGTGGTAAGGGCCCGGATGGTGGCATCCCAGGTACCGGCGCAGAAGTTTTTACCGTGCATCAGCACCACGGTGCGGCCGTTGGCTTTTTCCGGCTTCACATCCAGATACGCCATATCCAGAGACTGGTTTTGCGAGGTAAAGGTGAAGTGTTTCACCGGCCAGGCGTAGTCAAAACCTTCCAGCTTCTCGCCGTAGGCGGGGGTATCCGCAGCCATCGCGGGTGAGGCAAGCGCCACCAGCAGCGCCAGGCAGGACAATCGTCGGGTCAACATGCAAGCTCTCCATTAGCAAAGGGGCTAAGGCTGCGCGAAAGGCGGCAGCAAAATAAAACTGTAGAGCATGAGGCGGGGCGGGTGTGTAAAGCGGGGTAAAGCCAGGGCAAGGGTGTGAAAGCGCCGGATGGCGGCGTAACGCCATCCGGCACTGTCGCCGTCAGAGGATCCCGGTTGTCACCGTAAAACGGCGGGTTTCAGCCGGAGCCAGTTCAATCAGGCTGCCGCTACGCCGGGCCGCGAGGAACCCTTCCGGACGACAGGTGGCGGGGAGCACGAAGGCCGCCACCTGCTGGTCGCCGTTGTAGAGGATCCAGCGGGTGGCGTAATTCAGCTCCGCGCTGGCAAAGCGGGTCACGAACGTGACGCCATCCGGGGCGATCATACGAAACTCCGGTTGTGCGGTGTAGCGATCGAGCCTGTCGGCAAAAAAGACGATTTCCGGATCGTAATAGTGCGGCTCGTCCAGCGCCTTCAGGGAGGCCTCGCCCTGCTGCAAACGCTGGTTGAACGCCAGCCACTGTTCGGTGGGCTTCACGTGTGCCGGAACCGACTCCCGCAGCGCGATCGCCTCATCCGGCACGTTCTGGCTGAAGGTCGCCCCCGCCACGTAGGCATAGTTCATGTGGCACATGTACTGGAGCGGCATCGGCACCGACGCCAGGTTGGTTACTGACATGGCGATATCGAACAGGGCGCTGTCCTTGCGCAGCGTGACGGCGGGCTGCGCCTGGTAGTGATGACCAAATCCCATCACATACTCATAGCGCCCGGTCACCGTCAGGCTGTCGTCGGTCAGCACCAGCCAGGCTTCATCCATGGGCGCACAGGGCATTTCGCCGTGCAGCGGATGGCTGTCCTCCGGCGACGGGCAGCCATTCGCCAGCAGGCCAGAGTGGAAGGCGAAGCAGCCATAGGTTTCGACCACCTCTTTTGCCGCTTTAGGCTGGCTGAACATATTGCGCATCGTCAGGTCGTGGCCGTCGAACTCCGCATCCCAGATCATCTGCCCCAGCCAGGGCAGGATCACCAGATGACCGCGGCGGTTTTGCACCCGCAGCCCCTCCACGCCACTGGCGTAGCGAAACGCCGTTACCGTGAAGTCATCGTTTTGTAGCAGGGTGCGCGGCTGTTCGGTAAAGAGCGCGCGCCACAGGGGAAGTTGCGTCATGGTGATCCTCCTCAGGAAGCGGTGGCTTCGGTCAGCTCGCGGCGCACTTTGCTCTCACGCCAGAAGTAGAAGCCCACATAAACAAAGCACAGCATCGATACCAGGAACGAGGCCTGCAGGGAGTGGAACAGATCGGCCACATAGCCCTGCACCGCTGGCACTACCGCCGCGCCGACAATCGCCATCACGATCACCGCCCCGGCCATTTCGGTATGCTCGTTGTCCACCGTATCCAGGGTCCCAGCGTAGATGGTTGCCCAGCATGGCCCGAAGAGAATGCTCACCAGCACCGCGACATACACCGCGCTGAAGCTTGGGGCCAGCGCCACGTACGCCAGGAACAGCGCGCCGATCACCGAGTACATAATCAGCACCTTCGCCGGGTTAAAGCGGGTCATCAGAATGTTGGCGACAAACTTGCCGATGAAGAAGCAGGCAAAGCTGTAGACCATGAAGTTAGAGGCGTCGCGCTCGTTGATATCGCCCAGCTCCAGCGCCAGACGGATGGTGAACGACCACACCGCCACCTGCATGCCCACATAGAGGAACTGCGCCACAATACCGCGACGGAAGCGGGCATTGGTGGCGAGGTAGCGCAGGGTATCCATCGCCGACGGCCGTTTATGCTCCGCGGTTTGTGCCACTTTGCAGGTCGGGAAGCGGGTTAACAGGAACAGCACCATCACCACCACCAGGACCATAATCATGTACCTGTAGGGCTCCAGGGTGTTCTCCAGCATCAAAATCTTAAAGTTGTGGATCTGCTCAGCATTCATGCCCGCCATCTGTTTTTCCAGGCTGTCGCCTTCGGAGAAGACCAGATATTTACCCAGCAGGATGCCGGCGGCAGCGCCAATCGGGTAGAAGGTCTGGCTGACGTTCAGGCGCAGCGTGGCGTAGGCTTTCGGGCCGATCATCGAGCTATAGGTGTTAGCCGCCGTTTCGAGGAAGCTCAGACCGATAGCGATGGCAAAGATCGCCGCCAGGAACATGGTGTAGGTTGCCATGTGCGAGGCGGGGAAAAAGAGCGTGCAGCCCACAATATAAAGCGTTAAGCCGATTAAGATCGCTACTTTATAGCTGGTCTTTTTAATGACCAGCGAGGCAGGAATAGCAATAAGGAAATAGCCGCCATAAAACGCGCTTTGCACCAGCGCCGAAGCAAAATTACTCAGTGCAAAGACGCTTTTAAATTGCGTAATTAAAATATCATTTAAAGCAGCAGCGCATCCCCATAACGGGAATAAGCAGGATAACAAAATAAACTGGAACAGAGGGGTTTTATTCAGATAGCCGTCAGGCATCTGAATGATGTTTTTATCGTTCATAGTGCTACCTTTTATTTCGCAGGGTTTTATTATTCGTTCAATGCCAGGAACTCATTGAATTGTTCAATGCTGGGGTAAGACGACTGAGTACCTTTCCCGGTGACGCTGAACGCGGCAAAGAGAGCGGCTTTTTTCATGGCGGCTTCGACGTTGCCGCTCTGGACGTAATAGTGGGCAAAACAGCCAATAAAGGCATCGCCCGCTCCGCTGGTGTCGACGGCATTCACTTTAAAGGCCGGGACCACGACTTCTTTATCACGGGTGAGCCACAGCGCCCCTTTTTCACCCATGGTGACGATAATATTGTTCAGCCCTTTATCCACCAGCGAGCGGGCAGCCAGGCAAATATTCTCGTAAGTGTTTACCGGCATACCGGTCAGAATTTCCAGCTCGGTTTCATTCGGCACAAAGAAATCACATTTACAGGCGTAGGACATGTCTAATTCACGCAGCGCCGGGGCCGGATTTAATAAAACCTGAATACCGTGCTTTTTACCAAACTCAATGGCGTGATAAACCGTCTCAAGCTGCACTTCGAGCTGCAGGACAATAAGCTGACACTTTTTCAGATCGTCTGCCGCGCGGTCGATATCTTCCGGCGAGAGGAATTTATTGGCACCCTTCACAATCAGAATGCTGTTGCTGGAGTTGGCGTTCACAAAGATGGGCGCCACGCCGCTGCTGGTGCACGGCACTTTTTCCACATAGGTAGTATTGATGCCCCAGGATTCCAGGTTACGGATGGTGTTATCGGCAAAGATATCGTCACCGACTTTGGTGAGCATCATCACTTTTGAGTTGAGCTTGGCCGCTGCCACCGCCTGATTCGCCCCTTTGCCGCCACAGCCAATCTTAAAGGCCGGGGCTTCGAGCGTTTCGCCCTCTTTCGGCATCTGATTAATGTAGGTGATGAGATCCACCATGTTGGAGCCGATAACCGCGATATCCATGTTTACTACCTCTCTGAAACAATCACATAACAATGATATTATCGTAACATTATCATGTTATTTCCGTATCATTTGTGACTGCGATCGCGATTAGCAGATCCATTAACGCTGTTTAATGATTAATCAACTCGCGGAGTGGAAAGTGAGATGTAACGACGGGAATTCCAAATTAAACCATTAATTACAATAGATTGAGTGGTAAACGCAGTTTGAGAAGTGACTTTTCTTTCCGGCCGGGCGGCAGTATAGTATGACGCAACAAAAATGTTCCTGACGCATCATCAATGTGTTTTAAGGAACATCACACCGTGCGGAGAGGGTGAATGGAGACGAAGCAAAAAGAACGAATCCGGCGTCTGGTTGAGCTGTTAAAGAAAACCGACCGCATTCACCTGAAAGATGCCGCCCGGATGCTGGAAGTCTCCGTCATGACCATCCGACGCGATCTCAGCCCGGACAACCATGATACCGTCCTGCCCCTCACCCTGCTGGGCGGCTATATCGTGATGGTCAATAAACCGGCCACCGCCCCCGCAGCACCCGTGGTGCGCAGCCAGACCCATCATCCCGACGACCTGCCGATCGCCATTCTGGCGGCCGGCATGGTGGCGGAAAACGATTTAGTGTTTTTCGATAATGGCCCGGAAATGCCGCTGGTCATCAGCATGATCCCCGACGACATCACCTTTACCGGCATCTGCTATTCCCATCGCGTGTTTATGGCGCTCAATGAGAAACCGAACGCCACCGCGATCCTGTGCGGCGGTACCTACCGGGCAAAAAGCGATGCGTTTTACGACACCAGCAACCCGTCGGTGCTGGACTCCCTCAACCCGCGCAAGGTGTTTATCTCGGCCAGCGGCGTGCATGAGCACTACGGCGTGACCTGGTTTAACCTTGACGACCTGGCCACCAAGCGCAAAGCCATTCAGCACGGTATCCGTAAGATCCTGCTGGCCCGCTACGCCCTGTTTGATGAAGTGGCGCCCGCCAGCATCGGGCCGCTGTCGGCGTTTGACGTGCTGATCAGCGACCGCCCGCTTCCGGCAGACTATCCGGCCCACTGCCGGAACGGTTTTGTGAAGATTATTACCCCGGACGCCGCCGGGGAGTAAGTTACTCGAAGAACACCGCAATTTTGTTAAACATGGTCGGATCGGACTGGTTACGCACCACTTTCACCACGTCTTCCAGCTTGTCGATCTGCGCCATCATCTGCTCCAGACGCTGATCGTCATTCACCAGCAGCCAGATGCGGCTGTGCTCGCTGCCCTGAATGGGCAAACAAAGAATGCCTTCCACGTTGAACGCCCGGCGGGCAAACAGCCCGCAGACGTGGGTCATGACGCCAGGGTGGTTGCGGACGGTGAGTTCCAGAATGACGTTATCATTTTGCTTCTGCATGGCTTATTCCCCCACCATTTCTGTATTGGCCGCACCCGGCGGTACCATCGGATAAACTTTTTGTTGTTGATCGATACGCACGTGGATCAGGGCCGGGCCCGGACGTGAAATCGCCTCCTGCAGCGCGGCCTGCGCATCCGCTTCGGCGTTCAGATCGCAGGTGTAGAGGCCAAACCCGGCGGCAATCTGCATAAAGTTGATCGTGCCCGGATAGGTGGCGGCAAACACCCCCTGCTTGTAGAACAGGCTCTGCTGCTGATGCACCAGGCCCAGCGCCTCGTTGTTCATCAGGATGATTTTCACATCCAGCTGGTTTTCCGCCGCGGTGGCCATCTCCTGAATGTTCATCATCAGGCTGCCGTCGCCGGAGAAGCAGATCACCTTGCGATCCGGGTTCGCCAGCGCCGCACCCACCGCCGCAGGCAGGCCAAAGCCCATGGTGCCCAGACCGCCGGAGGTCAGCCACTGGCGCGGACGGTTCAGCGGATAGGCCTGGGCGGTCCACATCTGATGCTGGCCCACGTCGGTGGTGATGATGGCGCTGTCGTCCACGCAGGCGGCTACGGCGTTAATCAGCCCGTAGTGGCTCAGCGGATCGCCTTCAGTCGGGATGGCGCCCGGGAACTCCTGCTGCAGGCCGCTCACCTGCTCGCGCCACGCGGTGCGCGGAGTGGCGTCAATGTGCGGCAGCAGCTGCGCCAGCACCTCGTTAACATCGCCCTGGATCGCCACGTGCGGCTGCTTGATTTTACCCAGCTCCGCGCGGTCGATATCCACGTGAATGATTTTGGCGTTCGGGCAGAACTGCTCGGTTTTGCCAATCGCCCGGTCATCAAAACGCGCCCCGAGAACGATCAGCAGATCGGCTTCCTGCAGAATAAAGTTGGTGCTGCGCGCGCCGTGCATCCCGAGCATGCCCAGCGACAGCGGGTGCGCTTTTGGCAGCATGCCCAGCGCCATCAGGGTCATGGTGGTCGGCAGATTCGCTTTTTCAGCCAGGCTGCGCACCGCGTCAGGCGCATCAATCACCCCGCCGCCCAGATAGAGCACCGGGCGCTGCGCGGCGTTAATCATGGCTGCGGCTTCGCGCACGCTGTCAGCGCTGAATTCCGGCGATGGCGCGCGGGTGCCCGGCTCAGGCAGCACGTCGATCTCAATTTCAGCGGTCTGCACATCCTTAGGAATGTCTATCCACACCGGACCCGGACGACCGGACTGGGCGATGCGGAACGCATCGCTGATAACCTGCGGTAATTCGCTGATATCACGCACTAAGTAGTTGTGCTTGGTGATGGGGATAGAGATGCCGTAGGTGTCTACTTCCTGAAACGCGTCGGTGCCGATCATCGAGGCGGGCACCTGGCCAGTAATGCAGACTAACGGGATGGAGTCGAGGCGCGCATCGGCGATGGCGGTCACCAGGTTGGTGGCCCCCGGCCCGCTACAGGCCATACAGACCGCCGGTTTGCCCTGCGTACGGGCCATGCCCTGGGCGATAAAGCCTGCGCCCTGCTCGTGTCGCGCCAGCACGTGGCGGATCTGCGTGCTCTGGCTTAAGGCGTCATACAGCGGGAGTACCGTCCCGCCAGGAATACCCGCAACCGTGGTAATGCCCTGACGTTCCAGCAGATGAACGATTAACTGCGCGCCTGTGAAACGCGTCTTGTGTGATGTTGTGCCCGAACTTGCCATGCTCCAGTCCTTCTTATGGGCCGACTTTCCGGGAGGCTTTAAACAAAAACCCCGCCGGTTTGCGCCGGCGGGGTTTGGAATCGTGTGTTGATCCAGTCCCTACGGCGCATTGCCGACGACGACCACCACACGCACGACGACCACTGCGGCTGGGTGCGCAGTTTTTAGTAGGGTCGAGGTCAGCATGGAAGAGGTCATTAGGAACCTGTCTCTGGAATCATTGAGTGGATTTATACAAGCACAGGTTTACAGACGAGACAATGGAATTATTTTCATCTGCCTGAAAATGCGTCAGGGATCACGTTTCGTTTGTCGGGTGATGAAAACAAAAACCCCGCCGGAGCGAGGTTTTTTTAACAGCGTTTGCGGCTGGTGACCGCAGAGCACACTGTGTTACGTCAACGCACGAAGTATACGCGATCGCACAGGAACGCGCAATTTTCGGCACGAATTTTGACGCATTTGAGTATGGATCGCTCTTCACGTTTTGTCCATAAATTACTGTTCATATATACAGTATTTATCTATACTGGGTGTGTTCACAGGGTGTGAGGGGAGCCGCTCGTAGTACACCGGCGCAACGAAGTCCTGGCTGAAACGGGTGGTGCCGTCAGCGCCTCCACTCCCCACCTGAGCACACTGTGTTACGTCAACAAAGGTGCTGGTCACAGGCGGCGGAAAGGTACGCCAGCATCGTGCTCCTTAACCAGAGGAGACGCGTATGAGCGTAGTGGATATGGTTGTACTTATCCTCAAACTCATTGTTGCAGCACTGCAACTGCTTGATGCTGTCCTGAAATACGTTAAGTGATTCAGGTTCAAGCCGCACCGAAGAGGGGCGGGAAACCGCCCCTCTTTAATAACGAGGGAATGCGCTATGTTGCGTTTGTTAATTGAGCCCGTTACGCCGGACGAACCGGGGTATATCGCGCTGAAAACCGAGAGCACCGCGCTCAACTTCAATATGCTGCGCAGGCTCGAAGAGAACTGGGAACGGGGTGAAAATCGCTTTAACGCCCCGGGTGAAAAGCTGCTGGGGGCGTTTCTGAACGGCAAACTGGTGGGAATTTGCGGGCTAAACCGCGATCCGTTCAGCCAGCAGCCGCGGGCTGGCTTTACGCTGGTCGTGGATGAGCCGCGCGTGACGCACCGCCTGTTCTGCGCGGTGTAACTGGCTGGCACACCTCAGCCATGAATGTTAAGTTCTGGTGACAATACATCACCAGACACGCCATGACCCTGACCGTTTTCTGCATTCTGCTTTTTGCCGCGCTGCTGCACGCCAGCTGGAACGCCATCGTCAAAGCCGGGACGGACAAACTCTACTCCGCCATCAGTGTGAGCGGCTCCGCAACGCTTATCGCCCTGATCTGCCTCCCTTTCTCTCCCCAGCCCTCAATGGCCAGTTGGCCTTATTTGATCGTCTCCTGTGCACTGCAGGTGGTCTACACGGTGCTGGTGGCGAAGACCTATCAGGTCTCCGATATGAGCCAGACCTACCCGCTGATGCGCGGCACCGCGCCGCTGCTGGTGGCCTTGATTAGCGTGTTCACCCTGGGCGATACGTTATCCGGGCTGGCATGGACCGGCATCGCCGTTATCTGTCTGTCGATTCTGGTGATGGCGATAAACGGCCGAATGCAATCGCGCAAGGGGATCTGGCTGGCGCTGATTAACGCCTGCTTTATCGCCGGGTATACCCTGGTGGACGGCACCGGAGTACGGTTATCGAATACCGCCCTGGGCTACACGTTCTGGACCTTCTTTATGAACGGTTTCTGCCTGCTGTGCTGGGCGATGGTGACGCACCGCCGGGAGGCGTCCGGCTACCTGCGCCTGCACTGGAAAAAGGGGCTGCTCGGCGGCGTGGCCACCATGGGCTCCTACGGGCTGGCGCTCTGGGCGATGACTCAGGCACCGCTGGCGGTAGTGGCGGCTTTGCGTGAAACCTCTATTCTCTTTGGCGCGCTTATCGCTTTTATACTTTTAAAAGAGCGGGTTGCCGCACTGCGCATCGCGGCCGCGGTGGGCATTGCCGCTGGCGCAATGCTGTTGCGCCTGGCCTGATCCGCTGGCAACATTAGTTGCCGTTCTTGTTTACTTATCCTGCCTTTCTGCCCTCCTCCATTCACCACCGCAAGGCTTAACTTGTCATCTCACTGTGGTAGATTCCTCGCGCATTTATGGGAATGCGCAGTTACTTATTCTTTATTTCTCACTTTTGGCAAAAGTATTCAGCGACATGAAAAGGCAGCGGAACGTTAATTTACTCTTGATGTTGATCTTGCTGGTGGCCGTCGGTCAGATGGCGCAAACCATCTATATCCCGGCCATTGCGGACATGGCGAAGGAACTCCAGGTGCGTGAAGGGGCGGTCCAGAGCGTGATGGGCGCCTATCTGCTGACCTATGGCGTGTCGCAGCTCTTTTACGGCCCGCTCTCGGATCGCGTCGGCCGCCGTCCGGTGATCCTGGTCGGGATGACCATTTTTATGGTAGCTACGGTCATCGCCATGACCACCCACAGCCTGAGCGTGCTGATTGCCGCCAGCGCGCTGCAGGGCGTTGGCACCGGCGTCGGCGGCGTGATGGCGCGCACCCTGCCGCGCGATCTCTATGAAGGCAGCCAGCTGCGTCATGCCAACAGCCTGCTGAACATGGGCATCCTGGTCAGCCCGCTGCTGGCCCCGCTGATTGGCGGCCTGCTGGATACCGCCTGGTCCTGGCGCGCCTGCTATGGTTTTCTGCTGGTGCTGTGCGTCATCGTCACCTTCAGCATGGCGCGCTGGATGCCGGAAACCCGGCCCGCCGAAGCGCCGCGCACAAAGCTTCTCACCAGCTACAAAATCCTCTTCGGCAACGGGGCGTTTAACTGCTACGTGCTGATGCTGGTGGGTGGCCTGGCGGGTATCGCGGTATTCGAAGCCAGCTCGGGCGTGCTGCTGGGTGCCGGGCTCGGCCTCAGCAGTATGGTGGTGAGTGTTCTGTTTATCCTGCCGATCCCGGCGGCGTTTTTCGGCGCCTGGTTTGCCGGTCGCGCCAACAAACGCTTCTCCACCCTGATGTGGCAGTCGGTGTTGAGCTGCCTGCTGGCGGGGCTGATGATGTGGATCCCGGGGCTGTTCGGGGTAATGAACGTCTGGACCCTGCTGATCCCGGCCGCGCTGTTCTTCTTTGGCGCGGGGATGCTGTTCCCGCTGGCGACCAGCGGCGCGATGGAGCCGTTCCCGTACCTCGCGGGTACCGCCGGGGCGCTGGTGGGGGGTTTGCAGAATATCGGCTCCGGCGCGCTGGCCTGGCTCTCGGCGATGATGCCGCAAAACGGCCAGGCGAGCCTCGGGCTGCTAATGTTGCTTATGGGCCTGCTGATTGTGCTCTGCTGGCTGCCGCTGGCCTCCCGCGCCTCGCACCACGAGCAGGCGGTGTGATCAGCCAGCTTTTTCCTTGAGCCAGTGGATAAAGGCATCAATCTTTGGCCACTGGCGCCCGGGGAGCGTGGAGACGTAATAGTGCTGGTGGCATTTCAGCGTCTTCTCGCCAAAGGGCGCAATCAGTTCCCCGCGCTCAAGATGCTTTTGTACCAGCCGCTTGCGTCCCATCGCCACCCCGACGTGATTTATCGCCGCGCTGACCGCCAAATCGGAACGATCGAAACCCATCCCCGATGATGGCGGCAAATTCACCGCATAATGACGCGCCCAGCTACCCCACTCATCCGTACCGGAATCGTTGCTCTATGCCTGTCGATCATGCAGCAGAGTGCATTGACGCAGATTATCCAGGCTGGCGGGCAGCTGACGCTCCCGGGCATACTCCGGTGAGCAGACCGGCAGGATTTCCTCGTCCATCAAAAAGTGATGGGAGAGCTGGTTTGGCGGCATATCGTCGAAATAAATCGCCAGGTCGACGCCGGTTCGCTGCATATTGACGTAATCATTGCCGGTCAACAGCGTGAGAGAGATCGACGGATAGCGGCGGGTGAAGTCTCCCAGCATGGGCACCAGCCAGCACTGGGCGAGTGACGGACGTGAGTAGACGGTCAGGCTGCCGGACAGGGCCTGGTTCCTGATGTCGAGGATCTCCTGATTCAGCGTATCCAGCGACGATTTCAGGGTCCAGTAAATGCGTTTTCCCTCCTGGGTCAGCTCCACTTTGCGGTGCGAGCGAATAAACAACGCAATCCCCAACTCCTCTTCCAGCAGGTTGATTCGGTGGCTTACCGCGCTCGGGCTTAGGGAAAGCTCTTCCGCCGCCAGCGCGAACGACTCATGGCGTGCCGCCACCTCAAAGGTATGCATCTTCGACAGCTGCCAGCCGTTCAGTAAGCGATTCTTCGCCTCTCTCCCCTCGTTCATCACGCCGCCCTCCTTCCTCTCTTTATCGCGCCCAGAATAGCGGTTCAGGGTGAAAAAATGTGACCCAGCGACGATAAAAATACATTTTTTATCGCGGTGTTATTCTTTTGATTCAATCTGGCTCATGTGAACCGCCATTAATATCGTTTGTCATCCTGGTGCCATTGGCTGCACGATCCTGTTTTCATTTTCTGGCGCGAAGAGATCTCGTATGGAAAACGCAAACATCACCACCTTAATCGCACAGTATCCTCTGGTTGAGGATCTGATCGCCCTGAAAGAGACCACCTGGCTTAACCCGAAAGCCACCACCCTGGCCGAAGCTGCCGCATGTCGGCCTGACCCAGGCCGATGTGGATGATGCCCACGCGCGCCTGGCGCGCTTTGCGCCGTATCTGGCGAAGGCGTTCCCGGAAACGGCGGCCACTAATGGGATTATTGAGTCTGAACTGGTGGCTATCCCGGCAATGCATAAACGGCTGGAGGCGGAGTTCGATATCCTCCTTCCCGGCACGCTGCTGCTGAAAAAA
Source organism: Leclercia sp. LTM14 (assembly GCF_023736175.1). NCBI lineage: Bacteria > Pseudomonadati > Pseudomonadota > Gammaproteobacteria > Enterobacterales > Enterobacteriaceae > Leclercia > Leclercia sp. LTM14. Next base: position 18,494 of record NZ_JAIKTT010000016.1, read on the forward strand.
GACAGCCATCTGCCGATCTCCGGCTCCATTAAAGCTCGCGGTGGGATTTATGAAGTGCTAACCCACGCGGAGAAACTGGCCCTGGCCGCCGGGTTGCTCAGCGTCGATGACGACTACAGCATTCTGCTGGAGCCGCGCTTTAAGGACTTCTTCAGCCAGTACAGCATTGCTGTAGGCTCCACCGGTAACCTGGGGATGTCCATCGGCATTATGAGCGCCCGCCTCGGCTTTAAGGTGACGGTGCATATGTCCGCCGACGCCCGGGAATGGAAAAAGGCCAAACTGCGCAGCCACGGCGTGACGGTGGTTGAGTATGAAGAGGATTACGGCGTAGCGGTGGAGCAAGGACGCAAAGCGGCAGAGAGCGATGCCAACTGCTTCTTCATCGACGATGAAAACTCCCGCACCCTGTTTTTAGGCTATGCCGTGGCAGGCGCGCGACTGAAAGCGCAGTTTGCAGCGCAGGGCCGCGTGGTGGATGCGGATCATCCCCTGTTTGTGTATCTGCCCTGCGGCGTGGGCGGCGGCCCTGGCGGGGTGGCGTTTGGGCTGAAGCTGGCCTTTGGCGACCACGTTCACTGCTTCTTTGCCGAACCGACTCACTCGCCGTGCATGCTGCTGGGGGTGTATACCGGGCTGCATGACCAGATTGCGGTGCAGGATCTCGGCATTGATAACGTGACGGCAGCGGATGGCCTGGCGGTTGGCCGTGCGTCTGGCTTTGTCGGCCGCGCCATGGAGCGCCTGCTCGACGGGTTCTACACCCTCTCGGATCAAAGCATGTATGACATGCTGGGCTGGCTGGCGCAGGAGGAGAATATCCGTCTTGAACCATCCGCGCTGGCGGGCATGGCCGGGCCGGCACGCCTCGCCGCATCCGGACACTATGCGCTGGATAACGCCACCCACCTCGTATGGGCGACCGGCGGCGGCATGGTGCCGGAAGAGGAGATGGCGACGTATCTGGCGAAGGGGCGGTAACTTACTGGCTCTGGCGTAACAGGGCCATGAGTTCCATGGGCGAGCGGTGATGGCTAAGCAGATCGCGCATCACCCGCATATGCGGGGCTGAGTGGCGGAAAAATGCCTGATACCCCGCACAGAGCGCGCTTTTGCCGTTCACCCAATGTTTAGGGCAGTCGCCGTTACACAGATGAAGAAACGGACAGGCATGGCACTCGCCGGATAAAGCGCTTTGCTTACGCTGTCCAAAGGCGATGGCCGCCTCACTCTTATTGAGCTGCACCAGCGGCGTGTGATGAATATTGCCCAGCCGGTGCTGGGGCCAGACGTAGTGGTCACACTGGTAGAGATCGCCATTGGCCTCCAGCGCAAAGGCGTGGCCGCAGGTGACGGCAAGAGAACACATCTGCGACGGGTAGCCGCACCATACACCTAACGTCGAGTCGAAGAGCTGCACAAAGACGCGACCAATATCTTCCCGCACCCAGACGTCAAAGACCGTCGACAGGAATTCGCCCCACTGCCGATCGCTGACGGATTCCGGGTTGTCGTGTTCCTGAAGCGGAATAAACTGCAGATGCGGCGTGCCCAGCGCGCGCAAATAGCGATACATCCGCTCCGGCTGGCGGCTGTTCTGCCGGTTGATGACCGTCAGCAGGTTAAACGACACCTTGTGCGCCCGCAGCTTTTCTATCGCCGCCAGCACCTTATGATGGGTGGGATTACCGCTGCGGCTGACCCTGTACGCATCATGCAGCGCCGCAGGCCCATCGAGGGATATACCCACCAGCCAGCCCTGCTCGCGAAAAAAGGTACACCAGGCATCATTGAGCAGGATCCCGTTGGTCTGAAACGCGTTGTGGATACGTTTTCCCGCGCCATAACGACGCTGCAACGTTGCGACCCGGCGGAAGAAATCCAGCCCGCAAAGGGTTGGTTCGCCGCCCTGCCAGGCAAACTGTACCTCTGGCCCGGGCTGGGCCGCGATATGCTGTTGGATAAAGCCCTCAAGGGTGGCGTCATCCATGATCGGCTGTTGGGGTTTATCGATATAAAAACAGTAGCGGCAGTCAAGATTGCAGCGTGAACTGGCTGGCTTGGCCATGACCTGACATCCTGTCATGCAAAATCCCTGATAAAAATAATGAGATGGTGGACGTGGCTAGCAGCAAACAATAATGCGAGGGACAACACTGCGAGGGCGATCATAAATTTAATACGCACAGGTCGGGATGATGAAAAATCATACAGCGACACGTCCATCTGCGCCCGGCTGCGGGTGTAGTACCAGAGGATCAGCGCCGCGATGGCCAGCACGCCCAGCGCCACCCAAAACAGCGGGCCCGCCTGCTGCCAGTTGTGTTTGATTGCCAGCATCATCAGCGCGCCGTAGCCCAGCAGGGTGCGCAGCCAGGCAAGCGAGGTCCGCTCCGGCTGCAGCCCCGGATCGGCCAGACGGCGGGCTTTGCGGCTATCCGCCATACAGCACCAGTCCCATGACAATCACCGCTACCACCATCAGGATCAGGCTGATAATCAGCAGGCTGTGGGTATAGGGGAGATCTTCTTTCAGGCGCATCGCCTTTTCATTGCGCAGCCAGCGCAGGTAGCCGTAGATCGCCAGCCCGCCGGAAAAGAGGCACAGCAGCAGCGCCAGCAGCTGGCGGATCACCGGCGTGGCAAAATCAGGGGCCAGCTGGTCGAGGCCAACGCCTGCCGCCAGAAAACCCAGCGCGGTGCGGATCCAGGCCAGAAAGGTGCGCTCGTTTGCCAGCGAGAAGCGATAATCTGGCGCTTCGCCGAGGCGGGAAATTTTCATCTGCATTCCTTTTTGCTGTCATTGCCGGATGGCGGTATAAACACCGCCCCGGCATTTTAGTCAGAACTTCTGCTTTTTCTCCTCCACTTTTACACCCTGTGTCGGAAGGCCGGTGTCATAGTCACGCACCTCCGGAGAGTAGCCATCTTTGGGACGCGGACGGAAGGCCCCCATCCAGCGTGGCGTGGCATCTTTGCGCCACGGACGCAGGCTCCACTGATAGGTCCGGAAGGGATCGCGGATTTTATCCATATAATCCAGCAGGGCATCGTGCATCCTGATGCGAACATCTTCGAAAGCCGGGACTTCGATCAGATTATGGAGCTCATCGGGATCATTTTTTCTGTCATAAAGCTCATCGCTGGTAAACAAGTTTAGTACCAGCTTCCAGTCGTCCGTCACCCAGCAACGCACCGGAATAAAGCCGCCGAAGCTATCGTGCTCAATCTCATAGCGGTTGAACTCCACCATTACGCCCCGGGGCTTATCAACGGCCAGGATATTTTCGCCCGGGAGAATATCGGGTTTTTGGATGCCTGCCAGCGCCATCATAGTTGGCAGGAGATCGATATGGCTGACGGGCGTATCCACCTGCCGATGTTCGCCCTGTGGCGAGCGCATAATCAGTGGAATACGGGTGATATCATCGTACATCGCCGCCCCTTTACTGATGAGCTTATGGGCACCCATCATTTCCCCGTGGTCTGAGGTATAGATAACCCAGGTGTTATCCCGTTGCTCTGGAGTCAGGGCATTGATCACCCGGCCAATCTGGTCGTCGACGAAATCATTACAGGCGAAATAGAGCGGATGGTAGTAGCGCCCATCCTCCCCGACCGGAGAAGGCATCGCCTGAGACCACAGGCGATGATGCTCGGGCTTATCATTCAGCGGGTCCTGCGCCCGTGCCCCGAGGTCGTAATAAAAGTCCTGATACTTTTCCAGATATTCAACCGGACAGGTAAAGGGATGATGGGGCTCGTCATAGGAGACCACCATCAGAAACGGCTCGTCGGATCGCGCGGGCTGGCCGAGGAAATCGACGGCGCGATTACTGATGCGATGTGCCCAGGTAAAGGTTTCATCAATATTGTTGGCCTGTAAATCTTCGATGCTGTTTAACCCGTTACGCCAGAGGCTGATCTCACTTTCTGTCAGTTCCGCAAGGTAGTTGGCGCCGTCATACCAGTAGTCGGCATCCCATTCCGGGGGGCACTCACCGGTGCCAAAATAGTCGTGCCCGTCGAGGTGCCACTTGCCGATATAGCAGGTGTGATAGCCCGCATCCTTAAAGTAGCGTCCCATAGTGGCAATGTTTTTTCCCGGCGCTACGTTGTTAGTCCAGGGGCCGGACTGGTTGGCATAGATACCGGTAAATAAGCCAGCACGCGCAGGTGTGCATACCGGCGAACAGGTATAGGCGGAGTTAAAGCGAATACCTTCCGCCGCCAGACCATCAATATGCTGCGTGTTGAGCGGCTTACCGCTATAACAGCCCACCATGTTGGTCGCCTGGGTGTCGGTCATGATGAAAAGAAAGTTAGGACGGGTCATGCTTTATCCTTAGCGTCACAGACACTCTGCACAGCGGCGGAACGGCGTGTCTGCCAGCTGCTGTAAACCATGTAAATCACCACTGCTGCTGTGATTGAATAGCTGATAACCGTCAGCCACCGGGTTTGATAGCCACCGAACTGCGCCAGTCCGGAATAGACGCCAATCATGGCGGCAAGGATGCCAACAGAAGCGATTTTCGCGTTTTTCCAGGGCTGCATATCAACGGCAAACGCATCGTGAAATTTAAACGGTGTCGCGCGCGGTTTAATCGCGCCGATCAATAACATCACCACCACGTTGATGCAGAAGGTGCAGGCCAGTACGTAAAGGAAATGGAAATCGAACTTCACCAGATAGTTAATGGTGATGTAACTGACAATGCCGAGTCCCATCGCCACCTTTGCGGCCAGCGCCGGGATGCGCGGAAAGAAGAAGCCCATAATGATGATGGTGACCAGCGGCACGTTATAAATCCCGTTGAGCTGCTTCATCCAGCTGTAAAGACCCTCTGGCGCATTGGCGATCCACGGCGCAACCAGTACCGAAATCACTGCGATGAAGAGTCCAAATCTGCGCCCCACGTGCACCAGCTGTTCGGGTTGCGCGTTCTGATTAATGATGCGGCGATAGATACCCATGCTGAATAAGGTACTGGCGCTGTTTAAAAATCCATTAAACGTGCTGATCACCGCGCCAAATAAGACTGCACCAAAAAAACCGACCAGCGGGACAGGAAGAACATTATTGACCAGCGTGGGGTAGGCCATATCCGCTTTCGGGAGATGCTGATACAGGTGAAAAGCAATCAAACCCGGTAAAACCAGCACCAGCGGATCGAGCATCTTCAACACCGCGGTGAGCAGCGCCCCTTTTTGCCCTTCGGCCAGGCTTTTGGACGCCAGCGTACGTTGCACAATGCCCTGGTTGGTACACCAGTAAAAGGTGTTCACCAGAATCAGACCGGTAAAGGCCGCGCCAATCGGCAGCGGATCGTTCGCGCCGCCGATAGAGTTCAGCTTCTCTGCATGCACGGTGGTCAATTGCTCAAGGCCCTGCATAAAGCTGCCCTTGCCCATAGCGATCAGCCCAAACACCGGCACCATCAGGCCGCCAATGACCAGACCGATACCGTTGATCGAGTCAGCCACTGCCATCGCTCTCAATCCACCGACCACGGCGTAAATAATTCCCGCTATTCCGAGCAAAATCACCAGTAACCAGATGGCCGCGCCCTGCGACATCTGCAACGACTCCCCGATATGAAACAGGCTGTTCAGCGCCAGCGCGCCGGAATAGAGCACAATCGGCAGGAAGCAGACGCCGGTAGCGATAAGAAAACAAAAGTCGATAATAATGCGGGTGGTTTTGTCGTAGCGTTCTTCCAGAAAATCGGGAATGGTGGCGATACCGCGTTGCAAATAGCGAGGCAGGAAGATCAGCGCCAGAAAGATTAAGGTCACTGCCGATGTGACTTCCCAGCCCATGACCGACATTCCGCTTTTGTACGCCTGCCCCGAGAGGCCGACCAGTTGTTCAGTAGAGAGGTTAGTGAGCATCAGCGAGGCGGCAATCACCGGCGCTTTTAGCGAACGTCCGGCAAGAAAATAGCCCTGCTGCGATCCGGTATCCGTTTTACGGATCTTCCACCAGGTGATAATCGCCACCAGTAGCGTAAAACCGACGAAGCTCAAAATTTGTAGCGTATTCATCTCATAGCCCTTGTTGTAGATTATGTCCCGGCAGCTGTAGGGATTTATCACCGGGTCAGGCAGTCAGATTTCCTAAAATACAAAGTGATATCCCTGAGCCACTATTTTTCTGGTAGGTTCAGGTTGAGCTCATAATTCGCTGGCGGAAAAATAAAATGAATGGAAACTTGCAAAATTCGCATGTAAAAAACGAAACAACGTTCAACATTCCGCTGTTGATTAATGAAAGTGTGATCTCAAGCGGAATTTCATTAATATCCCTTTGGCACACCTTCGCCAACGAAGACTACCGGGTAATCTGGCCTCGGGATAAGAAAAAGCCGCTTATTGCCAACTCATGGGTCGCCGTCTATACCGTGCAGGGCTGTGGAAAAATATTATTGCAGGATGGAGAGCAAATCACCCTTACGGGTAACTGTATTATCTTTTTAAAACCCACGGACATCTTGTCTTATCACTGTGAAGGGTTGGTCTGGGAACAGTACTGGATGGAATTTACCCCGACAAGCATTATGGATATTCCCCTTCGCCAGCAAAGCGTTATTTATAATGGCGATCGCTATAATCAGGAACTTATAGAGGTCTCACAGCTAATTACTTCTGATAACGCTATGAAAAATAATCTGGCGGTCGCATTTCTGACAAAAATAATTTATCAATGGATATGCCTCATATCTGTCGACGGTAAAAAAGATCCCCAGCGACTCCAGATTGAAAAACTCATCGCAGCGCTCCATTCCAGCCTGCAAAAACGCTGGAGCGTCGCAGAAATGGCGGCCAGCATTCCCTGTAGCGAAGCCTGGTTGAGACGCCTCTTTTTGCGTTATACCGGTAAAACACCCAAAGAATATTATCTCAACGCCCGTCTGGAACTGGCGTTATCCCTGTTAAAACAGGAAGGGAATACTGTCGGGCAGGTAGCAGATATGCTCAACTTTTTTGATTCTTTTCATTTCAGCAAAGCGTTTAAGCATAAATTTGGCTATGTGCCTTCAGCGGTGTCGAAGCGTATACCTCAACAACAGCAAGGTTCCGCAACAGAGGATTAATAGTATTTAATCTTAGATGTAGGGTTAGTACGATTTTAAGGATTTATGGATACGAGATATTTTTAATACTCCTGCTAACAACATTCTTGTTCAATCGTAAAAATGTCTCGCATTCGAACTATTTATTAAACTCTCCAGTTAACTTTCTGAGAAAGAGATTCGCATTTTTTTGCAAATCAAATCACAAAAAATCACAAACGATCTTTAAATGAGCGCTTTTGATTATTACATTGCTTCCGCAAGCATAAATCCCTGTCTAATAAAAAAGCACCTTTCCGTTATTAGATAAACATCTAAAAAGTCGTTCTAAAAGCGAATATCACGGAGGTTGACTACATTATGTTTTCTGATTTTATTTCAGTATTACAATCTTTTCTTACCGAACCCGCTATCTTAATTGGGTTACTGGTGGGACTGGGTTATGCCCTCGACAGAAAATCACCGATAAAAATTATTACCGGTATGGTTAGCGCCATGGTCGGGTTAATGATGGTGTTATTTGGCGGGTTTCAGTTTTCAGCAACGTTTAAACCCGTCGCCGATGCAGTGAGTAAATCTTATGGCATCCATGGTTATTTAATGGATTCCTATGCTATGAAAGCGGCAACCCAGATTGCGCTCGGGGATAATTTCGGTTTTGTGGGCTATGTCTTTGTGCTGGCCTTTTTCACCAACCTGCTGCTGGTGTTATTTGGCCGCTATACCGGTGTGAAAGGCATTTTCTTAACCGGTAATACCGGGGTCTCTCACTCCCAGGCTGTGCTGTGGCTGATCGTCTTTTGGCTGGGCTTTGGATGGGTTCAGTCTATTATCATCGCCGGGATTTTAACCGGGGTATTCTGGGCGTTTGCCACCACTCTGGTTGCCAAACCTGTTGCAAAAATTACCAATAATGCAGGCTTTACCATCGCCCATAACCAGATGTTAGGCATCTGGTTTTTCTCAAAATTCGCCCACTTTTTCGGCGACGCCGAAAAGCAGGATGCCGAGAACATGAAGTTACCCGGCTGGCTGGCGATTTTTAACCATAATGTCACCTCCATCGCTATTGTGATGACCCTGTTTGTCGGCGGGTTCCTGCTGACTACCGGTATTGATAACGTTCAGATCATGGCGAAAAATAAGCCCTGGTACATCTACATTATTAATCTCGGCCTGCAGTTCTCCATGTATATGGTGATCCTGCTGCAGGGCGTACGCATGATGGTCGGGGAAATTAATGCCTCCTTTAAGGGCTGGCAGGATCGTTTAATTCCAAATGCAATTCCCGCAGTGGATGTCGCGGCGTTATTGCCCTTCTCCCCTAATGCCGCCACCCTTGGATTTATCTTCTGTACCTTTGGCACTATTTTTCGATGGGCATTCTGCTGCTTACCCATAGCCCAATTATGGTGTTGCCCGGTTTTGTACCGCTATTTTTCGCAGGTGGCCCCATCGGGGTATTAGCCAACCGGCTGGGAGGTTATCGTGCCGTCATTATTTGTACTTTCCTGCTGGGGATAATTCAAACCTTCGGCACCGTGTGGGCGATCCCCTTAACCGGCCTGGCTGCAGAAGGCGTGGGCTGGACCGGTATTTTCGACTGGGCGACATTATGGCCTGCTATTTGCGAAGTACTTAAATTAATTGCCTCAACATTCCAGCTTGGTCCTTACGCGAGCTAAATAACTGCACCTTTAAAAGGATTACGTGATGAAAGATAAAATTAATATTCTGTTTGTTTGTGGCTATGGCGTGGGCAGCAGCGTGATGTTGCAGACGGTGGTAAAAAAAGCCTTAGCGAAATATGACATTAATTTTGAAATGGAGCATACCGCCGCGGGAGAAGTGGGCGGCTTTACCGAGTGGGCGGATATCTACGCGATTTCGAAAAAACTGATTGATGTGGTCAGTCTCGATCCGCGTCACGGACAGTATCTGATCCCTATCGAAAATATTATGGACGGGGAGACTATCGGCAAACAGATCTATGCGGTGGTTGAAGAACACTTCCCGCATCTGGTTCAGGCCAGCTAAGGAGCGACGATGAAAGCGATAATTCTGCTCTTCGACAGCCTGAATAAACACTACCTGCCACCCTACGGGGATATGATCACCCAGGCGCCCAACTTCCAGCGTCTGGCGGCCCACTGCGCTACTTTTAACAATAGCTATGTCGGCAGCATGCCCTGTATGCCTGCACGCCGTGAGCTGCACACCGGGCGGTATAATTTTTTGCACCGGGAGTGGGGGCCGCTGGAGCCGTTTGATGACTCCATGCCGGAGCTGTTGAAAAAAGCGGGGGTCTATACGCACCTGATTAGCGATCACCTGCACTACTGGGAAGATGGTGGTGGCAACTACCATAATCGCTACAGCTCATGGGAAATCATCCGTGGCCAGGAGGGCGATCACTGGAAAGGCAGCGTGGCCGACCCGGCGATCCCGGAGGTATTACGCGTGCCGCAGAAGCAAACCGGCGGCGGCGTCTCCGGACTCTGGCGGCAGGACTGGGTCAACCGCGAGTACATTCAGCAGGAAGCCGATTTCCCGCAAACCCGCGTGTTCGATGCCGGATGTGAATTTATCGACAGGAACCATCAACAGGATAGCTGGCTGTTGCAGGTGGAAACCTTCGATCCCCACGAGCCATTTTATACCACTGAAGAGTATCTCTCGTTATATCAGGATCCCTGGGACGGCCCGCACTATGACTGGCCGCGCGGCAAAGTGGAAGAGTGCCCGGAGGCGGTAGAACATATTCGCTGCCGCTATCGTGCCCTGGTCTCCATGTGCGATCGCAACCTGGGGCGCATCCTCGACCTGATGGACCACCACGATTTGTGGCGCGATACGCTGTTAATCGTCGGCACCGATCACGGCTTTTTACTCGGGGAGCACGGCTGGTGGGCGAAAAACCAGATGCCTTACTACAACGAGGTGGCGAATAACCCGCTGTTTATCTGGGATCCGCGCAGCGCTTGCCAGGGAGTGCAGCGTGATGCCCTGGTGCAGATGATTGACTGGGCCCCCACGCTGCTGGAGTTCTTCAACCAGCCTGTTCCGCCCGACGTTCAGGGTCATCCGTTAGCCCGCATCCTTGAAGATGACACCCCGGTGCGTGACGCTGCGCTGTTCGGGGTCTTCAGTGGGCATGTCAACGTTACGGACGGGCGCTATGTCTATATGCGCGCCGCGATGCCCGGGCGTGAGAATGACATCGCTAACTACACCCTGATGCCGATCAAGATGAATATCCGTTTTACGCCGGACGAGCTGGAAGCGATCGCCCTTGCACCGCCCTTCCGCTTTACCAAAGGGGTGAAAACGCTGCGTATTCCGGCCCAGGAAAAATACCCTGGGGTTAATCGCGTCGGCCATCTGCTGTTCGATCTACACACCGATCCGCACCAGCAGTCCCCGATTGAGGACAAAGCCATCGAAGCGCGAATGATTGCCCTGCTGGTGCGTCTGCTGCATGAGAGCGACGCTCCGGCAGAGCAGTTCGCCAGGTTGGGTTTAGAGGTTTAACCCATCCCCCAGAACAGCACCGCCAGCAGTTGCGGGGTGATAATGCGCATAAACATCACCAGCGGATAGACCGTGGCGTAGGAGAGCGCCGCCGCGCCGCTGGTGGCATGCAGGTTGTTGGCGAAGGCCAGCGCCGGGGGATCGGTCATCGAACCGGCCAGCATGCCGCACAGGGTCAGGTAGTTCATCTTCGCGAGCAGCCGCGCCAGAAGCCCCATGGTGATCAGCGGGACGGCGGTAATGAGGATACCGTAGCCAATCCAGCTCACCCCGTCGCCGCGGGCCAGCGTCTCGACAAAATCGCCGCCCGATTTGAGCCCCACCACCGCCAGAAACAGCACAATCCCCAGCTCGCGCAGGGCAAGGTTAGCGCTCGGGGGCATAAACCAGTAGAGCTTACCCACGCAGCCGATACGTCCGAGGATCAGCGCCATAATCAGCGGTCCGCCAGCCAGCCCCAGCTTGAGCGCCACCGGGAATCCGGGCACGTACAGCGGGATGGAGCCGAGCAGGACGCCGAGCCCGATGCCGATAAACACCGGCAGCATCTGCACCTGCTGCAGTTTTTGTTGCGCGTTGCCCACCATATTGGCGACGGCGTCGATGGAGGCCGGGCGTCCGACGAGGTTGAGAATGTCGCCAAACTGCAGGCTGGCATCCGGGCTTGCCACCAGCTCGATCCCGGCGCGGTTCAGGCGGGAGATCACTACGTCATAACGCTCTTTTACCTGCAGTTCGCGGATTTTCTTGCCTAAAACCTTCTCATTGGTGACCACTACGCGCTCGACGCGCATATCGGTGCCGCGGGTGGAAAGCGAGGTATCGACCTCCTGGCCAATCACCAGCTGTGCGTTGTGCAGGTCTGCCGGCTGCCCGACCAGATGCAGCAGGTCCCCCGTCTGGATCACCGTGCCGGGCAGGGGCACCATCAGCGTCTCCTCCCGCTTCAGCCGCGAGCAGATAATGTTGGCGCTGTTGAGGATCGGCACATCCTGGATCGGCATGTTGTTCAGATTGGGGTTTTCAACGCGGATGTTGATGGTCTTAATCAGCGCCTGTCCCTGGGTGAGAGTAGATTCGTGTTCCCGGGCTTCCTGCTCGACGTCCACGCGAAAGAAGATGCGCATCAGCCACATGGTGAGCAGGATGCCGCAGATGCCGAACGGGTAGGCCATGGCGTAGCTCATGCCCATCTGATCCACGATGTCGGGCGCGATGCCCAGATCGCGCAGGATTTGCTGCCCGGCACCCAGCGCGGGCGTGTTGGTGACCGCCCCGGAGAAGATGCCAAGCACCACCGGGAGCGGGATGGCGAAGAGTTTGTGCAGCAGGGCGGTGACCAGCCCGCCCATCACCACAATGCCCATCGCAAAAAGGTTCAGGCGCAGGCCGGAGACGCGAAGCGAGGCGAAAAAGCCGGGCCCGACCTGAATGCCGATGGTGTAAACGAAGAGGATCAGGCCAAATTCCTGAATGAAGTGCAGCATTTCCGCGCTGAGCGTGATGCCCAACTGGTCGGCAAAGTGGCCGACAAAAATTCCGCCAAACAGCACGCCGCCAATGCCAAAGCCGACGCCCCGGATTTTGACATTGCCTATCCACAACCCGACCACCGCAACCAACGCCAGAATACTGACAGTTAACGCTATATCACTCATGACGGCATCCCTGTGAATAACATTATTATTATCAGGGATTCTCGCAGAGCACAGGCGGGTTGTATGGGCGATGGCGCACAAAAAAGCCCGAGGTAAAAGCAAAACGGCCACCCGAAGGTGGCCGTTTTTGGTGTTTGCGCCCTCTCCCTGTGGGAGAGGGTTGGGGTGAGGGCATCAGGCCGCACAAACCCAAATTAACTGTTCAGCGCCGGGCGTTCGCTGATGGCGATCCGCTGCGGAGCAACCTCATCCGGCACGTTACGGGTGATGTCGATATGCAGTAGCCCGTTGGTGAAGGTGGCGCCCGTCACTTCCATATGTTCAGCAAGGGTAAAGCTCAGGCTGAACGGCTGGGTCACCAGCCCCTGATGCAGCCATTTGGTTTCGGTTTCCGGTTTTCCGGAGTGCCTTTCACCGTCAGGCGCGTGCCTTCCAGCTGAATATCGAGGTTCTGCTGGCTGAAGCCGGCCACCGCGAGCGTAATGCGATAGTGGTTATCGTCGCTCTTTTCAATGTTATACGGCGGGAAGGTCTGGCTTTCGGTGGTGCTTTGCAGCGCGGAGGCCAGTTTGTCAAAACCGATCCACTGACGCAGCAGCGGGGATAAATCGTAATTACGCATACTAAATCTCCTTCTGAGAAGCGAGTTCCGTACAATTTATTTTTGTACGCAGTTGTTCCTGCAAATCCGAATGGATTCACATATGCTCCCGATATCGGCAAGCATTCCTGTTTGGGCCGCAGCGGCGACCCGGATAATTAATTAATTTCGATACGGCGCGGTTTTTTCGCTTCCGGAATCACACGTTCCAGATCGATATACAGCAGGCCGTTAACCAGGTTCGCGCCGTGAACGTGAATGTTCTCAGCTAACTGGAACTTACGTTCAAAGTTACGTTCCGCGATGCCCTGATACAGGTAGGTACGTTCTTTCTGCTCGCCCGCATGCGCGCCTTTCACCACCAGCAGGTTGTCCTGGGCGGTGATCTCAAGTTCGCTTTCCGCGAAACCGGCCACGGCAATCGCAATGCGGTAGTGGTTTTCATCAACCAGCTCAACATTGTATGGAGGGTAGCCATTGCTCTGGCTTTGGTTGTTTTCTAAATGACTGAACAGACGGTCGAAACCAATGGCTGAACGATAAAGCGGAGAAAGATCAAAGTTACGCATACAGTTAAAACTCCTGAAATCAGCAAGAATTGTCGCCTTCCACCGTGGACAGGCTGGGGTATCACAAACGCCCCTCAGGCACGCTTGTTCATCGATACACTTTTAAAATGGGTCCGCTTGCGGCCTTTTCAAGCGTGCCGATGCGAGATTTTTTTGCACTTTGCGGGTACTGGAATAGACTGAGTCCACAGCACGTAAGGTTAAATTGCGATAGGTGCCACAGAGCGGTACTTTTCAACTATTCATTTTAAGAATGGCCCGTTATAAACCGGGTTGCAGGTCTTACTGCCATTAATGATGACTGACTAATGATGAAAAATGTTCTGATAAAGCTGACGACGTTCAGTACGGTGGTTTTACTTTGCGGGTGTTCGAGCGTGATGTCTCACACCGGCGGTAAAGAAGGAACCTATCCCGGGACGCGAGCCAGCGCGAACATGCTGGCCGATGACGACACCAACTGGGGCACCAAATCCCTGGTAGTGCTGGATATGCCGTTTACGGCGGTTGTTGATACCCTGCTGCTGCCGTGGGACTTCTTCCGTACCGATAGTTCCGTTCGTTCCCGCGTGGAGCAGAGCGAGCAGGAGACGCTGGCGACTAACGCCGTGATCCCGCCCGCCGGAATGCCCGCGCGCTGATTAGCGTCCGGTCTCTGTTACCCACAGCTGCCGGAAACCGTCTGTCTCTTCCATCCAGGCAATGGTGTGCCCGTCCGGGGAGTAAACCACCGCATCGCCCGACGGCGGATTGCCGTGATCGGACGTCAAAAACGTCACCGCGCCGGACACCGCATCACAGGTCGCAATGCGATCTTCCAGCACAAACCCCAGCGAATGACCCGCCGGATGCCAGTTAAAGGCCGACTGGATATCACTTGCGTTATGGGTGAGCTGACGGGGCTCTCCCCCTTCTGGCGCAATCAGCCACAGCTGCACCACGCCGTTATCATCCCGCATCAGAAACGCGATTTGCGTCGCCTGCGGATTGCTGCGCACCCAGTGGCGCGGCACGTTCACCAGCCCCGGATAGCGGCTGTCGTGGGTAAAGGTTAACCGGCGCTGCATCACCCCGGCAGGGGGAGCGGGCATACGATCCGCTGTGCCCTGAAGCGGTGTCTCGCCCGCCTGTTTCCAGCCCTGTTCGTCTTTTGGCAGATCGACGATAAACAGCTCTGGCACTTTGTCGCCGCTGGCGGAAAGGGTATCGCCGATAAAGGCCAGACGGCTGTTACCCACCCAGCCCTCCTCATAGGCGCGGTTGATCTCATCGCTGCCCGGCTGCGGCGCAGGCGTGGTACAGCTGATCAGCACGCTCCAGTGCGTTCCGGCATATTCTCGCGGATGGTGGCCCGCAGGCGTCACCGGACCAAAAGGCGCGGCCACCCCCACGTTGCGTAAATCCAGCTTCGGATCGCGCTCGTGCAGCACATGGTCGTTATAGGTAAAGCTGACGAACTGCCCGTCCGGGCTGTACACGTGGACATGGCTGCCGCCGCGCAGCGCGCCGGGGGTAAAGGGCGCGGTGATATCCATCGCATCGAGATTGCTCAGCTGCCCGTGCGCTGAAATCACCCCCTGGCGGTGGTGAAAATCGTACTGCCAGTGGGCATCGGGGTGCTGCGGGCCGTGGATGAAAACATACTTATCGTCCGTTGGATGGACGGTGACAACCCCCACATGGGCACCGTTGCTGGCGCGATAAATCACCTCGACTTCGCCGGTTTTAACATTAACCCGCTCAATGGTTTCGCCGGTAAAGGATGCCCCGGAAGGACGGACGTCAAAGGCCAGCCACTGGCTGTCTGCACTCCAGGTGCGGGTGTTGGTAAGCTGATGGTTGCGGGGTGCGAAAGTGATTTGTTTCATGAGGATACCCTGATGCGCGGATGTCGCATCAGGGTATAGCATTGCCGGGGATTAGCCTACCCGTTTCACGTCGCCCACCAGCAGGATGTAGGAGAGCGCGCCGATCAGGGCTACCGCAGAGATATAGACCAGCGCCGGACCGAAACCGTAGTCCTGCGCTAGGTAGCCAATCACCAGCGGAACGGTGATCCCGCCCAGGCCGCCAACGAAGTTAAACACGCCACCGGTCAGGCCGATCAGACGCATCGGCGCCAGGGACGACACCAGCGACCAGGTAATAGAGGCAAAGCCATTACCAAAGAAGGCGACCGCCATCAGGGTCATAATCCACACCGGATCGTTAGTGTAGTTTGCGCCCATGATGCAGGTGGAGATCAGTAGCCCGCAGATGATCGGCGTTTTACGCGCCACGCCGAGGGAGTAACCTTTTTTCACCAGCTTGTCCGCCAGCCAGCCGGAGAGCAGCACGCCAAAGAAGGCCGCCAGGAACGGCACGGTGGTCATGAAGCCCGCCTTCAGCGCGGTGATGCCTTTCTCCTGGGTCAGATAGTTCGGGAACCAGGTGAGGAAGAACCACAGCGTGGAGGTCACGGCGAACTGGCCCAGGTACACGCCCACCAGCTTACGGTGGAACACCAGCTTCCAGTCAGCTTTGGTCAGCGGCTGACGCGCCTCTTTTTTCACCGGCGCATCGCCATCCACCAGGCCGCCGCCGTCGCGGATGTAATCCAGCTCGGCTTTGCTGATGCTTTTGGTCAGACGCGGCGGCTGATAGACCTTAATCCAGATAAACGACCAGATGATGCCGATCCCACCGGTGACGATAAACACCCAGTGCCAGCTCAGCAGCTCCTGGATCCAGATCAGCAGCGGGGTCAGGAACGCGAGGCCCACAAACTGGCCGGAGGTATAGAACCCGACGGCAGAGGCGCGCTCATGTTCCGGGAACCAGCTGGTCACCATGCGGTTATTGGTCGGGAACGCCGGTGCCTCAAAAATCCCGGTGATGGCGCGCAGGCCAATCAGCGACATTAAGCCGGTAGCAAACCCCTGGAACAGGGTCGCCACGGACCAGCCGAAAATGGCGATAAAGTAGGTCAGGCGCGAGCCGACGCGGTCGAGGAACCAGCCGCCCGGGATCTGGCACAGCGTATAGAGCCAGGCAAAAGCCGAGAAGACGTAGCCCATCTCCGCTTTGGTAATACCGAACTCTTCCTGAATATGGGCCGATGCCACGGCGAGGTTGGCACGGTCGACATAGCAGATGACCACGGTAATAAAGATCATAATCAGCGTCAGGTAACGGCGACGCCCGGTTTTGGTAGCTGTAACTGGAATATCCATCGCAATCTGTCTCCAGATTTTGGGCATAGCGAAGCCGCTCACCATGCCCTGTAATTTACAGAGGGTGTGTTTGATTTTTTAATTAAAAACGTAACCGGAATGCGCTAAATAATTCGTGTCGGGGGAAGGCGGCAAGTTTTCGCATCCCCGGGAGCATACAAAAGTATGTGACCGGGGTAAGAAAACGCAGCCAACGCACTACCGGCGCGAAGTATGACGCGCATTACCACTCGGCTACGGAGCCGTCTTCATGACGCCATAAAGGATTACGCCAGTCCGGCGCATTTTTACTCAGCTCAATGACTTTGGCTTCGTCGATGTCCACGCCAAGGCCCGGCTTCGTTAACGGTCTAAAGAAACCGCCTTCCATGTTGAAATCTTCTTTGTTCTTCACAAAGTCGAGCAGCTCCGCGCCCTTGTTGTAGTGAATGCCCATGCTCTGCTCCTGGAACACCGCGTTGCGCGAGACAAAGTCCACGTGCAGACAGGCTGCCAGCGCAATCGGGCCCAGCGGGCAGTGCGGCGCCAGCGCCACGTCATAGGCTTCTGCCATCCCGGCAATTTTGTAGCATTCGGTGATGCCGCCCGCGTGGGAGAGATCCGGCTGCAGGATGGCAATCCCGCCCGCTTCCAGCACGCGTTTGAACTCGAAGCGCGAGAACATACGTTCACCCGCTGCGATAGGAATATGGGTCTGTTCCGCCAGTTTCGGATAGTACTCGGCCTGCTCGGCCAGCACCGGCTCCTCGATAAACAGCGGACGATACTGCTCCAGCTCTTTGATCAGCACTTTCGCCATCGGCGCGCTGACGCGACCGTGGAAATCGAGTCCAAACTCAATCTCATTGCCGAAGGCTTCGCGGATTTGCGCTACGGTATTCACCGCCCGATCCACCGCCCGCGAATTGTCGATAACGCCCATCTCTTCGCAGCCGTTGAGCTTGAAGGTGTCGAAACCGATGCCGCGCAGCTTGTTGATACCGTCGATCACCTCTGCCGGACGGTCACCGCCCACCCAGCTGTAGGCTTTAATCTTGTCGCGTACCAGGCCACCCATCAGCTGCCAGACCGGGGCATTCAGCACTTTGCCTTTGATGTCCCACAGCGCCTGGTCGATACCGGCGATGGCGCTCATCAGGATCGGGCCGCCGCGGTAGAAGCCCGCACGGTACATCACCTGCCACAGGTCGTTAATGCGCGCCGGATCCTGACCAATCAGGTATTCGCCCAGCTCATGCACCGCCGCTTCCACGGTGCGCGCACGGCCCTCAATCACCGGCTCGCCCCAGCCAACCACCCCTTCGTCGGTTTCGATTTTCAGGAACATCCAACGCGGCGGTAAACGGTAGGTGGTGAGTTTGGTTATTTTCATTGCATTGCCTCTCGATACGCTTTTACAAATGCTGCCGCCTGCTGCGCGGTACGTTCAACGGACTGCCCGGCACGATAGAGATCGCTGCCGAGGCCCGCGCCCACACAGCCAGCTTTCATCCACTGGGCCAGGTTCTCTGGCGTGACGCCGCCCACGGCAAAGACTGGTACGCTGGCGGGTAACACCGCTTTCAGCGCTTTGATGTAATCCGGGCCAAAGGCCGACGACGGGAAAATTTTCAGCGACTGCGCGCCCGCATCGAGGGCAGTAAAGGCTTCTGTCGCCGTGGCGCATCCCGGGCAGACGGTCATGCCGTAGCCCACCGCGCGGCGGATCACCTCAGGGTTGATGTTAGGCGTGACGATAAGCCTGCAGCCCATCTTCGCCAGGCGGTCCACCTGCTCCGGTTTCAGCACCGTGCCCGCGCCGATCAGCGCTCTGTCGCCATACGCGTCCACAACCGCCGGAATGCTTTTTTCCCACTCCGGGGAGTTGAGCGGGATTTCCACCGCGTCGAATCCGGCGTCAATCACCGCGCCAACGTGGGCTAAGGCCTCGTCAGGGGTGATGCCGCGCAGGATCGCGATAAGGGGGAGATTAGTTTGCCACTGCATGAGCGATGCTCCTTATACCAGCCTGAAATGCCGTGTCGCCCTCCACCGCCTTCACGTCCCGGCCGATGGCATGGAACGCCTGGCGGTAGCGTGCGGTCAGCGATGAACCCGCGACGAGGGTGATGGCCTGCTGCCCGGCGAACTGCTCGCTCAGGGTGGCGACTTCTGCGCCAATCAGCAGGCCCGATAAAAATTCGCTCACCTGCTCGCGGGGAAGGTTTCCCAGCACGTGCGAGGCGCGAACCTCAAAAAGCTGCGGCAAAACGGCAGGGGAAGCGATCCCGCGCTCAAGCCCGGCGGCAAATGCCTCCGGTGAGGCTGACTGCTCCGGCAGACCGGCACCCACCAGCGAGTGCTTAAGCAGCAAATGGTGCAGTTCGCCGGTCATCACGGTGCGAAAATCAACGATCTGCTCAGTATCGGCCTGCACCCATTTACAGTGTGTACCGGGCATGACGTAGACAGAAGAAGGAGAGAGCGTGCGTGCGCCGAGCAGCTGGGTCTCTTCGCCGCGCATCACGTTGTGGTTATCGTCGCGGGAGACACACAGCCCTGGCACGATCCAGATATTGTCGCCAACGGACGTTAACTGTTCGCCAATGGCAGAGAAATGGGCAGGAACCGGCAGATAAGGGGCTACCTTCCAGCCCACGTTACTGCCGACCATCCCCGCCATCACCACCGGCGTGGCGCTGTCGCGCCAGTTTTGTGTCACCTCTGCTAACACCGCTTCAGGAGATCTGCCGTTCAGGCGCGTGACGCCTGCTTCTGATTGCCTGCTCTCCAGGCATTGATCGCCCTGATACAGCCAGGCGCGCAGATTGGTCGATCCCCAGTCAATTGCGATGTAGCGAGATGTCATGTGATTTCCTTCAACCTTCGTGTCGAGCTGGCGATCATGGTGAGCGCCGCCTGCTCTGCCGCATTGCTGTCCTGATGGCGTATCGCATCGAACAGCGCTTTATGTTCCTGGAGCGTCTTCGGCATGTTGGCCTCATCACCCATCCAGGTTCGTTCAAATACTGCTCGCTGTAGCGAGCTGATCGCCACGCTCAGCTGCTGTAACACCGGGTTATGCACCGACTGCAGCACCGCTTCGTGGTAGCGGATATCCGCCTCGTTAAAGGCATCCCGGTCCTGGTTGTTGGCGATCATGTCGTTCAGGGCCGACTCAATCTGCGCCAGGTCGCCTGAGGTGGCGCGTTCTGCCGCCCAGCGGGCTATCGCCGGCTCTACCAGGTTTCGCACCTCGCTCATCGCGCCAATCAGCCGCGGGTCGTAGTCGTTTTCCAGCACCCACTGCAGGACGTCGGTATCGAGGTAGTTCCACTGGTTACGCGGGGCGACAAAGGCACCGCGATAACGCTTCATTTCAATCAGCCGCTTCGCCATCAGCGAGCGGAACACTTCCCGGATGATGTTGCGCGAGGTTTCAAACTCCTCGCACAACTCGGCCTCTGCGGGCAGCGGTGACCCGGGAACGTACTTGCCACCCACAATTTGGGTGCCCAGCGTGATGACGATGCGATCGGTTTTATTGAGAGTCATGGAGAGTCCTTGTGCTCTGTAGGTCCACCACTACTTTACCGCGACCGCTGAATTTCGCCTCAATTTTGCAGTACAAACGTGATGCCATTCGTCATTGCCGTGGTCGTAATGTAGTACAATCACATTGTGTTGTACTACAATCTGGATCACAAAAAGAACAATCAGTGAAAGGAATGTTAAAGAAAGCTTCCTGCGGGGATAAAAAAACCCGCAACGGGTGCGGGTTATGGGACGCGCATTTTGCGGGGTCTTAATTCAGGACAAACTTCTCAATGGCATACGCCACGCCGTCCTCGAGGTTAGATTTGGTAACGAAGTTCGCCACCTCTTTCACCGACGGGATCGCGTTCTCCATCGCCACGCCTAAGCCAGCATATTCCAGCATCGCAATGTCGTTTTCCTGATCGCCCAGGGTCATGATCTCTTCCGGCTTGATCCCCAGCGTTTCGGCCAGCGACTTCACGCCGGTGCCTTTATTGACGCGTTTATCGAGGATTTCGAGGAAGTACGGCGCACTTTTCAGCACGGTGTACTTCTCTTTGACTTCTTCCGGGATACGGGCGATGGCTTTGTCGAGGATCTCTGGCTCATCAATCATCATCACTTTCAGGAACTGGGTGGCCGGGTCCATCTTCTCTGCTTCGCAGAACACCAGCGGGATGGTGGCAACGAAGGATTCATGCACCGTGTAGTAGCTGATGTCGCGGTTGGCGGTGTAGAGCGTGTTGCGATCGAGCGCGTGGAAGTGTGAGCCCACCTCGCGGGAGAGTTGTTCCAGATAGCGGTAATCGTCATAGCTCAGCGCCGTTTGCGCCACGGTGCTACCGTCGGCCGCTTTCTGCACCAGCGCGCCGTTGTAGGTAATGCAGTAATCACCCGGTTCATTCATGTGCAGCTCTTTCAGGTAGTTATGAACACCTGCGTACGGACGACCGGTGCACAGCACCACGTTCACGCCCTTGGCACGGGCTGCGGCAATCGCGTTTTTAACGGCGGGAGAGATGGTGTGGTCCGGCAGCAGCAGGGTGCCGTCCATATCGATTGCAATGAGTTTGATAGCCATGGGATCCCCGGTTGGAATGAGTCTTTCCTCATGCTAACGCGATTCCGCTCAAAAAACAGTAAAGAAAAGGGGGATGGGGTTCAGAGGAGGATTCCTCTTTTGCGCAGCATTATTCCCTTCACCCCGGCCCTCTCCCCATAGGGGCGAGAGAGCAAAGACCGCTCCGGGCAGTCCCCTCTCCCCTATGGGGAGAGGGTTAGGGTGAGGGGAACAAACGACTTAGATGTCGATATTCGCCGCTTTCAGGGCGTTCTCTTCAATGAAGGCACGACGTGGTTCAACCGCATCGCCCATCAGGGTGGTGAACAGCTGATCCGCAGCAATGGCGTCTTTCACGGTCACGCGCAGCATGCGGCGGCTTTCCGGATCCATGGTGGTTTCCCACAGCTGATCCGGGTTCATTTCGCCCAGGCCTTTATAACGCTGAATGGAGAGGCCACGGCGGGACTCTTTCACCAGCCATTCCAGCGCCTGCTCGAAGCTGGCAACCGGCTGACGGCGTTCGCCACGCTCGATGAAGGCATCGTCTTCGATCAGGCCGCGCAGCTTCTCGCCGAGCGTACAGATACGACGGTACTCCGCACCGGTCACAAACTCGTGATCCAGCGGGTAGTCGGTATCCACACCGTGGGTGCGCACGCGGATCACCGGCTCGAACTGCTGCAGCTCGGTGTTCTCGTTGATGTCGAACTTCCACTGGCTGCCGTGCTGCTCGTTCTCGTTCAGATCGGTCACCAGGGTGTTCACCCAACGGGTCACGGCCTGCTCGTTACCGAGATCGGCTTCGGACAGCGTCGGCTGATAGACCAGCGCTTTCAGCAGCGTGCGCGGGAAGCGACGCTCCATGCGGCCAATCATCTTCTGGGTCGCGTTGTACTCAGACACCAGACGCTCCAGCGGTTCACCCGCCAGCGCCGGGGCGCTTGAGTTGGCGTGCAGGGTCGCGCCATCCAGGGCGATAGCGATCTGGTACTGATCCATCGCTTCGTCGTCTTTGATGTACTGCTCCTGCTTGCCTTTCTTCACTTTGTACAGCGGCGGCTGGGCGATGTAGACGTGGCCACGCTCAACGATTTCCGGCATCTGACGGTAGAAGAAGGTCAACAGCAGCGTACGGATGTGCGAGCCGTCGACGTCCGCATCGGTCATGATGATGATGCTGTGATAGCGCAGCTTGTCCGGGTTGTACTCGTCACGGCCAATGCCGCAGCCCAGAGCGGTGATCAGCGTCGCCACTTCCTGAGAAGAGAGCATCTTGTCGAAGCGCGCTTTCTCAACGTTAAGGATTTTACCCTTCAGCGGCAGGATCGCCTGGTTCTTACGGTTACGGCCCTGCTTCGCAGAACCGCCCGCGGAGTCCCCTTCCACGAGGTACAGTTCGGACAGCGCCGGGTCGCGTTCCTGACAGTCCGCCAGTTTGCCCGGCAGGCCTGCTAAGTCCAGCGCGCCTTTACGACGGGTCATTTCACGGGCTTTACGCGCCGCTTCACGGGCACGCGCCGCATCGATAATTTTGCCAACCACGATTTTGGCGTCGGACGGGTTTTCCAGCAGGTATTCGCTCAGCAGTTCGTTCATCTGCTGCTCAACCGCCGATTTCACCTCAGAGGAGACCAGCTTGTCTTTGGTCTGAGACGAGAACTTCGGATCCGGCACTTTTACCGAGACCACAGCGATCAGGCCTTCACGGGCATCGTCACCGGTGGCGCTGACTTTCGCTTTTTTGCTGTAGCCTTCTTTGTCCATGTAGGCGTTCAGGGTACGGGTCATCGCCGTACGGAAGCCCACCAGGTGCGTACCGCCGTCGCGCTGCGGAATGTTGTTGGTGAAGCAGTAGATGTTTTCCTGGAAACCGTCGTTCCACTGCAGCGCCACTTCTACGCCGATACCGTCTTTCTCGGTGGAGAAATAGAAGATGTTCGGGTGAATGGGCGTTTTGTTCTTGTTCAGGTACTCAACGAACGCCTTGATACCACCTTCGTAATGGAAGTGGTCTTCTTTGCCGTCGCGCTTGTCGCGCAGGCGGATAGAGACGCCGGAGTTCAGGAATGACAGCTCGCGCAGACGCTTGGCCAGAATGTCATATTCAAACTCGGTGACGTTGGTGAAGGTTTCGAGGCTTGGCCAGAAACGGACCTGAGTCCCGGTCACGTCGGTTTCACCGGTAACCGCCAGCGGAGCCTGAGGTACGCCGTGGACGTAGGTTTGCTGATGCACTTTGCCTTCGCGGCGGATCAGCAGCTCCAGCTTCTGCGACAGGGCGTTAACCACAGAGACGCCCACGCCGTGCAGGCCGCCGGACACTTTATAGGAGTTATCATCGAACTTACCGCCTGCGTGCAGGACGGTCATGATCACTTCCGCCGCAGAGACGCCCTCTTCCGGGTGAATACCGGTCGGGATGCCACGGCCATCATCGGTAACGGAGACGGAGTTGTCGGCGTGGATGGTCACCACGATGTCTTTACAGTGACCCGCGAGCGCTTCGTCGATAGCGTTATCTACCACCTCAAATACCATGTGGTGCAGACCGGTGCCGTCATCCGTGTCGCCGATATACATACCCGGGCGCTTACGCACCGCATCCAGCCCTTTCAGGACTTTGATACTGGAGGAGTCATAAGAATTCGACATCAACGTTTCTCGCTCATTTATTCTTGGGTTAATCCGTTATTTTACCCTTTTCCACGTTAAACATCTTCGAATTTTCGTCCGACATGTCCATTACGTGTTCAGCGCTAATCGCGCTGACGAAAACCTGCGACTGTGTGGCTTTTAAGCGGCTGGCAAGCAGTCCGCGCCGCGCGTCGTCAAGTTCCGAGGCAAAATCATCAATCAGATACAGACAGCGTCGCCCGCTTTCACGGGTTAAGTACTCGCCCTGCGCCAGGCGCAGCGCGCACATCAGGAGCTTGAGCTGCCCGCGTGATAAGGTGTCCTCTACCGGCGCACCGTCGGCACGAATGCGGAAATCCGCCTTGTGCGGGCCGTGCGCGGTGTAGGTCAGCATGCGATCGCGCTCAAAGCTTCGCTCCAGCACCTCGGCATAATCCGTCTCTTTCTCCCAGCCGCGCTGGAAGGAGAAGCTCAGGGAGAACTCGGGTAAAAACTGCTGGCAGGTATCCGCCATGTCTTCCGCGATCCCGGCGCTGTATTCCGCACGCCAGCGGCTGATCTGCTCCGCCAGCGGGATAAGTTCTTTGTCCCACGCCCGCAGTTGGGCGTAGCGGGTCACCTGGCGCAGCGCGGCATTGCGCTGTTTCAGCAGCCGTTTCAGGTTGCTCCAGGCGGTGAAGAAACCCGCTTCGTTATGGAAGCATCCCCAGTCGAGGAAGGCTCTTCTGTATTTGGGGCCGCCGTTGAGTAAAGTAAACCCCTCGGGAGTGATTAGCTGCATCGGCATCAGCAGCGCCAGCTCGGCCACTTTGTGGCCGTCGGTGCCGTCGATGCGCACCTTGCTGTCGCCATGCTTGTCTTTGGTCAGCCCGATGGCCGTCTCGTGCTCTTCGCCGCGTAAACGACCGTGAAGCACAAACGCTTCCTGCTCGTGGCGAATAACGCGACCAATCTGCAAACTGCGAAACGCCCGGCCATGGCCGAGCGTATAGATGGCTTCCAGCACGCTGGTCTTGCCGCTGCCGTTGGCGCCAACCAGAAAATTAAAGCCGGGGGATAAAGCAAGATCCGCGCTTTCGATATTGCGAAAGTCGCGGATCAACAGGCGGGTGAGCGACATTACAGTCTCATTGGCATGACAACATAAGCAGCCGACTGTGATGCGGCATCTTCAATTTGTACGCTCGACACGGAGTCGGTCAGCAGAATACGCACGTTCTCGCACTTCAGCGCGTTCAGCACATCCAGCACGTAACTGACGTTAAAGCCGATTTCCATTTCGGTGCCCGCCGCGTAGGTGACATCCAGGATCTCTTCGGCCTCTTCCTGCTCCGGGTTGTTCGCCGTGATTTTCAGCTGGTTTTCGCTCACGTACAGACGCACGCCGCGGAACTTCTCGTTAGAGAGGATCGCCGCACGGGCAAACGCCTGCTTGAGGATATCGCAGCCCGCTTCCAGCGTTTTGTCCGGGTTCTTCGGCAATACGCGGCGATAATCAGGGAAACGACCGTCCACCAGCTTAGAGGTAAAGATGAAATCACCGACGTGGGCGCGGATGTTGTTGCTGCCAATCTGCACGCGCAGCGGGGTTTCGCCGCCGTCGAGCATACGCATCAGCTCAATCACGCCTTTACGCGGTACGATCACCGAATGGTTCGGCAGCGTCACGCCAACCGGCATGGAGCAGACCGCCAGGCGGTGGCCGTCGGTGGCCACGGTACGCAGCTCTTCCCCTTCGGTTTCGAACAGCATGCCGTTTAAGTAGTAACGAACGTCCTGATGCGCCATGGAGAACTGAGTGGCTTCGATCAGGCGTTTCATGGTGGCCTGCGGCAGGGTGAATTCGACTTCACTCTGCCAGTCGTCCAGGTTCGGGAAATCAGCAGCAGGCAGTGTGGAGAGCGAGAAACGGCTGCGGCCGGAGCGC
This sequence comes from Leclercia sp. LTM14, assembly GCF_023736175.1. Classification (NCBI taxonomy): domain Bacteria; kingdom Pseudomonadati; phylum Pseudomonadota; class Gammaproteobacteria; order Enterobacterales; family Enterobacteriaceae; genus Leclercia; species Leclercia sp. LTM14. The sequence goes on from NZ_JAIKTT010000016.1 coordinate 44,281, forward strand.
ACCAGCATGCGGTCGCCTTCCAGCTGCACGGCAATTTCTGCCCCTTCAGGCAGGCCACGGCAGATATCAAAGAACTTACGCGCCGGAACGGTGGTTGCGCCCGCTTCGTGAGGCTGGGAAAGCGTCACGCGTGCGACCATCTCCATCTCGAGGTCGGTGCCGGTCAGCGACAGCGTGCCGTCTGCCACCTGCAGCAGCAGGTTACCGAGGATAGGCAGCGTCGGGCGGCCGCCTAAGGGGCCACTCACCTGTTGCAGCGGTTTTAATAAGTGTTCACGTTCAACGGTAAATTTCATAGCATCACGATGATAATGTTCTGATTAAATTGGAGAAGTCTTCTTTTATGTCGTGGCTTTCTTCACGCAGCTGCTCAATCTTACGGCAGGCGTGCAGCACGGTGGTGTGGTCACGGCCACCAAACGCATCGCCGATCTCCGGCAGACTGTGGTTGGTTAATTCCTTTGCCAGCGCCATCGCCATCTGACGCGGTCTCGCTACCGAGCGGGAACGGCGTTTCGACAGCAAATCTGCCACTTTAATTTTGTAGTACTCCGCCACCGTCTTCTGAATATTGTCGATGGTGACCAATTTTTCCTGCAGCGCCAGCAGATCGCGCAGCGCTTCACGCACGAAATCGATGGTGATCGCCCGTCCGGTGAAGTTGGCGTTAGCGATGACGCGGTTCAGCGCGCCTTCCAGCTCACGGACGTTGGAACGCAGACGCTTGGCGATAAAGAACGCCACCTCGCCCGGCAGACGAATATCGTTCTCGTCCGCTTTTTTCATCAGGATCGCCACGCGGGTTTCCAGCTCCGGCGGCTCGATCGCCACGGTCAGACCCCAGCCGAAGCGGGATTTGAGACGATCTTCAACGCCGTTGATCTCTTTGGGATAGCGATCCGAGGTCAAAATGATCTGCTGATTGCCTTCCAGCAGCGCATTGAAGGTGTGGAAAAACTCTTCCTGGGATCGTTCCTTATTAGCAAAGAACTGAATGTCATCGATCAGCAGCGCATCAACGGAACGGTAGTAGCGTTTAAACTCTTCGATCGCGTTGTTTTGCAGGGCTTTTACCATGTCCTGAACGAAGCGCTCGGAGTGCATATACACCACTTTGGCATTGGGCTTGCGCGCCATGATGCCGTTACCCACCGCGTGCAGCAGGTGCGTTTTACCCAGACCGGTACCGCCATAAAGGAACAGCGGGTTATAGGCACCGCCCGGGTTATCCGCTACCTGACGGGCAGCCGCGCGGGCCAACTGGTTCGATTTACCTTCGACGAAGTTATCAAAGGTGTGCTTGACGTTAACGTTAGAGCGATAGGTCGGCTCTGCCGGTGCCGGGACGTTATCCCAGCCAGCCCGCGGCGCAGGCGCGACGCGCGGCATATGAACCTGCGCGGTTTGCGCGGGTGCAGCGGCGACGTTAACGGTCTCTTTGAGGGTTTGGGTGACCGGCTTAGTGCCCACTTCAAAACGCAGCTGTGGGGCATCGGCACCGCAAAATTCGTTTAGCAGTCCATTGATGTTATTGAGGTATTTGTCCCTGACCCAATCGAGCACAAAACGGTTTGGCGCATACAAAGCCAGCGTGTTATCGCTCAGTTCCGCCTGCAACGGGCGGATCCACATACTGAATTCTGTGGCTGGTAACTCATCCTGCAATCGGGCAAGACACTGCTGCCAAAGCGAAAGTGACACGGCGGACTCCACTCGAACATAAAAAGAAAGCTATTGAATAGTCGTGATTGTAGACACACGTCGAAAGAACCCGGCGTTAAGGGGGACGTGCGAACCGCTATCTGCGGTTTTTTACCTGCTCGGGATCCTGGGATCGCGATCAGGACCGCGGATCATAGCCTAAACTGCGCCAGAGATCTTCTGTTTCTCACAGTTTCTTCCCGATTTATCCACAGGAGGATCCGAAACCGGGTAAGTGTAAACGATCCTGGCGAAGCGACCCCGCGATTTAGGCCGCATATTGGAAAAATTAATGAGTAACGACAATTTTTTGCTTAAATGATCTAACGAAGATCCTGGACGATCCTTGCGATTTGCCCTGGAGCCCGTATAATTCCCCACCCGGCGCGTGGGACTCGATTTCCTGCGTCTGACGCAGCTCAATTTGCACGCTAAAAACGTGCGGAAAGACGCGGGAAATAAGGAAAGAGAATTGACTCCGGAGTGTACAATTATTACAATCCGGCCTCTTTAATCACCCATGGCTTCGGCGTCCATCGTTCGTTATTCGTTCGGACTCCATAAAAAGTCATTGAATTTATTCAAGTTTAGGTAGAAATCGCCATGAAACGCACTTTTCAACCGTCTGTACTGAAGCGCAACCGTTCTCACGGCTTCCGTGCTCGTATGGCTACTAAAAATGGTCGTCAGGTTCTGGCACGTCGTCGTGCTAAAGGCCGTTCACGTCTGACCGTTTCCAAGTAATTAAGCTAACCCCTGAGTGGTTAAGCTAGCATTTCCCAGGGAGTTACGTTTGTTAACTCCCACTCATTTCACTTTCGTCTTCCAGCAGCCACAACGGGCTGGCACGCCGCAAATCACCATCCTCGGCCGCCAAAATTCGCTGGGGCATCCCCGTATCGGTCTCACTGTCGCCAAGAAAAACGTTAAGCGTGCGCATGAACGCAACCGGATTAAACGTCTGACGCGTGAAAGCTTCCGTTTACGTCAACATGAACTGCCTTCAATGGATTTCGTGGTGGTGGCTAAAAAAGGGGTTGCCGACCTCGATAACCGTGCTCTCTCGGAAGCGTTGGAAAATTATGGCGCCGCCACTGTCGCCTGGCTCACGGGTCCTGATCGGCCTTATCCGGGTCTATCAACGCCTGATTAGTCCGCTACTCGGGCCACACTGCCGTTTCAGACCGACCTGTTCGCAATACGGAATTGAGGCATTGCGCAGGTTTGGAGTGATAAAAGGCAGTTGGTTGACGGTGAAACGCGTATTAAAATGCCACCCTTTACACCCAGGTGGAGACGATCCCGTCCCTCCAGGACCTTTTGATACCAGAGAACACTAACGATGGATTCGCAACGCAATCTTCTTATCATCGCTTTGTTGTTCGTGTCTTTCATGATCTTCCAGGCTTGGGAGCAGGACAAAAATCCTCAACCTCAGCAGCAGGTCACGCAGACAACGACCACCGCAGCGGGTAGCGCCGCCGACCAGGGCGTACCGGCCAGTGGCCAGGGTAAACTGATTACGGTTAAGACCGATGTGCTTGAGCTGACTATCAACACCCGTGGTGGTGATGTTGAGCAGGCGCAGCTGGTGACTTACCCGAAAGAGCTCGGTTCTAACGAGCCGTTCCAGTTACTGGAAACCACGCCGCAGTTTATCTACCAGGCACAGAGCGGCCTGACCGGTCGTGATGGCCCGGATAACCCGGCTAACGGCGCTCGTCCGCTGTATAACGTCGATAAAGATGCGTTTGTGCTGGCCGATGGCCAGAACGAAATCGCGATCCCGATGACTTACACTGATGCGGCCGGCAACACCTTCACCAAAACCTTCACCCTGAAACGCGGTGAATATGCGGTGAACGTGGGCTATAGCGTGCAGAACACCGGTGCGAAACCGCTGGAGCTCTCCACCTTCGGTCAGCTGAAGCAGTCCATCAATCTGCCGTCTCACCGTGACACTGGAAGCAGCAACTTCGCGCTGCACACCTTCCGTGGCGCGGCGTACTCCACGCCAGATACCAAGTACGAGAAATACAAATTCGACACCATCGCCGATAACGAAAACCTGAACGTCAGCTCGAAAGGCGGCTGGGTGGCGATGCTGCAACAGTATTTCGCGACCGCATGGGTACCGAATAACGCGGGTTCCAATAATTTCTACACTGCGAACCTCGGTAACGGTATTGCCGCGATCGGCTATAAGTCTGAGCCGGTTCTGGTTCAGCCGGGTCAAACCGGTAGCCTGGCCAGCACCCTGTGGGTTGGTCCGGAAATCCAGGACAAAATGGCTGCCGTGGCACCGCACCTGGATCTGACCGTAGACTACGGTTGGTTGTGGTTCATCTCTCAGCCGCTGTTCAAACTGCTGAAGTGGATCCACAGCTTCCTGGGTAACTGGGGCTTCTCCATCATCGTTATCACCTTCATCGTTCGTGGCATCATGTACCCGCTGACCAAAGCGCAGTACACCTCCATGGCGAAGATGCGTATGCTGCAGCCGAAGATTGCGGCGATGCGTGAGCGTCTGGGCGATGACAAACAGCGTCAGAGCCAGGAGATGATGGCCCTGTATAAAGCCGAGAAAGTGAACCCACTGGGTGGCTGCTTCCCGCTGCTGATCCAGATGCCAATCTTCCTTGCGCTGTACTACATGCTGATGGGCTCCGTTGAGCTGCGCCATGCGCCGTTCGCTCTGTGGATCCATGACCTGTCCGCACAGGACCCGTACTACATCCTGCCGATCCTGATGGGCGTGACGATGTTCTTCATCCAGAAGATGTCGCCAACCACCGTGACCGACCCGATGCAGCAGAAGATCATGACCTTTATGCCGGTCATCTTTACCGTGTTCTTCCTGTGGTTCCCGTCAGGTCTGGTGCTGTACTATATCGTCAGCAACCTGGTGACCATCCTTCAGCAGCAGCTGATCTACCGTGGTCTGGAAAAACGTGGCCTGCATAGCCGCGAAAAGAAAAATTCCTGATCCTCAGTAGGCCGGGTAAGCGAAGCGCCACCCGGCATAAAGAACAGTGATGACAGGGCGGTCTATTGACCGCCTTTTTTATTGCATTAAGAAGAGACAAACAATGAGCCATAACGACACTATCGTCGCCCAGGCAACCCCACCGGGACGCGGTGGTGTGGGCATTCTGCGTATCTCCGGCCTGAAGGCGCGCGAGGTGGCAGAAGCGGTGCTGGGCAAACTGCCAAAGCCACGTTACGCCGACTATCTGCCTTTCAAGGATAACGACGGTACGGCTCTGGATCAGGGTATCGCGCTGTGGTTCCCGGGCCCTAACTCCTTCACCGGTGAAGACGTGCTCGAACTGCAGGGCCACGGCGGGCCGGTGATCCTCGACCTGCTGCTGAAACGCATTCTGACCCTGCCGGGCGTGCGCATCGCCAAACCGGGCGAGTTCTCCGAGCGGGCGTTTCTTAACGACAAGCTGGATCTGGCCCAGGCTGAAGCGATTGCCGATCTGATCGACGCCAGCTCCGAGCAGGCCGCGCGCTCCGCGCTGAACTCGCTGCAGGGGGCGTTCTCCGCTCGCGTAAACCATCTTGTGGAAGCACTCACTCACCTACGGATCTACGTGGAAGCGGCCATTGATTTCCCGGATGAGGAGATCGACTTCCTCTCCGACGGCAAAATCGAAGCCCAGCTTAACGACGTGATGGCCGATCTCGACGCGGTACGCGCCGAAGCGCGTCAGGGCAGCCTGCTGCGTGAAGGGATGAAGGTGGTGATTGCCGGACGTCCGAACGCCGGGAAATCGAGCCTGCTGAATGCCCTGGCGGGGCGTGAAGCGGCGATTGTGACCGACATAGCCGGTACTACCCGCGACGTGTTGCGGGAACATATTCATATCGACGGTATGCCGCTGCATATCATCGACACCGCGGGCCTGCGTGATGCCAGCGACGAAGTGGAGCGCATCGGTATCGAGCGCGCCTGGCAGGAGATCGAGCAGGCCGACCGGGTGCTGTTTATGGTGGACGGTACCACCACCGCCGCCGTAGACCCGGCAGAGATCTGGCCGGACTTTATCGCCCGCCTGCCGGCAAAACTGCCGATCACCGTGGTGCGTAACAAAGCGGACGTGACCGGTGAAACGCTGGGCCTCAGCGATGTGAACGGTCACTCACTCATTCGCCTGTCGGCGCGTACCGGCGAGGGCGTGGATGAGCTGCGCAACCACCTGAAGCAGAGCATGGGCTTCGATACCAGCATGGAGGGCGGCTTCCTCGCCCGTCGTCGCCATCTGCAGGCGCTGGAAGAGGCGGCACAGCATCTGGATCAGGGCAAAGCCCAGCTGCTCGGCGCCTGGGCCGGAGAACTGCTGGCGGAAGAGCTGCGCCTGGCCCAGCAGGCGTTAAGCGAGATCACCGGGGAGTTTACCTCGGATGATTTGCTGGGGCGGATCTTCTCCAGCTTCTGTATCGGGAAATAAGTCCGTTTCAGCCCTCTGTTAAAAAGCCGCATAACGTTCATGTTATTGCGGCTTTTTTCTTTTCTGTATTAGCTGAATAAATACCAAATATATCAGCTATATTCTGTGTGATTACAATCACAATTAATATCTCTGCACATAGACAAACATTCTCATTCGAATAGTGTAGTAGCGTGTCTAATGAGGATAAATCAATGACGATTATCTTAAATACATACATCACCTCTAAGTGGTTCAATATTGACAATAAAATTGTCAATCACCATCCGTAATCTCCCTTCGCCTCATTTTCTCTATGCAACCTGAATAGACTAACACTCTATTTATCCGGTATGCCTGAAATCATTGCGCTTGTAGAACCGCAATAGCGCCTCTGCACGTCTGTGTTGGTGAGAATTATTCTCCCTACTGCGTGGCGTTATATCCAGCTCAGGCTTGCCGCTATTTATGGTTATTTAAAATAACCACCAGCACCGCTGCGATAAAAACAGGAATTATATAATGGAAAACTTCAAACATTTACCAGAGCCATTTCGCATCAGAGTTATTGAGCCGGTTAAACGTACCACAAGGGAGCATCGCGAAAACGCTATTATTAAATCAGGCATGAACCCGTTCCTGCTGGATAGCGAAGACGTGTTTATTGATTTACTGACCGACAGCGGCACCGGTGCGGTCACCCAAAATATGCAGGCCGCCATGCTGCGCGGTGACGAAGCCTATAGCGGCAGCCGCAGCTACTATGCGCTGTCCAACGCCGTGAATGAGATTTTCGGCTATCAATATACTATTCCAACCCATCAGGGACGCGGCGCGGAGCAGATCTATATTCCTGTCTTAATCAAAAAACGCGAGCAGGAAAAGGGTTTAGACCGCTCGAAGATGGTCGCCTTCTCAAACTACTTCTTTGATACCACCCAGGGCCACAGCCAGATAAACGGCTGCACCGTGCGCAACGTCTATATCAAGGAAGCCTTTGATACCGGCGTCCGTTACGATTTTAAAGGTAACTTTGACCTGCAGGGTCTGGAAAACGGCATCGAGGAAGTGGGTGCGAGCAATGTGCCTTATATTGTCGCGACCATCACCAGCAACTCCGCTGGCGGGCAGCCGGTGTCGCTGGCGAACCTGAAGGCGATGTATGCGATTGCCAGAAAATACGATATCCCGGTGGTCATGGATTCCGCACGCTTCGCTGAAAACGCGTACTTCATTCAAAAACGTGAAGCGGAGTATAAAGACTGGACCATCGCCGAGATTACCCGCGAAACCTACAAGTATGCTGATATGCTGGCCATGTCGGCGAAAAAAGATGCCATGGTGCCGATGGGTGGGCTGCTGTGCATCAAGAATGACGACTACTTCGACGTCTATACCGAATGCAGAACCTTATGCGTCGTCCAGGAAGGCTTCCCGACCTACGGCGGCCTTGAAGGGGGCGCCATGGAGCGTCTGGCTGTCGGCCTGCATGACGGCATGGGCCAGGACTGGCTGGCATACCGCATTAATCAAGTGCAATACCTGGTCGACGGTCTGGAAGCTATCGGCGTGGTTTGCCAGCAGGCGGGCGGCCATGCTGCCTTTGTGGATGCGGGCAAGCTGTTGCCGCATATTCCGGCAGAGCAGTTCCCGGCGCAGGCGCTGGCCTGTGAGCTCTATAAAGTCGCAGGTATTCGCGCAGTTGAAATCGGTTCGTTCCTGTTAGGCCGCGATCCGAAAACCGGCAAACAGTTACCCTGCCCGGCAGAGTTACTGCGTTTAACCATTCCGCGCGCAACCTACACGCAATCCCATATGGATTTCATCGTCGAAGCCTTTAAGCACGTTAAAGAAAATGCGATGAATATTAAGGGATTAACCTTTACCTACGAACCGAAAGTATTACGCCACTTCACTGCAAAACTCAAAGAAGTTTAACGTCTCTCCCCGGGTGGCTAAATAAGTTTATCCACCCGCAAAAACGATTAACAACGTCAAGCTTGCCACATTGATGGGGGCACCATGGAACAGACTTTAGAGTTAGAGACTAAACACTCCTCGGTGTGGGGTGTCATGGTTATAGCAGGTACGGTTATTGGCGGGGGGATGTTTGCTTTACCCGTGGATTTGGCAGGGGCGTGGTTTTTTTGGGGCGCGTTTATTTTAATTATTGCCTGGTTTTCGATGCTTCACTCCGGGCTGTTATTACTGGAAGCAAATTTAAATTATCCTGTCGGCTCAAGTTTTAATACGGTCACCAAAGATCTGATTGGTAACAAGTGGAATATAGTCAGCGGTTTAACGGTTGCATTTGTTCTTTATATCCTGACGTATGCCTATATCTCCGCCAACGGCGCAATAATCAGCGAAACCATCGCCATGAATCAGGGGACGCACGTCAATCCCCGCATTGTGGGTGTCAGTACAGCGCTCTTCGTCGCTGCCGTATTGTGGTTTAGCTCATTAGCCGCCAGTAGAATTACCTCGCTGTTTTTAGGCATTAAGATCATCGCCTTTATCGTTGTATTTGGCTCCTTTTTCTTCCAGGTTGACTACTCGATATTAAGAGATATCAACGTCACCTCAGCCAGCAACAACTCCTACTTCCCCTATATCTTTATGGCCCTGCCCGTCTGTCTGGCATCCTTTGGTTTTCATGGCAACATTCCCAGTCTCATCATCTGCTATGGCAAGCGGAAAGATAAGCTGATCAAAAGCCTGGTGTTTGGCTCGCTGCTGGCGCTATTTATCTACCTGTTCTGGCTGTACTGCACGATGGGGAATATTACCCGCGACAGCTTCAACGAGATCATATCGTCAGGGGGCAACGTCGATTCACTGGTGAAATCCTTCCTCGGTACCCGGCAGCACGGGGTTATCGAATTTTGCTTACTGGTTTTCTCCAATTTAGCGGTGGCCAGCTCCTTCTTTGGCGTCACATTGGGGTTATTCGACTATCTTGCCGACCTCTTTAAGCTCGACAATTCCCCGTCAGGTCGTCTGAAAACAGTCATGCTGACCTTCCTGCCTCCTACGATTCTGTACCTGATCTTCCCGAACGGGTTTATCTACGGTATTGGCGGCGCAGGGTTGTGTGCGACCATCTGGGCGGTGATTATCCCAGCGGTTCTGGCGTTGAAAGCGCGAAAAAAGTTCCCGAATAAGATGTTCACCGTCTGGGGCGGGATGATGATCCCCTCGCTGGTGATCCTGTTCGGGGTCGCGGTCATTGTTTGCTGGTTCGGCAATGTCTTTAATTTCCTGCCGCGCTTTGGCTGAGCCCGCCCCTTTTCTGAGGTGATTTCCTGCGAGGAAATCACCTTTGTCCAAATGGCAACTCGCTAATAACGCTCTCTCCCCCTATTCTTCTTGCCTGCATTTATGGGGGTTTTATGGCTCGTTTTCTGTTTTGTAGTTTTGCGCTGGTGCTGCTTTATCCATCAGGCATCGATATGTATCTGGTGGGGCTGCCGCACATCGCCCGGGATCTGGGCGCCAGCGAAGCGCAGCTGCATATCGCGTTTTCAGCCTACCTTGCGGGGATGGCGTCATCGATGGTGTTTGCCGGGAAGATTGCCGACAAAGCGGGGCGACAGCCCATCGCCATTACCGGTGCCGTGATTTTCGCCCTCGCCTCGGTGCTCTGTTCAATGGCGCAGGAGAGCACCCTGTTCCTGTCCGGGCGCTTTATCCAGGGCATCGGCGCGGGCGGTTGCTACGTGGTGGCCTTTGCGATTTTGCGCGATACCTTAAGCACCCAGCGCCGCGCCAAAGTGCTCTCCATGATGAACGGCATCACCTGCATTATCCCGGTGCTGGCGCCGGTGGTGGGCTACCTGATCATGCTGCAATTCCCGTGGCAGAGCCTGTTCTGGACGATGGCGGCAATGGGGATGCTGGTCTTTATCCTGTCGATCGCGGTGCTGAAAGAGACCCATCCCGGGGCACAAAACCGGGGCCATGCCGCGTCGGTGCCGCCGGAAGAGAAGCTGCTCAACCGCTTCTTCATCAGCCGATTGCTGATCACTACCCTGAGCGTGGCGGTGATCCTGACCTATGTAAACGTTTCCCCGGTGTTATTAATGGAAATCATGGGTTTTGATCGCGGGGAATATTCCACGGTGATGGCGTTAACCGCCCTGGTCAGCATGGCCGTATCCTTCTCGACGCCGTTTGCGCTGAATATCTTCAGCCAGCGCACGCTGATGCTCACCTCTCAGGTGCTGTTCCTGGCGGCAGGCATGCTTCTGGCGACCGCCAGCTCATCAACCCTGATGCTGGCAGGTATCACCCTGATTTGCGCCGGGTTCTCGGTGGGCTTTGGCGTGGCGATGAGCCAGGCGTTAGGCCCGTTTGCGCTGCGCGCGGGCGTGGCCAGTTCGATGCTGGGCATCACTCAGGTTTGCGGCTCATCGCTGTGGATTTGGCTGGCAGCAATAATCGGGCTGAATGCATTGAATATGCTGATCGGGGTTCTGATTGGCTGTAGCATGCTCTGCATCATCCTACTTATGGTCATTCGGCCCGCAGCGCAACATGAAGAAGCCCCTCAGCAATCTCGATCTTAACCTGTTGTTGTGCCTGCAGCTTTTGCTGCAGGAGCGCAGCGTCACCAAAGCCGCGAAACGGATGAACGTCACGCCGTCCGCGGTGAGTAAGTCGCTGGCGAAGCTGCGCGACTGGTTCGACGATCCGCTGTTTGTGAAGACCCCGCTGGGGCTGCTGCCGACTCCGCTGACGGTGAGTCTGGAGCAGGATCTGGCCGACTGGATGCAGATTGGCAATCAGATCCTCGATAAATTCCACCATGACTCCCCCGGCGGCCTGACCTTTGAGCTGGCGGCAGAAACGCCGCTGATGCTGATCCGCTTTAACGCCCTGCTGGAGCAGGTGAATCAGCGTTATCCCCAGGCGACCGTGAAGATGCGCCACTGGGATTACGATTCGCTGGACGCTATTACCCGCGGAGAGGTCGACCTCGGTTTTACCGGCCGTGAAACGCACCCCCGCTCCCGTGAATTGCTGAAGCTGATGCCGTGGTTTCTTGATTACGAAATTCTGTTCAGCGACCGTCCGTGCGTCTATCTGCGCGAGGATCACCCGGCCCTCCAGGAAGAGTGGAACCTGGAGACGTTCCTGCGCTATCCGCATATCAGCATTTTCTGGGAGCGTAGCGACACCTGGGCGCTGGATGAGGTGCTGAGAGAGATGGGGCGGACGCGTAATATCGCCATGAGCTTGCCCGGATTCGAGCAGTCGATGTTTATGGCGGCGCAGCCGGGCCATAACTACATTGCGACGGCACCGCACTACTGCCATCACTATAATCAGCTTCACCAGCGTAAGCTGGTTACCCTGCCGATCCCCATTGATGAAGCGCAGGCGCAAAAGCTCACCGTGCCTTTTACCCTGATCTGGCATAAGCGTAACAGCCATAATCCCAAAACCCTCTGGCTGAGAGAAACCATTAAGGCGCTGTATGGTTCGCCGTTGCGCTAAATGTCTGGTTTTTGGCTAAGAAAATGTAAAGTTCCGCAGCAAAACTTCCATTACCCCCATTTAGCCATTAAAACAGTAAGCAAGTTAAGCGATAATCATGTAACCGTTTAACCTGACGACTAACCATTATCATGGAGTGAAAAATGGCTACGCATTTTGCAAGAGGGACGCTGACCGAGGGATGGGTGGTTTCGACCAGGCTCTCGCCATCCTGCCACAACGAAGCGCGAAAGCTTCCTGAACATCGTCGAATACGTTTTTTGGCCTCCCGGGCGCTGCTCGCGGAGCTGATGTTTATGCTTTACGGCACCAGCGAGCTGCCGGAAGTGATTACCGAACCTGAGGGTCGCCCGGTGTTTGCCGATCCAGAGCTTCCCCGTTTTTCTATTGCCTACGCCGGCAATATCGTGGGTCTGGTGCTGACCACCGAGGGCGACTGCGGTCTGGATATGGAGCTGCAGCGAACCATTCGCAGCCTGGATGGTACCCACGCGCATGACACCTACCCGCTGTCCAGCAACGAGAACTTATGGGTGCGTAATCAGAACGACCCCAATGAAGCCAGAGCGCAGCTGATTACCCTGCGCCAGTGCATCCGTAAGCTGTCAGGCGAGGCCAACGACTGCGCCAGCCTGCTGCAACTGTTACCGGGTTCCGGTCGTCTGCGGGCCTCCAGAGCCGCGCAGGTCGAAGCCTTAAGCGACGCCGAAGACGTGCTGATCTGGTCGATTGCCGTCACCCCGGCCATTGAAAGACTAAAAATCTGGGAGTTCGACGGGCGCCTTGGATGGCAAAGCCTGCCGGACGTTCCCGCCCGCGCCAACGAACCGGCGGCTCGCCTGATGCGGCTGACCAGTCTACCGGCGGAAAAAGCGATTATCCTCACCTGACCCTTCAGCAGGGCCATCATGATGAAGAAGGAGTAGTGATGTCTGATACGTTGAATGTTGTTACGTTACTGGGAAGCCTGCGCAAGGGTTCATTTAACGGGATAGTTGCCCGCACCCTGCCGAAGCTGGCACCTGAGGGGATGGAAATTACCGCCCTGCCGTCGATCGGTGATATTCCGCTGTACGACGCGGATGTGCAGCAGGAAGAGGGATTCCCGGCTGCGGTAGAAGCGCTGGCAGAGCAGATCCGCCAGGCAGACGGCGTGGTGATTGTCACCCCGGAATACAACTATTCCGTGCCGGGAGGCTTAAAGAACGCCATTGACTGGCTCTCTCGCCTGCCGGAACAGCCGCTGGCGGGTAAACCGGTGCTGATCCAGACCAGCTCAATGGGGGCTATCGGCGGCGCGCGTTGCCAGTATCACCTGCGTCAGATCCTGGTGTTCCTGGATGCGATGGTGATGAACAAGCCGGAATTTATGGGGGGCGTGATTCAGAACAAGGTCGACCCACAGACGGGTGAAGTTGTTGACCAGAGCACGCTGGATCATCTGAGCGGCCAGCTGAGCGCATTCGGGAAGTATATTCAGCGGGTTAAAGCGTAAGGCACATTAAAAACGGCAACCCCTCGGGTTGCCGTTTTGCTTTTATCAGGCATCAATAAACGCAATCTTCAGAATGAACAGCAGCGCAACGACCATCACGCACGGGCTGATCTCACGCCAGCGTCCGGTACCCGCCTTCATCACACAGTAAGAGATAAAGCCCAGCGCAATCCCTTCGGTAATGGAGAAGCTGAACGGCATCATTACCGCGGTAATAAAGGCCGGAACCGCTTCGGTCAGGTCATCCCACTTCACGCGCGCCAGGCTGGAGGTCATCAGCACGCCCACGTAGATCAGCGCACCGGCGGCAGCGTATGGCGGCACCATACCGGCCAGCGGAGAGAGGAAGATCACCAGCAGGAACAGCAGACCGACAACCACCGCGGTCAGACCGGTACGGCCACCGACCGAAACCCCGGAAGAAGATTCGATGTAGGCGGTTACAGACGACGTACCGATAAAGGAGCCGGTCACGGAGGAGATACTGTCCACGAACAGCGCCTGCTTCATGCGCGGGAATTTGCCTTTTTCATCTGCCAGACCGGCTTTGTCAGTCACGCCAATCAGCGTACCGGAGGAGTCAAACAGGTTCACCAGCATGAAGGAGAAGATCACTCCAGCCAGACCCAGGTTCAGCGAGCCCGCCAGATCGACATGGCCAATCACCGTGGTGACGCTCGGCGGCGCGGAGACGATGCCGTTATAGTGCACGTCGCCCAGCATCCAGCCCAGCAGGGTGGTGACAATAATCGACACCAGCACCGCCGCGTGGATATTACGCGAGGCCAGAATAGCGATGATGAAGAAGCCCAGCACCCCCAGCAGCACGCTGTGGGAGGTCAGTTTACCGATGCTGACCAGCGTTTCCGGGTTCGCCACGATCACACCGGCGTTTTTCAGCCCCATCATGCCGATGAACAGGCCGATACCGCTGGTGATGCCCACGCGCAGGCTGACCGGGATATTGGCAATCATCCAGTAACGCACGCGGAAAATGGTCAGGATCAGCAGACCGACGGCACCCCAGAAGATAGCCCCCATGCCCACCTGCCACGGCAGGCCCATCGCCTGAACCACGACGAAGGCGAAGAAGGCGTTCAGACCCATCGCCGGTGCCAGAGCAACCGGCAGGTTAGCGAACAGCCCCATCAGGATGCTGCCGAAGGCGGCGATAAGACAGGTAGTCACGAAGACGGCGCTGGTATCCATGCCAGCAACGCCCAGAATTTGTGGGTTCACGAAAACGATATAGACCATCGTCAGGAAGGTAGTGAAACCGGCGATCACTTCGGTGCGTGCCGTCGTGCCGTGTTCGCGCAGTTTAAACACGCGCTCAAGCAAACCCGCGCCAGAAGACTGGGTAGTGTGTTGTTGACTCATCATCTATTTCCGAACAAGGAGGGAAAATCCGTCGCTATCCTATACCAAAATGCGACAATAAGGGCGGTTGAGAGGCACTTTTTTTCATTGAATTTGCTTATACGGCAACGATTGCGTCTCAACGTTATGTAGTACGTAAACGTTAAACTTGTTAAAAAAAGGGAAATGCATGTCTCAGATTGAAGCGGTATTTTTCGACTGCGACGGTACGCTGGTCGACAGTGAGGTCATCTGTTCCCGGGCGTATGTCACCATGTTCCAGGAATTTGGTATCACGCTCGATCTCGAAGAGACGTTCAAACGCTTTAAGGGCGTGAAGCTCTACGAGATCATCGACATCATCAACGCTGAACACGGCGTTAGCCTCGCGAAAGCGGATCTGGAGCCTGTTTACCGCGCCGAAGTCGCACGCCTTTTCGACTCCGAACTGGAAGTCATCGCGGGTGCGGACACCCTGCTGGACGCCATGGCGGTGCCGATGTGCGTGGTCTCTAACGGCCCGGTCAGCAAAATGCAGCACTCCCTTGGCAAACTGCAGATGCTGCACCATTTCCCGGAAAAACTGTTCAGCGGTTACGATATCCAGCGCTGGAAGCCGGATCCGGCGATGATGTTCCATGCGGCGAAAGCGATGAACGTCAACGTGGAGAACTGCATCCTGGTGGATGACTCCAGCGCAGGCGCGCAGGCGGGGATCGCCGCAGGCATGGAGGTATTCTACTTCTGTGCCGATCCGCACAACCCGCCGCTCGACCATCCAAAGGTCACTGTCTTCACCGAGCTGGCGCAGCTGCCGGAACTGTGGAAAGCGCGCGGCTGGAATATCACCCGCTAAAAAAACAAAGCCGGATAGCGTTAGCGCTTATCCGGCCTGTGAATGATGTCAGCCCGGTTAGCGCAGCGCCGCCGGGCATGTTAAAGCAAGTTACTCTTTCGGATCTTTACCCGCGAGCATTTTATCCAGTTCATCCCCGCCGACGTGACGGAAATCCTGCCCCTTCACGAAGTAGAAGATGTATTCGCAGATGTTCTGGCAACGGTCACCGATACGCTCGATAGAGCGAGCGCAGAACAGCGCGGTCAGTACGCTTGGAATGGTACGCGTATCTTCCATCATGTAGGTCATCAGCTGACGCACAATGCCCTCATATTCCTGGTCGACTTTCTTGTCTTCGCGGTAAATACGCACCGCTTCATCCAGATCCATACGCGCAAAGGCATCCAGCACGTCATGCAGCATCTGCACGGTGTGGCGGCCCAGCGACTCGAGGCTCACCAGCAGCGGCTGGTGCTGCTGGGAGAATTTTTCCAGCGCAGTACGGCAGATTTTGTCCGCCACGTCGCCAATACGTTCCAGCTCGGCGATGGTTTTGATGATCGCCATAACCAGACGCAGGTCGCTCGCCGTTGGCTGACGCTTGGCGATAATGCGCACGCAGGCCTCATCGATAGCGACTTCCATCATGTTGACGTTTTTGTCGCCTTCCACCACGCGCTTCGCCAGCTCGCTGTCCTGGTTGTGCATCGCGGTGATCGCGTCTGAGAGCTGCTGCTCTACCATACCGCCCATGGTCATCACCTGGGTGCGGATACTTTCCAGCTCGGCGTTAAACTGGCCGGAAATGTGTTTATTAAGATTGAGATTATCCATTGCGCACTCCTGAATCAGCCGTAGCGTCCGGTGATGTAGTCTTCTGTTTGTTTCTTCGCAGGCTTGGTGAACAGGTCGTCCGTTTTACTGAACTCAATCAACTCGCCCAGGTACATAAATGCAGTGTGGTCGGAACAACGGGCAGCCTGCTGCATGTTGTGCGTCACGATCACCACGGTGTAATCCGCTTTCAGCTCGGTGATCAGCTCTTCGATACGCCCGGTGGAGATCGGGTCCAGCGCTGAGCACGGCTCATCCAGCAGCAACACTTCAGGACGGATAGCGATACCGCGCGCAATGCACAGACGCTGCTGCTGACCACCGGAGAGAGAGTACCCGCTCTGGTGAAGTTTATCTTTGGTTTCGTTCCATAATGCGGCCTTGGTCAATGCCCACTGCACGCGCTCATCCATATCGGCGCGGGAGAGCTTCTCAAACAGGCGCACACCAAAAGCGATGTTGTCATAAATGGACATCGGGAACGGCGTCGGTTTCTGGAACACCATACCCACTTTCGCGCGCAGCAGGGCGATATCCTGGGTATTGGTGAGAATGTTGTCGCCATCCAGCAGGATTTCGCCTTCAGCGCGCTGCTCCGGATAGAGCGAATACATTTTGTTAAAGGTACGCAGCAGCGTGGACTTACCGCAGCCAGACGGACCGATAAACGCCGTTACCTGGTTTTTGGCAATATCCAGATTGATGTTCTTCAGGGCATGGAACTTACCGTAGTAAAAGTTCAGATCACGAACCGAAAGAATACCCGGGGCAGTATCAACCATACTCATTGACTCATTTCCTCATCCGGCGCCGCAGAGTGCCACGCCGTCAATAATTAACCGTGTTTCTTCTTCGCGAAAATCACGCGCGCCAGAATGTTCAGTAACAGTACGCACAGGGTAATAATCAGTACCCCGGCCCAGGCCAGTGACTGCCATTCGGCAAACGGGCTCATCGCAAATTTAAAGATCGTCACCGGCAGGTTGGCGATCGGCTGCATCATGTCCGTGCTCCAGAACTGGTTGGAGAGCGCGGTGAAGAGCAGCGGGGCCGTTTCACCGGCGATACGGGCAACGGCCAGCAGCACGCCTGTCAGGATCCCCGAGACGGAGGCTTTCAGGGTGATGGCAGAAATCATCTTCCACTTTGGCGTGCCCAGCGCGTAAGCCGCTTCACGCAGGCTGTCCGGCACCAGTTTCAGCATGTTCTCGGTGGTACGGATGACGATAGGCACCTGCAGCAGCGCCAGCGCAATCACGCCCGCCCAGCCGGAGAAATGTTCCATCTGCGCCACCACGATGGTGTAAACGAACAGGCCGACCACAATCGATGGGGCAGAGAGCAGGATGTCGTTGATGAAACGAATCACCTCCGCAATCCAGGATTTACGGCCGTACTCTGCCAGATAAATCCCCGCCATGATGCCAAGCGGCGTGCCGAAAACAGTCGCCCAGAGGATCAGCAGGCCGCTGCCCGCCAGGGCGTTAGCCAGACCGCCACCCGCCGTATTTGGCGGCGGCGTCATCTCGGTGAACAGCGCCAGGGACATGCCGTCGATACCGCGCGTCACCGTGGAGAACAAAATCCAGATCAGCCAGAACAGACCAAATGCCATGGTTGCCATGGAGAGCGTCAGGGCGAGGCGGTTTTTCATGCGGCGTTTAGCCTGCATTTTGCGGCGAGATTCCGCCAGCGCCACGGTATTTTGCATTTCGAGCGTAGCCATCAGCGTGCCCCCTCATTTTTCGCCAGGCGCATGATCATCACTTTAGAGATCGCCAGAACGATGAAGGTGATAACAAACAGAATTAAGCCCAGCTCCATCAGCGCAGCAACGTGCAGGCCGGATTCCGCTTCGGCGAATTCGTTAGCCAGCGCCGAGGTGATGCTGTTACCCGGCATATAGAGCGAGGCGCTGTCGAGCTGGTAGGTATTACCGATGATAAAGGTCACCGCCATGGTTTCACCCAGCGCCCGACCCAGACCCAGCATAATGCCGCCGATCACCCCATTTTTGGTGAACGGCAGGACGATACGCCAGATAACTTCCCAGGTGGTGCAGCCGATACCGTAGGCCGACTCTTTCATCATCACCGGGGTCTGTTCAAAGACATCGCGCATAACCGCCGCAATGTACGGAATAATCATGATGGCGAGGATCACGCCTGCCGCCAGGATGCCGATACCGAAAGCCGGACCGGAGAACAGGGCGCCCACGAACGGGATAGCGGAAAGGACGTTGCCCACCGGCTCCTGGAAGTAGGTTGCAAACAGCGGGGCAAAAATAAACAGGCCCCACATGCCGTAAACGATACTTGGGATCGCCGCCAGCAGCTCAATGGCGATACCGAGCGGACGCTTCAGCCAGTTCGGCGCCAGTTCGGTCAGGAACAGGGCGATACCGAAGCTCACCGGCACTGCAATCAGCAGGGCGATAAACGAGGTGACCAGCGTGCCGTAGATCGGCACCAGCGCACCGTAGATATCGTTCGGCGCATCCCACTCTTTGGTCCACAGGAAGGAGAAACCAAATTTCTGGATGCTCGGCCAGGAGGAGAAAATCAGGGACACGATAATGCCGCCCAGCAGCAATAGCACAATCAGCGCAGCCAGTTTTACCAGCGCGCTGAAAATCATGTCACCTTTTTTACCCGGAGGGTTAAATGCAGGCTTGGTTGCAGCCATAAATTACTCTTCTGTTTGAGACGTCTTACGAATATGCCCGGCGGCGCTGGCGCTTACCGGGCCTACAGTCGGAACCATAGGGCGGGTTAGCGTTAGCGCCACCCGCCATCTTCGTCAAAAATATCCTGTTAGTACAGCGCTTTACCGCTGCTGTCTTTCACGTTGGTTTTCCATGCAGCACGAATCTGCTCAACCACGCTGTCCGGCAGGCTGGCGTAGTCCAGGTCATTAGCCTGTTTGCCGCCGTTTTTGTATGCCCAGTCGAAGAACTTCAGCACTTCAGCACCCTGCTCTGGCTTCTTCTGATCTTTGTGGACCAGGATGAAGGTGGTAGAGGTGATTGGCCATGCGTCTTCGCCTTTCTGGTTCGTCAGATCCTGAGCGAAAGATTTGCTCCAGTCAGCGCCTTTGGCAGCGTTAGCAAAGTTCTCTTCGGTCGGGCTGACAGGTTTGCCGTCGGCAGAAACCAGTTTGGTGTAGGCCAGGTTGTTCTGCTTGGCGTAAGCGTATTCTACGTAGCCGATTGAGCCAGGCAGACGCTGTACGAACGCGGCGATACCGTCGTTACCTTTACCGCCCAGACCGGTTGGCCAGTTAACGGTAGAGCCAGAACCGACTTTGGATTTCCACTCTTCGTTCACTTTCGCCAGGTAGCTGGTGAAGACGAAGGAGGTACCGGAGCCGTCAGCACGACGAACCACAGCGATGTTCTGCGAAGGCAGTTTCACGCCCGGGTTCAGTTTAGTGATGGCTTCGTCATCCCATTTTTTGATTTTGCCGAGGTAGATATCACCCAGGGTTTTGCCATCGAGCACCAGCTCGCCGGACTTCAGGCCAGGGATATTCACCGCCAGCACAACACCACCGATAACGGTCGGGAACTGGAACAGGCCTTCCTGCGTCAGTTTTTCATCAGACAGCGGAGCGTCAGATGCGCCGAAATCAACGGTATTTGCGGTAATTTGTTTAACGCCACCGGAGGAGCCGATACCCTGGTAGTTCACCTTGTTACCAGTCTCTTTCTGGTAGGTATCAGCC
This sequence comes from Leclercia sp. LTM14, assembly GCF_023736175.1. Classification (NCBI taxonomy): domain Bacteria; kingdom Pseudomonadati; phylum Pseudomonadota; class Gammaproteobacteria; order Enterobacterales; family Enterobacteriaceae; genus Leclercia; species Leclercia sp. LTM14. Next base: position 64,163 of record NZ_JAIKTT010000016.1, read on the forward strand.
CATTTGGCATACACCGGCGCAGGGAAGGTTGCACCAGCGCCAGTCAGGCTTGCCTCTGCAAACACAGAGAACGCGCTCATCGATAAGGTCGCGGCGACAACAGTTGCGACAGTGGTACGCATAACTTTCATAATGTCTCCTGCAAGATTTTCGTAAATCGTTGTTTAGTGGCTACGATGAGCAAAATAGGACAAAGAGGTGACAGATAAATGTACGAATCATGACAGTTTTATGACAGCGAGAATTTCGCTTTGGGAATATTAAAATATCTATTTAATATCATTAGGTTGAGCATCATTATGACATTAAGATTTCAGAAAAATTTTCTTTCTGTGACACTGAAAAAGTTAGCTGAAGATGACAGTTTGTCATTAAAAAAGGCGGGATAAAGCGGATAAAAAAGCTCCACCCGAAGGTGGAGCCTGAAGGGATTACTCTACGGTCACGGACTTCGCCAGGTTACGCGGCTGGTCGACGTCGGTGCCTTTGATCAGCGCGACGTGGTAGGCCAGCAGCTGCAACGGAACGGTATAGAAGATTGGCGCAATCACCTCTTCCACATGCGGCATCTCGATGATGTGCATGTTGTCGCTGCTGGTAAAGCCGGCATCGCTATCGGCGAAGACATACAGCACACCGCCACGTGCACGCACTTCTTCGATGTTGGACTTCAGTTTTTCCAGCAGTTCGTTATTCGGTGCCACAACAATAACCGGCATATCCGCGTCAATCAGCGCCAGCGGGCCGTGTTTCAGCTCGCCTGCCGCATAGGCTTCTGCGTGGATATAGGAGATCTCTTTGAGCTTCAGCGCGCCTTCCAGGGCAATCGGATACTGATCGCCACGTCCGAGGAACAGAGCGTGATGCTTGTCGGAGAAATCTTCCGCCAGGGCTTCAATGCGCTTGTCCTGGGAGAGCATCTGCTCAATACGGCTTGGCAGCGCCTGCAGACCATGAACGATGTCATGCTCAATCGCCGCATCCTGGCCTTTCAGACGGGCCAGTTTCGCCACCAGCATCAGCAGTACCGTCAGCTGGGTGGTAAACGCTTTGGTGGAGGCCACGCCGATTTCGGTGCCGGCTTTGGTCATCAGCGCCAGGTCGGATTCACGCACCAGCGAGGAGCCCGGCACGTTACAGATGGCCAGCGAGCCCAGATAACCCAGCTCTTTAGACAGACGCAGCGCCGCCAGGGTATCAGCTGTTTCGCCGGACTGAGACAGGGTGATCATCAGGCTGTTACGACGCACGGCCGATTTGCGATAGCGGAATTCGGAGGCGATCTCCACATCACAGGGTACGCCTGCCAGGGCTTCGAACCAGTAGCGGGAAACCATACCGGAGTTGTAGGAGGTGCCGCAGGCCACGATCTGAATGTGCTCAACGTTTGCCAGCATTTCGTTGGCGTTAGCGCCCAGCTCGCTCAGATCCACTTCACCGTGGCTGATGCGCCCGGTCAGGGTGTTTTTGATGGCGTTCGGCTGCTCGTAAATCTCTTTCTGCATGTAGTGACGGTAAGCGCCTTTGTCGCCCGCGTCGTACTGCAGGTTGGATTCGATATCCTGACGTTTTACCGGCGCGCCAGATTTATCAAAGATTTTAACGTCGCGACGGGTCACTTCCGCAATATCGCCCTCTTCCATGAAGATAAAGCGACGGGTCACCGGCAGCAGCGCCAGCTGATCGGAAGCGATAAAGTTCTCACCCATCCCCAGACCAATCACCATCGGGCTGCCAGAGCGGGCTGCCAGCAGGGTGGACGGATCGCGGCTGTCCATGATCACGGTGCCATAGGCGCCGCGCAGCTGTGGGATGGCGCGCAGGACGGCTTCACGCAGCGTACCGCCCTGCTCCAGCTCCCAGTGAACCAGGTGGGCGATCACTTCGGTGTCGGTTTCTGAAACGAAGGTATAACCACGCTCGGTAAGCGCTTCGCGCAGCGGTTCGTGGTTTTCAATGATGCCGTTATGCACCACCACAATGTGTTCAGAGACGTGCGGGTGCGCGTTGCCTTCCGAAGGTTCACCGTGGGTCGCCCAGCGGGTATGGGCAATGCCTGTACCACCGTGCAGCGGGTTCTCTTCTGCGGCCTGCGCCAGCATGTTTACTTTACCGAGACGACGCAGACGGGTCATATTCCCTTTTGCATCAACCACTGCCAGACCGGCAGAGTCATAGCCACGGTACTCCAGACGACGTAACCCTTCGAGAAGGATTTCAGCAATATCACGCTGCGCGACTGCGCCAACAATTCCACACATAGTTAGATTTCCTGATTTTGGCATTATGCCATGCGTTGTCGCTGACCTGTTTTGCCCGTTTTACGGGCGCCCCGAGCCTTGTAGAGAGTGGGGTTATATTTTTAGTTACTGCCTTTGGGCGGGGGATTATGTTATCCCCTCAACCCCTGTCTGCCTGATGCAGCTACGCCTTATCAGGCCTACAAAAATCTTACTTCTTCACCGGGCGTTTCCAGCCCTGCTTGTGCACCTGCGGCACACGGCTGATCACCAGCTCGTTATCCGCCACATTGCGGGTGACGGTGGTCCCGGCGGCAATGGTGACCCCTTTACCGATTGTCACTGGCGCCACCAGCTGGGAATCTGAACCTACAAACACATCGTCACCGATGATGGTCTTAAACTTGTTCGCGCCATCGTAGTTACAGGTGATGGTGCCCGCGCCAATATTAACGTTGTCGCCGATCTCCGCATCGCCCAGATAGGTCAGGTGCCCGGCTTTGGAGCCTTTGCCCAGACGCGCTTTTTTCATTTCAACGAAGTTGCCGACGTGTGCGCCTTCCAGCAGCTCAGCGCCCGGACGCAGTCGCGCAAAAGGCCCGATGGTGCAGGCGGCTTCCAGATGGGCATCTTCCACCACGCTGTACGGGCTGATTTCGCAGTCATCGCCAATCACGCTGTTTTTGATCACGCAACCAGTACCGATTTTGACGCGGCTACCCAGCGTTACGTTGCCTTCCAGAATAACGTTAGTATCGATTTCGACGTCGCGCCCGTGGTTAAGCACCCCACGCAGATCGAAACGCGACGGATCGCGCAGCATAACCCCAGCCAGCAGCAGTTTTTCAGCCTGCTCGGACTGGTAAATACGTTCAAGACGGGAAAGCTGGAGGCGGTTATTCACGCCGTCCGTTTCGCTGATGCGCGCCGGATGAACGGCAACGATCTCACGCCCTTCCTGATACGCCATCGCGATGATATCGGTGATGTAGAACTCGCCCTGGGCGTTGTTATTGTTCAACTGCGACAGCCAGCGCTTCATGTCTGCGCCGTTGGCGATCAGAATACCGGTGTTAATTTCCTGGATTTCACGCTGCGCATCGGTGGCATCTTTATGCTCGACAATGCCCGTCACTTTGCCGTTTTCACGCGTGATACGGCCATACCCGGACGGATCGTCCAGCTTGACGGTCAGCAGACCAATGCCGCCCTGCGGCTTCGCGGCACGCAGGCGAACCAGCGTCTCGACGGAGATCAGCGGCACGTCGCCGTAGAGCATCAGAATGTCTTCGTCGTCGGAGAAGAACGGGGCAGCCTGCTGCATGGCGTGGCCGGTACCCAGCTGTTCAGCCTGCAGCACCCAGTTGAGCTTGTCATCACGCAGCGTCTGCTTCAGCAGATCGCCGCCGTGGCCGTAAACCAGATGCACCTGGCTCGCGCCCATTTCATTAGCAGCATCAATAACATGCTGCACCATCGCTTTCCCTGCCAGGGTGTGCAGCACTTTAGGAAGATCGGAATACATGCGGGTGCCCTTGCCTGCGGCAAGAATGACCACGCTCATTGCAGTGTTCAACATACACGTCCTGACTGTAATTTGAGTGAAAAGTAAAACCCTTTGGCGTTGAAAATTCTACATATTTTGCGCCATAAAATGGAGTGGTGGTAAAGCGCGCAATATCGCCTGCTTCGGGCGTTATAAAGGTTCTTTTTACCGCAAATTAAGGGGCTTTGCCTGTGAAATATAGCCTCCTTTAGCGAAGTCTCCAGCCCTCACAACATGTTAGTGATTTTTTCGTAGCAGAAATAAAGCCTTCCGTAACCAAAACGCTGTTTTAATTATCGAAATGTGTGACGCGTAAAAAAGAAACAGCGTTTTATTCTGATGATAATAGCGCTCAATTATTACTCAGGAGAATAAGATGAAGTCTAAAATACCTCTGGCCCTGATGATGTGTAGCGCCTTTTCCGCGATGGCAACGGAACAACCGCATGTCTGGAAAGCCATTGCCTTTGGGCAATCAACGGATCTAAATTTTTCCTCTAACGTCCTGCCCGAAAAAATCGGCACTAACGATGTCACCATCGACGGGAAAAAGCTTTCCGTGCAGGAGAGCGCCGATCTGGCAAAAGCCATTACCCTGGAAAGTCGGGGCGGCAAAATCGCCAACTCTCATGACGGACTAACGTTTTTCTATACCGAGTTACCGGCGAGCGAGAATTTCGTGTTGCAGGCCAACATTCGGGTCGACCAGTTTGGACCGGAGAACGGCGCAAAACCCGCCGCGCAGGAAGGCGCCGGGCTGCTGGTACGCGATGTCCTCGGCAACCCGCGTCAGGAGCCGCTGAAAACCGGCTATGAAGAGTTCCCGGCGGCATCGAACCAGGTGATGAACGCCATCATGACCCAGGATAAAAAAGATCATCAGCGGGTGAAGCTGCAGGCCATCACCCGGGAGGGGATCAGCCATCCCTGGGGAGATGCCGGGGCCGCGATTAAAAAACAGAGTTACAAGGAAGAGGTGGACCTGAGCCAGACACCAGAGTTTCGTCTCAAACTCCAGCGAACCGACGACGGGTTTATTACCGCCTGGGCTCCGCTGGACAGCGACGCCTGGGTCAGCAAGAGCGTGCCGCGCGCGGACCTGATTTCGGTGCAAAACAAGGATCATTATTACGTCGGCTTCTTTGCGTCCCGCAATGCCAAAATTACGGTGACTAACGCCTCGCTGACCACCACCAGCGCCCATACCGTGCCTTCCGCGCCCTGGCAGGCAGAGCCGCTGCCGGTCGTGGTGCAGCTGGCGTCCGGCACCGTGAGTACTTCGCCAGATTATCTGCTGCAGGCCCGGGCCAATGAGGACGGGGTATTCAGCGTAAGACAAAACGAAGTGGTGATCGGTAATGAGAAAGCGGTGAAAGCGGGTGAGATGTATACCCTGCCAGCCCGCGTTGAGCAGACCAGCACCTTTACGCTGACCTTCACCCCTGCTGACGGAAAATCCGTAAATCAGCAACTTACCGTGGAACGCGTTGCGGACAGAGATACGGCGCTGCTGTACGTCGCCCCGGAAGGAAAAGCAGATGCGAAAGGCACAGCCGATGCGCCACTGGATCTCGCCACCGCCATCACGCTGGTGGCACCCGGCGGCAAACTGATGCTAAAAAGCGGCGATTACCCGCGCAGCGAAATCCCGCTCTCTGCCAGCGGCACCCACGACAAGCTCAAAACGCTGGAGGCTGACGGGAAAGTGGTGATCCACGGTCTGCTGCTGGATGCCAGCTACTGGCATATCAAGGGTATCGACGTCACCGGGAAAAGCCTGCGCGTCCAGGGCAGCCATAACCTGATCGAGCGCGTCACGGCATACCGCAATGACGACACCGGGATCCAGATCTCCTCTCCGGAGAAGATCGGCCGGCCACTATGGGCGAGCTACAACCGGGTCGTGGATTCCGAATCTTATGCCAATGAGGATCCCGGCAAGATTAACGCCGATGGCTTTGCGGTGAAGATGCGGGTCGGGGAAGGTAACCGGCTGGAGCGTTGCTATGCCCACGATAATATCGACGACGGTTTTGATCTGTTCAACAAGATTGAAGATGGCGCAAACGGCGTGGTGGTGATCGAGAACTCGGTGGCCAGCAATAACACCAGTAACGGCTTTAAGCTCGGCGGGGAAGGGCAGCCGGTGGCGCACCAGATCCGCAACAGCAAAGCCACGGGCAATCATCTGGACGGTTTCACCGATAACTTTAACCCCGGCAAGCTGGTGGTAGAGAACAACATCGCGGTGGATAACCAGCGTTTCAACTATCTCTTCCGCCCGAGCCCGTACGGAGATGTCTCAACCCAGGGAATCTTTACCGGCAACCTGTCGATTCGTAATAAGCCTGGCGAGTATGACGATGCGGTGATGGGAACCGTTGATAACACGAACTATTTTATTGCGAAGGGTAAAAGCGTGAACAGTGACGGGAAGGAACTGGATAAAACGCAGGTAAAAATGTAATCGCCAGAGAGGCGCTTCGCTTATCACACTACGGTAAGCGTGGCGCCACCCGGCATATCAGCACTTAGTTATTGAACGTACCGAAAGAGACGTTCATGTTGCTGAAAAGGGCGATGATTTTGTTGATGGTTTTCATGATGGCATCCTGATATTTTTGGAGTTCAGTTTTGTGATATTCATCACAAAACGAAGTCTACTCCTGACCATTTCGCCGATCAATCTTTTTGTGACGTAAATCACAAAATAATAAAACATCGTTTTAGTTTCAGATTTAGTGAAACGGAACCATAAAAAAGCCAGTCTGGAGACCAGACTGGCTTTCGTACTTTCAAGCCGGTGTTACATCGCTTTTTTGGTCAACTCGATAACGCGCAGTTTCGCGATCGCTTTGGCCAGCTCTGCAGACGCCTGAGCGTAATCCACGTCGCCATGAGAGCTCTTAATGTGCTCTTCTGCTTTACGCTTCGATTCCAGAGCTCGCGCTTCGTCGAGATCCTGGCCACGAATTGCGGTATCAGCCAGTACGGTCACGCTGCCAGGCTGCACTTCAATAATGCCGCCAGACAGATAGATAAACTCTTCATGACCGAACTGTTTAACGATGCGGATCATACCAGGCTTAATGGCGGTGAGCAGCGGGGCGTGACCCGGGAAAATACCCAGTTCACCTTCGCTACCCGTTACCTGGATTTTCTCGACCAGACCAGAGAACATTTGTTGCTCTGCGCTGACGACGTCCAGGTGGTAAGTCATTGCCATATCACCCTCCGATTAAGGCGTTAAAGTTTTTTGGCTTTTTCCACGGCTTCGTCGATGGAACCCACCATATAGAACGCCTGCTCCGGCAGGTGATCGTATTCGCCTTCCATGATGCCTTTAAAGCCACGGATGGTGTCTTTCAGCGCAACGTATTTGCCCGGGGAACCGGTAAATACTTCTGCTACGAAGAACGGCTGGGACAGGAAGCGCTGGATCTTACGCGCACGTGCTACCACCAGTTTGTCTTCTTCAGACAGTTCATCCATACCCAGGATGGCGATGATGTCTTTCAGTTCCTGATAACGCTGCAGCAGGGACTGTACGCCACGCGCGGTGTCGTAGTGTTCCTGACCAACAACCAGAGGATCCAGCTGACGGCTGGTGGAGTCCAGCGGGTCAACGGCCGGGTAGATACCCAGAGACGCGATCTGACGGCTCAGTACCACGGTTGCATCTAAGTGAGCAAAGGTGGTTGCTGGAGATGGGTCAGTCAGGTCATCCGCAGGTACGTATACCGCCTGAACGGAGGTAATAGAACCGGTTTTGGTAGAGGTGATACGTTCCTGAAGAACACCCATCTCTTCCGCCAGCGTTGGCTGATAACCTACCGCAGAAGGCATACGACCCAGCAGTGCGGATACTTCCGTACCGGCCAGGGTATAACGGTAGATGTTGTCAACGAACAGCAGTACGTCACGACCTTCGTCACGGAACTTCTCAGCCATGGTCAGACCGGTCAGCGCAACGCGCAGACGGTTTCCAGGTGGCTCGTTCATCTGGCCGTAAACCAGGGATACTTTGTCCAGAACGTTGGAGTCGGTCATTTCGTGGTAGAAGTCGTTACCCTCACGAGTACGCTCACCCACGCCTGCAAACACGGAGTAACCGGAGTGCTCGATCGCGATGTTACGGATCAGCTCCATCATGTTTACGGTTTTACCTACACCCGCACCACCGAACAGACCAACTTTACCGCCCTTCGCAAACGGACACATCAGGTCGATAACTTTGATGCCGGTTTCCAGCAGTTCCTGAGAGCTTGACAGCTCTTCGTAGGAAGGTGCTGCGCGGTGGATAGCCCAACGCTCTTCTTCGCCGATATCGCCTTTCATGTCGATCGGCTGACCCAGGACGTTCATGATACGACCCAGGGTTGCTTTACCTACTGGTACTTCGATTGGGTGTTCGAGGTCTTTAACTTCCAGACCACGACGCAGACCGTCGGAAGAACCCATGGCGATGGTACGTACGATACCGCCGCCGAGCTGCTGCTGAACTTCCAGCACCAGGCTTTCATTACCATTCTGAACCTCAAGAGCATCGTACACGCGCGGTACGGCATCCTGAGGGAATTCGACGTCAACCACGGCGCCGATTACCTGGACAATTTTTCCAGTAGCCATCTTGAATCCTCTACGAATTAACCTGGTTATACCGCGGATGCACCACCGACGATCTCGGTGAGTTCCTGAGTAATGCTGGCCTGACGAGCTTTGTTGTATACCAACTGCAGCTCTTTAATCAGGCTGCCGCCATTGTCGGTCGCGGCTTTCATCGCCACCATACGTGCGGCCTGCTCGCTGGCCAGGTTTTCTACCACGCCCTGATAAACCTGGGATTCAACATAACGACGCAGCAGGGTATCCAGCAGCGGTTTTGGATCCGGTTCATACAGGTAATCCCAGGATTTATGCTTCAACTCTGGCTCGTCTGACGCCGGTAACGGCAGCAGCTGAGTGAGGGTCGGAGCCTGAGACATGGTGTTAATAAATTTGTTGCTGACAACGTACAGCCTGTCCAGACGGCCTTCATCATAGGCCTGCAACATCACTTTAACCGGGCCGATCAGTTCGGACAGGGACGGGTTATCACCCATACCGGTCACCTGGGCGACAATATTGCCACCTACGGAATTAAAGAAAGAGACGCCCTTAGAGCCGATCATCGCGATATCGCTCTGAACGCCTTTATCGGACCAAGCTTTCATATCCGCCAGCAGCTTTTTGAACAGGTTAATGTTCAAGCCGCCGCACAAACCACGGTCGGTCGACACCACCAGGTAGCCCACGCGCTTAACGTCGCGTTCTTCCAGGTAAGGGTGCTTATATTCCAGATTACCGCTCGCAAGGTGACCAATCACTTTGCGCATGGTATCTGCATAAGGACGGCTGGCCGCCATACGCTCCTGCGATTTACGCATTTTGGAAGCGGCGACCATCTCCATCGCTTTAGTGATCTTTTGCGTGTTCTGGACGCTTGCGATCTTACTACGTATCTCTTTTGCGCCGGCCATGAGCTTCTCCTCAATGCCTTGCGGTCTGCCCTAAGACAGACCGCCAGACGTTACCAGGACTGGGTTGCTTTGAAGGAATCGAGCAGGCTCTTCAGCTTGCCTTCGATTTCGTCGTTATAGCCACCGGACTGGTTAATCTCTTGCATCAGTGAAGCATGGTCACGGTCAGCGTAAGCCAGCAGAGCGGCTTCGAAGCTACCGATTTTCGCCAGTTCTACATCCCCCAGATAACCACGTTCTGCTGCGAACAGTACCAGACCCTGCTGTGCGACTGACATCGGGGCATACTGTTTCTGTTTCAGCAGTTCGGTCACTTTCTGACCGTGGTCAAGCTGTTTACGGGTTGCATCGTCAAGGTCGGATGCAAACTGGGAGAACGCTGCCAGTTCACGATACTGTGCCAGCGCGGTACGGATACCACCGGACAGTTTCTTGATGATCTTGGTCTGCGCTGCACCACCAACACGGGATACGGAGATACCCGGGTTAACCGCCGGACGAATACCGGAGTTAAACAGGTTGGTTTCCAGGAAGATCTGACCATCGGTAATGGAGATTACGTTGGTCGGAACGAACGCAGAAACGTCACCCGCCTGGGTTTCAATGATTGGCAGGGCGGTCAGAGAACCGGTTTGGCCTTTCACTGCACCTTTGGTGAAGTTCTCAACGTATTCCGCGTTAACGCGGGATGCACGCTCCAGCAGACGGGAGTGCAGATAGAATACGTCGCCCGGGAATGCTTCACGTCCTGGTGGACGACGGAGCAGCAGGGAAACCTGACGGTAAGCAACGGCCTGTTTAGACAGGTCATCATAAACGATCAGTGCATCTTCACCGCGGTCACGGAAGTATTCGCCCATTGCGCAACCGGCATACGGTGCCAGGTATTGCAGTGCAGCAGATTCAGAAGCGGTCGCCACAACAACGATAGTGTTGGACAGCGCGCCGTGCTCTTCCAGTTTACGAACCACGTTAGAAATGGTGGACGCTTTCTGGCCGATAGCCACGTACACACATTTGATGCCGGAATCGCGCTGGTTGATGATCGCATCGATTGCCATCGCGGTTTTACCGGTCTGACGGTCACCGATGATCAGCTCACGCTGGCCACGGCCGATTGGGATCATGGCGTCGACGGATTTATAACCGGTCTGAACCGGCTGGTCGACGGACTGACGGTCGATTACGCCTGGTGCGATAACTTCGATTGGCGAGAAGCCATCATTATCAACCGGACCTTTACCGTCGATTGGTGCACCCAGGGTGTTCACCACGCGACCCAGCAGGCCACGGCCAACTGGAACTTCAAGAATACGGCCAGTACACTTAACCTTCATGCCTTCGGCGAGGTCAGCATACGGACCCATCACAACTGCACCTACGGAGTCGCGCTCCAGGTTCAGTGCGATAGCGTAACGGTTACCCGGCAGGGAGATCATTTCACCCTGCATACAATCGGCCAGGCCGTGGATGCGGATAACACCGTCGCTTACAGAAACAATAGTACCTTCGTTGTGAGCTTCACTCACAACACTGAACTGAGCAATGCGCTGCTTGATCAGTTCGCTGATTTCGGTGGAATTCAGTTGCATGCTCCAGTCCCCTTAAGACTGCAAGACGTCTGCAAGGCGCTCAAGACGGCCGCGTACGCTGCCATCAATGACCATATCACCCGCTCGGATGATTACGCCCGCCATTACAGACTTATCGATATTGCAATTCAGCTTCACTTTGCGTGACAGACGTTTTTCCATCGCGGCGGTGATTTTCGCAAGCTGTTCGTTACTCAGTTCAGTCGCAGAAGTTACATCAACTTCAACGGTGGCTTCACTGAGGGCACGCAGGTGCTCGAACTGCTCGAGAACATCCGGGAGCGCTTTCAGACGACCATTTTCAGCCATTACCCGAATCAGGTTCTGGCCGTTGGCGTCCAGCTGCTCACCGCAAATGGCGATGAACGAATCGGCGAGGGTTACAGGCGCCAGGGCGCCAGAAAGCATCTCAGCCATGTGTTCGTTTTTCGTTACCTCAGCGGCAAACGCCAGCATGTTCTGCCAGCGATCGACATTTTGGTGTTCGATAGCAAAGTCAAAAGCTGCTTTGGCGTAGGGGCGAGCTACCGTAACAAATTCAGACATCAGCCCCTCCCTCCTTACAGTTCAGCGACAAGTTTGTCCACGATGTCGCTGTTAGCAGCTTCATCCACGGAACGTTCGATGATCTTCTCGGCGCCAGCAACAGCCAGAATCGCGACCTGCTTACGCAGCTCTTCGCGAGCACGTTTACGCTCGGCATCAATTTCTGCCTGCGCTTGTGTCACGATTTTAGTACGTTCCTGTTCTGCTTCAGCTTTCGCTTCGTCCAGGATCTGAGAACGACGTTTGTTCGCCTGCTCGATGATTACCTGGGCTTCCGCTTTCGCTTTTTTCAGCTGGTCGGTCGCGTTGGCCTGTGCAAGGTCCAAATCTTTCTTAGCGCGTTCTGCAGAAGCCAGACCGTCAGAAATTTCTTTCTGACGTTTTTCGATGGCAGCCATTAAAGGCGGCCATACATACTTCATGCAGAACCAGACAAAGATAACAAACGCGATGGCCTGGCCGAGGATTGTTGCGTTCATGTTCACAGCACAATACCTCTTTAAATTTACAACTGTGGCTTAGGGTTTAAACGACTTACTACGCGACAGCAAACATCACGTACAGACCCAGACCTACAGCGATCATCGGGATAGCATCCACCAGACCCATAACGATAAAGAACTGAGTACGCAGCAGAGGAATCAGATCCGGTTGACGCGCAGCGCCTTCCAGGAATTTGCCCCCGAGGATGCCGATACCGATCGCAGCACCGATAGCCGCCAGACCCATCATCACAGCGGCAGCCATGTACAGCAGATCCATATTCAGGTTTTCCATGACAGTCTCCAGTTTGTTTCAGTTAAAACGTAGTAGTGTTGGTAAAGAATCAGTGCTCTTCAGACGCCATCGACAGATAGACGATCGTCAGAACCATGAAGATAAAGGCTTGCAGCGTAATGATCAGGATGTGGAAAATGGCCCACGGCACATTCAGAACCCACTGTGACCACCACGGAAGAAGACCCGCGATCAGAATGAAAATCAGCTCACCCGCATACATGTTGCCGAACAGTCGCAGACCGAGGGAAATCGGTTTGGACAGCAGGCTAACGCCTTCCAGGATCAGGTTGACCGGAATAAACGCCCAGTGGTTGAACGGCTGCAAGGTAAGCTCTTTCACGAAGCCGCCTACGCCTTTCATTTTGATGCTGTAGAAAAGAATCAGGATGAATACGCCCAGTGCCATAGACAGGGTGATGTTCACGTCAGCAGACGGCACCACACGCAGGGCAGGCAGACCGAAGATATGCTCGCCGATAAACGGCAGCAGGTCGATCGGCAGCAGGTCCATCAGGTTCATCAGGAAGACCCAGACAAAGACGGTCAGCGCCAGCGGTGCAATCACCTTGCTCTTGCCGTGGTACATGTCTTTGACGCTACCGTGGACGAAGCCAATGATCATTTCGATGAACGTCTGGAATTTCCCTGGAACGCCGCTGGTCGCACGTTTCGCAACGCCGCGGAAAATGGCCAGGAACAACAGACCCAGTACCACCGAGAAGAACATGGAGTCGATATTAATCGTCCAGAAGGTGGCTGGGGGGTTATGCGGATCCACCAGCGAGAATGTACGTAAGTCCAACTGAAGGTTGTTCAGATGGTGACTTATGTAATCCTGCGGCGTCATATTTTCTGAAGCCATGATGCCTTTTACCCTTTGTTATTGATTACAGCTGGCGCCAGAATTTGTACCACCAGCACCAAAACCCACGTCACTATCAGCGGCAAAAATACCACTTTAAAAACCGCCAGCGCCACCACCAGAAGGGCAAAGGTCAGCAACACCTTACACACTTCGCCGAGGGCGAAGGACCAGGCCACGCGGCCTTTGGCAGGTGTATGCGCCTGATGACGCCAGGCAAAAATCATAAACAACATGTTTGGCACAACCACTGCCAAACCTCCGCTTACCGCAGAGATGCCCCAGAAGGGGTCTTTGAGGCAGAACAGCAATCCGCTTGCTATCACCGCCAGAAACTGAATGAACAGAAGCTTACGAGCAACGTTTCGACTCAAGAGCGACACTGACATCACGTTTTTACTCCTGCTCACTTCGAGGTATGTCGCGTGTCGTATAAAACGTCCTTTAGGGCTCAGAGTCAAGCAGCAAAAAGCGGACAAATTATACGGTGCGTCCCCGTGATTTCAAACAATAAGTAGCGAAAAGGTGAATAAATGTTTAAATATTTTTCCCCGGCGCTATTTCTTAACTTTTCGACAAACGAAGAATGAGACGTGAAAACTGCAAACAACGCGGAAACGTTGACGATAAAGCGTGCACGAGATCACAAAATACACATTTACGATAAGGTCGAATAAATCAAAGCAGTAAATCGTTATATTTCATCTTTTTGATATTAAAGATTAATTTCAGCAACTATTCTCAAAACAGCCCTGTATACAACAAAAACCTTTTATTGACATTTTTAATAAATATTTAACATTACAATCTGGTTACTTTGACCTACTTTTAGCAAGCTGATATTTTCATGGTTTATTATATTTTGGGTTAACTACAGGCCCTGGTTAACCCAAAGAAAATCCATAGTAAAAAAGCGGTTAAATTAGTGCTGTTTATTTCTTAGCCTGCCGCGTAATTTTTAACATACTAAGAACAGCACAAATTCCACATTTTTTATTATATTTTTAAAAATTGTTTGGCTTAACTATCACCAGATGACGCTCACCTTCCAGCTGCGGAACGTACAATTTGATCGCGTCCTCAACCACAAAGCCTTCAGGCATCTGCGCAATCTCATCTTCCGGTAACACGCCTTTCAGGGCATAAAAGCGACCATTTTCCGCAGGCAAGTGCTTACACCAGCTAATCATGTCATCAAGTGAGGCAAAGGCCCGGCTGATCACGCCGTCAAACGGCGGCTCGGCGGGAAACTCCTCTACCCTGCTCTGCACCGGATGAATATTTTCCAGGTTCAGCTCATGCTGAACCTGGCGCAGGAAGCGTACGCGTTTACCCAGGCTGTCCAGCAGCGTGAAATGGCACTCAGGACGCACGATAGAGAGTGGAATGCCAGGCAGACCCGGACCGGTGCCCACATCGATAAAACGCTCCCCTTTGAGATGCGGCGCCACCACGATGCTGTCGAGGATGTGACGAATCAGCATCTCGTTCGGGTCACGAACCGAAGTAAGGTTGTAGGCCTTGTTCCATTTGTTCAGCATGTCGACATACCCCACCAGCTGATTTTTCTGGTGATCGGTGAGCGAAATACCGGCTTGATCCAGCAGTCGAGTGAGTTTGTTGAGCACGGTGAATACCTGTTGAGAAAGGTGTTGGCGGGTGGCGCTACGCAGACCCGCCCTACGGAGTTCTGTAGGCGCGGTAAGCTCAGCGCCACCGGGCAATTTTACACATTATGCGCTGCGGCGCAGCATACCCTGTTTTTTCAGCCACACCAGCAGAATGGAGATAGCCGCAGGCGTGACGCCTGAAATACGCGATGCCTGACCGATGGACGACGGTTTATGGTCATTCAGCTTGGCGATCACCTCGTTGGAGAGGCCGTTAACCAGACGGTAATCCAGCGTGGCCGGCAGGATCGTGCTCTCGTTACGCTGCTGCTTCTCGATCTCATCCTGCTGACGGGCGATATAGCCTTCGTATTTCACCTGGATTTCGACCTGCTCAGCAGCCTGAACGTCCTCCAGACCTGGCGCAAATGGCGTCATCTGGATCAGCTGGTCGTAGGTCATTTCCGGACGACGGAGCAGATCTTCCCCACTGGCTTCACGCGACAGCGGCGCAGACAGGTGAGCATTCACTTCGGCTACAGACTCGGCGGTTGGGTTGACCCAGGTCGACTTCAGGCGCTGACGTTCGCGCTCGATGTTCTCCAGCTTCTCGTTGAAGCGCGCCCAGCGGGCATCGTCCACCAGACCCAGCTCGCGACCGATTTCGGTCAGGCGCAGGTCGGCGTTATCTTCACGCAGCATCAGACGATATTCCGCGCGAGAGGTAAACATGCGGTACGGCTCTTTGGTACCGAGGGTGCAGAGGTCATCCACCAGCACGCCCAGATAAGCCTGAGAACGACCCGGCGCCCAGCCCTCTTTCTCGGCAGAGAAGCGCGCGGCGTTCAGACCGGCCAGCAGTCCCTGCGCGGCGGCCTCTTCGTAACCGGTGGTGCCGTTGATCTGGCCCGCGAAGAACAGCCCCTGGATAAATTTGCTCTCCAGAGTCGGCTTCAGGTCGCGCGGATCGAAGAAGTCATACTCAATGGCATAGCCCGGACGGACGATCTTCGCATTTTCCATCCCCTGCATGGAGCGGACGATCTGCATCTGCACGTCGAACGGCAGGCTGGTGGAGATACCGTTCGGGTAGATCTCGTTGGAGGTCAGCCCTTCCGGCTCCAGGAAGATCTGGTGCTGGTTACGATCGGCAAAGCGCATCACTTTGTCTTCGATCGACGGGCAGTAACGTGGGCCGATCCCTTCGATCACACCGGCATACATCGGGCTGCGATCGAGGTTACTGCGGATCACGTCATGGGTTTTCTCGTTGGTGTGCGTGACATAGCACGGCACTTGGCGCGGGTGTTGATCCACGTTGCCCATGAACGAGAAGATCGGCATCGGGTTATCACCGTGCTGTTGAGCCAGCACGCTGAAATCGATAGTACGGGCGTCGATACGCGGCGGCGTACCGGTTTTCAGGCGGCTGACGCGCAGCGGCAGCTCGCGCAGACGGCGCGAAAGCGGAATAGACGGCGGATCGCCAGCACGGCCACCGCTGTAGTTGTCCAGTCCAATATGAATTTTGCCATCGAGGAAAGTCCCGACGGTCAGCACGACGGCTTTGGCACGGAACTTCAGACCCATCTGGGTCACGGCGCCGACAACACGATCGTTTTCAACAATCAGATCCTCAACCGCCTGCTGGAAGATCATCAGGTTCGGCTGGTTCTCCAGTGCGGTACGTACGGCCTGGCGATAGAGCACGCGGTCGGCCTGAGCCCGGGTCGCACGAACGGCGGGGCCTTTGCTCGCGTTTAGTATCCTAAACTGGATACCCGCATGATCGATCGCGGTTGCCATCAGGCCGCCAAGTGCATCCACTTCTTTTACCAGGTGTCCTTTCCCAATGCCGCCAATCGCCGGATTACAGGACATCTGTCCTAGCGTGTCGATATTGTGTGTCAAAAGCAGGGTCTGTTGACCCATTCGCGCCGCGGCCATTGCGGCCTCGGTGCCTGCATGACCCCCGCCAATGATAATGACGTCAAAAGGATCCTGATAAAACATGGTGGTCTGCCTCGCGTAAAGCGGTAAGAAAATGGATTGAAGCCCGGGCCGTGGATTCTACTCAACTTTAGTCGATCGAGAAAGCACTGGGATCCTGGCTATTAAAAAGAAGATCTTTTTATTTAGAGATCTGTTTTATTGTGATCTCTTATTAGGATCACGGGTTTCTGTGGATAAGCCGGATCTCCCAAAGAAGATCATGTGCTTAGAGAGGATCGTTTGCTGTGAATGATCGGTGATCCTGCAACGTATAAGCTGGGATCAGATCGAGATGTTATACACAGCACAAAAAGTCATCAAGGGTTGTTCTTGGGATAACTACCGGTTGATCCAAGGTTTTAACCAGAGTTATCCACATCTGATCGCACGATCTTTAATCGTTTTTGAGTAAATTTTTCCATTCAGCCAGCCAAAGTTCCGCTGGATCTTCCGGAATATCATGATCGAGGATGTTGATCTTCAGCGTTTCACCGATCTGTTGAGCCCCACAGGACTTCAGTTCGGTCTCAACCTTCTCAACCGCACCGCAGAAGGTATCGTACTCCCGGCTGCCAATGCCGATGGCGCCAAAGCGGACGTTCGCCAGGTCAGGCTGCTGCTCTTTTAACTCTTCATATAAAGGAAGAAGGTTATCCGGAAGATCGCCCGCGCCGTGCGTGGAGGTGATCAACAGCCAGATCCCGTCGAGCGGGAGATCCTCTAATAACGGTCCGTGCAGCGTTTCAGTAGAAAAGCCTGCGTCTTCCAGCTTTTCGGCCAGGTGTTCCGCGACATATTCAGCGCCGCCAAGGGTGCTGCCGCTAATAAGAGTAATGTCCGCCATTGATCGCTCGCTCAGATAAACAGGCGAACATTGTACGCTGTGAGCGAGCTGGGATCTACCTGTGGAAAATGTGGTAATTATTTTGCCCTGTTACGGGCGGATGGTACGCATGATCGGGTTCTGCAGGGAGATCAACGTCTCGGTGGACTGAATTTCATCGATTGTTTGGATCTTGTTGATAAGTACCTGCTGCAGGGCGTCGATCGATCGGCACATCACCTTAATAAAGATGCTGTAGTGGCCGGTGGTGTAGTAAGCCTCGGTCACTTCATCCAGCGCGTTCAGCTTAGCCAGTGCGGAAGGATAGTCTTTGGCGCTCTTAAGGATGATGCCAATAAAGCAGCAGACGTCGTAACCCAGCTGTTTCGGGCTGACGTCGATATGGGCACCGGTGATGATTCCCGCCTGCTTCATCTTCTCTACGCGCACGTGAATGGTTCCTGGGCTGACGCCAAACTGTTTGGCCAGTTCGGCGTAGGCGGTACGGGCATTAGCCATCAGGGCCTCGAGAATGCCGCGGTCCAGATTGTCGATTTGATAATTTTCCATAGCTTTTTCTTATGAAGATTAATGAATCACTCTATTTTAGCGGGTAATTTTATCGATCTAAAAGTGAGGCGGGAGTTTTATTGTTGGATTATTGAAAGAGACTCTTTTTTGTTGCTTAATCAATGCCAACAGGACGCAGGAGTATAAATAATGAAAACCGCTTACATCGCACAACAACGCCAGATCAGTTTCGTAAAATCCCACTTTTCCCGCCAGCTGGAAGAGAAGCTGGGCCTGATTGAAGTCCAGGCTCCTATCTTAAGCCGCGTGGGCGACGGGACGCAGGACAACCTGTCTGGTTGCGAAAAAGCGGTACAGGTGAAAGTGAAAACACTGCCAGACGCCCAGTTCGAAGTGGTTCATTCACTGGCGAAGTGGAAGCGTCAAACCCTGGGACAACACGACTTCAGCGCGGGCGAAGGGCTTTACACGCACATGAAAGCTCTTCGCCCCGATGAAGACCGCCTTACCGCTATTCACTCTGTATACGTTGATCAGTGGGACTGGGAACGCGTAATGGGTGATGGCGAACGTCATACCGGTACGCTGAAAGCGACGGTAGAAGCCATTTATGCCGGGATCAAAGAAACCGAAGCGGCGGTCAGCAAAGAGTTTGGTCTGACCCCGTTCCTGCCGGAGACGATCCACTTTGTCCACAGCCAGGAGCTGCTGAGCCGCTTCCCGGATCTGGATGCCAAAGGCCGTGAACGTGCGATCGCCAAAGAGCTGGGCGCCGTGTTCCTGATTGGGATCGGCGGCAAGCTGTCTCACGGTCAGCGCCACGACGTTCGTGCGCCGGATTATGATGACTGGAGCAGCGAGGGTGAAAGCGGCCTTGCCGGCCTGAACGGCGATATTCTGGTCTGGAACCCGGTTCTGGAAGATGCGTTTGAACTCTCTTCCATGGGGATCCGCGTGGATGCCGACGCGCTGCAGCGTCAGTTGGGGATCACCGGTGACGAAGATCGTCTCAAGCTGGAGTGGCACCAGGCGCTGCTGCGTGGCGAGATGCCGCAGACCATCGGCGGCGGTATCGGCCAGTCTCGTCTGACCATGTTACTGCTGCAGCTCTCCCATATCGGCCAGGTTCAGTGTGGCGTATGGCCGCAGCAGGTTCGTGACAGCGTCGACGCCCTGCTGTAATTAGCGTTTCCAGCGCCGCAGCAGGCGGCTACGCAACCCGGTATCAAAGCGCCAGATATGATCGAAGATGCGCATGATGCCGGGTTTTCCATGTGTGGACATCGCCACGGCATGAAAACGATGCTGATGGACCTGCTGCAGCACCTTCACCTTGCTCACCACCTCATCCGGCAGCCGCTGGGCAATAAAGTCTGAGATCACCACCGCGTCGGCGTCATACCACTCTCCGCCCTGCATCCGCTCAATAATGGCGCGAAAACAGCTGGCGAGATCGGTCCCGCCGCGAAAGCGCTGGCTCAGAAAGCGGATCGCCTGCTCCAGACCGTGCTGGCCCGAGAGTTCGTAGCCCACCACCTCGCTGGAAAACAGCATGATAAAGCAGCGCCGCCTGTCGGCGAGCGCCACCCGCATCAGCGCCAGGCAAAAGGCTTTGGCGCACTGCTCATTGAAACCGCCCATCGAACCGGACGTATCCACGCAGACGATAAACGGCCCGCGGGGCTGTTCGTCGAAATCCTGATGCACCGCCGGGCGCTGGCTCACCTTCTCGCGCCAGGCATCGCCGTGCAGACGGTAGGTAAGAAGCTGCTTCTCCACCAGCCGACGGTAAAATTCGTACTCAAGTTCCGTAATGCCGAGGGTGGCCAGCTCGGGCGGCAGCAGGCGCAGAATGTCATCGCTCTGCTGCAGGCCGTCAACCTGCTCCGGTACCGTCGCCGGTTCGCGCACCAGGGTGCGGAAGGTTTCAAGCGGGGCATCCTTTTTTGGCACCGACTTCGCCTCCCGCGAACGGCCCAGCTGTTCCGCCAGCTGCATCAGCTCCGGCTGCTGCGCCAGAAAATCGCCATAGCGAACGATAAGCTGATAATCCCCCCGCTTAAGCTGGCCGGCGCTCATATCCCAGAGGCGGCCAGCGGCGTTTTCGTTCTCCACCAGCACCGGCTCCAGCGCCCCGGCCAGGGTCATGCGCTCCTGCACTTCGCTGAGCAGCTGTTCGCGCTCCTCTTCCAGCAGCTGCTGATTAAGCGACGTGGCCTGTACCACCAGGCTCAGCCGCCAGCGCTGTAAAAACAGGGTATGCAGGGCCGGAGTAAAGGTGGCGTTATCCACCACCAGCTGCCGCGCCTGGCTGGCGAACGGGGAGTGAACCTTATCCAGCAGGGTTAAAATCTGCGGCAGCTGGACGATCAGCTGGGGCGTGGAGAGCAGCTGGCTCTGCTGATAGCACATCACCTCTTCGGTGAGC
This sequence comes from Leclercia sp. LTM14, assembly GCF_023736175.1. NCBI lineage: Bacteria > Pseudomonadati > Pseudomonadota > Gammaproteobacteria > Enterobacterales > Enterobacteriaceae > Leclercia > Leclercia sp. LTM14. The sequence goes on from NZ_JAIKTT010000016.1 coordinate 84,632, forward strand.
TCCGGCGGTACGCGGGTATCTTTCAGCCTTTTGCGTAAATTTTCCCGCCAGCGCGGGAGATCGTCGGTAATGGCCGTTTTAAGCCGGGGGAATTTTTCGAAAAAGATCGCCAGCTGCGGCGAGGCCAGCAGGGTGAGGATGATCTCTTCGATCAACCCCTCCTCGCCGACGGCAAGCATGACGTTGAGGGTGTCCAGCGTCAGCATTGACGCGCCTGTTTGATCTGCACGCTCACATCCTGCAGGCTGGATTCAATCCGTCCCAGCCAGTCGCTGTGGATAAACAGGCATTTTTGCTGCTCGCTGAAGCGCGTGTGCTGCAGATGCCACTGGTTATCCAGCGCTTCCAGCTGCTGTTTGATCTCTTCCGGCACGCTTTCAGAGGCGGTGCCGGGCAGGGCAAGGCGCGATCCCTGCAGGCTGACGTCGCGGATCACCAGATGCAGGCTGCCGTCCACCTCCATATTAAGCTGCTGGGCAAAACCGATGCCGTTGAGTTTGCCGCGGATCTCACCGCCTTTGCTCAGCCACTGCGCCAGGGCTTCACGCTCGATGGTGATGTGAATAACCTGCATATCGTGGAGCTTAAGCGGCTGCTGGAGAAGCAGCGTCAGCGTGGTATCGCTCAGTTCGGCCGGTAATTCATAGTGGGGACGACGGGCGAACATGCCGCTCTGACGACTGACGCGCAGGGCGGTTTTATCGCTTTGCTGCTGCTGGAGTTGAAGACGGCGCTGGGTAATGGCCCCGAGCTGGTTCAGCATCTCCTGCTGCCCCCATGCGTGTCCGGTCATCAATACTTCGAGCTGCTGCTGCATCAGATTCATGCCGCTGGCGTCATGCCAGAGGCAATCTTTCAGCAGGATCAGATCGATTGGGGCAACCGCGTCGCGACCGCTGAACAGGGCGCTGGCTTGCAGCAGGCGAATGGCTTTCTTCCAGCGGCGATCGGAGACGTAAGGCGCACCCGGCAGGGCATCCAGCTGCTGGCGTAGCATGAACACCAGATCGAACACCGCATCCGGCAGTTTGATTTTGCCGATATCCTGCTGCCACTGCTGATACTCCTCGTCGGTGACCTGCAGCCCGGCAGGCACCGGGTTATCGTTCTCATCCTGCTGGCTTATCAGCAGCGAGCGGAAATTGGCTTTATCCTGCACCTTGTCGAGCCACAGGCGAATCAACATGCGGTCGTAAAGCGCCTCCAGGCTGCTGTCGGCTTCAGGCAGTTCGTTGGAGGCCGCCACCAACAGGCGCATCGGGATTTTCCCCTCATGCGCCCCGTTGCGGAACCGGCGTTCGTTAATGGCGGTGAGCAGGGTATTGAGGATCGCCGGGCCGGCTTTCCAGATCTCATCGAGAAAGACGATTTCCGCTTCCGGCAGATAGCCTGCGGTTAAACGTTCGTACCGCCCTTCATCTTTTAACGCCTGAATAGAGAGCGGGCCAAAGACCTCTTCCGGCGTGGAAAAGCGGGTCATCAGGTATTCAAACGCTCTGGCGTGCTGAAAGGCGAACTTCAGCCTGCGGGCAATCAGACTTTTTGCGATGCCGGGCGGCCCCAGCAGAAATACGCTTTCGCCGCTCAGGGCCGCCAGTAAACAGAGGCGAATGGCGTGGCTACGTTCGTAGAGCCCTTTCTCCAGTGCGCCGCTGAGGCGGGAAATTCTTTCTGCTAATAAATGAGTGTGAGCCATAATTGTTTTGCATCCTTTCGCCGTAACCCCGGCTAATTGAAGCGAGTATAGACGTTTCGTTCCGGGCTGGTAATAGACTGAACTGCGGTGCTATTTTCTTTGCGCTACGTTAATGAGGTTGCATTTAGGGGTACGATTCTAAGATTAATCGTGCATACTGTGCGCTTTTTGTGGGCCAAGGGACTAAGCACACATTTGTTATTCAAACGAAAAGACTAGTCTATGAGCACTGATAATAAGCAATCATTACCCGCAGTTACGCTCGCGGCGATCGGGGTTGTCTACGGTGATATCGGCACCAGCCCGCTTTATACGTTGCGTGAATGTCTGTCCGGCCAGTTTGGTTTTGGCGTTGAACGCGACGCTGTGTTTGGTTTTCTGTCCCTGATTTTCTGGCTGCTGATCCTGGTGGTTTCCGTTAAATATCTCTCCTTCGTCATGCGCGCGGATAACGCCGGTGAGGGTGGGATCCTGACCCTGATGTCGCTTGCCGGGCGCAATACGTCCGCCAGGATGACCTCGTTCCTGGTGATTATTGGCCTGGTAGGGGGCAGCTTCTTCTATGGCGAGGTGGTGATCACCCCGGCCATCTCGGTACTCTCGGCGATAGAGGGGCTTGAGATTATCGCGCCGCAGCTCGATGAATGGGTGGTCCCGCTGGCCATCATCGTTCTGACCCTGCTGTTTGTCATCCAGAAACACGGGACCGGGCTGGTGGGCAAACTCTTCGCCCCGATTATGCTCTCCTGGTTCCTGATCCTGGCGGCGCTGGGGTTACGCAGCATTATTGCTAACCCGGACGTGCTGCACGCGCTCAATCCAATGTGGGCGGTGCACTTCTTCCTTGAATATAAAGTCGTGTCGTTTGTGGCGCTGGGCGCGGTCGTGCTCTCTATTACCGGCGTTGAAGCGCTGTATGCGGATATGGGCCACTTCGGCAAGCTGCCTATCCGCGTGGCGTGGTTTATTGTGGTGCTGCCGTCGCTGGTGCTGAACTACTTTGGCCAGGGCGCGCTGCTGCTCAAACACCCGGAAGCGATTAAAAACCCGTTCTTCCTGCTGGCGCCGGACTGGGCGCTGGTACCGATGCTGATCCTCGCCACGCTGGCTACAGTGATCGCCTCCCAGGCGGTCATTTCCGGGGTCTTCTCCCTTACCCGTCAGGCGGTGCGCCTGGGCTATCTGTCGCCGATGCGCATCATCCACACCTCCGAGATGGAGTCGGGCCAGATCTACATACCTTTCGTTAACTGGCTGCTCTACTTCGCGGTAGTGATTGTTATCGTCAGCTTCGAGCACTCCAGCAACCTGGCGGCGGCGTACGGTATTGCCGTCACCGGTACCATGGTGCTGACCTCAATCCTCTCTACCACGGTGGCGTACCGGAACTGGCACTGGAATAAATTCCTCGTGGCGATGATTCTGGTCGGCTTCCTCTGTATTGACGTGCCGTTGTTCTCCGCCAATCTCGACAAGATTGTCTCCGGCGGCTGGCTGCCGCTGACGCTGGGTCTGGTGATGTTCATTGTGATGACCACCTGGAAGAGCGAGCGTTTCCGCCTGCTGCGCCGGATGCACGAGCACGGTAACTCTCTGGAGGCGATGATTGCCTCGCTGGAGAAATCGCCGCCGGTACGCGTGCCGGGCACCGCGGTCTATATGTCCCGCGCGCTGAACGTGATCCCGTTTGCCCTGATGCATAACCTCAAGCACAACAAGGTGCTGCACGAGCGGGTGATCCTGCTGACCCTGCGCACCGAAGATGCGCCTTACGTGCATAACGTCCGCCGCGTGCAGATAGAGCAGCTGTCGCCTACCTTCTGGCGCGTGGTGGCCAGCTACGGCTGGCGTGAGACTCCGAATGTGGAAGAGGTATTCCACCGCTGCGGTCTTGAGGGCTTAAGCTGCCGGATGATGGAGACCTCGTTCTTCATGTCGCACGAGTCGCTGATTGTCGGCAAACGGCCGTGGTATCTGCGCCTGCGCGGTAAGCTCTATCTTATCCTCCAGCGTAACGCCCTGCGTGCGCCCGACCAGTTCGAAATCCCGCCTAACCGCGTGATCGAGTTAGGAACCCAGGTCGAGATTTAACCTTTCAACATGCCGGGTGGCGCTTCGCTTACCCGGCCTACCATACCCGTAGGCCCGCGCAAGCGGAGCGCCGCCGGGCAAATTCTCCGGTCCGCATTTCACTTAGCGAAACGTTTCGACGACGATCACAAATCTGCAACGCCATGGTGGTTTTCTGCGCATCGGTAAGATTAAACTGACGTCAGCGAAACGTTTCGCTAGTGGAGCAAGAATATGAAGAAAGGCAAGGTACTCAACTCTGAAGTCTCATCGGTCATCTCCCGTCTTGGGCATACCGATACGCTGGTGGTATGTGATGCGGGTTTACCCATTCCCCACAGCACAACGCGTATTGATCTGGCATTAACGCAGGGCGTGCCCACGTTTATGCAGGTGCTGGATGTGGTGACAACCGAGATGCAGGTTGAGGAAGCCATTCTCGCTACGGAAATCCAACAACATAATCCGCAGCTCCACGAAACGTTGCTTGGCCATATCAAGCAACTGCAACAACACCAGGGAAACACCATAAAAATAAGTTACATAACGCACGAGCAGTTCAAGAAAAACACCGCTGACAGCCAGGCGGTTATCCGCAGCGGGGAGTGTTCCCCGTATGCGAATATCATTCTCTGTGCTGGCGTCACCTTCTGAGGCCACCATGGACGCACTACTGCAACTGAAAGGGATCGATAAATCGTTCCCGGGCGTCAAAGCCCTCTCCGGCGCAGCGCTGAATGTCTACCCCGGCCGCGTCATGGCGCTGGTGGGCGAAAACGGCGCAGGCAAATCCACGATGATGAAAGTGCTTACCGGTATCTATCAACGCGATGCCGGTTCGCTGCTGTGGCTGGGAAAAGAGACCACCTTTAACGGCCCGAAATCCTCCCAGGAAGCCGGGATCGGCATCATCCACCAGGAGCTGAACCTGATCCCGCAGCTGTCCATCGCGGAGAACATCTTCCTGGGGCGCGAGTTCGTGAACCGCTTCGGCAAAATCGACTGGAAGCAGATGTATGCCGAAGCCGATAAACTGCTGGCGAAGCTGAACCTGCGCTTTAAAAGCGATCGTCTGGTGGGCGAACTCTCTATCGGCGATCAGCAGATGGTCGAAATCGCCAAGGTCCTGAGTTTTGAATCCCGGGTTATCGTGATGGATGAACCGACCGACGCCCTCACCGATACCGAAACCGACTCCCTGTTCCGCGTCATCCGCGAGCTGAAAGCGCAGGGGCGCGGCATTGTCTATATCTCCCACCGCATGAAAGAGATCTTCGAGATTTGCGATGACGTCACCGTTTTCCGCGACGGGCAGTTTATTGCCGAGCGTGAAGTGGCGACGCTGACCGAAGACACGCTGATTGAGATGATGGTGGGACGTAAGCTGGAAGACCAGTATCCACGCATCGATAAAGCCCCGGGCGATATCCGCCTGAAGGTCGATAACCTGTGTGGTCCTGGGGTGAATGATGTCAGCTTTACCCTGCGCCAGGGGGAGATCCTCGGCGTGGCCGGGCTGATGGGGGCCGGACGTACCGAGCTGATGAAGGTGCTGTATGGTGCGTATCCACGCACCAGCGGCTATGTCACCCTCGATGGTCACGAAGTTGTCACCCGCTCTCCGCAGGATGGTCTGGCGAACGGCATCGTCTATATCTCCGAAGACCGTAAGCGCGATGGCCTGGTGCTGGGCATGTCGGTGAAAGAGAACATGTCCTTAACCGCGCTGCGCTACTTCAGCCGCAGCGGCGGAAGCCTGAAGCACAAAGACGAACAGCAGGCCGTCAGCGATTTTATCCGCCTGTTTAACGTCAAAACGCCGTCGATGGAACAGGCCATCGGGCTGCTCTCCGGCGGCAACCAGCAGAAGGTGGCGATTGCCCGCGGTCTGATGACCCGTCCGAAGGTGCTGATCCTCGATGAACCGACGCGCGGCGTGGACGTTGGCGCCAAAAAAGAGATTTATCAGCTCATTAACCAGTTTAAGGCTGACGGGCTGAGCATCATTCTGGTCTCTTCCGAGATGCCAGAAGTATTAGGCATGAGCGATCGCATTATCGTCATGCATGAAGGGCATCTCGGCGGTGAATTCAGTCGCGAGCAGGCCACCCAGGAAATTCTGATGGCTGCCGCTGTGGGCAAGCTTAATCGCGTGGATCAGGAGTAAGAAGATGACTACCCAGGCTGTTTCTGGACGCCGTTATTTCACTAAGGCATGGTTGATGGAACAAAAATCGCTGATTGCCCTGCTGGTGCTGATCGCGATTGTTTCCACCATGAGCCCGAACTTTTTTACCGTTAATAACCTGTTCAACATCCTCCAGCAGACGTCCGTGAACGCCATTATGGCGGTGGGCATGACGCTGGTGATCCTGACCTCGGGTATCGACCTGTCCGTCGGTTCCCTGCTGGCGCTCACCGGCGCGGTGGCCGCTTCGATCGTCGGGATTGAAGTCAACGCGCTGGTGGCCGTTGCAGCTGCGCTGGCGCTGGGCGCGGCGATCGGTGCGGTCACCGGGATGATCGTGGCGAAAGGCCGCGTTCAGGCCTTTATCGCCACCCTTGTGATGATGCTGCTGCTGCGTGGTGTAACGATGGTGTATACCAACGGCAGCCCGGTTAACACCGGCTTTACCGACAACGCCGATCTGTTTGGCTGGTTTGGTATCGGCCGCCCGCTGGGTATCCCGACGCCGGTCTGGATCATGGGTCTGGTCTTCCTGGCGGCGTGGTACATGTTGCATCACACCCGTCTGGGTCGCTATATCTATGCCCTGGGCGGTAACGAAGCGGCAACGCGTCTGTCCGGCATCAGCGTCAATAAAGTTAAAATTATCGTCTACTCCCTGTGCGGCCTGCTGGCTTCGCTGGCGGGGATTATCGAAGTGGCGCGTCTCTCCTCTGCGCAGCCGACGGCGGGTACAGGCTATGAACTGGATGCCATCGCCGCGGTCGTGCTGGGCGGCACCAGCCTGGCGGGCGGTAAAGGTCGTATCGTGGGGACGCTGATCGGTGCGCTGATCCTCGGCTTCCTGAACAATGGTTTGAATTTGTTAGGTGTTTCTTCCTATTACCAGATGATCGTCAAAGCGGTAGTGATTTTGCTGGCGGTACTGGTAGACAACAAAAAACAGTAACTGACGACACTACAGGACATCTTTGATATGAACATGAAAAAACTGGCTACCCTGGTTTCTGCTGTCGCGCTGAGCGCAACTGTGAGTGCAAACGCCATGGCGAAAGACACCATCGCGCTGGTGGTTTCTACCCTGAACAACCCGTTCTTCGTCTCCCTGAAGGATGGCGCGCAGAAAGAAGCCGACAAACTGGGCTACAACCTGGTGATCCTCGACTCCCAGAACAACCCGGCCAAAGAGCTGGCTAACGTGCAGGACTTAACCGTTCGCGGCACCAAAATTCTGCTGATCAACCCGACCGATTCCGATGCGGTAGGTAACGCCGTGAAGATGGCGAACCAGGCGAACATCCCGGTGATCACCCTGGACCGTCAGGCGAACAAAGGCGAAGTGGTGAGCCACATTGCGTCTGACAACGTGCTGGGCGGCAAAATCGCCGGTGACTACATCGCTAAAAAAGCGGGTGAAGGCGCCAAAGTTATCGAACTGCAGGGCATCGCCGGGACTTCCGCAGCGCGTGAGCGTGGCGAAGGCTTCCAGCAGGCCGTTGCGGCTCACAAATTCAACGTACTGGCCAGCCAGCCGGCAGACTTCGACCGTACTAAAGGTCTGAACGTTATGCAGAACCTGCTGACCGCGCATCCGGACGTTAAAGCAGTATTCGCCCAGAACGACGAAATGGCGCTGGGCGCGCTGCGTGCCCTGCAGACTGCGGGTAAATCTGATGTGATGGTGGTTGGATTTGACGGCACGCCTGATGGTGAAAAAGCCGTAAACGATGGCAAACTGGCTGCGACCATTGCTCAGCTGCCGGAGCAGATCGGCGCGACTGGCGTGCAGACTGCTGACAAAGTGCTGAAGGGCGAGAAAGTTCAGGCTAAATACCCTGTTGACCTGAAGCTGGTCATCAAGCAGTAATATGCGATTCAGGCGGTCGTTAGCTGCCTGAAGGACAACATATAAAGAAAAGAGTGGCATACGCCACCGGGGCATCCCGGTGGCACTCTCTGATGGACATCTCCAATATGAAAACCGCAGGCAAGCTCGTCGTCCTTGGCAGTATTAATGCCGATCACATTCTCAACCTTGATACTTTCCCTACCCCGGGCGAAACCGTAACCGGCAATCGCTACCAGGTCGCCTTTGGCGGCAAAGGCGCTAACCAGGCGGTCGCCGCCGGGCGCAGCGGGGCAAACATCGCCTTTATCGCCTGTACGGGTGATGACGATACCGGGGAGCGAGTTCGCAACCAGCTGGCAAGCGACAACATCGACATTGCGCCAGTGAGCGTGGTCGAAGGCGAATCAACCGGCGTGGCGCTGATTTTTGTCAACGCGGAAGGTGAGAATGTCATCGGTATTCATGCGGGAGCAAACGCGGCGCTGACGCCAGATCGTGTGGTGGCGCAAAAGGCGCTTATCGCCGGTGCCGATGCCCTGCTGATGCAGCTGGAATCGCCGGTAGAAAGCGTGCTGGCGGCAGCGAAATTTGCGCATGAAAATCATACCACTGTCGTACTAAATCCTGCGCCGGCCCGTGTATTATCAGACGAGCTTCTGGCGCTGGTGGACATCATCACCCCGAATGAAACCGAAGCCGAAAAGCTGACGGGCATTCGCGTTGAAAACGATGAGGATGCGGCGCGCGCGGCGAAAGCCCTGCACGATAAAGGCATCAATACCGTTATCATCACCCTTGGCAGCCGTGGCGTATGGGCCAGCGTCGAGGGAGAAGGTCGCCGCGTTCCTGGCTTTAAGGTGAAAGCGGTCGATACCATTGCCGCGGGCGATACCTTTAATGGCGCGCTGGTGACGGCGCTGCTGGAAGGCGAGCAGCTGGATACCGCGATTCGCTTTGCCCATGCGGCGGCAGCCATTGCGGTCACCCGTCCAGGCGCGCAGCCTTCTGTTCCATGGCGCAATGAGATCGATGAATTTTTAAGTCAGCAGAGGTAACGCTTGGCCACAATGAAAGATGTCGCCCGCATGGCGGGCGTCTCTACTTCGACGGTCTCCCACGTCATCAATAACGATCGCTTCGTCAGCGACGCGATCCGGGAGAAGGTCGAGGCTGCCGTTAAATCCCTCAATTATGCGCCTTCCGCCCTGGCACGCAGTCTGAAGCTCAACCAGACGCGCACCATTGGCATGCTCATTACCGCCAGTACTAACCCCTTTTACTCCGAGCTGGTGCGCGGCGTGGAGCGCAGCTGTTTTGAGCGCGGCTACAGCCTGGTATTATGCAATACCGAAGGTGACGAACAGCGTATGAACCGCAATCTGGAGACGCTGATGCAAAAGCGCGTCGACGGATTGCTGTTACTGTGCACCGAAACGCATCAACCCTCCCCCGAGATTATGCAGCGCTACCCTTCTGTTCCCACGGTGATGATGGACTGGGCGCCGTTCGACGGTACCAGCGATCTGATCCAGGATAACTCGCTGCTGGGCGGAGACATGGCGACGCAGCATCTGATTGATAAAGGCCACACCCGCATCGCCTGCATTACTGGCCCGCTGGATAAAACCCCCGCCCGCCTGCGGCTGGAAGGTTTTTTGGTTGCTATGGCGCGTGCCGGTTTGCCGGTGCCTGAAGGGTATCAAATTACCGGTGACTTCGAATTTAGCGGCGGGTATGAGGCGATGCAGGCGCTACTGGCGCAGAAAGAGCGCCCGCAGGCGGTCTTTATTGGTAATGATGCCATGGCAGTGGGCGCTTATAAGGCGCTGTATCAGGCGGGACTGCGTATCCCGGACGATATCGCCGTGGTGGGTTATGACGATATCGAACTGGCGCAGTATATGACGCCGCCGCTCACCACTATTCATCAGCCTAAAGATGAACTGGGCGAGCTGGCGATTGATGTGCTGATCCACCGTATCGCCCAGCCCGCATTGCAACAGCAGCGGCTGCAGCTTACTCCTGTTCTGATGGAACGGGGGTCTGTTTAGGTTTGTGGCGTTCTTTAATGAGGTTGCGACCGTCTTTCGGTTTTAACAGCATAAACACCAGGGCAGAGACAACCGTCAGTACGCCCATGGTGATAAAGGTCGAGTGAAACTGTTCGACAGTATTCGTGCTGTCGAACCCCTCGTAAAAACGCAGAACCGCCGCACTCACCGCCACCCCCAGACTGATCGACAGCTGCTGCGTGACCGCCAGGACGCTGTTACCACCGCTGGCATTCTCATCGTTGAGATCGGCAAGGGTAATGGTGTTCATCGAGGTGAACTGGATCGACATCGCCATCCCCAGCACAAACAGCGGCAGGATCAGCATCCACACCGGCAGTGCAGCCGACTGCAGTGAGAACTGCGCAATCATCACCCCGATAAATATCGTCACCCCAACCAGCGTCCTGCGATAGCCCATCCGGCGTAACAGCTGCGTCACGCCGGACTTGGCCAGGATCGAACCCACCGCCGTAGGTGCCATCATGCAGCCCGCAATCAGCGCCGGATAACCAAACCCGACCTGCAGCATCAGCGGCATAAGGAAAGGAACGCAGCCGGTGCCCAACCGCGAAGCGATGTTGCCGGCAATACCTACCGAGAAGGTGCGGGTGTTAAACAGCGAGAGGGAAATGAGCGGCGTCGGGTGGCGGCGTGCATGACGTATATAGAGAAGAAAAAGAAGAATGCCGCTGAAGATAATGGAGACGGCCAGCCAAGTCGCCACCACCTTCTCACCAAACAGTTCCATACCGCTGGAGAACAGCACCAGGCTCAGGCCAAACAGGAAGAACCCGCCCATATCGAATTTACGCCGCGGGGTGGTGAAGTTCGGCATAAATTTGCGGGCATAGAAAATCCCGGCGACCCCAATGGGGATATTAATCAGGAATATCCAGTGCCAGCTGGCCCAGGTAACCAGCACCCCGCCCAGCACCGGCCCGAGGATCGGCCCGACCAGGCCCGGCATGGTGACAAAGTTAAGCACCGGCAGCAGTTCGCTACGTGGATAAGCACGTAACAACGCCAGACGCGCGACCGGCATCATCATCGCGCCGCCAATCCCCTGAATCACACGAAAGACAACCAGCTCGCCCAACGAACTGGAAAGGGCGCAGGCCAGTGAACCCAGCGTAAACAGGGATACCGCCAGCATAAAGACACGGCGGGTGCCGAAACGATCGGCCAGCCAGCCGCTTACCGGGATCAGCATCGCCACGGTGAGGGTATAACTGATGATGGCCGACTGCATGGCCAGCGGAGAACGGTTCAGGCTTTGGGCTATTGCCGGAAGGGCGGTGTTAAGGATGGTCGCATCAAGCGCCTGCATAAAGAAGGCCATCGCCGCTATCCACGGCAGGCCCGCCATACTGCGTGCTTTTTTTACTGTCATTCGTATTCCTGTTGTTATTGCTACCGTGCTGGTGGGGCAAGCAGTGCCTGGCTGGCTGCCATGGCGCGTAGTCCATCACTGTCCTGAATGGCGTCGACAATTGCCTGGTGTAAATCCAGCTTCACCACCTCATCCTGGGTAATAGAGGTAAAGTAGGTGTGATAGACAGAGTGAAAGAGCGAGGCAAAAGAGGTCAGGAACGGATTACCGCTCATCTCATAGATATGTTCATGCCAGGCCATATCCACATCTATCCAGCGTTCCCGGTTAAAGTTCTTCTTCAGATGAACCATCTCATCCATCAGGGTATTTAAGCGGGCCTTCTGCTCAGCCGTTCCGAGCGTGGCGGCCAGCAGGCAGGCCTGCGGCTCGAGGCTGCTGCGCATGACAAGGAAATGCTCAATGACCTGCTGGAAGTTATTTTCCGTCATCCACCAGGAGAGCAGCTCCTGATCGAGGAAGTTCCAGTTACCCTGGGGCATGACGCGTGTACCGATGCGCGGACGGGGAAGTACCATCCCTTTCGCAGTCAGGGTTTTCACTGCTTCACGAACGGCGGTTCGGCTCACGCCAAACTGTTCACCCAGTTCCAGTTCGCCCGGCAGGATGCTACCTGGTGCGTAAACACCTTCCAGGATCCGCTGGGCCAGCTTTTCTGCCAGCACATAAGAGAGGTTTTTTTGGGCCGCCAGCTGTTGCGCGCTTAAAGGCATAACGCAGATTCCTTAAGTCTTGATGCCAGTAAGTATGCCACCTGCAGGCGGGTTGTGGTTGCTAAAACGACAATTAGGGTGATTTCTGGCTAAAAGATGAGGCTTTTGGTGAAAAAAAGCACGGTCGGTAATTTATTTTAATTTTGCTCTTGTCAGCGCCGGAGAACTCCCTATAATGCGCCTCCACTGACACGGAACAACGGCACGCAAGCCGCCGGGTCAGCGGGGTTCAGCGATGAACGCCGGCAGAGAAAAGTGAAAATAATCGCTTGACTCTGAATGAGGAAAACGTAATATACGGGACCTCGCAACGGTGAGCGAAAGCCGCGTTGCACTGCTCTTT
>NZ_JAIKTT010000017.1:0-85942 GCF_023736175.1 Leclercia sp. LTM14
CATGTCACTTTGAGTGCCCACACAGATTGTCTGATAAATTGTTAAAGAGCAGTGCCGCTTCGCTTTTTCGCTGCGGCGCGGGGTGTGCATATTACGCTTCCCCGCCTCAGAGTCAAGCAATTATTTTTGCTTTTCTCCGTGAGGTTCTTATCGAACCCCGCTGACCCGGCGGCTTGTTTGCCGTTGTTCCGTGTCAGTGGAGGCGCATTATAGGGAGTTATCTGACGGTGACAAGCATAAATCTTAAAAAGTTTTCCGTTCGCTTACTTTTCGTCCTTTACGTTTATTAAAGCCGCGACATGCGGGTTAATTGCGCAATTTCCCGGGCGAAACTGGCGACCTGTGACCAGTCGGTGTAGACCACTTCTTTACGGGTATCCGTTTCGCCGCCGGTCATCTTCATAATAAGACGGATCATAAAGCGATCGTACCAGCGATAGCGTGGGTAACGCAGGGCACCGGCAAAGACAGCGCAGGCAACTGGCTTCCAGGGGGAGCTCAGCAAAAACTTGCGCGTATAGCTATTGGTCTGCGGCGTACGCTTTTCCGCTTTACGCGCCACCAGGTTCACCGAGTAGAAAGCGCCCGGCAGGCTATTCAGCGTTGCCGTATGTTTTTCACAAAGCGATCCACCGCCGGATGGAAATGGCCATAACGAATTGAGGCGCCGATCACCACGCGGTCATACTCCTGCCACGCAATCTCTTCGGTGCGGTTCAGATTGATGACATCTGAATAGATACCCTGCTCTTTTAACTCCGAAGCCAGAAAGGCGGCAATCTCCCGCGTCTGCCCGTCGCGCGTTGAAAATAGAATTAATGTTTTCATAAACGGTTCCCTTATTCGCGCCAGAATGTTGGTGTAAAGAGGACCAACAGCGTAAAGACCTCAAGACGTCCGAACAGCATGTTAGCAATCAGGATCCACTTCGCGACTGGATTCATGCTGGCAAAGTTGTCTGCAACCACGCCAAGACCTGGCCCCAGGTTGTTCAGTGTGGCGACAACGGAGGCAAACGCCGAGAAGTCATCGACGCCGGTCGCGATAATCGCCAGCATGCTGACAATAAAGACCAGCGCGTAGGCGGAGAAGAAGCCCCATACCGCTTCCAGAATACGTTCCGGCAGCGCGCGGTTACCCAGCTTGATGCTGTAAACCGCATTCGGGTGGACCAGACGTTTCAGCTCGCGGTTCCCCTGTTTAAACAGCAGCAGGATGCGGATCACCTTCAGGCCACCGCCCGTCGAACCGGCGCAGCCGCCGATGAAAGCCGAACAGAGCAGCAGGACAGGCAGGAAGAGCGGCCAGCGCGCAATACTGTCGGTGGTAAACCCTGCCGTGGTCGCCATCGACACGACCTGGAAGAACGCCTGGTTAAGAGTGGTGAGCGCCGAGTTATAGACATCGTGTAGCCACAGCACCAGGGTACAGATAGCCACCAGCGTCAGCTGCACGCCGATAAACATGCGGAATTCCGGGTCGCGCCAGTACACCTTCAGGTTACGGCCGCTTAATAAAGAGAAGTGCAGGCCATAGTTACAGCCGGAGATCAGCAGGAAGACCGCAATAATGGTGTTGATAGTCGGGCTGTCAAAGTAGCCAACGCTTGCGTCATGGGTAGAGAATCCGCCAATAGCGATGGTGGCAAAGCTATGGCCGATAGCATCAAAGGCGGGCATCCCGGCGAACCACAGCGCCAGCGCGCAGGCCACCGTCAGCAATACATAGATAAGCCATAACGTTTTGGCCGTCTCGGCAATACGCGGGCGCATTTTGTTATCTTTCAGCGGCCCCGGCATCTCGGCACGATAGAGCTGCATCCCCCCGACGCCCAGTATGGGCAGGATAGCCACGGCCAATACGATGATCCCCATACCGCCGAACCACTGCAGCATCTGCCGGTAGAAGAGGATGGCATGGGGTAACGAGTCCAGCCCCACCAGCGTCGTGGCCCCGGTTGTTGTCAGGCCAGAGAAAGATTCAAAAAACGCGTCCGTAATGCTCAGGTTGGGTTGTTCAGAGAAGATAAAGGGCAGCGAACCCACGCTTCCCAGTACGGTCCAGAACAGCACCACGATAAGGAAGCCTTCGCGGGATTTCAGCTCCCCTTTCTGACGACGGTTAGGCCACCACAGCAGGGAGCCAATCATCAGCGCGACGAAAAAGGTCTGCGTAAAGGCGCGGCCCGCACCATCCCGATAAATAAGCGCCACCAGTCCAGGGAGGATCATCGTCCCGGAAAAAAGTATGACCAGCAATCCAACGATTCGGGTTATGGCACGAAAATGCATCTCTGCCGCTTCCTTAGGTATTCAAAAAGTAAGGTGGGGATTATTCTTCAATCGGCCGTAATTGCAACGAACCACGACTAAAATCAGCCAGTTTTGCTGAGAATGCCGGAAGCGACGCCTGGGGTAGCGCTACCCGCAATTGCACCATCGCCTGGTAATCACTGTGTACGATCAGGCCTTGATACTGCTTCAGCAACGCTTCGATGCCAGATAACTGGGCGTAATCGCACAATAAAGTATATTCGGTAAGTGGTGTTTTGCGGAGGGTAGTCAGATGATTCAGCGCCTGTTGGACACCACCGCCATAGGCCTTGACCAGCCCGCCCGTTCCTAACAGTACGCCGCCGTAGTATCGCACCACGACGGCGGTGATTTCGCCAACGCCGCTGCCCATTAGCTGAGAGAGCATGGGTTTGCCCGCCGTGCCCGCCGGTTCACCATCATCCGAGAAGCCGAGTTTTTGCGAGTCGTCAGGCGGCCCGGCCACCCACGCCACACAGTGGTGGCGGGCGTCAGGATGTTCCGCGCGTACCGACTCAACAAAGGCTTTTGCCGCCTCCACGCCGTCGGTATGGGCCAACAGCGTGATAAAACGGCTTTTCTTGATCTCTTCCGTAAAGGTGACCGGCGCTGCCGGTATGAGCCAGCTTTCCATTACGCCAGCTTCAGGTCTCGCGTCATGTTTTCAGTACCGTTTTCGTGGATCACCACGTTATCTTCGATACGGATCCCGCCAAACGGCTTCAGCGCTTCAATCTTCTGCCAGTTGAAGTGTTTGCTGAACTGCCCTTCACGCCACGGTGCCAGCAGCGACTCAATAAAGTAGATGCCCGGCTCGATGGTCAGCACCATGCGCGGCTGCAGGACGCGCGTACAGCGCAGGTACGGATATTTGGACGGCGCTGCCAGATGCGTACCGGTGTCATCCTGCATAAAGCCTGCGGTGTCGTGTACCTGCAAACCCAACGGGTGACCGATGCCGTGCGGCATAAATGGCCCGGTCAGGTCGTTTTCCACCATCGCCTCTTCGCTCATATCGCTGACGATCTGGTGCTTACGCAGCAGCTTCGCAATGCGTTGATGGAACTGGACATGGTAATCCACGTAGCTTACGCCCGCTTTCATGGTAGCGATCAGGGCCAACTGCTCGTCGTTCACGTCTTTGATAAGCGCAGCGAACTCGGTGTCGCTGTTCCCGGCCCAGGTACGGGTGAGGTCAGCGGCATAGCCGTTATATTCCGCACCGGCATCCAGCAGGAAGCTGCGCATTTCGGACGGCGCGCGGTGATCGAGTTTCGTGTAGTGCAGTACCGCCGCGTGCTCGTTCAGCGCCACGATGTTGCTGTAAGGGACGTCGGTATCACGATGGCCGGTGGCCGTCAGGTAGGCCTGGTTAATATCAAACTCGCTCATGCCGGACAGGAAGGCTTCATGCGCCGCACGATGGCCGTTCACCGCGGTTTTTTGCGCTTCACGCATGCACGCCAGTTCATAGTCGGTCTTATAAGAGCGGTAGTAATGCAGATAGTCGATAACGCCTTTCGGGTTGATGTTATCCGCAGCGATCTCCAGACCGCGCGCGCGTTCAGGCACTGGGCCAATATAGGCGATGTTGCCGCGTGCTGCAGGTAACTGACTGCCAATGCCGTCAGCTTTCGGCAGGGCAATCACCTCGACTTCGTCCGTCCAGAAGGAGGTCGGCAGCGGTTCCACGTTGTGCCAGTAATCCACCGGCAGGTAGAACCACAGTTTCGGCTTGTTCACGCCATCCACCAGCAACCAGCAGTTGGGAACCTGCGTAACCGGCACCCAGGCTTTAAATTGCGGATTCACCTTGAAAGGATAAGCATGATCGTCGAGGAAGACATTGAACAGCTCGCCGGAGTGGATAAGCAGGGCATCCAGCTTAAAGCGAGCCAGTACGTCGCGGGTACGTTCCTGTAAGGTAACAATATGATTTTTGTAGAGCGCGGCCAGTGAGTCCATCATTATTCCTTTCGTTTTGACCTCAAGTCTCCGCATCTTAGCACACCTCAGAAAGGCTGCGTGATCTTCACCGAGCGTGATCGGGCCTACAATTATTTAATGACTAATTTGCATTTCATTAACACAAAACCCACACTCCGATTCATCTGGTATGACCAGATCCAATTGCTGGATTCAGGAGACTGACATGCTCTACAAAGGCGACACCCTGTACGTAGACTGGCTGGAAGGTGGCATTGCCGAACTGGTATTCGACGCCCCCGGCTCAGTGAATAAGCTGGACACCGCAACCGTGGCCAGCCTTGGCCATGCTCTGGACGTTCTTGAAAAACAAACCGATTTAAAAGGTCTGCTGCTGCGTTCCGAAAAAGCGGCATTTATCGTCGGCGCGGACATTACCGAATTCCTCTCGCTGTTCCTGGTGCCTCAGGAGCAGCTGAGCCAGTGGCTGCATTTCGCCAACAGCGTCTTTAACCGTCTGGAAGATCTTCCGGTCCCGACGATTTCCGCAGTCAATGGCTATGCGCTGGGCGGCGGCTGCGAATGCGTACTGGCCACCGATTACCGTCTGGCGACGCCGGATCTGCGCATCGGCCTGCCGGAAACCAAACTGGGCATTATGCCGGGCTTTGGCGGCTCGGTCCGTCTGCCGCGCCTGCTGGGTGCCGACAGCGCCCTTGAGATCATCGCCGCCGGTAAAGATGTCGGTGCCGATCAGGCGCTGAAGCTTGGTCTGGTTGATGGCGTGGTGAAGCCTGAAAAACTGCGCGAAGGGGCAGTGGCGATCCTGCGCCAGGCGATTAACGGCGATCTCGACTGGAAAGCGAAACGCCAGCCGAAACTGGAGCCACTGCACTTAAGTAAGATTGAAGCCACCATGAGCTTCACCATCGCCAAAGGCATGGTGATGCAGACGGCGGGTAAACACTATCCGGCGCCTGTTACGGCGGTGAAAACCATCGAAGCTGCCGCACGTCTGGGCCGTGATGAAGCACTGAAATTAGAAAATCAAAGTTTCGTCCCGCTGGCTCACACTAACGAAGCGCGTGCTCTGGTGGGTATTTTCCTCAACGACCAGTTCGTGAAGGGCAAAGCGAAGCAGCTCACCAAAAATGTCGAGACGCCAAAACAGGCCGCAGTGCTGGGCGCAGGCATCATGGGCGGCGGCATCGCATATCAGTCCGCCTGGAAAGGCGTGCCTGTAGTCATGAAAGATATCAACGACAAATCGCTGACCCTGGGCATGACCGAAGCGGCCAAGCTGCTGAATAAACAGCTGGAACGCGGCAAGATTGACGGCCTGAAGCTCTCCGGGGTGATCTCCACCATCCATCCGACCCTGGAATACAGCGGGTTCGATCGCGTGGACGTGGTTGTTGAAGCGGTCGTCGAAAACCCGAAAGTGAAAAAAGCGGTGCTGGCGGAAACAGAAGACAAGGTACGTCCGGATACCGTGCTGGCGTCCAACACCTCGACGATTCCCATCGGCGAACTGGCCAGCGTCCTGAAGCGCCCGGAAAACTTCTGCGGGATGCACTTCTTTAACCCGGTGCACCGCATGCCGCTGGTTGAAGTGATTCGCGGAGAGAAGACGTCCGATGAAACCATCGCCAAAGTGGTGGCGTGGGCCAGCAAGATGGGCAAAACCCCGATTGTGGTTAACGACTGTCCGGGCTTCTTCGTCAACCGCGTGCTGTTCCCGTACTTTGCCGGTTTCAGCCAGCTGCTGCGCGACGGAGCTGACTTCCGCAAGATCGATAAAGTGATGGAAAAACAGTTTGGCTGGCCAATGGGCCCGGCCTATCTGCTGGACGTCGTCGGCATTGATACCGCCCATCACGCCCAGGCGGTGATGGCGGCAGGTTTCCCGGAGCGGATGCAGAAAGATTATCGCGATGCTATCGACGCGCTCTTCGAATCCAGTCGCTACGGTCAGAAAAACGGCCTCGGTTTCTGGCGTTATAAAGAAGACAGCAAAGGCAAGCCGAAGAAAGAGGAAGACGCCACCGTGGATAGCCTGCTGGCAGACGTCAGCAACGCGAAGCGCGATTTCAGCGACGAAGAGATCGTTGCCCGCATGATGATCCCGATGGTCAACGAAGTGGTGCGCTGTCTCGAAGAGGGCATTATCGCCAGCCCGGCGGAAGCCGATATGGCGCTGGTCTACGGCCTGGGCTTCCCTCCGTTCCACGGCGGCGCGTTCCGCTGGCTGGATACGCTCGGCAGCGCCCGCTATCTGGATATGACGCAGCAGTACGAGCATCTCGGCCCGCTGTATCAGGCTCCGGAAGGTCTGCGTAATAAAGCGCGTCACAACGAAGCGTACTATCCCCCGGTTGAGCCTGCCCGTCCGGTTGGCGCACTGAAAACGGCTTAAGGAGTCACAATGGAACAGGTTGTCATTGTCGATGCAATTCGCACCCCGATGGGCCGTTCGAAGGGCGGCGCATTTCGTCACGTGCGCGCGGAAGATCTCTCCGCACATTTAATGCGTAGCCTGCTGGCGCGCAACCCGGCGCTGGAGGCTACCGCGCTGGACGATATCTACTGGGGCTGCGTGCAGCAGACCC
Organism: Leclercia sp. LTM14; assembly: GCF_023736175.1. Lineage (NCBI taxonomy): Bacteria > Pseudomonadati > Pseudomonadota > Gammaproteobacteria > Enterobacterales > Enterobacteriaceae > Leclercia > Leclercia sp. LTM14. The sequence goes on from NZ_JAIKTT010000017.1 coordinate 6,848, forward strand.
TGGAACAGGGCTTCAACATCGCCCGTAACGCCGCGCTGCTGGCGGAAATTCCGCACTCGGTACCGGCTGTTACCGTCAACCGCCTGTGCGGTTCGTCGATGCAGGCCCTGCACGATGCGGCACGCATGATCATGACCGGCGACGCGCAGGTGTGCATGATTGGCGGCGTGGAGCACATGGGCCACGTGCCGATGAGCCACGGCGTCGATTTCCATCCCGGCATGAGCCGCAACGTGGCAAAAGCCGCGGGCATGATGGGGCTGACGGCGGAGATGCTCTCCCGCCTGCACGGTATCAGTCGCGAAATGCAGGACAGCTTTGCCGCCCGCTCGCACGCCCGCGCCTGGGCCGCGACGCAGTCCGGCGCCTTCAAAAATGAAATTTTGCCAACCGGCGGTCACGACGCCGATGGCGTGCTCAAGCAGTTCTACTTCGACGAAGTGATCCGCCCGGAAACCACCGTCGAAGCGCTCTCGACGCTGAAACCGGCCTTTGATCCGGTGACCGGTACAGTGACGGCGGGCAGCTCTTCCGCCCTATCCGACGGTGCTGCCGCCATGCTGGTGATGAGCGAAAGCCGCGCCCGCGAACTGGGACTGACGCCGCGGGCGCGCATCCGCTCGATGGCGGTGGTCGGCTGCGATCCGTCAATTATGGGTTACGGCCCGGTACCGGCGTCGAAGCTGGCGCTGAAAAAAGCCGGGCTTACCACCAGCGATATCGACGTTTTCGAGATGAACGAAGCCTTCGCCGCGCAGATCCTGCCGTGCATTAAGGATCTGGGACTGATGGATCAGATCGACGAGAAGATTAACCTCAACGGCGGTGCCATCGCTCTGGGTCATCCGCTGGGCTGTTCCGGGGCGCGTATCAGCACCACGCTTATCAACCTGATGGAACGCAAAGATGCCCAGTTTGGTCTGGCGACCATGTGTATCGGGTTGGGTCAGGGGATCGCGACGGTATTTGAGAGGGTGTAATCGAAGAATATTCCCCTAAATCATTCGCGTTGCATCGCGGCGGCAACTGCGCGAATCCCCGGGAACATAGTTAACTATGTGACCGGGGTGAGCAAAGGCAGCCAACAAAGAGGCAGCGTGAATGATGACGGGGAAAGGTTTAGTTGCCGTTTTCCCGCCTGTCAGGGGCGGGTTTTTTTCGTCTCAGATAAACGCAAACGCGTCGCCAAACAGACGATCTTCACGCGCGCCACGCTCGTTGCAGAACAGGTCGCGGGCAATTTTCGCCATCTCGAAACGACCGGCAATATAGATATCGTGGTTTACCAGAGTGCCATGATCCTGCAGTACCGCCGTTAACACGGTGCCGCTGCGACCGCGCCAGCCCTCTTCAGGCTGCTCCACCACTGGCTCAACGCGCAGGTTAGGATGGGTCACGCTCAGCGCTTCCAGCTCGGAGAGATCGTAAAGGTGCTTCGACTCACGGCCACCCCAGTAGATGGTGATATCGCGGTCCGGGTTACGCGCCAGCGCCGTCAGCAGGATGGAGCGTGCGTAGGAGAAACCGGTGCCGCCGGCAATCAGGATCAGCGGACGCTCTTCATCATCGCGCAGCCAGGCTTCCCCGTGAGGGATATCAATCTCGATCTCGTTCTCTTTCAGAATGCGATCCATCACCGCCATCGCATACAGGTTGAGCTCTGACGCCCCAATGTGCAGCTCGATAAACTCTTGCTCGTCCGGCGTGGAGGCCATTGAGAAAGGACGCTTATCCCGCTCATCCATCACCACCATCAGATACTGGCCAGCGCGGAAGGAGAACGCCGATTCAGGTACTAAACGGACGCGATATACAGTGTCGGTGATAGCGTCTACCGAGGTCACTTTACAGCTTAAGGTTGTCATTCGCTCTCTCTGTCAGTCGGTAAGTCTATAAGGCTTAACGGTCGGAATCCTGCGTACCGTTATTCATTATGGCCAGTTCATCCCAGATCGCGTCAATTCGCGCAGTCACCTCAGGATCCTTTTTGATCGGTCGACCCCATTCACGTTGGGTTTCGCCGGGCCATTTATTGGTGGCATCCAGTCCCATTTTTGAGCCAAGACCGGAAACCGGCGAGGCAAAATCCAGGTAATCAATCGGCGTGTTTTCAACTAACACGGTATCGCGTGCCGGGTCCATACGGGTGGTGATGGCCCAGATAACGTCATTCCAGTCACGGGCATTGACGTCATCATCGCAAACGATCACAAACTTGGTATACATAAACTGGCGCAGGAAAGACCATACGCCCATCATCACCCGTTTTGCGTGACCCGCGTACTGCTTCTTAATGGTCACCACCGCCAGGCGATAAGAGCATCCTTCCGGCGGCAGATAAAAATCAACAATTTCCGGAAACTGCTTTTGCAGAATAGGCACAAACACTTCGTTAAGCGCCACGCCGAGTACGGCAGGTTCATCCGGCGGACGTCCGGTGTAGGTGGAGTGGTAAATTGCATCTTCCCGCTGGGTAATGTGCGTCACGGTAAATACCGGGAAGTTGTCAATTTCATTGTAATAGCCGGTGTGGTCGCCATACGGCCCTTCCGGAGCCATCTCACCCGCCTCGATGTAGCCTTCGAGGACAATTTCGGCGCTGGCGGGCACTTCCAGATCGTTAGAAATGCACTTCACCACTTCGGTTTTGGTGCCGCGCAGTAACCCGGCAAAGGCGTATTCGGACAGCGTGTCCGGCACCGGCGTCACCGCGCCGAGAATGGTGGCCGGATCGGCACCCAGCGCCACGGATACCGGAAAGCGTTCGCCCGGATGCGCCGCACACCACTCCTGGAAATCAAGCGCGCCGCCGCGATGCGACAGCCAGCGCATGATAAGTTTGTTCTTGCCGATCAGCTGCTGACGGTAGATCCCGAGATTCTGGCGCTCTTTATGCGGACCGCGCGTCACGGTCAGACCCCAGGTGATCAGCGGGGCGGCGTCTTCGGGCCAGCACTGCATGATCGGAATACGCGTCAGATCGACCGCGTCGCCTTCCACAATTTTCTGCTGGCAGGGTGCGCCGCGCAGACGTTTGGTCGGCATGTTCAGCACCTGCTTAAACTGCGGCAGCTTATCAAAGAGATCGCGAAAACCTTTTGGCGGCTCAGGCTCTTTCAGAAAAGCCAGCAGCTTACCCACTTCACGCAACGCGCTGACATCCTCCTGGCCCATGCCCATCGCCACACGCTTTGGTGTACCAAACAGGTTACAGAGCACCGGCATGGTGTAGCCTTTCGGGTTTTCAAACAGGAGCGCGGGCCCACCGGCACGGAGGGTGCGGTCGGCAATCTCTGTCATCTCCAGATAAGGATCGACAGGAAGGGTAATACGTTTGAGTTCGCCCTGCTTTTCCAGCAGTTCCAGGAAATCGCGTAGATCGTTGTATTTCATGCAGTTAGTCAAGCTCTCTCTGTAAGCGTTTCATTATACGGCGTAAGACTGCGTGATGCTGTATTTTTGTTAAATTAGCGTGAAGATTCATGCCTTCTTCTGCGTACTGCCATTATAATCAGCTTAGCGATCCCGCCAGGGTTTTGATATGCTTGCCGGCATAACAAGCGGAAAAGAGTCATTATGCAGGCCTGGTATTTACTGTATTGCAAGCGCGGGCAACTTCAGCGTGCTCAGGAACATCTGGAACGCCAGGCGGTGAACTGCCTGACGCCCATGATCACGCTTGAAAAAATGGTCCGCGGTAGACGCACAACGGTCAGCGAGCCGCTGTTCCCGAACTATCTGTTTGTTGAATTCGACCCCGAAGTGATCCACACCACCACCATCAATGCGACGCGCGGTGTCAGCCACTTCGTGCGCTTTGGCGTGCATCCGGCTACGGTGCCCTCTTCCGTCATCCACCAGCTCTCGGTCTATAAACAGCCAGAAGACATTACCGATCCTGATACGCCCTTCTCCGGCGATGATGTTGTGATCACCGAAGGAGCGTTCGAAGGGCTGGTGGCGATTTTCGCTGAGCCGGACGGTGAAGCCCGCTCCATGCTGCTGCTGAACTTACTGAATAAAGAAGTGAAGCAGAGCGTGAAAAACACCAGCTTCCGCAAAGTTTAAAATTCAACGCCAAACAGACGACGCACGTTGTCATCCGTCTGCGCCGCCAGCCACTGCGCATCCTCTGTGCGCCAGTGCGCAACCCGCTCAAGGATATGCCCTAAATACGCCGGTTCGTTGCGGCGTGATGCCGGTTTGGGGCTGAGATCGCGCGGTAGCAGGTATGGCGCATCGGTCTCAATCAGCAGACGATCGGCAGGAATGACCGGCAGCAGCTCGCGTAACTCCAGCCCGCGTCGTTCATCGCAGACCCATCCGGTTATCCCCAGATACAGACCGCGCGCCAGACAATCTGCCGCCTCCTGCCGCGTGCCGGTAAAACAGTGCAGCACCGCACCGGGCAGCTTATCCAGCCATGGCTCCAGCAGCGCCAGAAAACGCTCATGGGCGTCGCGACAGTGCATAAACACCGGCATCCCCAGCTCCGCTGCCAGCGCAAGCTGGGCGCTGAAGGCGTGTTCCTGCTCGGCGGGAGTCGAGAAGTTGCGATTAAAGTCGAGGCCACACTCGCCGATAGCCACCACTTCCGGCGAGGCGGCTAATGCCCGCAGCCTGTCTGCGCTTTCGGCCGTCCATTGACTGCTGTCATGAGGATGGACGCCCGCCGTTGACCAGCAACGGTCGTAACGCTGCGCCAGCTGGTGCGCCTGCTCACTTTCATGCAGGTTGGTGCCCGTCAGCAGTAATCCGTTTACGCCTGCGGCGAAGGCCCGGGCGACGACCTCATCGCGATCCTGGGCAAACTGCGGGCTGGTCAGGTTCAGACCGATATCAAACATGCTCGCTCCCATATGACAACCGCCCTGGCGGGCGGTTGATATTACTCTTCTGACTCTTCCTCGTGATCTTCACGTCGCTTGCCGGTATAGAAGCGCGAGAAGAAGACACCCACCTCAAACAGGCAATACATCGGGATCGCCAGCAGGGTTTGCGAGAAAACATCCGGCGGCGTTAACAGCATGCCAACCACAAAGGCGCCCACCAGAATGTACGGGCGTTTTTTACGTAAATCTTCCGGGGTGGTGACCCCTACCCAGCAGAGCAGCACGATGGCAACCGGCACCTCAAACGCCACACCAAAGGCCATAAACAGCGCCATGACGAAGCTCAGATAGCTGGCGATATCGGTTGAAACCTGCACCCCTACCGGCGCGGTATTTGCCAGGAAGCCAAACGCCAGCGGGAAGACCACGAAGTAGGCAAAGGCCATGCCGATATAGAACAGCAGCGAGCTGGAGACCAGCAGCGGGATCACCAGACGGCGTTCATGCTTATACAGCGCCGGGGCGATAAAGGCCCAGACCTGATAGAGGATCACTGGCGCAGAGGCAATCAGCGATACCCAGAAGGTCAGCTTGATCGGCGTGAAGAACGGCGAGGCGACGTCGGTCGCAATCATGGTCGCGCCGAGCGGCATCTGCTTAATCAGCGGCGCAGAGACCACCTGATAGATGTCGTTGGCGAAATAGACCAGGCCTAAAAAAATGAGGCAAACCGCAATAATGCAGTTCATCAGGCGCTTACGCAGCTCGATCAGGTGCGTAATCAGCGGTTGAGTTTCATCTACTGCCATGTTTACGATTTATCACTCGACGAGGAGGACGGCTCAGCGGCGGGTGCAGGTTTCTTCTCTGCAGGCGCTGGCGTCGGTTCTTGTTTTTTGATCACCGGCTCTGAAGGCGTCTGTTCGGGCGCACTGGCCTGGTGTTCAGCAGTGGCAGGCGTCACGCCTTCGTGCTGCGCTTCGTTATCTTTGACCAGCGGATTGCGAATGGTATTGGCTTCATCACTCGATTTTTCCGGATCGTTGACGCTGTAGGAGCGCTTCATGGATTCCGCCGCTTCGCGCAGTTCGTCCATAGAGGCTTTGAGTTCCGGCGTCAGGTTATCCATGCTCGCCTTCTCTACTTTTTTCAGGCTATCCTGAAACTCCTGCAGCTTAAGCTCCTGCGCCAGCTCGTTCTGAACCGTTGTCGCCAGCGATCGTAGCGCGCGCACCCAGCCTGCAATTGTTTTGACTGCCACCGGCAGACGCTGAGGCCCCAGAACGATGAGGCCAATCACGAATACCAGCAGCAGTTCGCTAAAACCGATATCAAACACGTATTACACCTGCTCGTTATCGTGGCGTTTAGCATTTTCCTTTTTGACATCGTCTTGTTTATCGGCGATGGATTTAGCAGTGAAATCCGCATCCTGGCTGGATTTATCCTGCTTCTCGTCATCATCTTTGATCGCTTTCTTGAAGCCTTTAATGGACGCGCCCAGATCGGAACCGATAGAGCCAAGCTTTTTGGTACCGAACAGCAGCACGACGATGACGGCAATGATCACTAATTGCCAGATACTGATACCACCCATACATCTTCCTCAGTTGTAGATGATAAATTAATCAGGCCGCATTATACGTTATGCGGCCCTGCGATAGCGATGCAATTCAGCGCGTTTTACGCCATCCCGCCAGCCAGACCACCACGCCGCCGGCCATCAGCCAGGCGGGCATTAACTCCCAGTCAGGGCGGTTTATCAGCAACAGCGTGCCGCTTAACAGCAGCGTGGCGCCAATGCCAAACAGATACCGGGACTGGCCCTGACGCACATGGTTGGTTTGCAGTTCGCGAGCAATTTTATCCACGCTGTGTTCCAGGTTCTTGCTCTGACGCAAACTGTCATACACCAGTTCCGGCAATTCGGGCATTTTTTCAATCCAGAACGGCGCTTTCTCTTTCAGGGAGCGGAACAGGGCAGGCAGACCCACCTGATCTTTGATCCATGACTCAAGGAAAGGTTTTGCCGTTTTCCATAAGTCTAACTGAGGATAGAGCTGTCTCCCCACCCCTTCAACGTAAAGTAATGTTTTCTGAAGTAAAACTAATTGCGGCTGCACTTCCATATTAAAGCGGCGGGCGGTGTTGAACAGGTTCAGCAGCACATGGCCAAATGAGATCTCAGCCAGCGGCTTCTCGAAGATCGGCTCGCACACCGTACGAATGGCGAACTCAAACTCTTCGACGTTGGTATCCGGCGGAACCCAGCCGGAATCGACGTGCAGTTCGGCCACTTTGCGGTAATCGCGGTTAAAGAAGGCGATAAAGTTCTCTGCCAGGTAGCGCTTATCTTCTTTGTTCAGCGAGCCGACGATACCGCAGTCGATGCCAATGTATTGCGGATCTTCAGGATGTTCGTAGCTGACGAAGATGTTGCCCGGGTGCATGTCGGCATGGAAGAAGCTGTCGCGGAACACCTGGGTGAAGAAGACCTGCACGCCACGCTCCGCCAGCAGCTTCATGTTGGTGCCCTGCTTTTCCAGGGTCGCGACATCAGAGACCGGGATCCCGTAGATGCGCTCCATCACCATCATGTCCTGACTGCAGTAGTCGGAATAGACTTCCGGCACGTACAGCATCGGGCTGTTTTCAAAGTTACGGCGCAGTTGAATGGCGTTTGCCGATTCACGCAGCAAGTTCAGCTCATCAATCAGCGTCTTTTCATATTCGCGCACCACTTCCAACGGGCGCAGGCGACGGCCATCCGGCAGCAGGCGCGGCACCCAGCGGGCGAGACGGTAGATGAGCTTCATGTCGGCTCTGATGATTGGCAGAATATCCGGGCGGATCACCTTGATGACCACCTCTTTGCCATTCTCTTTCAGCCGTGCGGTATGCACCTGGGCAATGGAGGCCGAGGCCAGGGGTTGAATGTCAAAATCATCAAACCAGCTCTCTACCGGGATATCGCCCATCGCTTTTTCGATCTGCTGCTTTGCCAGCCGACCGTCGAACGGGGCGACTTTGTCCTGCAGCAGGGCCAGCTGATCGGCAATCAGGGGTGGGAAGAGATCGCGGCGGGTCGAGAGCATCTGGCCGAACTTGATCCACACCGGACCCAGCTCCTGCAGCGCCAGACGCAGCCGTTCACCAAGCAGCTTGTCTTTATGACGATTTGGCATCCAGAAAAGCGTTTGCCGCCAGAGGCGCAGCGGCAATGTGATGCGCATTCGAGGGATCAACTCATCGAGCCCGTAGCTCAAAAAGGTGCGGATGATAAAATAGAGGCGCCGAATTTCACCTGGCGTCATTTGCCCTCCAGCTTTTCAAGCCGTTTTGTCAGTGCGTCAACCGAACGCTCAACCGCGGCGGTTTCTTCTGCAAACCATGCCGCTTCCAGCGGCCCGGGCGCCATACGCCACTCTTCGGTAAGCACTTCCGCAGCATAGCGCTGTTGACGCTGAAAACCTTTCTTCAGAAAAGAGGCGCCGCCGCGCAGCACTTTACCGATCCCCTCTGCGGCAATATCGCCCGTCCAGGGGGCCAGCAGCTCGGCCGGATCGAATTCCGCCAGATCGGCCAGCGCAACGAAGTTCTGCACCACCTGAATGTCGCCTTCGACCTCCAGCTCACCGCTGCGGATCAGAGCAGTGAGCTGCTGGCGATCGCGCAGTTTAGGCAGCGTGCTCATATGGGTGATAACGGAGCAGTCCGCCTCGCCTTCCCACTCGCCCAGCACGTCGAGTTGGCACTCGCTGAAAACCAGCACCAGAGGGGTCGAAAACTCTTTTACCACCACCCGCAGCACCTTGCCGTTCAGCCGCTGACGCGCCGTTTTCAGCGCAGGTGAGCGATACAGAAAAGTATTGAGTACGTTCTCAACGCCCGCTGTGATCAAGGGTTTAAACGGCATTCGCCACCTCCACTCAGAACTTGTAACCGCGATGCAGCGCCACAACGCCCGCCGTCATGTTGAAGTAATTAACATTGTCGAAGCCTGCGTCCTGCATCATGGCTTTCAGGGTGTCCTGGTTGGGGTGCATACGGATAGATTCGGCCAGGTAGCGATAGCTGTCGGCGTCGTTAGCCACCACTTCGCCAATGCGCGGCAGAATGTGGAACGAATAGGCGTCGTACGCTTTGCTCAGCGGCTCAATAATCGGTTTGGAGAACTCCAGCACCAGCAGACGTCCACCCGGTTTCAGGACACGGTACATGGAACGCAGCGCTTTCTCTTTATCGGTGACGTTACGCAGACCGAACGAGATGGTGATGCAGTCAAAGGTGTTATCCGGGAAAGGCAGCGCCTCAGCGTTAGCCTGGACATATTCAACGTTGCCGACCACGCCGATATTGCGCAGTTTTTCACGACCCATTTTCAGCATGGAGTCGTTGATGTCAGCCAGCACAACGCGGCCGGTTTCACCCACCAGACGCGAGAATTTCGCCGTCAGGTCGCCGGTACCGCCCGCCAGATCCAGCACGGTTTGCCCACGACGTACGCCGCTACAGTCAATAGTGAAGCGTTTCCACAAGCGATGAATGCCAAATGACATCAGGTCATTCATTACATCGTACTTCGCCGCCACGGAATGGAATACGTGGGCCACCATGTCAGCTTTCTGCGCTTTAGCGACAGTCTGAAAGCCAAAGTGCGTTGTGTCTTGTGAATCTTCAACCATCTCAGAGCCTGCTTATCAGTCAAATGTACGAGAAGTGTAACAGATTGGGCGCATTTGCCCTACGATTCAACCTCCCCGGGAATAACGCTCCAGGGGGTCTGCCGGTGCGTGAGCATCCGCTAAGGTGTTGTTTGTCTTTTGAACAGCCCCGTCATTGCGCAGCCGGTACTCTTCATCCTGCGCGGTGGCCTGCTCGACCAATTCCGGATTAATCTCGCGTTTAACTTCCACGCCAAGGCTGCGGAAGGATTCGGCCTGTGCCAGCAGGTTTCCGCGCCCGGACGCCAGCTTTTTCATCGCCTGGCGATAGTTCTCCTGGGCGCGATCCAGGCTCTGCCCGACCGAAGACATATCATCGACGAACAGGCGCATTTTGTCGTACAGGCGGCTGGCGCGATCGGCAATCTGCTGGGCATTGCGGCTCTGGTGCTCGTAGCGCCAGAGGTTAGCGATGGTGCGCAGCGCCACCAGCAGCGTGGTCGGGCTCACCAGCATAATGTTGTTTTTCAGCGCCTCGGAGATCAGCTCCGGCTGACGGTCCAGCGCCAGTAAGAAGGCCGGCTCAACCGGGATAAACATCAGCACGTAGTCCAGCGAACGCAGGCCGGGAAGCTGCTGATAATCTTTGCGCCCCAGCAGACGGATATGGTTACGCACCGAGGCAATATGCTCCTGCAGCGCCGCCTCGCGGGTGTAGTCGTCCTCGGCGTTGAAGTAGCGCTCATAGGCCACCAGCGTCATTTTGGCGTCGATGACCACGTCTTTTTCCTGCGGCAGACGGACAATAACGTCGGGCTGCATTCGCGCGCGATTCTCCGTTTCAATGCTGACCTGGGTCTGGTATTCATGCCCTTCGCGCAGGCCGGAGGCTTCCAGCACGCGGGTCAGGACAACTTCCCCCCAGTTACCCTGAGTTTTATTGTCGCCTTTCAGCGCTTTGGTGAGGTTGATTGCCTCCTGCGCCATTTGGGCATTCAGCTGCTGGAGGTTGCGGATCTCATGGGCCAGGGTATGCCGCTCCCGCGCCTCCTGGCCAAAGCTGTCCTGCACCTGACGACGAAAACCGTCCAGCTGTTCACGCAGAGGCGTCAGCAGGCCGTTCAGGCTCTGGCGGTTTTGTTCATCGACACGGCGATTGCTCTGCTCAAAGATGCGGTTCGCCAGGTTTTCGAACTGCTCGCTCAGACGCTGTTCGCTGTTGATCATCTGGCGGATTTTGTCTTCCGCATGCAGTTGGGTCGATTCCAGGCGGGTGGTGACTTCGCGCAGGTCGGCTTCCAGCGAGGTGTTGATATCCCGCAGATTGCGCAGTTCGTTATTGAGCAGCTCGCACTCGTCGCGCCAGTGCCCGCTTTGGGCAATGTTCTGTCGCAATGCGCTGAGATCGGCCACCATCTCTTCACGTTCGGCCAGCTGATCGGCTTTTTGCTGCGCATGCTGGTAGCTGGCGAACAGCCAGCCCACGCCGACGCTAACCAGCGCAATAACGGCATAAAAAAGGACAGAGATATCCACGACGCCCCCTGCATCAAGGTATGACCCGCACAAAATAGAATTGTGCTGTATAAACGTCCAGTTTGAAAAGAGTTTTCTGCGAGGCGTTACGCAAAGAAAAAGGCCGAACGGGTCGGCCTTTAGCGTAGAAAAGGGGAGAATTACAGCAGGCGGCGGGCCGCTTCCACCACGATTTTCACCGCGTGGCTTTCGGTCTGCTTCATGGTCTCGGCGTTCGGGATCTCTTGCTGAGTCCGGTTAACAATGACACCTGCAACCATACCGGCACGCAGACCCTGGCTTGCGCACATGGTCAGCAGCGTGGCGGATTCCATTTCATAGTTCATCACGCCCATGGACTGCCACTCTTCCATTGAGCCTTTGAAGCGGCTAACCACGCGACCGGAGAAGGTGTCGTAGCGCTCCTGGCCTGGGTAGAAGGTGTCAGACGAGGCGGTTACACCCACGTGGGTGGTTGCGCCAACGGATTTCGCCGCTTCCACCAGCGCGGTGGTGCACTCGAAGTCGGCCACTGCCGGGAACTCCATCGGCGCAAAGTGCAGGCTTGCGCCATCCAGACGAACGGACGCCGTGGTGACCAGCACGTCGCCAACGTTGATATGCGGCTGGATTGCGCCGGTGGTACCGATACGCAGGAAAGTACGGATGCCCAGCTGCGCCAGCTCTTCAACGGCGATAGAGGTAGACGGGCCACCAATACCGGTTGAACAGACGATTACCGGTTTTCCGTCCAGCTCTGCGCGCCAGGTGGTAAATTCACGATGAGATGCCAGCTTAACCGGCTTATCCATCAGCGCGGCGATCTTTTCCACACGCTCTGGATCGCCAGGGACGATAGCGAGCGTAGCCCCTTGTAAATCGTTTTTAGTGAGGCCGAGATGAAAAACATCAGACTTAGACATAGAAAACTCCTCTGTGGGTCAGTTTGTCAGCAGAAGCAAAGCGGTACTTTACCGAAGCAAACAGCTTATTTTCGTGACAGACATCACCGGGAATGAAATTGATTGCAGTTAATTACCATAAAAAGGTGACTAACATCACATTAACAAGTTATATCGATCACGCTTGCACAAAAGATAGCCTGTTTCGGGCACTGTGGATTGATAACCTGCGGACTATATTTAACTTTGCGCTAATTGGTACGGAGAATGCCATGACTGGAAAAACTGGATTTGCACCTGCTGCTGACCTACAAACGTCAACCGTAGTCACCACCGCCGGCGATGCGATTTCCGCCGGAGAGACCTCCATTCCGACCCAGGGCGACAATATGCCCGCTTATCATGCCCGGCCAAAAGATGCGGAAGGGCCGCTGCCGATCGTCATTGTGATTCAGGAAATTTTCGGCGTGCATGAACATATTCGCGACCTCTGCCGTCGTCTGGCGCTGGAAGGGTATCTGGCGGTCGCACCGGAGCTCTATTTCCGCCAGGGCGATCCGAACGAGTACAGCGACATCCCCACCCTGTTCAGCAACCTGGTGAGCAAAGTGCCGGACGCACAGGTGCTGGCGGATCTCGATCACGTCGCCAACTGGGCAGCGCGCAATGGCGGCGATCCCCATCGCCTGCTGGCGACCGGCTTCTGCTGGGGCGGGCGCATCAATTGGCTGTATGCCGCGCACAACCCGCAGCTGAAAGCGGCCGTGGCGTGGTATGGCAAGCTGGTCGGCGAGAAGACCCTGAATTCACCGAAGCATCCGGTTGATATTGCCACCGATTTAAACGCCCCCGTGCTTGGGCTCTATGGTGCCGAAGACACCGGCATTCCGCTGGATACCGTCGAGACGATGCGTCATGCCCTGCGGGCGGCAAACGCAACGGCGGAGATTGTGGTCTATCCGGGCGCGGGACACGCGTTTAATGCCGATTACCGACCGAGCTATCACGAAGAGTCAGCGAAAGATGGCTGGCAGCGAATGCTGGCGTGGTTCCGCCAGTACGGCGGTAAAAAAAGTTAAGCGGCTCACATTTCAATACGCAAAGAGACGTGACCGTTTGACTTTTAATCACAATCCGGACGATATAAAAACCACAGGCGTGTAACTACGATCCGTAGGCAAGACCTGAACCCCCTCTCCGTTTTCGAGCGCAGAGGGGGTTCAGGTCTTTTTTTTGCTCTGGAGACAGGGGCCAGAACATGAACCACTTGCAAACAGCGCTGGAAATCATCGCTCAGGTCGGCGGTGCTGAAAATATCGAACATATCGAACACTGCTCTACCCGCTTGCGGCTGAGCCTGTATGACAATAACAAGGTCAATGAGACGGCACTGGCAAAGGTCGACGGCGTCCTGGGCGTGCGGGTGAACGTGCAGTGTCAGGTGATTATTGGTCATGACGTGGTGCAGGTTTTTGAAGCGGTGCGCTCGCTGGTGGGGTCGCCTCAGTCCGCAGGCCAACACGCGGCGGCTAAAACCTCGCGTGGCGCGCAGATTGTCGATTTCGTCATCAGCGTTTTTCAGCCGCTGGTGCCTGCCATTGCCGGTGGCGGCGTGCTGAAGTCGCTGCTGCTGTTGCTGGACGTCATGGGCTGGCTCAGCCGCGACAGTTCAACCTACAAGGTGCTGGATAACATCGGCTCTGCGCCACTCTACTTCCTGCCCATTCTGGTGGCGATCACCACGGCGATGAAGCTGAAAGTGAACGTACTGGTTGCCGTCTCGGCGGTCTCCGTCATGGTGCTGCCGGCAATGACCAAACAGCTGGCAGACGGCACGGCGTTCATGTCGTTTGATCTGCGCAACGTGGCCTATGCATCGCAGGTCTTCCCCGCCATTCTGTGCGTACTCTTTTACGCCCAGACGGAGAAGCTATTTAACCGCTATTCCCCCGGCGCGCTGCGCATTTTCCTCTCGCCGATGCTCTCTCTTCTGGTGACGGTCCCGGTCACGCTGCTGATCCTGGGACCGCTGGGTTACGAGTTGGGAGCCGGCCTGGCAACGGTGATTTTGTGGCTGTACGGCAAACTTGGCTTTGTGGCAACCGGGCTGCTGGCCGCCGCCCTGCCCTTTATGGTCGCCGCCGGGATGCACAAGCCGATGCTGCCGTACGCCGTGGCCTCCATGAGCCAGTTCGGGCGCGAGATGCTCTATCTGCCGGCCTCTCTGGCGCACAACATTGCCGAGTCCGGGGCCTGTCTGGCGATTGCGCTCAAAAGCAAAGATAAGGTGCTGAAATCCACCGCCTTCTCCGCCGGGATCTCCGCGCTGTTCGGCATTACCGAACCGGCACTCTATGGCGTCACTTTGCTGAATAAAAAAGCGCTCTACAGCGTGATCCTCGGCAGCGTTGTGGGCGGGGCATTTATCGGCTGGATGGCGATTGAGGCCTTTGCGCTCGTCGGCCCTGGGCTTGCCAGCATCTCGATGTTTGTCTCGCCGGATAACGCCATGAATATCGTCTGGGCCTTTGCCGGGGCAGGGTTATCTTTTGCCGTGGCGTTTATCAGCGCTCTGCTGCTCTGGCGCGATAAAGCGTCTGAAAAAAGCGACGCGCTGAGTTTCACCCGTCCGGTCGAGGGGCAAATCATCCCGCTTGAGAAGGTAAACGACGACGTTTTCTCCCGCAAAATCATGGGCGATGGGATCGCCATTATCCCTTCTCAGGGGGTACTGCGTGCCCCGGCGAATGGAACCATCGTGAACGTATTTGAAAGCGGCCATGCGCTGAGCCTGCTCACCGATGCGGGCGTCGAGCTGATTTTCCACATCGGTATCGACACCATCAGGCTGCAAGGCGAAGGCTTTTCCCCACGGGTGGTGGAAGGCCAGCACGTAAAGAGCGGCGACACGCTCATTGAATTTTCTCTTGATACCATCACGGCCGCCGGGCTCGATCCGGTGGTGATGATGGTGGTCACTAACGGCGAACGCTTTTCGCTGACACCAGGTAATACCGACGATAAGAATCCAGACCCGCATATCATCATGACGCTTAAGGAGTCCGTGTAATGGAAAAATCCCTCCCGTTTCCGCAAGGTTTTTTATGGGGCGGCGCGATAGCCGCCAATCAGGCCGAAGGGGCATGGAATGTGGATGGCAAAGGGCCCTCCGTCGCTGACGCCATCACCTGGAAGCCCAACCTGTCCGTGAAGGATTACAGTGGCCATATGGCGCTGACGGACGAGAATATCCGCGACGCGTTTGAAGGTAAAAACGACGCGCGCTATCCGAAGCGCCGCGGCATCGATTTTTATCACCACTATAAGGACGATATCGCCCTGTTTGCCGAGATGGGCTATAAGGTGCTGCGCGTGTCCATCGCCTGGTCACGTATCTTCCCCACCGGCGAAGACAGCGCGCCCAATGAGGCGGGACTGCAGTTTTATGAAGACATGTTCCGCGAATTGCGTCGCCATAATATTGAGCCGCTGGTGACGCTTTCTCACTACGAGATGCCGCTGGCCCTGAGCGAAAAATATAACGGTTGGGTGCACCGCAACGTGGTGGATGCTTTCGTGCGCTTCAGCAACGTCTGTTTTGACCGCTACAAAGAGCTGGTGCGCTACTGGCTGACGTTCAATGAGATCGACAGTATCCACCGCCACCCGTTTACCACCGCGGGCATCCGCGAAGAGAAAAGCGCCCCCGGCAAAGCGCAGCAGGATATCTACCAGGGGCTGCATCACCAGTTTGTCGCCTCTGCGCTGGTGACACGCTACTGCCATGCCAAAATCCCGGGTAGCCAGGTCGGGTGCATGCTGACCAAGCTCACGACCTATCCCCACAGTTGTCGTCCCGAAGATGTGGAAGCGACGCTGAAAAAGAATCTGGAGAACTACTTCTACGCCGACGTTCAGGTATTTGGCGAATATCCGCCGTTGATCCTGCGCGATCTTGCGCGTCGTGACATTCAGATCCAGATGCAGGCCGACGATCGGCGTATTTTAAAGGATCATACCGTCGACTTCGTCTCCTTTAGTTACTACATGTCGATGACCGAATCGACCCAGCCGGACGTTGAGCGCATCCCGGGCAATACCGTTCTCGGGGTGAAAAACCCCTACCTGCCCGCGTCCGAATGGGGCTGGCAGATCGATCCTGTCGGGCTGAAAATCTCCCTGCTGGAGCTATACGACCGTTACCAGAAGCCGCTGTTTATCGTTGAGAACGGTCTGGGCGCGAAGGATGTGGTCGAAAACGGCGAGATCCACGACAGCTACCGTATCGACTATTTCCGCGCCCACTTCGAGCAAACTTTGGCAGCTATTAATGAAGGGGTGGATGTGATGGGATTCACCACCTGGGGATGCATAGACATTATCAGTGCGGGCACCTCGCAGATGTCTAAGCGCTACGGTTTTATCTATGTCGATCAGGATGATGAAGGCAACGGCACGCTAAAACGCCTGAAAAAAGACTCCTTCTGGTGGTACAAAAAAGTGATCGCCAGCAATGGCGCAGACATGAGCTAACCGGCCATGCCGCAGGAATAACCGTGATAACGATAAAAAAGTCGCTTAATAACAGTATGCTGCTGGTCGACAGCGATCAGCGGGAGATGATTTTGTTCGGCAAGGGGATCGGCTTTGGGGCGAAACCCGGTACCAATATCGACCTGACGCAGGTGGAGAAAGTATTCCTGCCGCTGAGCGATCTTAAATCCCGCCATTTTTTATCCCTGACGGACACCATTCCTGCGGCCTTCTTCGACATTAGCCATGACATTCTTACCCTCGCGCGCAGCCTGTGCGGAGATAAGCTCAATTCCGTCTTGCTGTTTACCCTGGCGGAGCATCTGCATTTTGCGGTGGAGCGCAGCCGGAGCGGGCAGACAATCCTGAATAAGCTGAGCTGGGAAGTGAAGCGCTACTATCCGCAGGAGTACAGCGTGGGGTTGCAGGCGCGCGCGCAGGTCAATGAGAAGTTTGACGTTGCGTTACCTGAAGACGAGGCGGTAAACATCGCCTTTCATCTGATCAACGCCAGCAGCCAGGACGACGACAGCACCGCTCATCAGCAGGTTGAACTGGTCAACCGCATCGCCGATATCGTGCGCTATAAACTGGGCAAAGCCGTCGATACCCGGTCGGTTAACTACATGCGCTTTATCACCCATCTGCGTTACTTTGCGGAGCGGGTACTGGCCGGGAAAATCGCCCTCAGCGAGACCGAAGATTTTTATCAGGAGCTGATGCGCCACCGCCCGGACGCGATGACCGTGGCATGGGCGATCCGCGATTACGTGCAGGATAAATATCAGCTCACCCTGCCGAAAGATGAGCTGACGTGGTTAAGTATTCATATCAGCCGCCTGATGGACGGGCAGGCGTAAAATGCCCGGTGGCGGCTACGCCTTACCGGGCCTACAACTGCAGCGAATTGTAGGCCGGGCAAGCGAATGCGCCGCCCGGCAATCGTGCCGCCGGGATTAACCCTGGCGCAAATTCTGCGCTGCTTTAACCATGTTCGCCAGCGCGGCGCGGGTTTCTGGCCAGCCGCGGGTTTTGAGGCCGCAGTCCGGGTTCACCCACAGGCGCCCGGCCGGAATACGCTGGGCCGCTTTCTGCAGCAGGGCTTCGATCCACTCTACGCTGGGCACGTTCGGGGAGTGAATGTCGTATACGCCCGGCCCGATTTCGTTCGGGTAGTCGAACTCTTCAAACGACTCCAGCAGCTCCATATCGGACCGTGAGGTTTCGATGGTGATCACATCGGCATCCAGCGCGGCGATGGAATCCATAATGTCGTTGAACTCGCAGTAACACATGTGGGTGTGGATCTGGGTATCATCCTTGGCCACCGCGGCGTTAATGCGGAAGGCCTCTACGCCCCATGCCAGGTAGGCATCCCAGTCGCTGCGACGCAGCGGCAGACCTTCGCGCAGCGCCGGTTCGTCAATCTGGATAATGCCGATGCCCGCCGCTTCCAGATCCGCCACTTCATCGCGCAGCGCCAGGGCGATTTGCTTGGCGATGGTTTCACGGGTCACGTCTTCACGCGGGAAGGACCAGCAGAGGATGGTCACCGGACCGGTCAGCATGCCCTTCACCGGCTTGTCGGTCAGAGACTGGGCATACTTTGCCCACTCCACGGTGATCGCTTCCGGACGGCTGACGTCGCCGATCACCACCGGCGGCTTCACGCAGCGGGAGCCGTAGCTCTGCACCCAGCCGTTCTGGGTAAAGACGAAACCGTCCAGGTGTTCACCGAAGTACTCCACCATGTCGTTACGCTCGGCTTCGCCGTGAACCAGCACGTCCAGACCCAGGCGCTCCTGCTCCACAATCGCCTGTTTGATGTGTTCAGCGATGCCGGTGCGGTAGTTGCCCGCATCCAGATTGCCCTTTTTGAAGTCCAGACGCAGGCCGCGGATCTCGGTGGTCTGCGGGAAGGAGCCGATAGTGGTGGTCGGCCATGCCGGGAGCTTAAAGCGCGCGCGCTGGGCTTCAGCACGCACTTCATAGGCGCTCTGGCGCTGGCTGTCCTGAGCGGTGATGGCGGCCAGACGCTTCGCCACCGCCGCATTGTGCACGCGGGTCGAGTGGCGACGGGCCTGGATTGGCGCGCTCCACGCGGTAATCGCCATGGTGTCGCCGCTGTTCAGCGCATCGCGCAGCAGGGCCAGCTCTTCACACTTTTGCAGGGCGAAGGCAAACCAGCTTTTCACTTCTTCGTCCAGCCGGGTTTCGACGCTCAGGTCGATCGGGCTGTGCAGCAGAGAGCAAGATGAGGCTACCCACAGGTCACGAACGCCTGCGATGTCTTTAATCTGGGCATATTTCTCAGTCAGATCGGCACGCCAGACGTTACGACCATTTACCAGACCCGCAGAGAGCAGCCAGTCGGACGGCAGGCGGGCATTCAGTTCCGCAACATCATCTTTACCCTGCACCAGGTCAACGTGCAGGCCCTGCACCGGCAGCGCGGTGATGGTATCGAGGTTCGGCGTGACGCCTTCAAAATAGGTGGTGAGCAGCAGCTTCACCTGACCCGCGAGAGCGTCGTAAGCCGGTTTGAAGGCATCCAGCCACGCCTGCGGTAGCTCCAGCACCAGCGCCGGCTCGTCGATCTGTACCCACTCCACGCCGCGTTTTGCCAGCTCGCCCAGCACCTGCTGGTACACCGGGAGGATGTCATTCAGCAGGCTCAGGCGGTCAAACTGCTCGCCCTTCACCTTGCCCAGCCAGAGATAAGTGACCGGCCCCAGCAGAACAGGTTTTACCTTGTGGCCCAGGGCCAGCGCTTCGTCCACTTCGTCCAGCAGTTGGGTCCAGGTCAGTCTGAACTGCTGACCCTTCACAAATTCCGGCACCATGTAGTGGTAGTTGGTGTTGAACCATTTGGTCATTTCCGCTGCGGCTGCCGGTTCACCGGTGGGGGCGCGGCCACGGCCAATGCGGAACAGGGTGTCGAGATCGACCGATCCATCTTTGTTCTGATGACGAGCCGGCACGTTGCCAAGCAGCAGGCTGGTAGTCAGAACATGGTCGTACCAGGCGAAATCGCCCACCGGCAGCAGATCAACGCCTGCCTGTTTTTGCTGATCCCAGTGACGGGCGCGCAGCTCGCGGCCGACGGCCAGCAGCTCGTCACGGGTGGCGTTGCCCGCCCAGTAGCTCTCTTGCGCTTTTTTCAGCTCGCGACGAAGACCGACGCGCGGGAAACCGAGGGTGTGATTAATGATTGTCATGATATGTCCCCTGTGAATTTTTAGGATTTAGCCGTCCAGATGTTTACACTTCCATAATGTGAAGGTACTGTATATTCCTCAAGCGCAAATTGCTCATGGCGAAGTGAAGGACATTCATGATCGAGATTAAACACCTGAAAACGCTCCAGGCGTTGCGGAACTGCGGTTCTCTTGCGGCGGCGGCGGCCACGCTGCATCAGACCCAGTCCGCCCTTTCCCACCAGTTCAGCGATCTGGAACAGCGCCTTGGCTTTCGTCTGTTTGTGCGTAAGAGTCAGCCACTACGCTTTACGCCGCAGGGTGAGATCCTGCTGCAGCTGGCGAATCAGGTGTTGCCGCAGATCGCCAGCGCGTTGCAGGCCTGCCATGAGCCGCAGCAGACCCGACTGCGCATCGCCATCGAGTGTCACAGCTGTATCCAGTGGCTGACCCCCGCGCTTGAGAACTTCCGCCAGCGTTGGCCGCAGGTGGAGATGGACTTTAAATCCGGGGTGACCTTTGATCCACAGCCCTCCCTCCAGCAGGGCGAGCTGGATCTGGTCATGACCTCGGATATTCTGCCGCGCAGTGGCCTGCACTATTCGCCAATGTTTGATTTTGAAGTGCGCCTGGTGCTGGCCCCGGATCACCCGCTGGCCTCCAGAACGCGTATTACGCCGGAAGATCTGGCGACCGAAACGCTGCTGATCTACCCGGTTCAGCGCAGTCGTCTGGATATCTGGCGTCACTTCCTGCAGCCGGCCGGCATCAGCCCGCAGCTGAAAAGCGTGGATAACACCCTGCTGCTGATTCAGATGGTGGCGGCCAGAATGGGCATCGCGGCGCTGCCGCACTGGGTGGTGGAGAGCTTTGAACGCCAGGGTCTGGTGGTGACCAAAACCCTGGGCGAGGGATTGTGGAGCCGGCTGTACGCCGCCGTGCGCGACGGCGAGCAGCGACAACCGATTACCGAAGCCTTTATTCGCTCAGCGCGGAATCACGCTTGCGATCATCTGCCATTTGTCCGGAGCGCGGAGCGACCCAACGGCGATGTACCCACAGTGAAGCCAGGATCACCGTCCCCCCAATAATGAAACTTGGCCAGTGCGGCTGTTCCTGCCAGATGGCGAGGTTCACCAGCAGGCCCGCAGGGACGTGAACGTTGTTCATGATCCCGAGCGTCCCGGCGTCCACCTGCGTGGCGCCATAGTTCCACATGAAGTAACCCAGCCCCGATGCCACTACGCCCAGCCACACCAGCACGCTCCACTGCAGCGTGGTGGTCGGCAGCTTCTGTGGATTCCCCAGCATGAACCACGCCGCAACCGCAACGATTGCCGCTCCCATATAGAACCAGGCAAAGGCGTTATGCTGCGGCATCGGACGGGTTTCCATCAGACGTTTGTAGCCCACCATGCCGATGGCAAAGCTGATATTGGCGAGCTGGACGAACATCAGCCCGGTCCAGAAATGGTCGCTTACTTTGTCGTAGCGAATGATCGCCGCGCCCACCACCGCCAGCGCTGCGCTCAGCAGATAGCCCCAGCGCAGGCGGCGTTTGCTGAGCAGATCGTAAATCAAGGTGATATAGAGCGGGGTGAGAACGGTGAACAGCAGGAATTCCGATACCGACAGGTAGACGTAAGCCCGGAAGCTGAACAGGTACATGATGCCGAGCTGCATCGCACCCACCAGCATGTAGAGCAGAATAGTTTTCAACGTTTGCCCGCGCGTACGCAGGAACGGCAGGAACACCAGCGCCGCCAGCCCCACGCGCATCAGCACCGAGAAGTAGCTGTCGACATGGCCGGCAAGGTATTCGCCGATCAGGCTAAAAGAGAAGGCCCACAGGATAGTGGTGATAATGAGTAGCGCCACAATGCTTGTCTCTTGAAAAGATGGACAGGCATTGTAGCGAACTCTTCGGTTGACAACTGAGCGTTAAACAACCAGGTGAAGATTATTCAAGAAACAGCTTACGCAGGTATTTTGGCACCGCGTTGTCAGCGTTGGTGCCGATCACTTCCAGCTCCGGATGGAGATCTTTCAGACGCTGGTGAGCGTTTTCCATGATGCAGCCCTTACCCGCCATCGACAGCATCTCGGCGTCGTTCATGCCGTCGCCAAAGGCGATGCAGTCCCGCAGATCAAAGCCCAGACGTTTAGCCACCGCTTCCAGGGCATGCCCCTTGGAGACGCCGCCCGCCATTACTTCCAGACAGGTCAGCGTGGAGAAGCTGACGTTAACCCGGTCGCCCCAGCGGGCATTAATCGCCTGCTCCAGTGGAAGCAGCGCTTCGTGGTTGTCGGAGGTGAAGAACACTTTGCTGATGCCTTCCGGATCCAGCAGGCCCGGTTCATACAGCGAATAGTTAAAGACCGCCTCTTTGAAGAAACGCATCTCGTCCGGGCGGTGACGGTTCATAAACCACTCATCATCGCGATACACGTTAGTGATGATGTCGGGGCTGTTATGCATGATACCGAACAGATCGGTGGCAATGTCGCGATCGAGGTTATGGGTGAAGATCAGATTCCCGTCCAGATCGTGCACGCGGGCACCGTTGGAGGTGATCATGTAAGATTTGATCTCCAGATTATCGCGGATCTGCCCCACATCGACGTGGTGGCGGCCGGTAGCGAAGACAAAGTTCACGCCACGGGCGGTCAGGAGTTTTAAGGTCTCTTTCGCGTAAGGCGATAAAGTGTGGTCGGGAGAGAGCAGCGTGCCATCTAAATCAGACGCGACAACCTGGTACATAGAAAAATTTAACCTCTGGTGAATATCAGTTATGCCTGCCGAAAAAGTCGACGATGGCGTGGAGTGCGACTGAGCGCATGGCGTCCTTTTCGAAAAGGATCTCATGGTACGCGCCGTTTATGACCAGCGGTTTACCCCCTTCACAAGGGTGTCCGGCTGCGGCTCGCAGTTCACAAAAGCGGTCGTGCATGCGGTTATCCACCACCCGCTCCTCTTCAGCCTGAAGAATGAGCGTTGGCGTGTCGTCCTGACCGGCACCTGCCAGCGCCTGTTCCCCTGCCAGTATGCCTTCGCGAACCCAGTGCCAGGTGGGGCCGCCAACGCGCAAGCGCGGTTCATCGGCATAGAAACGCAGGTTACGGCGATAACGTTGCTGGCTGTGGGTTAAGACGTTGATGGCAAAAGGCAAAGCCCGCCAGCGCCCTGTTCCGATGGCGTAGCTTTCACGAATGCGCTGATGGCCCTCAGCCCAGTCGAGAAGATGGCGCACCATCCAGTCCGGAAAACGTATCACAATGCCATACATCGGCGCGGTAAGCGCAATGGCATCGCACTGGTGATCGTAGCGCTGCAAAAAGAGCGTAGAAATAGCACCGCCCATGGAGTGTGCAAGAATATAGCGCTTGCGCCACGGGCCGGGCTGCACTTCCTGTTGCCAGAATGCGGCCAGATCGTCGACGTAATCACTGAAGTTATCCACGTGACCACGATGGGTATCCGGCAACATCCGACCGGAAAGCCCCTGTCCGCGATGGTCGATAATTAACACATCAAAACCCAGATGGAACAGATCGTACGCCAGCTCGGCATATTTGACGTAACTTTCGATACGCCCGGGGCAGACTACAATCACCCGGTCATTTTTTTCATCACGGAAACGAACGAAGCGTACCGGAATATCCCCGACGCCCGTAAACGCATCTTCCTCACGCTGACGCCAGAAATCGGTCAATGGCCCCATGGAGAAAGCAGCAAATGCCTTTTCTCGCGTTTCCCAGTCTTTATTCTGCTGAAACATCGGGTTTACGCCCCTGTAAGCCAAGGAATATCGTTTTTTCGGGACAGGCCGCATAATGACGTAACATTAGCGTATTGTGGCATAAAAATAGACGATTCGGGAGTTTCAAATGTCCTTCGAGTGGTGGTTCGCTTACCTGCTGACATCCATTATCCTCAGCCTTTCGCCGGGCTCCGGGGCGATCAATACCATGACCACCGCCATAAACCACGGCTATCGCGGCGCAGCGGCATCGATTGCCGGGTTGCAGACCGGGCTGGGCATTCACATCGTGCTGGTGGGCGTGGGGCTCGGCACGCTGTTCTCCCGTTCGGTGCTGGCCTTCGAAGTGCTGAAATGGGCCGGGGCCGCCTATCTTATCTGGCTGGGTATTCAGCAGTGGCGCGCCGCGGGCGCCCTCGATCTGAACACGCTCGCCCACACGCAAAGCCGGGGCAAGCTGTTTAAACGGGCGGTGTTTGTGAATCTGACCAACCCGAAGAGCATCGTCTTTCTGGCCGCCCTGTTTCCGCAGTTCATCGTGCCGCACCAGCCGCAGATCATGCAGTACGTGGTGCTCGGCGTAACGACCATCGTGGTGGATATCATTGTGATGATTGGCTATGCGACGCTGGCGACGCGGATTGCGGTATGGATTAAAGGGCCTCGCCAGATGAAGGCCCTGAATAAAGTGTTTGGTTCGCTGTTTATGCTGGTAGGCGCGCTGCTGGCATCAGCAAGGCACGCTTAGCGCGACAGGATTAGGTGAATACCGAAGCCGGCGAACAGCGCGCCGGCAACGCCGTCAATCCACTTCGCCAGACGCTGATAGCCGCGACGCATCGACGGCAGCGCAAACAGGCTTGCCACCACGGTGAACCAGGCGAAGGTCTCCACTACGATCAGCAGGAAAATGCCCCAGCGCGCACCGGCGCCGACGTCTTCGCCCACGAACAGTGAAAATACCGACCCGAAATAGATAATCGCTTTTGGATTGGCGAGGTTGGTCAGCAGCCCTTTCACGAAGCTGCGTCCGCCAGCCGCCAGCTCCATTTTTGGCTCTGGCGCTTCGTGATCGTCTTTCTTAAACGCCCCACGCAGCATCTGGTAACCCATCCAGCACAGATACAGACCGCCGCCGACCATAATGATGTTATGCAGCCAGGCCATCTTAGCGAGGATCAGGTTCAGGCCCAGCAGTGCCAGGGCAGCCCAGACCATTACGCCAAGGGTAATGCCCAGCACGCCCATCATCGCCTCTTTGCGCGAACGGCTCACCGCCGTTTGTGAAACGAAGAAAAAGTCGGGGCCAGGGCTCATCAGCGCCACAATATGCACCAGCGCCACGGTCAGAAACAGGGTTAACATAATTAACTCGCGGGGGAATAGTTCAGGGAGCAATCATCCTGGCACTTTTTTGCCGGGCTGACTACTCCTCATCATCACCATCGGCGTGGGAGCGAATAAGCGCCATAAACTCTTTGCCAAAGCGCTCCAGTTTGCGCGTTCCGACGCCGTTGACGCTGAGCATTTCGCTGGCGCTGAGCGGCATCTGCTCGGCCATCTCAATCAGGGTGGCATCATTGAACACCACATACGGCGGGATATTTTCTTCGTCGGCGATGGCTTTGCGCAGCTTACGCAGCTTGGCGAACAGCTTACGGTCGTAGTTGCCGCCGTAGGATTTCTGCATCACCCGCGGTTTCAGCGCCACCACGCGCGGCACGGCGAGCTGTAATTCGACCTCACCGCGCAGCACCGGACGGGCGGCTTCGGTGAGCTGCAGCGCCGAATGCTGGGCAATATTCTGGGTGGCAAAGCCGAGGTGGATAAGCTGGCGGATCACGCTGACCCAGTGCTCGTGGCTCTGCTCGCGGCCAATGCCGTAGACCGGCAGCTTGTCATGCCCCATCTCGCGGATACGCTGGTTATTAGCCCCGCGCAGCACTTCCACCACGTAACCCATCCCGAAGCGCTGGTTGACGCGACCAATGGTGGAGAGCGCCTTACGCGCGTCCATCAGGCCGTCATACTGCTTCGGCGGATCGAGGCAGATATCGCAGTTGCCGCAGGACTCCTGTCGGCCCTCGCCAAAGTAGTTCAGCAGCACCAGACGACGGCAGGTTTGCGCTTCGGCAAACGCGCCCATCGCGTTGAGCTTGTGGCGTTCGATATCCTGCAGCGCCCCCTGGGGCTTCTCCTCCAGGCAGCGGCGTAGCCAGGCCATATCCGCCGGATCGTAGAACAGCATCGCCTCGGCAGGCAGGCCGTCACGCCCGGCGCGGCCGGTCTCCTGATAGTAGGATTCGATATTGCGCGGGATGTCGAAATGCACCACAAAGCGCACGTTCGGCTTGTTGATGCCCATCCCGAAGGCGACGGTGGCCACCACGATCTGCAGGTCGTCGCGCTGGAATTTCTCCTGCACGTCGGCACGAATGTGGTTTTCCAGCCCCGCATGATAGGCGGCGGCGCTGAACCCGCGGCTTTGCAGACGGGCGGCGGTGTCTTCGACCTTCGCCCGGCTGTTACAGTAGATGATGCCGGACTTACCGCGCTGCTCCTGGACATAGCGCAGCAGCTGATCGAGCGGCTTGAACTTCTCCATCAGCATATAGCGGATATTCGGACGGTCGAAGCTGCTGACCTGAATCAGCGGATCGTTGAGCCCCAGCAGGCGCACGATATCCAGCCGGGTGGTGTCGTCGGCGGTAGCGGTGAGCGCCATAAACGGCAGCTCGGGGAAACGCTGACGCAGCTGGCCGAGCGCGGCATATTCCGGGCGGAAATCGTGCCCCCACTGGGAGATACAGTGCGCTTCGTCCACCGCCAGCAGCACCGGGTTCCAGTGGGCCAGATGGTCAAGGAAGTTATCCAGCATCAGGCGTTCCGGGGCGATATACAGCAGGCGAACCTGCCCGGTACGGCACCCGGCCATCACCTCCTGCTGCTGCTCGCGGGTCTGGGTGGAGTTTAGACAGGCCGCCGCCACGCCGTTTGCCAGCAACTGGTCGACCTGGTCTTTCATCAGCGAGATCAGCGGTGAAACCACCACCGTCAGGCCATTCAGAACCAGCGCGGGAACCTGATAGCACAGCGATTTGCCGCCACCGGTCGGCATGACCACCAGGCAGTCACGGCCCTTAAGGGCGGTGTTGATGATGGTTTCCTGGCCCGGGCGGAACTGGTGATAGCCAAAGGTTTCATGCAAAACCTGTTTAGCCAGCGACTCCTGATTAACGACTTCCGCCTGCACCACATCAACCCCATTTGCCCGAAATAAAAACAGGCGCTATTTTCAGCGCCTGCGAGAGAAACTTCAACGTTTAAGACAAAAACATTCGAGGAGGCTAGAAAAGATCGTTCAGCATCACGCCCACACCGACACGGGTCTGGCTGAAGTTGTAGTCGATCAGAGATTCGCCATAGCCGCTGTAGACCTGCGTATACAGGCGAACATGTTTGGTCAGCGGGTAGCTGACGCCCATTTCGGCGCCGCCATAGCCGGTGTTCCAGTTGTACTGCCCCTTCACGCTCAGCACCGCCTCGCCCAGCTGATACCCTACCCGCAGCTGGTAGTAGCCCATGTATTTGGTGATATCCGGGTTATCGTCGGTATTGCCCACCACGTACCAGGGCTTCACCTCCACCAACCAGTTACCGTTCTGCGCCATCAGGCGGGTATAGAGACGGTTCCAGCTGCGTGAGGTGGGGTCGGAACGGCCGTTGGATTGATGGTTATAGCCAAACTCCACGTCCCGCAACGTCCAGCCCGCCAGCGAGTAATCGGTGGCAAAGCCGAGGAACAGCTGGGGCTCGTAGTTGGTTTCACGAAACGGCGAGGATTCATCGCTGTTGGATAACTGCCACCAGGATTTCTGCGTGTAGGAGCCACCCAGAATGGAATTCGGCCCCAGAATGCCGCGCCACAGCGGGAAGGCGAGACTCAGCTGGAATTTCACCTCATCTTTATGCGAATCGTCGGCCCAGTCGTAGGTTTTGATCGCCTCTTTGTTGAGGTCGCTGGTGGCGGTATAGATCAGATAATTGCTGTCGTAAGGATAGAGCGTGAAAGGATTATCGTGCTCCTCCAGCAGGTTAGCGATGATGCTGCCCCGCACGGCAGGCACCTCCTGCGTTGTCGCTTCCTGTGCAAATGCCGTAAAGGGCAGCGCAGCCGCCGCCGTTAGCCCGGCCAGATATGTCCGCATCGGTGATGCTCTCCTGCAAAAGCGTTTTAATGAAGAATTATTTGGATCCCTTTTAACATATTTAATTATTAGTGGCTTCACCTGCGCTCCGAATCTGGCAATTCATATTGCTGAGGAATAAAATCAACATTCTTTTAACAATAAGGATGTGACGTGCTATGTCTGCCACGCTTACTGCCGAAGAAGCGCTGAAGCTTGTCGGCGAGATTTTCGTCTACCATATGCCGTTCAACCGCGCGCTGGGGCTGGAGCTGGAGCGCTACGAGAAAGATTTCGCCCGGCTCAGTTTTAACAACCAGCCGATGATGGTCGGCAACTGGGCGCAAAGCATTCTCCACGGTGGCGTGATCGCCTCTGCCCTCGACGTCGCCGCCGGCCTGGTCTGCGTCGGCAGCACCCTGACCCGCCACGACACCATCAATGAAGATGAGCTGCGCCAGCGCCTGTCGCGGATGGGCACCATCGACCTGCGCGTAGACTATCTGCGCCCTGGCCGCGGCAATCGCTTTACCGCCAGCAGCAGCCTGCTGCGCGCGGGCAACAAAGTCGCCGTCGCCCGCGTGGAGCTGCATAACGAAGAGCAGGTCTATATCGCCAGCGCAACTGCCACTTATATGGTGGGTTGAGAAGGTAAAATCGGGTAAAATTGCGTTACTTTTTTGTAACGGGTTTTCCTGATGGATGCTAAACAGACGCGGCAGGGCGTTTTACTCGCTCTTGCCGCTTATTTTATTTGGGGTATCGCGCCCGCGTACTTCAAGCTGATTCACTACGTCCCTGCCGACGAAATTCTTACCCACCGCGTGATCTGGTCGTTTTTCTTCATGGTGGCGCTGATGAGCGTGAGCCGTCAGTGGTCTGGGGTTAAAACGCTCCTGCAAACGCCGAAAAAGATCTTCCTGCTGGCGCTGTCCGCCGTGCTGATTGGCGGCAACTGGCTGCTGTTCATCTGGGCGGTGAACAACCAGCACATGCTGGAGGCGAGCCTCGGCTACTTCATTAACCCGCTGGTGAATATCGTGCTGGGGATGCTGTTCCTCGGCGAGCGCTTCCGCCGGATGCAGTGGCTGGCGGTGATCCTCGCCCTCTGCGGCGTACTGGTTCAGCTCTGGACCTTCGGCTCGCTGCCGATCATCGCCCTGGGGCTGGCGTTCAGTTTTGCCTTCTATGGCCTGGTGCGTAAGAAAATCGCCGTGGAAGCACAAACCGGGATGCTGTTTGAGACCCTGTGGCTGCTGCCGGTCGCTGCGATTTACCTGTTCGGCATCGCCGACAGCAGCACCAGCCATATAGGCAGTAACCCGTGGACGCTGAACCTGATGCTGATGGCGGCCGGTGTGGTCACCACCATCCCGCTGCTGTGCTTTACCGGGGCCGCGACGCGTCTGCGCCTGTCAACGCTGGGCTTCTTCCAGTACATCGGCCCGACGCTGATGTTCCTGCTGGCGGTGCTGTTCTACGGTGAAGTACCGGGGGCGGATAAGATGGTGACCTTTGGGTTTATCTGGGTCGCGCTGGCGGTGTTTGTGGCGGATGCGATCTATACCCAGCGCAGGACGCGCAAAGGGCTTTGATTTTTGCCGGATGCGCTTCGCTTATCCGGCCTACATTTGGCGTAGGCCGGGTAAGGCGTAGCCGCCACCCGGCATAACCGTCATAACCAGTTACGGCGCTTGAAGTAGAGATACGGCGCCAGTCCCGCGAGCACCATAAAGACAATTGCGCCAGGGTAACCAAAGCTCCATTTCAGCTCCGGCATAAACTCGAAGTTCATCCCGTAGCTCGACGCCACCAGCGTAGGCGGCAGAAACACCACCGAAACCACCGAGAAGATCTTGATGATGCGGTTCTGCTCGATGTTGATAAAGCCCATCGCCGCCTGCATCAGGAAGTTCACCTTCTGGAACAGGGATTCGTTGTGCGGCAGCAGGGATTCGATATCACGCAGGATCTCGCGCGCCTGCTCCAGCTGACCGCCCGGCAGACGCGCCTTGCGCACCAGGAAGTTCAGCGCGCGCTGGGTATCCATCAGGCACAGACGCACTTTCCAGCCGATATCTTCCAGCTCTGCCAGCGTTGACAGCGCTTCGTCGTACTCATCGCCCTGGTGTCCTTCCATGATCACCCGGCTCAGCTCTTCCAGATCGCTGTAGATGTTTTCAATCTCATCCGCCAGCTGTTCGATTTTGGTTTCAAACAGGTCGAGCAGCAGCTCGTAGGCGTTGCCGTCCACCATCGCCTGGTTACGGGCGCGCATACGGTAGAGACGGAACGCAGGCAGCTCACGCTCGCGCAGGGTAAACAGGCGGCCATCGCGGATGGTAAATGCGACGGTGGAGTTACCGGCGTGATCTTCGGCGTCTTCAAAGAAGAAAAAGGAGTGAATGTGCAGGCCGTCTTCGTCTTCGAAGAAACGGGCGGATGCTTCGATGTCTTCCAGTTCCGGGCGGGTTGCCAGGCTTTGTCCGAGCTCAGATTGCACGCGCAGGCGTTCGTCATCATCCGGCTCGACCAGATCCACCCATACGGCATCAATGAGGGGTTGTGACTCTTCAGCTTCAAGCCGAATCAGTCGGTTTTTTTCCAGTTGAAATGCGCTCAGCATGACCGGGACTCCCAATGCAAAAAATATCGGACAGTTCGGTGGGCACACAGAAACATATTGGGTTTCAGACCATTAAACAGCCTGACTCAGCGCGACGGGAATAATGCAGGTCGCTGACAACCACTAAGGCCATCAGCAAGAGGAGATAGCCTTAGGAGTTGTTCCTGGATGACAGGGAATTGAGCCAGTATTTACTGGGTGTGTCCAAGGCGAATGTCCTCTTAGCGTAATCGTGCGCGCATGTTACGCCAGCAGTAACGGCGGCGTCAACTCGCAACGAAACGCTGAAGAACATTAAATGCCCTTCAACGTATAAGCCTGGCAGATTATTACAAAATAGTGATATTTTTCTGAATCTTAAACCGCTTCAAGCCTGGCGTAAGCCGCAACCAGCCATTTGATCCCCTGGCCCTGGAACGCCACCTGCAGGCGACTGTGCTCGCCGCTGCCTTCCAGATTCACAATGGTGCCTTCGCCAAATTTGGCATGACGCACGCGCTGGCCGAGCTTGAATCCGCTGTCGCTTTCCGACACCGGCGTACCCAGACGCTGATGGCTCACCGGACGGCTGATGCTGGCGCGCAGGCGCACCTCTTCCACGCACTCCTCCGGCAGTTCGCCAACGAAGCGCGACGGACGGTGATACACCTCTTTACCGTACAGACGGCGGGTTTCGGCGTAGGTCAGGGTCAGCTTTTGCATCGCGCGGGTCACGCCCACGTAGGCCAGACGACGCTCCTCTTCCAGACGCCCGCCTTCATCCAGCGACATCTGGCTTGGGAACATCCCCTCTTCCATACCGACGATAAACACCTGCGGGAACTCCAGACCTTTGGCGGAGTGCAGGGTCATCAGCTGAACCGCATCCTGCCAGGTGTCGGCCTGCCCTTCGCCCGCTTCCAGCGCGGCATGGGACAGGAACGCCTGCAGCGGCATCAGGTCTTCGTCTTCTTCGTTGTAGCTGAACTGGCGCGTCGCCGTCACCAGTTCCTCTAAGTTCTCGATACGCGTCTGGCCCTTCTCGCCCTTCTCCTGCTCGTACATCATGCGCAGGCCGGAATCTTTGATCACCCGGTCGGTCTGAACGTGCAGCGGCATATCGGCGGTTTCCTGAGCCAGCGCGTCGATAAGCTCCAGGAAGCGCTGCAGCGCGCTGGCGGCACGCCCGGCGAGCGCCCGCTCCTGCAACAGCTCGCGACACGCCTGCCACAGGGTCAGCTGCCTGTCGCGGGAGGTCTGGCGCACCACGTCGAGGGTGCGATCGCCGATGCCGCGGGTTGGCGTGTTGACCACGCGCTCAAACGCCGCGTCGTCGTTGCGGTTGGCAATCAGGCGCAGATACGAGAGCGCGTCTTTAATCTCCTGGCGTTCGAAGAAGCGCATGCCGCCATAGATGCGGTACGGCATCCCCACCTGGAGCAACGCCTCTTCCAGCACACGCGACTGGGCGTTGCTGCGATAGAGAATGGCGCACTGCTCAAGCGCGCCGCCGTTGTCCTGCCAGGTTTTGATCCGGTTAACCACGAAGCGGGCTTCGTCCAGTTCGTTAAACGCGCAGTAGAGAGAGATCGGCTCACCGTCGACGCCGTCGGTCCACAGCTTTTTGCCCAGACGCCCGTTATTGTTTTCAATCAGGGCGTTGGCCGCGCTCAGAATGTTGCTGGTAGAGCGGTAGTTCTGTTCCAGGCGAATGGTCTCTGCGCCCGGGAAATCTTTCAGGAAACGCTGGATGTTCTCGACCTGCGCGCCGCGCCAGCCGTAGATCGACTGGTCATCGTCGCCGACGATCATCACTTTGCTGGAGTCGCCCGCCAGCAGGCGGATCCAGGCGTACTGAATGTTGTTGGTATCCTGGAATTCGTCGACCAGGATGTTGGTAAAGCGTTCGCGATAGTGCTGCAGGATATGCGGCTTGTTCAGCCACAGCTCGTGGGCGCGCAGCAGCAGCTCGGCAAAATCCACCAGCCCGGCGCGATCGCAGGCTTCCTGATAGGCCTGATAGACCTTCTGCCAGGTCTGCTCAATCGGGTTGCCAAAGCTCTGGATGTGATGCGGACGCAGCCCTTCGTCTTTCTGGCTGTTGATGTACCACATCGCCTGACGCGGCGGCCACTGCTTCTCGTCGAGGTTCATCGCCTTGATCAGGCGCTTGAGCAGACGCAGCTGGTCTTCGCTGTCGAGGATCTGAAAATCCTGCGGCAGGTTGGCGTCCATATGGTGCGCACGCAGCAGGCGGTGCGCCAGCCCGTGGAAGGTGCCGACCCACATGCCGCCCTGGCTGGTGCCCATCAGCTGGGCGATACGGTGGCGCATCTCAGCCGCCGCCTTGTTGGTGAACGTCACCGCCATAATGGAGTACGGCGAGCAGTTTTCCACGCTCTGCAGCCAGGCGATACGGTGAACCAGCACGCGTGTCTTACCACTGCCCGCCCCTGCCAGCACCAGCATATTGGTGCGCGTCGCGGCAACCGCGTCACGCTGTTTGTCATTAAGGCTGTCGAGCAGGTAAGAAACGTCCATTGGGCACCGCCGCAAAGAGGTAATCCGGCGGCATTTAGCCGCCGGATACACTGTTAATTTATACAGAACTGCTGGTGATTATATCAGCGTGGTGAGGGATGCCAACCGTGAAATTTCGATGTGCGGCAACAGGCGGCTGTCGGCGGTCTGCATCAGATCGGCATTTTCCGGCTTGATCCAGCAGGCCTGCATCCCGCAGCGGATCGCCCCTGCGACGTCGGTCGTCAGGTCATCGCCCACGTGAAGAATTTGCCCCAGCGGCAGGCTAAGTTTCTCCGCCGCCAGATGGTACATATCGTTGAACGGCTTGGAGCGCCCGTGCGGGCCTGCGCGCAGCACAAACTGGAAGTAATCGCCAAGGCCGAACAGCTCCGGCTGGGCGTTACCATTGGTGATGGCTACCAGCGGCCACTTTTTGGCAAGCGCAGCCAGCGTGTCGTGCGTCTCCTGCGGGACGTCGATGCGGCTGCGCCACTGGGCAAAGTGCGCCATCGAGGCCTCAGCACCCAGCGCAGCCTCGGCCGCGGTCAGCCCCGCGTTCAGCATCGCCAGCTCCACGGCACGGCGACGCCATTCGGTCACGTCGTGATAGATTTCCGGCTCGGTCTGGCGTAACGCCTGGCGCAGGCGGTGGAACTCTTTGTTTTCCAGCGTTTTTAAGGCCGGGTGATAGTTTTGTACAAACGTCAGCGCTTCCTGCTCGGTACGCAGGATCACCTGACGGTTGTCGTAAAGGGTGTCATCAAGGTCGAATGTCAGGGCAGAGATTTGGCCTAATGGACGATAAAAACGCATTATTTCCCCCGTTTGGCGCGTGGATGCGCCGCGTCGTACACCGAGGCAAGGTGTTGAAAATCGAGATGGGTATAGATTTGGGTGGTGGAGAGATTAGCGTGGCCCAACAGCTCCTGGACGCCACGCAGGTCGCCGCTGGACTCCAGCATGTGCGTGGCGAACGAATGGCGCAGTTTATGCGGATGAACATGGCTGTTCAGCCCCTGCTTGATCCCCCACTCGGCAAACCGCTTTTGCACGTTACGCGCCGAGATGCGCTTGCCCAGCTTCGAGAGGAACAGCGCCTCTTCCTCGGTGCCAAACAGGCCGCGCAAATCGAGCCAGTGTTCAATCCATACCACGGCGTTACGGCCAATGGGCAGGCGGCGCTCTTTGCTGCCTTTGCCCATCACCCACACTTCGCCGGACTCCAGATCGAGATGTTTAATATCGAGGTTCACCAGCTCGGAAAGACGCAGACCGGCACCGTACATCACCTCCAGCATGGCGCGGTCGCGCACCGCCAGCGGATCGTTAAGATCGATATCCAGCAGGCGGTTAACGTCATCAACGTCGATATTTTTGGGCAGATGGCGCGGCGCTTTCGGCGCGGCAATCCCTTTCGCCGGGTTGGCGTTGAGTTCGCCCTGGCTGACCAGCCAGTCGAAGAAGCTGCGCAGTGCCGACAGACGCAGCGCAAGGCTGGCCGGGCCAAGCCCTTTACGGCGACTGCGCACGGCAAAGGTCCGCACCGTGGCGGCATCACATTGTTGCCAGCTCGTCAGGCCGATCTCATCGGCTAACTGCATGATGGCATCAAGCTGACGCTGATAGTTCAACAGGGTGATCGGGCTGAGCTGGCGCTCAACGCCCAGATAGCGCAGAAAACGCGTGACGGCCGGTGACAGCAGAGCGTCCGTCATACGCGCTCAATCCAGCGCTCCAGCAGCTCAGGCAGCATCTGCGCGATCTCCTGCAGCAGCTGTGTGCCTTGTCCCTGCTGGTAATGATGCGGATCGCGGCTGGTAAACAGCATCACGCCAAGCTCGCCGTCGCGCCCCATCAGGGACATGGCGACCGATCCGATCGCTTTGGCCTCCGGCAGCACCACCAGCAGCTCAGGGCCATTCAGCTGCCCAAGGTAGTGGTTCTCCTGCCCCATACGCTGAATGCGCAGGGGTTCAAACGCCTGACGCGATAGGGCCAGATGGGTAAAACTGGACGGGGCGCCAATGCGCCAGCGATCCGGGAACAGGCGCAGGGTTGCCCCTGCCAGCCCCATGTCACGCGCCCAGCGATGCAGGCGGAGAAGAAATTCGTCGAGGCTGCTGGCCGAGGCCAGCCGGGACTGCAGGTGCAGCAGGCGATAGAACAGGCCTTCATTACTGCTGGCCTGCTCCATCAGCAGCGAGATGTTCTCTTCAAGATGGTTGATATGGTTGCGCGCGCGCGCCATATGCCACTCAACCAGCGAGACTGTCCCGCGAACCGGGTGCGGGACGCGCATCTCTTCCACGACACGTGCATTGCGAATGAAAAAGTCAGGATGGCGCAGCAGATAATCAACAACCGCCCGGTCGTCCATCTCCGTCAGCGTCTCCTGCAGTTCTTCTCCTGGTTGTTTCATAGATGGATAAACCCGTCGTAAACTTGTGTCGCCGGACCCGTCATATACAGCGGCTGGCCCGGGCCTTTCCAGGCGATATCAAGACGCCCGCCTGGCAAATCCACGCGAACCTCCTGCGCCAGTAACCCCTGCGTAATCCCCACCGCGACGGCCGCACAGGCACCGCTGCCGCACGCCTGCGTTTCGCCTGCCCCACGTTCAAAAACGCGCAGGCGGATGTGTTCGCGAGTGAGAACCTGCATAAATCCAATATTGGCGCGTTCCGGGAAACGTTCGTGGCTTTCCAGCACCGGTCCGAGCGTCTCGACGGGCGCCGTCGCCACGTCATCAACCTGAATCACGCAGTGCGGATTGCCCATGGAGACCACGCCGCACAAGACTGTCTGTTCCGCGGCGCGCATGATATAGGTCTTTTCCGCTTTGTTGGCGCGGAACGGCACCTGGGACGGCTCGAAGTTCGGCTCGCCCATGTTGACCCGCACCAGTTCGTCGTCGGTGACGCTCAGTACCATCCGTCCGTTGGCGGTGCTGACGCGGATATCACGCTTATTGGTGAGCCCCTTCAGGCGGACAAAACGGGCAAAACAGCGCGCGCCGTTGCCACACTGGGACACTTCGCTGCCGTCGGCATTGAATATCCGGTAGTGGAAATCGAGATCCGGATCGTAAGGCGGCTCAACCACCAGCAGCTGATCAAAGCCGACGCCAAGGTGCCGATCGGCCAGACGGCGGATCAGCTCCGGAGAAAAGAAGACATTCTGCGTTACCGCGTCGACAACCATAAAGTCATTGCCAAGGCCATGCATCTTAGAGAACTGCATTATTTACTCCATTGCGCGGATCGGAGCGCTTGTCAGTAATTGACCTGGCTTGGACCGTTGTTATCGCCACGATCGTTACGACCCGGCATGGTGGACTCAACAGGACTTTCCACTTTTTTAGTCGGCGGCGGTGCGGTTTTATCTGCTGGCGGGAAATAGAGCGGCCCTTTAAGACCACAACCGGTCAGGCTAAACAGCGTGAGGAGAACGGCAAGCGTTCGAAAAACGTTTTTCATTATTGGTTGCCTGTAAGTTCGTGCTTTATGTGTTCTATCATCGCAGGAGAAGGCACAAAAGCAAGAGTTAGCCGCTAACCTGCAACCGGAATTATTTAGCGTTATACTGCCGCCATCACGAAAAACAGGAACAGAACCATGAATGACAGTGAATTCCATCGCCTTGCCGATAACCTGTGGCAAACCATCGAAGAACGCCTTGATGACTGGGACGGCGATAGCGACATCGATTGTGAAATCAACGGCGGTGTGCTGACCATCAGCTTTGAAAACGGCAGCAAAATCATTATTAACCGCCAGGAACCGCTTCACCAGGTCTGGCTCGCCACCAAACAGGGCGGCTACCATTTCGACCTGAAGGGCGACGAGTGGGTTTGCGATCGTAGCGGTGAGACGTTCTGGGATCTGCTGGAGCAGGCAGCGACCGCGCAGTCAGGGGAAGAGGTTAGCTTCCGCTAGGGCTGTTTTGCCCGGTGGCGCTGCGCTTACCGGGCCTACAATGGCCCGAACCGTACATCCGGGCAATGGTCGTCAGGAGAAATACTGCTGCAACAGCGGGGTGCTGGCGTCCTGTCTGTCAGGCACGACTGGCGTAATCGCCTGGGTGCGGAACGGGATCACCTGCGCACGGCCATCCACCTTCACAATCTGATAGAACTGCGGCAGGTTGAAGTTGATGAAACTTGAGCCGTAGGTGAAGCGATCGTGTGAAGAAGAGTAGAAGCGGCTGACGTCGCGCACCAGCTCCTCTTTGCTGCCTTCACAGTGGTGATACACTTCGGCGCGGTTGGTTTCATCGAGGATGTAGATGTTGAACCCGGCGTCATCCCCCGACTCTTCAAAGAAGAACTGAATAATCCCTTCGCTGGCAAAACCGTCCACTACCTGCGGCAGTTTGACGTGGTTGGTCTCAACCTGCACCGACAGACCGTGCAGCTTGTTGTGCGAAATAGCGCCGTAGAACTCGATGGCGTTTTCCAGCTTCTGCACCGAGACGTTCAGGCGTTCAAAGAACAGGCCCCAGGTCTGGCCGGAGACGCGCAGCGCTTTGAAGCGCCCGGTTTCCTGACGGGTGCTGGAGAGGCGCAGATCGATGCATTCGGAAACCAGCTGCTGCACGCGGGTACGGATCAGGCCGCGCAGATGCTGGCTGTAGCAGAACACCTCAACGCTGTCCGGCGGTGCGGCATCCTGATGCATCTTGCCGAGGATCGTTTTCAGCGCTTCGATCATCGCCTGCTCGCCGTTAAAGTGCAGGGTACGCACTTCGTTCCACGAGTTGCGGTACAGCAGATCGACGCTGCCCACCAGGCAGTTTTGCTGCTCGCCAAAGCTGAACACATCCAGCTTACGGAAATCGAAATGGACCACCTGATTGCGGAAGGCCGCCGTCGGGTCATATTCCAGGTTGACGATAATCGCCAGATGGCGGATTTCGCACGGACTGTAGAGCGCTTTTGGCGTCGGCGCAGGCAGACGCAGCGGGAAGTGGTGAGATACGTCGGCGACCATTTCCTGCAATTTGGCTAAATCGACAATCTCGTTGCCTTTGATAAACAGGCGCGTGCGGGAGGTCAACAGGCCGTTAAACCAGGCCCAGGCCACCAGCTTGTTCAGGTAGCGGTTATATTCCAGCGGCTGATGGCTGATGATCGAATCCATGCTTGGCGCACGGTTGTAGAGATACCACCCGGTGCGGTTCGCGCGGCCCGGCGGCACATAGATAAAGGTCAGGTTCGGTTCAGACAGATCAGGCGAAATCTGCGGGTTCACCAGCGTCACTTTACCCGGCAGCGCTTCAAACGCGGCGTACAGCTTACGGGTCAACACCCCGATGTCCTGCGGGCTGGCGGAAACGCTGAGGTTGTTACGACGGGCAAAGCGGATCAGGTTACGGTAGCTCTGCATCATCGCATCGAGCAGCTCGTTGTGCGCTTCACGCACCTGATCAATCTTCCAGTTGGCGCGGTTATCAAGCATCGACAGACGCTCTTCGTCCCATCCCCACTCTTTGACTAACTGACTGACCACTTCACGACGCCAGCCAACGCAGGCGCGTTCACGGCTGAGCTTCTCACACACTTTGAGATAGAAACATCGACGGACCAGATCCAGACGGGTGGGATCGTCGATGGCTTTCAGGTATTCGGTGACGCGCTCGAGCATCATGCAGTAGGCATCAAGACCGTAAGAGACGATCTCGCCATCATGCAGACGCTGTTTGATGTCTTTCGCCAGCAGGCGCGGCGTCGGGTATTCCCAGGAATAGGCTTCGAGCAGCAGGGTTTTCAGCACTGCTTTATACGGGGAATCAATACTTTTATACAGCTGCCACAGGCTGGCACCGAAGTACTCTTCCGCAGACAGCGAGCTCAGGCCGCCCAGATCCAGCCATTCGTTTGGCGTCAGGACACCCTGGGCGTAGAGCTTCATGACGTAGTCGTCGTAGTGCTCTTCTTCGTCGCACGGCACCATGCTCCACAGTATACGCTTCCCGGCCAGGCGCACGGCGGTACGGTAAAACTCATCCAGCAACAGGATGTGCTGAGTCGAGCCGCAGTCTTCACCACCCAGACTGCCGCTTTCATTATGGCGGAAACGGTTTTCATCAATCAGGAAGAAGCTGACTTCCACACCGAGCGATGCCGCCCAGCTCTCAAGCAGGCTGCATTTACGCTGCAGCAGCTGGCGCTCTTCGTTATCGAGCCAGGATTGATGGCAAACCCAGATATCGAGATCCGACGAACAGCTTTGCCCCACCGAAGAGGTGCTGCCCATGGTGTAGACGCCGGTGATCGGCAGTTCGCCTTTCGGGGACTCTTGTGCCGGCATGCCACGATAGAGTTCCAGCTCTTTCAGATAGTGCTGTTGGGTTTCATCAGGCGTGAAAAGGCAGATGCCCTTGGGAACGTTACCGTCAAGGTAACCCGGCATCAGCGGATGGTGATAGTGCAGCAATGTCGGCAGTAGACTGTAAACCTGTTGAAAAGCAGGTCCCATGGCAGCAAGCGCACGATCGACGCGCAGTTGATTGATGGCATCCAGTCGCTGTTTCAGAGTCTCAATATAGAGGTACAAGACGTATCGCCTGATGTTCAGAAGGCTCTAATCGCCAGTCAGACTGAGGATTAGGCGTTCACAGTATTTCGAAAGTAGCCGTCGCCTTTTTTCGCCCTTATCTTTATGGTCATGGAGACGAAAAAATGGTCTAAAACGTGATCAATTTAACACCTTGCCGTTTGACCGTAAAGAAAGATGCGCTACATACAAGTGTAGCACCGTTCTGTACGTGTAAATTCCTGAATACGGCAGCAGGCAACTTCTATCGCAGCCTTGTCCTGTCCCCCTCAACGTCCGTAAACCTGACAGTGCTGAGACAACAATGTTAGGATGGTCAACAGACGATTAAGACGGTAACAAGCATGTTAGACAATGTTTTAAGAATTGCCACACGCCAAAGCCCCCTTGCGCTCTGGCAGGCACATTATGTTAAGCAGCGCCTCGAGGCCTGTCATGCCGATTTGCGTGTAGAGCTGGTGCCCATGGTGACGCGCGGTGATGTCATTCTTGATACGCCTCTGGCGAAAGTGGGCGGTAAAGGCCTGTTCGTGAAAGAGCTTGAGCTGGCACTGCTTGACGGTCGTGCTGATATCGCGGTCCACTCTATGAAGGACGTCCCGGTTGATTTCCCTGAAGGGCTGGGGCTGGTCACCATTTGCGAGCGTGAGGATCCGCGCGATGCCTTTGTCTCCAGTCACTACGACTCGCTGGATGCCCTGCCTCAGGGGAGCATTGTTGGCACATCAAGTTTACGCCGCCAGTGCCAGCTGGCCGAGTACCGCCCGGACCTGATCATCCGCTCCCTGCGCGGTAACGTCGGCACCCGTCTCGGCAAGCTGGATAACGGTGAATATGATGCCATTATTCTGGCGGTTGCCGGTCTGAAACGCCTGGGCCTGGAGTCGCGTATTAAGGCGGCGCTCTCCCCGGAACAGTCGCTGCCGGCCGTCGGTCAGGGCGCGGTGGGCATAGAGTGCCGACTCGACGACGCCCGTACCCATGCGCTGCTGGCACCGCTCAATCACGACGAGACCGCAATCCGCGTTCAGGCGGAGCGTGCCATGAACACCCGCCTTGAAGGGGGATGTCAGGTGCCGATTGGCAGCTATGCTGAATTAACCGATGGCGAACTGTGGCTGCGCGCGCTGGTTGGCGCGCCGGACGGTTCGCAGATGGTGCGCGGCGAACGTCGCGGTAAACCACAGGATGCAGAACAGCTGGGGATTTCACTGGCGGAAGAGCTGCTGAATAACGGCGCCCGTGAAATTCTCGCGGACGTCTATAATGGAGAACCCCCGGCATGAGTATTCTCGTCACCCGCCCTTCTCCCGCTGGAGATCAGTTAGTGAGCCGACTGCGCGCACTGGGGCAGGTGGCGTGGAGCTTTCCGCTGATTGAGTTTTCTCCGGGCCGGGAGCTGCCCCAGCTCACCGGTCATCTTGGCGCGCTGCAGGCTGGCGATCTGCTGTTTGCCCTGTCACAACATGCCGTGGAGTTTGCCCACGCCCGGCTGCAGCAGGACGGCCAGCGCTGGCCTGATGCGCCGCGCTATTTCGCCATCGGCAGAACCACTGCCCTGGCGCTGCATACCGAAAGCGGCCAGCACATTCGCTATCCGTTGGATCGGGAAACCAGCGAAGTGTTGCTACAATTACCTGAATTACAAACTGTTGTGGGGAAGCGCGCGCTGATTTTGCGCGGCAACGGTGGGCGAGAATTGCTGGGCGACACGCTGCGTGAGCGTGGAGCAGAAGTGACATTTTGTGAATGTTATCAACGTAGCCATAAACACTATGACGGTGCGGAAGAGGCGATGCGCTGGCAGGCTCGCGGCATCACCACCCTGGTGGTAACCAGCGGGGAGATGCTGCAACAGCTCTGGACACTCATCCCACAATGGTATCGTGAAAACTGGTTACTCCGCTGTCGGCTTCTGGTCGTCAGTGAGCGTCTGGCGAACCTCGCCCGGGAACTGGGCTGGCAAGATATTCGGATCGCTGATAACGCCGACAACGATGCGCTGCTGCGCGCATTACAATAACTCTCATAATGGGAAGCCATAATGACGGAACAAGAAAAATCCTCCGCCGTGGTTGAAGAGACCAGGGAGACTGTGGACACCACGCCACAGCCAGAAACGACAGAGAAAAAGCATGGCAGCAATAAAACCAGTCTGGCGTTGAGCGCGATTGCCATCGCCATTGCGCTGGCCGCAGGCGTGGGCCTGTATGGTCTGGTGAAAAAACAGGCGACCAATCAGGTTGCGACGAACGATGAACTGGTGACGCAAATCACCGCCTTACAACAGGCGCAGCAGTCGCAGAAAAACGAGCTGGACGGCGTCATCAAACAGCAGGCCGACCAGCTGGCTGCAGCCACTCACAAACAGGACGAGCTGGTCAAACAGCTGGATGAGATGCAGCAGAAAGTGGCGGCTATTTCGGGTACCGACGCCAAAACCTGGCTGCTGGCGCAGGCTGATTTCCTGGTTAAACTGGCCGGACGCAAGCTGTGGAGCGATCAGGATGTCACCACCGCTGCCGCGCTGCTGAAAAGCGCCGATGCCAGCCTGGGCGATATGAACGACCCGAGCCTGATTACCGCCCGCCGCGCGCTCACTGCGGATATCGCCAGCCTGTCGACCGTTTCGCAGGTGGATTACGACGGCATCATCCTGAAAGTGAACCAGCTGTCGAACCAGATCGATAACCTGCGTCTGGCAGACAATAATGACGACGACTCCCCAATGGATTCCGACAGCAGCGAACTCTCCAGCTCGCTGAGCGAGTGGCGTATCAACCTGCAAAAAAGCTGGCAGAACTTTATGGACAGCTTTATCACCGTCCGCCGCCGCGATGAGACCGCCGTGCCGCTGTTAGCCCCGAATCAGGACGTCTACCTGCGCGAGAACCTGCGTTCACGTCTGCTGGTAGCCGCACAGGCCGTGCCGCGTCATCAGGAAGAGACCTACAAACAGGCGCTGGATAACGTCTCCACCTGGGTACGCGCTTACTACGATACCGACGATGCCACTACCACGGCCTTCCTCGAAGACGTGGATAAGCTGAGCCAGCAGAACATCACCATGAACGTACCGGATAAGCTGGAGAGCCAGCCGATTCTGGAGAAGCTGATGCAGACGCGCGTGCGTAACCTGCTGGCACAGCCGGGCGAAGCGGCGGCGCAGACTCCTGCCCCGGCTCCGGCCCCTGACAGCGCGCCGCAAGGAGAGTAATTATGTTAAAAGTCCTGTTACTCTTCGCACTGCTGATCGCAGGGATCGTTCTCGGCCCTATCCTGGCAGGTCATCAGGGTTACGTGCTGATCCAGACCGATAACTACAATATCGAAACCAGCGTCACGGGCCTGGTGATCATTCTGATCCTGGCGATGGTGGCGTTTCTGGCGATCGAATGGATCCTGCGCCGCATCTTCCGTACCGGCGCGCATACCCGCAGCTGGTTTGTCGGTCGCAAGCGCCGCCGTGCCCGCAAGCAGACCGAACAGGCGCTGCTGAAGCTGGCTGAAGGTGACTATCAGCAGGTTGAGAAGCTGATGTCGAAGAACGCCGATCACGCTGAACAACCGGTGGTGAACTATCTCCTGGCTGCAGAGGCTGCACAGCAGCGCGGCGATGAAGTGCGCGCCAATCAGCATCTGGAGCGCGCCGCTGAGCTTGCTGAAAACGACCCGATTCCGGTTGAGATCACCCGCGTGCGCCTGCAGCTGGCGCGCAATGAGAATCATGCCGCCCGTCACGGCGTTGATCGCCTGCTGGAGATCACCCCGCGCCATCCGGAAGTGCTGCGTCTGGCAGAGCAGGCCTACATCCGCACCGGCGCCTGGGGCTCGCTGCTGGACATCATCCCGTCAATGGCGAAAGCCGACGTGGGAGACGAAGAGCAGCGCGACAGCCTGCAACGTCAGGCCTGGATTGGTCTCATGGACCAGGCGCGTGCCGATCAGGGCAGCGATGGCCTGAAAGAGTGGTGGAAAAATCAGAGCCGCAAAACCCGTCAGCAGGTGCCACTGCAGGTTGCCATGGCGGAGCACCTGATAGAGTGTGACGATCATGATACCGCCCAGAGCATCATTGTTGATGGCCTGAAGCGTCAGTATGATGATCGTCTGGTGATGGTGATCCCGCGTCTGAAAACCAATAATCCGGAGCAGATCGAAAAAATGCTTCGCCAGCAGATCAAAGCCGTGGGCGATCGCCCCTGCTGTGGAGTACTCTGGGCCAGTCGCTGGCAAGACATGGCGAGTGGAAAGAGGCCAGCCTCGCCTTCCGCGCCGCGTTAAAACAGCGCCCGGATGCCTTCGATTACGCCTGGCTGGCGGATACGCTGGATA
This sequence comes from Leclercia sp. LTM14, assembly GCF_023736175.1. Classification (NCBI taxonomy): domain Bacteria; kingdom Pseudomonadati; phylum Pseudomonadota; class Gammaproteobacteria; order Enterobacterales; family Enterobacteriaceae; genus Leclercia; species Leclercia sp. LTM14. Next base: position 50,456 of record NZ_JAIKTT010000017.1, read on the forward strand.
AGCTGCATCTGCCGGAAGAGGCCGCCGCGATGCGACGCGATGGCCTGCTGCTGACGCTACAGAATAATCCTCCGCAACAATAATTTAACAGGAGGCCTGACGGCCTCCTTTTTTATTTGCTACATTCTTTGCATCATCTTCAGAGACCGACTCCGCCAATGTAACGAACTCCTTTCATTAAACAATTTTCTGCACACGCCTTTTACGGTGTGGACTATATCGTTTTTGAAAGGATCGTTTCATGAACACGCTTCTGTATGCGCTTTTTCACGCGCTGCGCTGCCATCGCTGGCTGCGCCTGCTGGCCTGCGCTTTTCTCTTCACCTCGCTGGGCAATGGCTTAACCCAGGTGATGGTCTTTGGCCTGCTGCTTGACTGGCAGGCACCCGCATCCTTACTGACAATGGCATACCTGTTTGCCACCCTGCCGGGGTTTCTCGGCAGCCTCGTCGGGGAAAAGCTCTGTATGCGCTATTCCCCTGTCCACCTGCTGCTGCTGACGGAGGGGCTGGGTCTGCTCGCCCTGCTGTTCCCTCTGCTGGGTATTCAGTATCACAGCGTTACGGCGCTGCTGGCGGTACAGTCTACCGAGGCCTTTCTGATGGGCATGACCTGGCCAGCCCTGACCCTGCTGTTCAGACGCGGCCTGTCAGAAGCCGAACTGCCTGCGGCCACCTGTCTGGAGAATATGATTTTTGCTTCTCAGGTATTGGTCGGGACGGGGCTGGGCATCGTGCTGTTTCACCATCTGCCTGCGCTGGCTTTGGTGGGGATCGACGCGCTCACCTTTGCCGGCTCGCTGCTGATGTTAGTACTCACGGGCAAGGCGTTACCCTCTCTGGCACCCGAGCACGCAGCCGAAGCAGAAAAACCGGTGGCGGTACGCTGGCAGACGCTGGTTTCGCAGCAAAAGCGCAGCCTGTTATTGCTCCCGGCACTCGCCGCAGTGGGATCGCCTGCCATGGCGCTGTTGCCTGCCCTGGCGCAGCACATTGAACCGGATGATGCCACCGGTCTGGCTCTGCCTCTGCTGTTTGCCCGCAGCATGGGGCAACTGTGCGGCCCGCTGCTGCTCAAAAGAGAAAGTCTGGCCCGCTACGCCGGACAAAACCGCCGTCTGCTGGCCTGCCTGGGGCTGTTTTTACTCTCTTATGGCGCGATCCCGCTGTTGCCCGGGATGCAGGCGCTGGGGGTCGTATTTATCGCCCATCTGGCCTCTAATATCGTCTTTGCGGCCGGAACCTACAGCGTATTAAGTAGCTTTCAGGCAGCGCAAGTCTCTGCTGCCAGCGGTAAGGCATGGCGATGGCAAACCATCAGCGCTGCCCTCTTTACCTGCGTTACCGCCGTGGCGGCTGACGCGCTGGGACCGGTAGAAGCGCTGTACGGCGTTTCAGGCGGTGCCTTGCTGATTGTGGTGGGGATCATGATGCGATACCGCAGATAAGGCATAAAAAAACGCCTGCTAAAAGCAGGCGTTAAACAGGTCTGTTTGACAACTTGTGGTGCTTCACTCAACGTTGTGCCCATGGTGTTTGATGAGGCCGAAGCGACATCTGTCAGTGGACGATAAGCACCGTAAATGGCTCTGCGTCATTCCGGAGTTTATGAGGCGCTAAGGCGAACATAAGAGATGGAATGAGCATCTACACGTATATTATTGCACGCAACGTGCCAAAGTTGCATCCCGAAGTTGTATGTATCCCAACTTTTTAAGATAAAAGGAAATTATCCCTGTAAGGCGGTAAACAGGCAGCAGAATGCTTCGACAAATGGGGGAAACTGTCTCCTGGGAGAGACGCCCATAACGCAAAATTAATATATTTATATATTTCAAATGGTTAAGTGTCACTTATTCACGACAGGCCAGCATATCGCTGTCGGCAATAAACAACAGTGGCAGGAATGACAGAAAACAAAAAACCCCGCCGAAGCGGGGTTCAAAATTGGTCGGCGAGAGAGGATTCGAACCTCCGACCCACTGGTCCCAAACCAGTTGCGCTACCAAGCTGCGCTACTCGCCGAAATACTGCTTTTTTGAATTTTTAGTTCAATTCATTAAAAGTCGTGGTGCGAGGGGGGGGACTCGAACCCCCACATCCTAAGGACACTAACACCTGAAGCTAGCGCGTCTACCAATTCCGCCACCTTCGCAATTCACAACTCTTTAAATAATGGGGTGGCTAATGGGATTCGAACCCACGACAACTGGAATCACAATCCAGGGCTCTACCAACTGAGCTATAGCCACCACTGTATTCTTTCACGCGGTTCTGCCTACTTCACAGACCACCGCAGCTCGAGCACCGGGTAAATGGTGCGCCCGACAGGATTCGAACCTGAGACCTCTGCCTCCGGAGGGCAGCGCTCTATCCAGCTGAGCTACGGGCGCTTAGCGCCGTTGCGGGGCTGGATATTACGGAGGTCTCGGTCTGCTGTCTAGTGCTTTTTTAAAAATAAATGCGCGTTTGCTTAGACTTTGCGCATTTTGCCGCATATTACTGCGTTTTTGTCCGATCTATGTGGCGACCCAGGCCAAAAAGCTTATATCCCGCACTCACGGCCGCCAGGAAGATCATCCCGACATACAGCGACATGCGGGTGTCTTGGTTGAAGTACATGCCGATCAGCACGCAGATCAGGAACGCCATCGTTAAGTAGTTCGCCCACGGGAACAGAATGGAGCGGAACGGATGGCTGGCAATCGCTTTTTTGTGTGCCTGGCGAAAACGCAGCTGGCTTATCAGGATCACAAACCACGGTACCATGCCCGGCAGAACGCTGGCGCTGTACACGTAAACAAAGACACGCTGCGGGTTCGGGATGATGTAGTTCAGGCATGACCCCACCAGCAGGATGACAATAGAGATGGCTACACCCGCCACCGGCACGCCCGCGCGGAGACTTTGCCCACCGCCGCCGGAAGCTGGCGATTTTTCGCCAGGGCGTAGAGCATACGTCCGCAGCTGTACATGCCGCTGTTACAGCCGGACAGCGCCGCCGTCAGCACCACAAAGTTGATAATCGCCGCCGCCGCGGTAATGCCGATTTTGGCAAAGGTCAGCACGAACGGGCTACCGTTACTGCCAATCTCATTCCACGGGAAGATAGTAACGATGACGAAAATCGCGCCCACGTAGAAGATCAGGATACGCCACAGCACCTTGCCTACCGCGCTGCGCAGGGTCACCTGCGGATTTTTCGCTTCACCGGCGGTAATCCCAATCAGCTCAACGCCCTGATAGGACGCCACCACGATACAGAGCGCGGTCAGGAAGCCTTTCCAGCCGCCGGCAAAGAAGCCGCCGTGTTCAGTCAGATTACTAAAGCCAATCGCCTGGCCGCCGTTACCCAAACCGAAGAAAATCACCCCCACGCCGATGACAATCATCACGATAATGGTGGTGACTTTGATCATCGCGAACCAGAACTCGATCTCACCGTACAGACGCACGGCGGCCAGGTTCGCCAGCGCCACCAGCCCCACGGCGATCAGCGCGGGTATCCATTGCGCCATCTCCGGGAACCAGAACTGCACGTAGACCCCAATGGCGGTGATCTCCGATATCCCCACCGCCATCCACATAAACCAGTACGACCACGCCGTGAGATAGCCAAAAAACGGGCTCATGTAGCGGTGCGCATAGACGGCAAACGAACCGGCGACCGGTTCAAGGAACAACATCTCGCCCATGGAGCGCATGATAAAGAAGACGAACAGCCCGGCGATGATATACGCCAGCAGGACCGACGGTCCGGCCCATTTCAGGGTACTGGCGGAGCCCATAAACAGGCCCACGCCAATCGTCCCGCCAAGGGCGATAAGTTCAATATGACGAGCTTCCAGCCCACGCTGAAGCTCCAGTTTTTTCTCTGCCATAAATCCTCGGTTGTGCTTGCGACTCTCCCGGCCTTAGCCGGTTATTGTTATAGGTACAGATGCGCTATCACAGGCTGTGCGTAATGGACCGTTTATGTTAACGGTTGATGCAAAAACAGCCTGGTACGGTAGTGACGGGGGGGAATGGTTTCTTAAATTTTGTGAAATGGCAAACGATGCGTTAAAAAAATGAATGTATTGCACATAAAAGCAGCATGTTTGCAGGTGAGTTGCAGCGCGAACAGCATATCGCGCTGCTAATAAGATATTAAAGCCGTCCTGAGTAGTGCCAGCCGAGATAACGCAGCAGACGTAGCTGGCGGGTGATGCGGCTGGGCTGGGATAACAAACGATACAGCCACTCCAGCCCCAGGTTCTGCCACACTTTTGGCGCACGCTTCACATGGCCGGTAAAGACATCATAGGTGCCGCCCACGCCCATATAGAGCGCGTCCGGGTAGACCAGGCGGCAGTCGCGCATCAGGATCTCCTGGCGCGGAGACCCCATGGCGACGGTGATAATCTTCGCTCCGCTGTCACGAATGCGGGCAAACAGCGCCTGCTGATCGTCCGCGCTGAAATAACCGTCCTGGCTACCAACAATATTCACCTGCCACTGCGCACGCAGCTTCTGCTCGGTTTGCGCCAGCACCTCAGGCTTGCCGCCAACGAGAAACACCGGCGTACCGTCTGCCCCCGCCCGCGCCATCAGCGCTTCCCAGAGATCGGCACCTGCCACGCGGGAGATATTGGCAGACGGGTATTTCTTACGCACGGAGCGAACCACGCTGATCCCGTCAGCGTATTTAAACTCGGCCGCTTCGATGAGATCCCGCACCTGGGCGTTATCCTCAATGGTAAGCATTTTTTCTGCATTGATGGCCACCAGCGTGCCGGTTTTGATCCCATCCCCGGCGCACAGATAGTCCAGCGCATGCTGCATATCACGCCAGCCGATCAGCTTCAGCCCCCGCAGGTCATACTGCGGTGCAGAGGTATTGTCAGTCATTATTATCCTTACTCAGACTCGCGAAAGCGCCCTGCCGCCAGCCGGTTCGCGCTTATGCACTAACCCGGCGCTGTCGAGCAGCCAGTACAGCAGCTTCGCCAGCAGCAGACAGGCGCCAAAAACCACCATGAAAAAGACCACGCGGGAGACGAACGAATCCAGTCCTTCTCGCGCCAGCACGATCATATTGAAAATGGCACCGAAACAGAAACTATGCAAAATTGCTGCCTTGTAGCGGTTGGTCTCCTGATTGCCCAGGGTATAGAGCCAGTCGAACCACTTGATAATCAGCCCCACGGCAATGGCGCCCGGCAGGATAAACCAGCCGCCGCCCATTACCACCAGCGAGCCGATCAGCGTCGGTGAAATCGCCAGCCCGGAGTGGTTGTTCAGCACTTCCCAGGTAAAGTAGTTCGCGGTGTTCAGCACCACGCCGGGCCTGTCCGGCCACAGCCAGGTGGGGATAAAGACATAAAAATCGCGGACAATGGGCGCCAGCCCCTGGAAATCGATTTTGTCGTAGTTCTGCAGCAGCAGGGCCAGGTTTTCCCACGGCGAGAAGGTGTCGCGGGTGAGGTAGAGGAAGGTGTAAAACGCCTCGTCGCCGCTGACGTCCATGCCATACCGCTTCAGCGCCAGCCAGAACATCCCCACGATCCCCATCACGCCCGCCGCAGCCAGCATCCACAGCGAGATCCAGCCGCGAATGATGCCGATAAACAGGAAGATGGCGAAGGCGATAATGATGTTCGCGCGCGTGCCGCCGACAATCATGTAGGTCAGCAGGCCAAACGCCACGGTGCTGACCAGGAAGAACAGCCACGCCCGGGCATCCTGACGCAGAAAATAGACCACCAGCATCGCCGGAATGAAGAAATAGAAGAAGCGCTTGAGCGCCACGCCGGAGACTTCGCTGGAGAAGATCTGGCTGTAAGAGTGCAGCTTAAACAGCAAAAAGCCGTTGTGCATGAAGAAGATACCGACGGTGACAAGCGCAATCCCCATCAGCATCATCCAGGTCAGGTGCGTCTCGACCCGATTCATCGTGAACAGTGGTCGTCGCGATACGTTGCTGCTGGCCGGTTTTAGCCGCGTCTTATAGGCGACGTAATAGACCCCATAGAAGCAGGTGGCCGACAGCAGCGCCTGCATCAGGATCTCCGGCGGGACAACGGCCACATCGAAGCGGAAGACCAGAATGCTGGTCAGCGGGAAGCCGAAGTAAAAGGTCAACAGAAACAGCAGCGAGAAGAAGACGTTAAAGTTGAAGCGCACCCGGCGGAACTCGAACCACGTCAGGGTGGCGATAAACAAGGTGCTCAGAAGCCAGATGACCAGCAGGCCGCTAAATTGCAACTGGCTCATGCATTCTCTCCTGAGGCGATCCGCAGCGCCTGATGCCACGGCGTGAGGTAGTTCGGGCTGAAGAAGTCGATGGCGTTTTTATCCACCTGCGCCAGCTGTCGCTGAGCTTCACGCACCACTTCTTCGCTCAGGTCATCCGTGGTGAACAGCACCGGAATGTGCTGCTCAGCCATATCCTGCCAGAACGGGTTTTCGCGATTAAGCACGCAGGGTACGCCCGCCTGGATCAGCAGACACAGCGTGCCAATCCCCTGCTGGCGCGCAAAGATGAAATAGCCCAGATCGCACTGGCGCAGCAGCGCCAGGTAGTCGTCAAAGGCCAGCTTATCGCTGAGGATCTGCAGGTTGTCAGGGCTGAACAGCGCCAGCCCGCTCTGACGGACTTCATCGATGTACGCCGCATTATTAGCAGGATAGCCCATCGGCACGATCACGTTGACCGTATCGCCAAATTGCTGATGTACCGCCTTCAGAGCCGCAACGTGCTCGTTGCTGCGATCCCCGGAGTTGCCCACCAGAATCGTCAGCTTGCCCTCGCGTTTCACGTCACTGGCTAAACCGTTCAGCGCCGGGTCCATGCGGGTCGGGAAATAGAGCAGCTCGCCGCGCACGTTCGGATGCTGTTTCGCGAAGTAGTTCAGATCGCCGCGGGTGGCAAAAATACAACCCACCCGGCCCTGCGCCATGCGCCGCAGCGGGTAGAAGAGACGGAATTTCCAGCCCCGGGAGACTTCATACAGATCCGCGCCCCAGATATGCCAGTAAAACTGCGCGGGCTTGATCCCGCCGTTCAGCAATGCCAGCCACAGGCCGGTATTAAACTGCCCGTGGAAAAAGAAGCGCTGCTGACGATTCGCTTTGGCTTTGGCGATCACCGCTTTTGCAAGCGAGGCTTTGTCCGGCCAGAAGGTCAGCTGCAGTGCCGGGCAGGCGGCGCCAAGGCCGGTGTCCTTGCCCACCACCATAAATTCGCGCGCCAGCGCGCTGCCGGGTGCCAGTTCATCGTTGAAGAACCGCAGTACGGTCTGGTTATGATGTGGGATATCCGATCCCAGGACGTGAATCAGTGCAGTCATGCGCGTTTATGCCAAAGTAAAAAGACGCCGCAACAGGCAGCAAAATAGACAATGTAGGTGGCCATGTAGGCCTGAGCCGCCCCCAGCGCGCCGTGCGCTGGGATCAGCCAGTGCGAGAATGCGGTGAGCAACGCAAACTGGCTGATTTCCGCCAGGATATAGAGCCGCAGCGACGCTTTGGCGATCACCAGATAGCCAAAGACGTAAGCGCCTACTTTCAGCACGTCCCCCACCAGCTGCCAGGCGAACAGATCGCGCATCGCGGTAAATTTGTCAGAGAACAGCATCCAGATGGCGACATCGCGCAGCAACCAGACGGTAAAACTGGCCACCGCGACCGCCGGTAATACGAAGCGCAGCGAGCGGAGAATTTCGCGGGTGATCTCCTGCCGCGCCGTCAGGCGAGACAGGGTTGGCAGCAGGTAGACGCTAAAGGAGGCGGTAATAAACTGCAGGTAGGCATCGGAGATACTGCTGACCCCCTGCCAGATCCCCACTTCGTCCCAGCTGTAGTGCGCCGCCAGCAGGTTTCGCATCATCACATAGGCCACCGGCAGGGTGACGGAGGTGATGAGCGCCATCAGGGTAAATTTGCCCAGCTGGCCCGCGAGGATGTTGTCCCATTTGGGCTTGAGATAGTGCAGCGGAATGGTGCCCCTGCGCATCAGCATAAAGGCCGCCGGAACAACCACCAGCGCTGGCACCAGCGCCAGCCCCAGCAGCGCGCCTTCGTAGCCGCCGAGCCGATAGCAGAAGTAATAGGCAATGACCCCTATCACGCTGCCGATAATCAGCGCCAGCGCATTGCCCGCGGCATCGCGAAAGCCCTTCATTAGCGCCAGCAGCAGGTTCGCCCAGGCGATGCCCATTTGAACCAGCGCCACCAGCCGCACCAGGCCCTGATAATTTGGATGACCAAACAGGCCCTGACTGATGGGCGCCGCCGCCAGTAAAAAGATGACCGCCAGCAGGGTGGAAAAGCCCAGTACCATCGCCGATGAGGTGCCGACAACCGTGCGCAGCTGCGCCGCATCGTCATGATACTGCGCGACGTACTTGGTCACGCCGTTGAAGATCCCCGCCCCGGCCAGTACGCCCAGTACGGTAACCAACTGGCGGAAGTTACCCGCCTGCCCGACACCGGAAGGACCAAAGGAGACGGCCAGCAGTTTTACGACCAGCAATCCCACGCCGATCTTGACGAGTGTGGACGCGGCGGTCCACACCGATGCTTTCGCCAGAGACATATCAGCCGAAATAACTCAGAAGGGTATTAATCACCGTGCGCTGGTTAACCGCAGCGAGGTTGTAGAACAGCGGTAAGCGGAGTAACCGCTCACTTTCTTTCGTGGTGAAGCGATCTTCACCCACGAACTCGCCAAAGGCTTCGCCCGCCGGGCTCGAGTGCAGCGGAATATAGTGGAACACCGCCAGGATCTCAGCCTCTTTCAGATACGCGATAAGAGCGCTGCGATCGTCGTTATCCCGCAGCTTGATGTAGAACATATGGGCGTTGTGCACGCAGTCCGCCGGGATGGTCGGCAGTTCGATACGGCCTTTGCGCGCCAGCGGGGCCAGGGCATCATGATAGGTCTGCCACAGGGCCAGGCGCTGCTGGTTGATGCGGTCTGCCGCCTCCAGCTGGGCCCACAGGTACGCCGCCTGCAGATCCGCCATCAGGTAGCTGGAGCCAATATCGCGCCAGGTGTACTTATCCACCTGCCCGCGGAAGAACTGGCTGCGGTTGGTGCCTTTCTCACGGATGATCTCTGCACGCTCCACCAGGGCACGATCGTTAATCAGCGTCGCCCCGCCTTCACCGCCCGCGGTGTAGTTTTTGGTTTCGTGGAAGCTGAAGCAGCCAATGTGCCCGATGGTGCCCAGCGCGCGGCCTTTGTAGGTGGACATCACCCCCTGGGCGGCGTCTTCCACCACGAACAGGTTGTGCTTTTTGGCAATCGCCATGATGGTGTCCATCTCACACGCCACACCGGCATAGTGAACCGGCACGATGGCGCGGGTTTTGTCGGTGATCGCCGCTTCAATCAGCGTCTCGTCGATGTTCATGGTATCCGGGCGGATATCCACAAAGACGATTTTTGCCCCGCGCAGCACGAAGGCGTTGGCGGTGGAGACGAAGGTATAGCTCGGCATGATCACTTCATCACCGGGACCCAGATCAAGCAGCAGCGCCGCCATCTCCAGCGACGCCGTGCAGGACGGGGTCAGCAGAACTTTAGGACTCTGGAAACGCTGCTCCATCCACTGCTGGCAACGACGTGTATAACCGCCATCGCCACAAAGTTTGCCGCTGCCCATCGCAGACTGCATGTAATCGAGTTCGGTGCCCACCACAGGAGGCGCATTAAATGGGATCATCTTGTCACCTGTATAGCCAGTAAGCGGTCGATTCGATGTTGCCGCCGCTTGCGATGTAACGTTTAAGCGCGGCGGTGTTGCCCATCTGGGTCGCCACCCGCAAAGTAGAAATCTGCTGTTGCTGCGCCCAGTGCAGCGCCGCCTGCATTAACTTTTCGCCCATGCCGCGCCCGGCCAGCAGGCCGATACGCGCCTCGTCGTCGCTGAGCTTACGCAGGGAGACAAAGCCCTCGATGGCACCATCCGGCGCACGGAACACGAGGCAAAGATGGTCGAAGGTGCCTTTTACCGCATTTTCGATCCACTGGGCATAGAAGCGGCCGCTGTCGTCCGGGGCGTACCAGGGCGCGCGAAAGCGGCTCCGGGCAAAGGCCTGCGCGGCCTGCTGGCGCAGCGCCGGAATATCCTGTTCGGTTGCGGGTACAGCACCCGGGCAGGCATGCTGCGTTACGGTAATGGCAAGATCGACTTCGCCTTCTACCAGCCTGAACCCCAGCTGCTGCAGCGCATCCAGCCAGTCGGCGCGGGTGGCCGGAATTTTGGCCTGCACCCGCTGCCAGGCGTCTAAACCGGAGGCCGCCAGCAACGGCGCATCATCAGAGAGGCGCACAATCGCCGTGGGGAGGGCAAAAACTCACTCTCCCACGCCAGCGGCTGTAATTCGCCGAAGAGCTGGCTCAACGCCAGACACCTTTGGTATCAACGATATAATCCTGACGCACAGCCTCGCCCTTGATGGCTTTAAACTCGCTGTGATCCACCAGCAGCACCAGCACATCGGCGGTGGCCAGCGCATCATCAACGCTTACCAGGGTGCAGTGGCCAGCCAGTTTTTTTGGCAGCTCGTGGATATTGGGTTCAACCACCTGGGTTTCGCCGCTGTGCCACTGGGCAATCATTTCGGCAATTTCCATCGCCGGGCTTTCACGCAGATCGTCAATGTTCGGCTTAAAGGCCAGACCGAAACAGGCGATGGTCACTTCACTGGCCCGCTTGCCGCTCTGGGTCAGGTAATCTGCCACCGTGGCTTTCACCTGATTCAGCACCCAGTGAGGTTTGCTGTCGTTTACTTCGCGGGCGGTACGGATAAGACGCGCCTGCTGCGGGTTCTGCGCCACGATAAACCACGGGTCGACCGCGATACAGTGACCGCCCACGCCCGGTCCCGGTTGCAGGATATTGACGCGCGGATGGCGGTTCGCGAGGCGAATCAGTTCCCAGACGTTAATCCCCTGATCGGCACAGATGAGCGACAGTTCATTGGCAAACGCGATGTTGACGTCGCGGAAGCTGTTTTCGGTCAGTTTGCACATCTCGGCGGTGCGGGAGTTGGTTACCACACACTCGCCTTCCAGGAAGATGTTGTACAGCTCGCTGGCGCGGGCGGAACAGACCGGGGTCATGCCGCCAATCACGCGATCGTTTTTAATCAGCTCAACCATCACCTGCCCCGGCAGCACGCGCTCCGGACAGTAGGCGACGTTGATATCGGCCTGCTCACCCGCCTGCTGCGGGAAGGTCAGGTCCGGGCGGGCCTCCGCCAGCCACTCGGCCATCTGCTCGGTAGCGCCGACCGGCGAGGTGGACTCGAGGATCACCAGCGCGCCTTTCTTTAACACCGGGGCGATAGATTTCGCTGCCGCTTCGACATACACCATATCCGGCTCGTGATCGCCCTTAAACGGCGTCGGCACGGCGATCAGGTAGGCATCGGCGGCTACCGGCGTGGTGCTGGCCTTCAGGTATCCCCCTTCAACGGCCGTTTTTACTACCTTGTCGAGATCCGGCTCAACGATATGAATTTCACCCTTGTTGATAGTGGCAACCGCATGCTGGTTGATATCAACACCCACTACCTGTTTTTGACGGGAGGCAAATGCCGCCGCCGTTGGCAGCCCGATATAGCCAAGACCAATGACAGAAATGGTAGTAAAACTCATAGCGATACCCGATTGTGTTTGAGTGCGAACAAAATACGGTCACAGGCCTGGCCATCACCATACGGATTATGGGCCCGGCTCATGGCCTGATACTCTTCATTGTTGTGCAGCAGGCGCGTCACCTCTTCGACGATGGTTCGCGAATCGGTGCCCACCAGCCTTACCGTTCCCGCTTTAACCGCTTCAGGACGCTCGGTGGTTTCACGCATCACCAGCACCGGTTTCCCGAGTGAAGGGGCTTCTTCCTGAATACCGCCTGAATCCGTCAGGATCAGCCAGGCATGGTTCATCAGCCAGACGAACGGCAGATAGTCCTGCGGCTCAATAAGTATGACGTTTTTGACGTGCCCCAGGATGCGATTAACCGGCTCGCTGACGTTAGGGTTCAGATGCACGGGATAGACGATCTGGACATCTTCGTTCTGCGCGGCGATTTCGGCCAGCGCATGGCAGATTTGCTCAAAGCCCTGACCAAAGCTTTCCCGCCGGTGCCCGGTGACCAGAATCATCTTTTTACCGTTGGCGAGGAAGGGATACTGCTCGGCCAGGTGTCCGCGCAGTCTCTCGTTCGCCAGCACCCGGTCGCGCACCCAGATCAGCGCGTCGATCACCGTGTTGCCGGTGACAAAAATATGCTGGTCGTTGACGTTTTCACGCAGCAGGTTCTGCCGGGAATTCTCGGTTGGCGCAAAATGATACATCGCCAGATGGCCGGTCAGGGTCCGGTTGGCCTCTTCAGGCCACGGAGAGGAGAGATCCCCGGTACGTAAGCCGGCTTCGACATGACCCACCGGAATACGTTGATAGAACGCCGCCAGACTGGTGGCGATGGTGGTGGTGGTATCGCCATGCACCAGCACGACATCCGGTCTGAACGACTCCAGAATAGGCTTTAACCCTTCCAGAATACGGCAGGTGATTTCGGTTAATCCTTGCCCCGGCTTCATAATATTGAGGTCGTAGTCGGGAACAATGGAGAAGAGTTTAAGGACCTGATCCAGCATCTCCCGATGCTGCGCGGTAACGCAAACTTTCGCCTCAAAATAAGGGTCGTTTGCGAGCGCATGAACCAGAGGCGCCATCTTGATGGCTTCCGGCCTTGTACCAAAGACAGTGAGTACTTTCACATCGATTCTCTTCGATTAAGCGATGAAGGCCAGCAGCCTTCATCGTAGATGGCGTTCTTAAATTTTGCGACGACGGGTTAATGCCACGCCTGCGCCAATTAAAGCACCCACAATCCCCCACATAATCATCAGGAATGCGCGACGTGGACTATCGCGTTTTACAGGTTCTTCAGGTGTACGCAAATAACGATAGGTCTGAAAACGTGGGTCCAGTGTCGGACCGACGTTGAGGGTCGTGAGCATGGCGCGGTTCTGATCGTAATCGAGGTCAAAATCTGGCCCTACGGCCTGCAGATTTTCCAGGCGCGCCTGGAGCATAGGACGGCCCAGCAGGAACATTTCAGAATCTGGCAGTTCATCGGCAGGCACGTCGGTTTCGCTGCGGGAGATATTGCTCTTTTCGGCAATCTTCAGCGCCTGCTCGATGTTATGCACCCGACGATTAAAGATAGCTTTCGCCACCTCTTCCTGACGTTTGACCTGGGCTTTCGTCTGTACGGTACGCGCCGACCAGGCACCTTTCAGCTCATCATTAAGATGGCTTGCCGCACGCTGGCTGGCGAAAGCAACGTACTGACGCAGCAGGTTATTCGCATCCGGCGCGGTTTCAGCGATCAGCTTGACGCTATCGTTGATGTTACGCAGCGGGTCGCCCGCCATAAACTGAATGTTGTTGATCAGTTCATCCAGCAGGGCCGCATCCGCTTTGCTGTTGCCGACCATCCGCTGTTTGAAATAGTCGGTCTGGTTCCAGAAATCGCGGCGCGTATCCCAGGAGGCGAGCTGCATAACGAACTCTTTGTAGGACTCATCCATCACCGAAGGCTGGTCAGCGGAGGCCGGATTTGCTTTTACATCCAGGTTACGCAGAAACTGTTGCTGAGAGTAGAAGCCTCCGAGCATGTTCACCGTAGGACGGTCGGTAATTGCCGTCGCGCTCCACTCTTGTCTGGCGAAAAAGGTATAAGCCAGGGCGATAAGTGCAAAGCCCAGCGCAATACCTGCAATCCAAAACTTGCCCGCCCATAACACGCGGAACAAGCCACGAACATCCAGCTCATTCTCAGTTACCACTGATTTTGCTCCCGCCAACGGTTGAGTCATTACAGTCCCGATTTACTTAGTTAAAGTTGGGTTATTACCCTTTCTACGCATACGGCGTTTTACACGTTTGATAAAGCGCGCCACTTTCCATGCACGTTTAATACAGTAGCCGTACAGGAAAAATGCAAGCAAGAATAATACCAACATTACCCATTCAGGAATGAAATGCGCATATTCTGCGGCAACGCCAATCCCGGCTAGCAGCGCAGCGGCCAGCGTAATGAGGACAAATGCCTGACGTGAGGTGAAACCCGCGCGCATAATAAGATGGTGAATATGCTGGCGGTCCGGGGAGAACGGGCTCATCCCTTTGCGCAGACGGCGGTACATAATCGCCACCATATCCATCAGCGGAATGGCAATAATCCACAGAGCCGTCACCGGACTGATGGGATGGGTATTACCCTGGGTGGTTTCCAGCAGGATCCAGATAACGGTAAAACCAATCAGCGTACTTCCGGCATCGCCCATAAAGACCTTGTAGCGACGCCCCAGCACACCGAGGTTAAGACAGATATAAGGCAGAATGGCGGCGATCATCGCGAAACACCACATCGACAGGCTGTACTGGCCGTCGAACCACAGGATGATACCGATAGCCGCGAACGAGACGCTTGAGAGTCCGCCGAGCAGGCCGTCGATGCCGTCCACCATGTTAAAGGCGTTAATCGCCGCCCACACGGCAAACAGCGTCAGGAAGTAGCCGAATGGCCCCAGTACCATCTCCCAGGTGCCAAAGATGTAGCCGAGGCTGCTGAGGTACAGCTTCCCCACCACCATCATAATGACGCCAATAGCCGCCTGAACCGCGGCACGGAATTTGACGCTGATGTCGTATCGGTCGTCCAGCGCCCCGACCAGCACCAGCACACCGGCACAGGCCAGATAGAGGGCCGCATGAGGGATATAATAATCCGCAATGCTGAAGGTGAAGCAGATACCCGCGTAAACAGAGATCCCACCAACCAGCGGAATCAAGCCTTGATGGCGTTTACGATAATTGGGCTTATCCACCAGTCCTACTCTCTTCGCCACCTTACGGGCGAGGAATAAAAAGCAGGTGGTGAAAAGAAAAATACTGATTAGCTCAGTCACCGCAGTGAGTAGATTCACAATGGATGCTCTCAACAAATGTTAATCCCGGAAGTATAACCTTGAAGGCTCAGCTCCAGAAGGAAAAAGCAGGCCTCACCCAAGTCCCTTTGTTTATTTTTCAGACAATTACTTTTCTGCTTTGACGAACATTCCGATTTTCGTCCCCGGCAGTATAATTTGACAGCTTACGTTTACAGCGTATAAGTCATAAAAGAAAAACGCCACGTAAAAACGTGGCGTTTCGGCGCTTTATTTACTTTACGAGCGTTTCATCATATCGAAGAAATCATCGTTAGTTTTGGTCATCGCCAGCTTGTTAATGAGGAACTCCATAGCGTCGATTTCACCCATTGGATGGATAATTTTGCGCAGGATCCACATTTTCTGCAGCTCTTCCTGAGTGGTGAGCAGCTCTTCTTTACGGGTACCGGAACGGTTGTAATCGATAGCCGGGAAGACGCGTTTTTCAGCGATTTTACGGGAGAGGTGCAGTTCCATGTTGCCTGTACCTTTAAACTCTTCGTAAATAACTTCATCCATCTTCGAACCGGTGTCGATCAGCGCAGTTGCGATGATGGTCAGGCTACCGCCCTCTTCCACGTTACGCGCAGCACCGAAGAAACGCTTCGGACGATGCAGGGCGTTGGCATCCACACCACCGGTCAGTACTTTACCGGAAGCCGGGACCACGGTGTTGTAGGCACGCGCCAGACGGGTAATGGAGTCGAGCAGGATAATAACGTCTTTTTTGTGCTCAACCAGACGCTTCGCCTTCTCGATAACCATTTCAGCAACCTGAACGTGGCGGGAAGCCGGTTCGTCAAAGGTAGACGCAACCACTTCACCTTTCACCAGACGCTGCATCTCGGTAACTTCTTCCGGACGTTCGTCAATCAGCAGTACCATCAGCACGCAGTCTGGGTGGTTGTAAGCGATGCTCTGCGCGATGTTCTGCAGCAGCATGGTTTTACCTGCTTTTGGCGGCGCAACAATCAGACCACGCTGACCACGACCAATTGGAGATGCCAGATCCAGAACGCGAGCGGTTAAGTCTTCAGTAGAACCGTTACCACGCTCCATGCGCAGGCGAGAGTTCGCGTGCAGCGGCGTTAAGTTTTCAAACAGGATCTTATTGCGCGAGTTTTCGGGTTTGTCGTAGTTAACTTCGTTAACTTTCAACAGCGCAAAGTAGCGTTCACCCTCTTTAGGAGGACGAATCTTACCTGAAATGGTGTCACCAGTGCGGAGGTTGAAACGGCGGATTTGGCTGGGGGAAACGTAGATATCATCAGGACCGGCGAGGTAGGAGCTGTCTGCAGAGCGGAGGAAACCAAATCCGTCCTGCAATATCTCCAGCACACCGTCGCCAAAGATATCTTCGCCACTCTTTGCGTGCTGCTTCAGGATGGCAAAAATGATGTCCTGCTTGCGCATACGGGCCTGGTTTTCCAGTCCCATATTTTCGCCGAGAGTGATCAGCTCAGAAACCGGCGTATTCTTTAATTCGGTAAGATTCATAATGGTGTGGGTTCTTAAACTCGGGGTGATACTCGAACTTAATTTGTGAATGGTATGGCAGGATCATCCATGCCTGTTAACGGCCATCAACTCATGTCTGTTCGCTGTCTGGTCACAGGGAAAGCACAGAACTGAAACGACAAGACGGATTGAGTGACAAGCCCGGAATCTATCCACTTCACGCACTGTTTAAAAGGAAACAACGGGAAGTATCGGGTAAAACAAGATTCAAACAACAAGGTATGTTTAAAACGAAGTCATAGGTAACTTAGCACGACTCTAGTCGGGCGTCCAGAGATCCAAACAATTTAGAAACCCTGGACGCACAGACGAGAACCTTACGCCAGGTTGGCGTCCAGGAACTCTTTCAGCTGACCTTTGGACAGTGCGCCCACTTTGGTCGCTGCCACTTCACCGTTTTTAAACAGCAGCAGAGTCGGGATGCCGCGGATGCCATATTTTGGCGCGGTGCCCGGGTTCTGGTCGATGTTCAGTTTAGCCACGGTCAGTTTGCCCTGATATTCGTCGGCGATCTCATCCAGAATCGGGGCGATCATTTTGCAAGGACCACACCATTCAGCCCAGAAATCGACGAGGAACAGCCCGTCAGCTTTAAGTACGTCCGTGTCAAAACTGTCGTCAGTCAGGTGAATAATTTTATCGCTCATATATAACTCCACAGGAATAAGCCTGGTGCGTTGATCTCGCTTTCATCAACGACCTGTTGATGTAGCATTAACCAACTAAAGGTTGACTTTATTTCACCGGATACGCTTTCGTAAAGCAATAGATAGCTGATATTCTACCACACTATGAGCAAAACACATTTAACAGAACAGAAGTTTTCCGACTTCGCCCTGCACCCAAAAGTCATCGAAGCCCTTGAAAATAAAGGGTTTCATAACTGCACGCCCATTCAGGCTCTCGCCCTTCCGCTGACGCTGGCGGGCCGCGATGTTGCAGGGCAGGCGCAAACCGGTACCGGCAAAACGATGGCGTTTCTGACGTCAACGTTTCATTATTTACTTTCTCATCCGGCAATTGATGACCGCAAAGTTAACCAACCGCGCGCGCTGATTATGGCGCCGACGCGAGAACTGGCGGTACAGATCCATGCTGACGCAGAACCGCTGGCGCAGGCTACTGGCCTGAAGCTCGGCCTGGCCTACGGCGGCGACGGTTATGACAAACAGCTGAAAGTGCTGGAGAGCGGCGTCGATATCCTGATCGGCACCACTGGCCGTCTTATCGATTACGCGAAACAGAACCACATTAACCTTGGCGCTATCCAGGTTGTGGTACTGGACGAAGCCGATCGTATGTACGATCTGGGCTTTATCAAAGATATCCGCTGGCTGTTCCGCCGCATGCCTGCCGCTAACCAGCGTCTGAACATGCTGTTCTCGGCAACGCTGTCCTACCGCGTCCGTGAACTGGCGTTCGAACAGATGAACAACGCCGAATACGTTGAAGTGGAACCGGAACAGAAAACCGGCCACCGTATTAAAGAAGAGCTCTTCTACCCTTCTAACGAAGAGAAAATGCGTTTACTGCAAACGCTGATTGAAGAAGAGTGGCCAGATCGCGCGATCGTTTTCGCCAACACCAAACACCGTTGCGAAGATATCTGGGGCCACCTGGCTGCGGATGGACACCGCGTTGGTCTGTTGACCGGCGATGTCGCACAGAAAAAACGTCTGCGCATTCTTGAAGAGTTCACCCGTGGCGATCTGGATATTCTGGTTGCAACGGACGTCGCCGCACGTGGTCTGCACATCCCGGCGGTAACGCATGTCTTCAACTATGACCTGCCGGATGATTGCGAAGATTACGTTCACCGTATCGGTCGTACCGGTCGTGCGGGCGCCAGCGGTCACTCCATCAGCCTGGCCTGTGAAGAGTACGCGCTGAACCTGCCAGCGATTGAGACCTATATCGGGCACTCAATTCCGCAGAGCAAGTACAACCCGGAAGCGCTGTTAAGCGAACTTCCACCGCCGAAGCGCCTGACCCGCGCCCGTTCCGGCAATGGCCCGCGCCGTAACAGCGCACCGCGTAATCGTCGTCGTTCAGGCTAAATAATATGCTCCGGTCTACCTCGCTTTATGCAGCTATTGATTTAGGTTCAAATAGTTTTCATATGCTGGTTGTACGCGAGGTAGCGGGAAGTGTACAAACGCTGACGCGTATTAAGCGCAAGGTCCGCCTCGCGGCGGGCCTGAGTGCTGATAATCAGCTCTCGCCAGAGGCCATGGAGCGCGGCTGGCAATGCCTGCGCCTGTTTGCCGAACGTCTGCAGGATATCCCACCTCAGCAAATCCGCGTTGTCGCCACCGCAACCCTGCGTCTGGCGGTGAATGCCGGAGAGTTTATTGCTACCGCCCAGCAAATCCTCGGTTGCCCGATACAGGTGATCAGCGGTGAAGAAGAAGCCCGCCTGATTTATCAGGGTGTGGCGCATACCACGGGCGGTGATGAGCGTCGTCTGGTGGTGGATATCGGTGGCGCAAGCACTGAACTGGTTACCGGAAATGGCGCCCAGGCGACATCCCTTAACAGCTTATCCATGGGCTGCGTCACCTGGCTTGAACGCTACTTCACCGATCGCAATCTGGCTCAGGAAAACTTCGATGAGGCGGAAAAAGCCGCACGCGAAGTGCTGCGTCCGGTGGCGGATGAGCTGCGCTATCACGGCTGGAAAGTCTGCGTAGGTGCTTCCGGCACCGTTCAGGCGCTGCAGGAAATCATGATGGCGCAGGGGATGGATGAGCGCATCACGCTGGCGAAACTTCAGCAGTTAAAACAGCGCGCGATCCTCTGTGGCCGCCTGGAAGAGCTGGAAATTGAAGGCCTCACCCTTGAGCGCGCCCTGGTATTCCCCAGCGGACTGGCGATCCTGATTGCCATTTTCACCGAGCTGAACATTCAGTGCATGACGCTTGCGGGCGGCGCGCTGCGTGAAGGTCTTGTCTATGGCATGCTGCATCTGGCGGTCGACCAGGATATTCGCGACCACACCCTGCGCAACATTCAGCGTCGGTTCCTGGTTGATATCGCTCAGGCACACCGGGTCGCCAGTCTTGCCGACCATTTCCTCGATATGGTCGAAAATGAGTGGCATATTGAGCCGATCTGTCGCGAATTACTGATTAGCGCCTGTCAGCTGCATGAAATTGGCCTGAGCGTCGATTTCAAGCAGGCACCGCTGCACGCGGCGTATCTGGTTCGCAATCTCGATTTGCCGGGTTTTACCCCTGCGCAAAAGAAACTCCTGGCCACGCTGCTGTTAAACCAGACCAACCCTGTCGATCTCTCTTCGCTCCACCAGCAAAACGCGGTACCGCCACGCGTGGCGGAACATCTGTGCCGCCTGCTGCGTCTGGCGATCCTGTTTGCCAGCCGTCGCCGGGATGATTTACTGCCGGCCATCACGCTGATGGCGGAAGGTGAAACGCTGACGCTAACCCTGCCGGAAAACTGGCTGGATACGCACCCGCTGGGTGCCGAAATACTGGTACAGGAGTGTCAGTGGCAGAGCTACGTCCACTGGGTGCTTGAAGTCCACTAACCACCACTCTGCCCGGCAGCGCTACGCTTACCGGGCCTTCAGACTAACGATTTTTAGCCTTTTCCATCATCGCACGAATATTGGCGATACTGGCCTGCCCTTTGTGCATCCGCTCTTCGGCGGTAATCACTTTGCGCTCCTGCTCCCAGAGCACATCATCCTGAGGTAGCTCCAGCAGGAAGCGGCTCGGCTCCGGCCGTACCAGCTCACCATACTGACGCCGCTCCTTACACAGCGTAAAGGTCAGCTCTTTCTGCGCTCGCGTAATGCCCACGTAGGCCAGACGACGCTCTTCATCGACGTTGTCCTCGTCGATGCTGCTCTGATGCGGCAGTAAGCCCTCTTCCATCCCCACCAGATAGACGTACGGGAACTCCAGCCCCTTCGAGGCATGCAGGGTCATCAGCTGCACCTGATCCGCCTCTTCTTCACTTTCCCCGCGTTCCATCATATCGCGCAGGGTAAAGCGGGTGACGACCTGGGTCAGGGTCATCGGCTCGTCGATGTCTGAACCTTCCAGCATTTCGGTCATCCAGGTAAAGAGCTGGTTGACGTTCTTCATACGCATCTCGGCCGCTTTCGGGCTGGCGGAGGTCTCATACAGCCAGGATTCATAGTCGATGCCGCGGATCAAATCCCGCACCGCATTGATCGGTTCCCGCTCGCTCAGCTGCTGGATCTCGCGCAGCCAGTGGGTAAAACGGGTCAGCGATTCATAGCCGCGCCCGGTTAGCGTATGGCTCAGGCCCATATCAAAACTGGCCGTAAGCAGGCTTTTGTTGCGGGTCATCGCCCACTCGCCCAGTTTTTGCAGCGTCGCCGGGCCAATCTCACGCTTCGGCGTATTGACGATCCGCAAAAAGGCGCTGTCATCATCCGAATTGGTCAGCACCCGCAGGTAGGCGAGCAGATCTTTGATTTCCGGACGCGAGAAGAACGACGTCCCGCCAGAAATTTTGTACGGGATGCGGTTCTGCATCAGCATCTTTTCAAAGACGCGCGACTGGTGATTCCCGCGATAGAGAATGGCGTAGTCTTTATAGTTGGTTTTATTCACAAAGTGGTGAGCAATCAGTTCACCCGCGACGCGTTCGGCTTCGTGATCTTCGTTATTGGCGCTGAGCACCTTCAGCTCCGTGCCATACCCGAGTTCGGAGAACAGGCGTTTTTCAAACACATGCGGGTTATTGGCAATCAGGATGTTGGCCGCCTTCAGAATGCGCCCGGATGAACGGTAGTTCTGCTCCAGTTTAATTACCTGCAGCGCCGGGAAGTCTTTGCTGAGCAGGACCAGGTTTTGCGGACGTGCGCCGCGCCAGGAGTAGATCGACTGATCGTCGTCGCCCACCACGGTAAAACGCGCCCGCTGGCCCACCAGCAATTTCACCAGCTCGTACTGGCTGGTGTTGGTATCCTGATATTCATCCACCAGCAGATAGCGGATCTTGTTCTGCCAGCGCTCGCGCACCTCTACATTACTTTGCAGCAGCAGCGTAGGCAGCAGGATCAGGTCGTCGAAGTCGAGCACGTTACAGGCTTTGAGATGATCGTTATACAGGCTGTAGCAGTGGGCAAAGATCCGATCCCGCTCCCCTTTGGCGCTTGCCGCGGCCTGGGCCGGGTTCATCAGATCGTTTTTCCAGTTTGAGATCGTGGAGATCAGCTGCTGCAGCACCACTTTGTCGTCTTCGATCAGCCCTTCGGTCAGCTCCTTGAGCAGCGCCACCTGATCGGTATCGTCAAACAGCGAGAAGTTAGCTTTCATCCCCAACGCGGCGTATTCACGCTTAATGATATCCAGCCCCAGGGTATGGAAGGTGGAGATCATCAGGCCGCGCGCCTCTTTGCGCCCTAACGTCTGACCGACACGCTCTTTCATCTCGCGCGCCGCTTTGTTAGTAAAGGTCACCGCGGCGATATGGCGGGCCTGATAGCCGCAGCCGCGGATCAGGTGGGCGATTTTGTTGGTGATGACGCGGGTTTTACCGGAACCCGCCCCTGCCAGCACCAGGCATGGTCCAGTAACGAATTCGACCGCTTGTTGTTGTCCAGGGTTTAAACGCATGGGAATATTGCTCAATCTTCGAACGGGGTGGGGATTGTAGCAGAAAGCCGGGCGCAGATTTAACGGCTAATGATAAAGTGAAGAAAACGCGATTAACCCCGAGAGCAAAACCATGAAAAAGACCGCAGCCGCCCTGCACATTCTGGTAAAAGAAGAGAAGCTGGCGCAGGAGATCCTCACCAAACTGGAGCGCGGCATCAGCTTTGATCATCTGGCAAAGCGCTATTCTAAATGCCCGTCCGGGCGTAACGGCGGCGATTTAGGGGAATTTAAGCAGGGTGTGATGGTAGGGCCTTTCGATGAAGCGGTCTTTAGCTGTCCGCTCCTGAAGCCCTGCGGCCCGGTCAAAACCAAGTATGGCTACCACATCATTAAGGTGCTGTATCGCCGCTAACGCGTGGTATATTGCGCCCCGATTTAACTCAACCCTTCAAGGCACGATCATGGCAAAAACAGCAGCAGCACTGCATATTCTTGTTAAAGAAGAGAAACTGGCTCTGGATCTTCTGGAGCAGCTCAAAAACGGCGCCGACTTCGGCAAACTGGCAAAAAAACATTCTATTTGCCCGTCAGGCAAACGCGGCGGTGACTTAGGTGAATTCCGCCAGGGTCAGATGGTTCCGGCGTTCGACAAACTGGTGTTCTCCTGCCCTGAGCTGGAGCCTGTCGGCCCACTGCACACCCAGTTCGGTTACCACGTCGTCAAGGTTCTGTACCGGAAATAAAAAGCCGGGTGGCGGCTTCGCCTTACCCGGCCTACTTGATACGATTTTGTAGGTCGGGTAAGCGAAGCGCCACCCGACATTGGCATTTAGCCAGCAACCGCAATACGTTTCATATCGGTCATGTAGCCACGCAGTTTCTGGCCCACTTTCTCGATCTCGTGGCTGCGAATCGCTTCGTTCACGTCACGCAGCTGGGCATTATCTACCGCACCTTCAGCGATGGCTTTGCCCAGATCGCCTGCCTGCAGGGTGGTCATGAACTCTTTCAGCAGCGGTACGCAAGCATAAGAGAACAGGTAGTTACCGTACTCAGCGGTATCGGAGATAACCACGTTCATCTCATACAGACGCTTACGGGCGATGGTGTTCGCGATCAGCGGCAGCTCGTGCAGTGATTCGTAGTAAGCAGACTCTTCGATGATGCCGGAATCAACCATGGTTTCGAACGCCAGCTCAACGCCCGCTTTCACCATCGCAATCATCAGAACGCCTTTATCGAAGTACTCCTGCTCGCTGATTTTGCCTTCAAACTGCGCGGCGGTTTCGAACGCGGTTTTACCGGTCTCTTCACGCCAGGTCAGCAGGTTTTTGTCGTCGTTCGCCCAGTCAGCCATCATGCCGGAAGAGAACTCGCCGGAGATGATGTCGTCCATATGTTTCTGGAACAGCGGTGCCATGATGGTTTTCAGCTGCTCGGACAGCGCGAAGGCACGCAGTTTCGCCGGGTTAGACAGGCGATCCATCATCAGGGTGATGCCGCCCTGCTTCAGCGCTTCGGTGATGGTTTCCCAGCCGAACTGAATCAGTTTTTCAGCATATGCCGGGTCGGTACCCTCTTCCACCAGCTTGTCGAAGCACAGCAGGGAACCGGCCTGCAGCATGCCGCAGAGGATAGTCTGCTCGCCCATCAGGTCAGATTTCACTTCCGCAACGAAGGAGGATTCCAGCACGCCTGCACGGTGGCCGCCGGTCGCCGCTGCCCATGCTTTGGCAATCGCCATGCCTTCGCCTTTCGGATCGTTTTCCGGATGAACCGCGATCAGGGTTGGAACGCCGAAACCACGTTTGTACTCTTCACGCACTTCGGTACCTGGGCACTTCGGTGCCACCATCACAACGGTGATGTCTTTACGGATCTGCTCACCCACTTCAACGATGTTAAAGCCGTGGGAGTAACCCAGCGCCGCACCGTCTTTCATCATCGGCTGTACGGAACGCACAACGTCAGAGTGCTGCTTGTCTGGCGTCAGGTTAACAACCAGATCCGCCTGTGGGATCAGCTCTTCGTAGGTGCCTACTTTGAAGCCGTTTTCGGTCGCTTTGCGCCAGGAAGCACGCTTCTCAGCAATGGCTTCTTTACGCAGGGCGTAGGAGATATCCAGACCGGAGTCACGCATGTTCAGACCCTGGTTCAGGCCCTGTGCGCCACAGCCGACAATGACCACTTTCTTACCCTGAAGGTAGCTTGCGCCATCGGCAAATTCATCGCGCGCCATGAAGCGGCATTTGCCCAGCTGCGCCAGCTGCTGGCGCAAGTTCAGTGTGTTGAAGTAGTTAGCCATGGTGATACCTCGTGATGTTGTGCGTCTTATTGTTCGGTTCGCTTATGCGAGAATGAACTTACTATATGACAGGAAATTCATTGCGGAAATTGATATATTCACAACGTCACGTTGCAATATTTGCAATGTAAAAAGGTGGAGTGGAATCAGTGGATTTACGCGATCTCAAAATGTTTCTGCATCTGGCGGAAAGCCGCCATTTTGGCCGCAGCGCGCGGGCAATGCACGTCAGCCCCTCCACGCTTTCCCGCCAGATCCAGCGCCTGGAGGAGGACCTCGGCCAGCCGCTGTTTGTACGTGATAACCGCACGGTGACGCTCACCGAAGCCGGGGAAGAGTTGCGCGTCTTTGCCCAGCAGACGCTGTTGCAGTACCAGCAGCTGCGCCACACCATCGATCAGCAGGGGCCGTCGCTTTCCGGTGAGCTGCATATTTTCTGTTCCGTTACCGCCGCCTACAGCCACCTGCCGCCGATCCTTGACAGATTCCGCGCCGAACATCCCTCGGTCGAAATTAAACTCACCACCGGCGATGCCGCCGATGCGATGGAAAAGGTTGTGACGGGTGAAGCGGATCTGGCGATTGCCGGCAAACCGGAAACGCTGCCAGGGGCGGTGGCATTCTCGATGCTGGAAAACCTGGCGGTGGTGTTGATTGCACCTGCCTTGCCCTGCCCGGTGCGTAATCAGGTGTCGGTGGAGAAGCCCGACTGGTCGACGGTGCCGTTTATCATGGCCGATCAGGGGCCGGTGCGTCGGCGCATTGAGCTGTGGTTTCGCCGTCAGAAGATCAGTAATCCTTCGATTTACGCGACGGTCAGCGGCCACGAGGCGATGGTGTCAATGGTGGCCCTGGGCTGCGGCGTGGCGCTGCTGCCGGAAGTGGTGCTGGAGAACAGCCCGGAACCGGTTCGCAATCGCGTGATGATTCTGGAACGCAGCGACGAGAAAACGCCGTTCGAGCTTGGCGTGTGCGCACAAAAAAGCGGCTACAGGAGCCGCTTATTGAAGCATTCTGGCAAATTTTGCCTAACCATTAACCCGCCAGGAAGAACCTGAATGCCGGGTTATGGGTCTCATCGTGACACTCATAGCCCAGTTCGTTCAGCCGGGTTTCGAAATCTGGTTCATGCTCGCCCAGTTCGAACGCCGCCAGCACCCGACCGTAGTCGGTACCGTGGCTACGGTAGTGGAACAGGGAGATGTTCCAGTGCGTGCCCAGGGTATGCAGGAACTTCAACAGCGCGCCGGGTGATTCCGGGAACTCAAAGCTGAACAGACGCTCCCGTAACGGTTTCGATGGACGCCCGCCCACCATGTAACGCACGTGCAGCTTCGCCATTTCATCGTCGGAAAGATCCACCACGCTATAGCCGCCGTCGTGCAGCAGGTTGAGGATCTCTTTACGCTCTTCCAGACCCCGGCTCAGGCGTACGCCTACAAAAATGCAGGCATCTTTGGCATCGGCAAAACGGTAGTTAAACTCCGTCACCGAACGGCCGCCCAGCAGCTGGCAGAACTTGAGGAAGCTGCCCTTCTCTTCCGGGATGGTCACCGCCAGCAGCGCTTCACGCTGCTCGCCCAGCTCGCAACGCTCAGAGACGTAGCGCAGGCCGTGGAAGTTCACGTTAGCGCCAGAAAGCACATGGGCCAGACGCTCGCCGCGAATGTTGTGCTGAGCGATGTATTTTTTCATTCCCGCCAGCGCCAGCGCGCCGGACGGCTCTGCCACCGCGCGCACATCCTCGAACAGATCTTTCATTGCCGCGCAGATCGCATCGCTGTCGACGGTGATGATGTCGTCGAGATACTCCTGGCAAACGCGGAAGGTTTCATCCCCGATGCGTTTAACCGCGACCCCTTCGGCAAACAGTCCGACGCGCGGCAGGTCGACCGGATGTCCGGCCTCCAGCGCCGCCTTCAGGCAGGCAGAATCTTCCGCTTCAACGGCAATCACTTTGATTTGCGGCATCAGCTGCTTGATGAGTACCGCCACGCCTGCCGCAAGGCCGCCGCCGCCGACCGGGACAAACACCCGGTCAAGATGGGCATCCTGCTGCAGCAGTTCCAGCGCCAGCGTACCCTGACCCGCAATCACCATCGGGTGATCGAACGGCGGCACCCAGGTAAAGCCCTGCTGCTGCGCCAGCTCAATCGCTTTGGCTTTGGCTTCGTCAAAATTGGCGCCGTGGAGCAGCACTTCGCCGCCAAAACCGCGCACGGCATCGACTTTGATATCCGCCGTGGCCACCGGCATCACGATCAGCGCTTTCAACCCCAGACGCGCAGACGAGAACGCCACGCCCTGAGCATGATTCCCCGCCGACGCGGTGATCACGCCACGCGCTTTTTGCTCGTCGGTTAAGCCAGCCATCATCGCGTAGGCACCGCGCAGCTTGAAGCTGTGCACCGGCTGACGATCTTCACGTTTGACCAGGATGACGTTATCCAGGCGCGAGGAGAGCTTGTCCATTTTTGCAGCGGCGTTACCTGCACCGCCTCATAGACCGGCGCACGTAGCACCGCCCTGAGATATTCCGCCCCCTCGGGGGCGGCGGATAAGGGTTGGGATTCGGCCATCATTAGCCCCCAAGTTTAGATTTATCGCGCACTGCGCCTTTGTCTGCACTGGTGGCGAGGGTAGCGTAAGCGCGCAGGGCGAAGGAGACTTCACGCTGACGATCTTTCGGCGTCCAGGCTTTATCCCCACGCGCTTCCTGTGCTTCGCGGCGGGCTGCAATGTCCTGGTCGCTCAGCTTCAGCTGAATACCGCGATTCGGAATGTCGATTTCGATCAGGTCGCCGTCTTCGATGATGGCAATGTTGCCGCCGCTTGCCGCTTCCGGCGAAACGTGGCCGATAGAGAGACCGGATGTGCCGCCTGAGAAACGACCGTCGGTGATCAGCGCGCAGGCTTTGCCCAGACCCATCGATTTCAGGAAGGTTGTCGGGTAGAGCATCTCCTGCATGCCCGGCCCGCCTTTCGGCCCTTCGTAGCGGATCACCACGACGTCGCCCTCAACCACTTTGCCGCCGAGGATCGCTTCTACCGCGTCGTCCTGGCTCTCATAAACTTTTGCCGGGCCGGTAAATTTCAGGATGCTGTCATCCACGCCTGCGGTTTTAACGATACAGCCGTTTTCCGCGAAGTTGCCATACAGAACCGCCAGGCCGCCATCTTTGCTGTAGGCATTTTCCAGCGAGCGGATACAGCCTTCAGCGCGATCGTCATCCAGGGTGTCCCAGCGACAATCCTGCGAGAACGCCTGGGTGGTACGGATACCGGCAGGACCGCGCGGAACATTTTTTTGACGGCTTCGTCTTTGGTCAGCATCACGTCGTACTGATCCAGCGACTGCGGCAGCGTCAGGCCCAGCACGTTTTTCACGTCACGGTTCATTAGCCCGGCGCGGTCCAGCTCGCCGAGGATCCCCAGCACGCCACCGGCGCGGTGAACATCTTCCATGTGGTATTTCTGCGTGCTTGGCGCAACCTTACACAGCTGCGGCACTTTGCGGGAGAGCTTGTCGATATCACTCATGGTGAAATCGATCTCTGCTTCTTGCGCAGCAGCCAGCAGGTGCAGAACGGTGTTAGTGGAACCGCCCATGGCGATATCCAGGGTCATGGCGTTCTCAAATGCCGCTTTGCTGGCAATATTGCGCGGCAGTGCGCTGGCATCGTCCTGCTCGTAGTAGCGCTTGGTCAGCTCAACGATGCGTTTACCGGCGTTGAGGAACAGCTGTTTACGATCGGCGTGGGTCGCCAGCAGCGAGCCGTTGCCCGGCTGAGACAGGCCCAGCGCTTCGGTCAGGCAGTTCATCGAGTTGGCGGTGAACATACCGGAACAGGAGCCGCAGGTCGGGCAGGCTGAACGCTCAACCTGATCGCTCTGCTCGTCGGAAACTTTCGGGTCAGCGCCCTGAATCATCGCATCGACCAGGTCGAGCTTGATGATTTTGTCGGAGAGCTTGGTTTTACCTGCTTCCATTGGGCCGCCGGAAACGAAGATCACCGGAATGTTCAGGCGCAGGGAGGCCATCAGCATCCCCGGGGTGATTTTGTCGCAGTTGGAGATACAGACCATGGCATCGGCGCAGTGGGCGTTGACCATGTATTCCACCGAGTCGGCAATCAGCTCGCGCGACGGCAGTGAATAAAGCATGCCCCCGTGCCCCATCGCGATCCCGTCATCCACGGCGATGGTGTTGAACTCTTTCGCCACGCCGCCGGAGGCTTCAATCTGCTCGGCAACCAGCTTCCCGAGATCGCGCAGGTGCACGTGGCCCGGCACAAACTGGGTAAAAGAGTTGACCACGGCAATAATCGGTTTCCCGAAATCGGCGTCGGTCATTCCGGTGGCGCGCCACAATGCGCGGGCACCCGCCATATTACGGCCGTGAGTGGTGGTGGCGGAACGGTACTTAGGCATGCGTTATTTACTCCCGTCTATCTGGTAAATGGGACGGTGCGTGCCGTCCCATATTTATGCTTATGGATTAACCTGATCCAACCAACCCCATTTATCTTCGGTTTCACCGGTAAAGAGGCCAAAGAAAGCTTCCTGGATACGTTTGGTGACCGGACCACGGCGGCCTTCGCCTACCTGGATACCGTCAACGCTGCGTACCGGGGTGATCTCAGCTGCCGTGCCGGACATGAACACTTCATCGGCCAGATACAGAGATTCACGTGACAGCACCTGCTCACGAACTTCAATGCCCAGATCCTGCGCCAGCTTGATGATGGCGTCACGGGTGATACCCGGCAGGGCGGAAGAGGTGAACGGTGGGGTAAACAGGATGCCGTCTTTCACTTCGAACAGGTTTTCACCTGCACCTTCAGAGATATAGCCGTTTACATCCAGGGCGATACCTTCCTGATAGCCGTGGCGACGTGCTTCGCTGCCAACCAGCAGGGAGGAAAGGTAGTTACCGCCCGCTTTGGCTGCGGTTGGGATGGTGTTTGGCGCCACACGGTTCCAGGAGGAGACCATTGCGTCGATCCCCTGCTCCAGCGCTTCTGCGCCCAGGTATGCCCCCCACGGGAACGCGGCGATGATCACATCGGTGGTGTAACCGGCTGGCGGGTTCACGCCCATGCCCACATCACCCACGAACACCAGCGGGCGAATATAGGCGCTGGTCAGGTTGTTTTTGCGCAGTACCGCGCGACAGGCTTCCATCAGCTCGTCGACGCTCTGAGAAACCGGGAAACGATAAATTTTGGCTGAATCACGCAGACGCTGCATGTGTTCACGATGACGGAACACCACCGGGCCTTTGTGTGAGTCGTAGCAACGGATACCTTCAAAGACAGAAGTACCGTAGTGAAGCGCGTGGGACATCACGTGGACTTTAGCGTCCTCCCAGCGAATCATCTCACCATTGGACCAAATGAAGTCAGCTTTTTTCGTCGTCATTTTTCTTCCTTTGCGCTCAGGCGCGGATTTGTTGTGTTTGTGATGAAGCGGCGCGCTGCTGGATATCAACCCGGGCGACGTCGACAAGTTTGCTCAACTGGCTAAACAGTAAGTCGACGGGGCGCTGGCTGGCAACGGTCAATTCAATATTTATGTTCTGTGCATCGGTGGCGGTTTCCATGTTCATTGAACAGATCTGGAACCCACGATGGCGCACCACGCGCAATACACGTTCTAACGTTTCCGGGTTGAAGCGAGCCTGCACGGCGACCTGATGTTGCATCATGATAATTTCTCCAGCATTTGTGAGTTACTGGCGCCGGGCGGCACCAACGGCCAGACATTCTCAAGCTCGTCGATTGAGACATGAAGCAGGTAAGGCCCCTTGCTTGACAGCATTTCATCAAGTGCCGCTTCAACCTGGTCTTTACGGGTGATGTGCTGGCCAGGAATGCCGAAGGCGCTGGCCAGAACGAGGAAATCGGGGTTATCGGTCAGGGTGGTTTCGCTGTAACGCTCCTGGAAAAAGAGCTGTTGCCACTGGCGAACCATGCCCAAACGTTGGTTGTCCAGCAGCACGATCTTCACCGGCAACTGCTTACGCTTGATGGTGCCGAGCTCCTGCACGTTCATCATGAAAGAGCCGTCACCGGAGATACAGATGACCGTATCGTCCGGGCGCGCTACCTGTGCTCCAACGGCGGCAGGCAGACCAAAGCCCATCGTGCCTAAGCCACTGGAAGTGATAAAGTTTTCCGGGCGCGTGTAGGTCATATGCTGGGCTGACCACATCTGGTGTTGGCCCACATCGGTGGTCACTACGCTGTCAGCAGGTTTACGGTCTGACAGCTGCTTCAGCAGCAACGGCGCATAGATGGCGTCGCCCGGATGGTCGTAGCGCCAGGCATGTTCGCGGCGCATCTCTGCCGCATGCTGGCGCCAGGCGTCGATAGTTAATGGCTGCTTTAACGCAGGCAGCAGCGCATTGAGATCGCCCTGCAAAGCCACGTGCGCCTGGCGGAGTTTGTTCATTTCTGCCGGATCGATATCCATATGGATAACTTTGGCATTCGGCGCGAAGGTATTCAGCTTACCGGTGACGCGATCGTCGAAACGTGCGCCCACAGCGATCAACAGATCGCACTCCTGCACCGCGAGGTTGGCGGCTTTGGTACCGTGCATTCCCAGCATGCCCAGATAGTACGGGTAGTCGGCATCCACTGCGCCCAGCCCTTTCAAAGTGCAGGTCGCTGGCATCTGGGTTGTCGCGATAAATTCACGCAGGGCTGGAACGGCCTGCGCCATCCCCACGCCGCCGCCAACATACAGAATGGGCTTTTGCGCATGGGCCAGCATCTGATATGCCTCTTGTACTTCGGCATGTGGGAAGTCATCTGCGTCTTCAACGGTGGAGAAGTGAGGCTCCAGTTCACCCAGCGCCACCTGAATATCTTTTGGAATATCAATCAGAACCGGGCCAGGACGGCCTGAGTTTGCCACCTCAAATGCCTCTGCCATTACGCGGGGCAACTCTTCCAGCGACTGGACGAGGAAGCTGTGTTTAGTACACGCCAGTGACAAACCGAGAACGTCCACTTCCTGAAAAGCATCGGTGCCGATGAAGGGAGAAGCCACCTGACCGGTGATGGCTACAACGGGAACAGAATCAAGCAGTGCATCAGCCAGACCGGTGATCAGGTTGGTTGCGCCCGGGCCAGAGGTCGCCATACAGACGCCCGTTTTACCCGTAGCACGCGCATAGCCAATGGCCGCCATCGCCGCACCCTGCTCGTGTCGGCACAACAGATGTTCCACGCCGCCGTCATACAGAGCATCGTAAATCGGCATAATTGCGCCACCCGGGTAACCGAATACTGTCTCGACTCCCTGCGCTCGCAACGCATGTACTACCCACTGTGCGCCATTCATAGTTAGTTCCCCGTCGTAAATCGGGAGAAACAGAATTTTATGCTACTACTCATCGTCTGCTCCTCGCTTATGTTTTAAGGTCATAAAAAAACCCCCGGACCTTTCGGTGCGGGGGTCTTAGTTCGTTAAGGCTTGATTATTAAGCCTTTCCTCGTCCAAGTGCAGCCCCGCAAGGTGGGATAATAATCACCACCACGCTAATCACGACCAGGCTAATCACTAGTAGAAGGGCTGTCATTTGCTGTTCTTTTTGCATCTTGTTCGAAGGAATACCTAAAGAGTTATCACAGATACTGAATGAAACACAACATTTTTTTATAAATGATTTTATTATGAGGCTAATAGTTTAGATAAAAATCATTGTTTTTTATGATAAAAATAGAAAATGAATTATTTTCATTTTTTTCATGCGCAGCAACGGTCAGAAGGCATCCTTATCACCTTTTGCGAGCCGAATTCCATGACAATGAAAATATTGCAATCTGAGGTAAGTTTTCAGGAACATGCCGCGTAAAAACACGATTTGCCGATAAAAATTGCGATACACAAATGACATAGTGACTCATCAAGGAGGCCATATATGTCATTGTCGGTTGTCTATACCCGCGCTGCGTTAGGCGTAAAAGCGCCGCTTATTTCCGTTGAAGTTCATCTCAGTAATGGCCTGCCTGGCTTAACGCTGGTCGGCTTGCCCGAAACCACCGTCAAGGAAGCCAGAGACCGGGTACGCAGCGCAATCATCAATAGCGGCTACACCTTTCCGGCCAAAAAGATCACTATTAATCTGGCACCTGCCGATCTCCCTAAGGAAGGGGGAAGATACGACTTACCTATCGCCATTGCGCTTCTCGCCGCCTCTGAGCAACTCTCCTCCTCGAGGATAAGTGCCTATGAGTTTGTGGGGGAACTGGCGCTTACAGGAGCATTAAGAGGGGTTCCTGGCGCGATATCTGGTGCTCTGGCGGCTATACGCGCTGGTAGAGAAATTATAGTTGCCAGAGATAATGCTGCCGAAGTTAGCCTTATCGAAGAAAAAGGCTGTCTGGTGGCAGAACATCTGCAGGAGGTTTGTGCCTTTCTGGAAGGGCGTCATGAGCTGGCAGCGCCCGCTGGTGAGCCTTTCGTTGCAGAGCATAACGATTGTGACATCAGCGATATCATCGGTCAGGAACAGGGTAAAAGGGCGCTGGAGATCACCGCTGCCGGTGCGCATAACCTGCTGCTTATTGGTCCACCCGGCACCGGCAAGACCATGCTCGCGAGCCGGCTTAATACCCTGCTTCCGCCGCTCAGCAACCATGAGGCGCTGGAGAGCGCTGCGATCGTGAGTCTGGTTAGCGCCACATCCATGTATAAGCAGTGGCGCCAGCGCCCCTTTCGCGCACCGCATCATAGCGCCTCGCTGGTGGCGATGGTGGGCGGAGGCGCTATCCCCGGCCCGGGAGAAATCTCGCTGGCGCATAATGGCATCCTCTTTCTGGATGAGCTCCCCGAGTTTGAACGCCGCGTGCTGGATGCTTTACGCGAGCCCATCGAATCCGGGCAAATCAATATCTCCCGTACGCGCGCCAAGATCAGCTACCCGGCGCGCTTCCAGCTTATCGCCGCCATGAACCCCAGCCCGACAGGGCACTACCAGGGCAATCATAATCGCTGCACGCCCGAACAGACGCTTCGCTATCTTGGGCGCTTATCAGGCCCGTTCCTCGATCGTTTTGATTTATCGCTTGAGATCCCTCTCCCGCCGCCAGGCTTATTAAGTCAGGCGCATAAAACGGGAGAATCCAGCCTCACCGTACGAAACAGAGTGATCGCTGCGCAGGAAAGACAGCTGGCGCGACAGAATAAACGCAATGCACATCTGGATAACGCGGAGATCCGCACCTTTTGTCAGCTAACCGCAGACGACGCGCTGTGGCTGGAGGAGACACTGACCCGCTTCGGCCTGTCCGTGCGCGCCTGGCAGCGGTTATTAAAGGTTGCGCGTACGATTGCCGATCTTGAAGAGTGTGAGAAGATTGAACGCAGGCACCTGCAGGAGGCCCTGAGCTATCGGGCTATTGACCGTCTGCTGTTGCATCTGCAGAAGATGCTGACATAAAAAAAGGGGCCGTAGCCCCTTCTTTTTAATCGTCTGAATCGGTGTAGTCTTCTGCACCTTCCATCTGTGGCTTACCACCAGACAGAGTATGGAAACGCTTTGGACGCTTGATACGCGCCATATACTTGATCCATACGCGCTCCGCTTCCGTTACCGGCTCACGTTCACCACGGCAGACGGCAACAAAAGATTTTTCGTCTTCAGTGGAGGGTTCACGTTTCCCCAAATCCAGTTCATTGAAGGCATAACCGTGGCGCTCAAGCAGTTGTGCTTCTTTGATGGTGAAATCACCGTGGCGAGAAAATCCGCGTGGATAATTTTTATTGTCGAAAAAACGATTAGTCGTCGTAAAGCTTTCCGCCATCCTACACGCTCCTATATCTTTGGCCGAGCTATTTATGGCGCGGAGTATTAGTTACGCTTGACAGAGCGTCCAACAAAACATTTAAATCATTACGACAAATAATTTTGCGGAGAAAGCCGTGGATACGGAATTGCTAAAAACTTTCCTCGAAGTGAGCAGAACTCGCCACTTTGGGCGCGCCGCAGAAGCGCTTTATCTGACGCAATCGGCAGTGAGCTTTCGTATTCGACAGCTTGAAAATCAGCTCGGTGTGAACCTTTTTACCCGTCATCGCAACAACATACGCTTAACGCCAGCGGGAGAGAAACTTCTGCCCTATGCAGAAACGCTGATGAACACCTGGCAAGCCGCGCGCAAAGAGGTTGCCCATACCTCAAAGCATAATGAGTTTTCTATCGGAGCCAGCGCCTCGCTATGGGAGTGCATGCTCAGCCCATGGCTTAGTCGATTGTATCGCTCTTATGGCCACTTACAGTTTGAGGCGCGTATTGCGCAACGGCAGTCGCTGGTTAAGCAGCTGCATGAGAGACAACTGGATCTGCTTATCACCACAGAAGCACCGAAGATGGATGAATTCAGTAGCCAGGTCCTCGGGCAATTTAGCCTTGGGCTGTATGCGGCTGAACCCTCCGCTATCAAAAGTGATC
The DNA here is from genome assembly GCF_023736175.1 of Leclercia sp. LTM14. NCBI lineage: Bacteria > Pseudomonadati > Pseudomonadota > Gammaproteobacteria > Enterobacterales > Enterobacteriaceae > Leclercia > Leclercia sp. LTM14. Next base: position 85,331 of record NZ_JAIKTT010000017.1, read on the forward strand.
TGAATTATCTGCGCCTTGAATGGGGTCCCGATTTCCAGCCGCACGAGGCAGGTCTGATTGCGACTGATGATGTGCCGGTGCTGACTACCAGTTCTGCAGAAATAGCATGCCAGCAGCTCGCAGCACTCAAAGGTTGCACCTGGTTGCCGCAATGCTGGGCAAGTAATAAACAGGGCTTGTATACGGTGACAGATTCAGCCCTGCTTCAGAGACCGCTTTATGCCATCTGGCTTCAGAACAGTGACAAGCAAGTGCAAATCAAAGATCTGCTAAAAATCAGTGTGATGGAGTAATTGAGCCGGTTGCAGGGACGCAATTAAGGCTTAGAGAGGAGAAAGTGGGATTTATTGCAGGCAAAAAAAATCCTTCGCCGAAGCAAAGGATCCTTTATATGGCAGGGGCGGAGAGACTCGAACTCGCGACACCCGGTTTTGGAGACCGGTGCTCTACCAACTGAGCTACGCCCCTAAATTTCTTACTACTAAGCCTGCTAATGTAGCAGGCTTAGTTTAAATAAGTGGCGGAACGGACGGGACTCGAACCCGCGACCCCCTGCGTGACAGGCAGGTATTCTAACCGACTGAACTACCGCTCCACCGAATACTTCTACAA
>NZ_JAIKTT010000018.1:0-27442 GCF_023736175.1 Leclercia sp. LTM14
CGTGACCGGTACCATCGAACTGCCAGAAGGCGTTGAGATGGTAATGCCAGGCGACAACATCAAAATGGTTGTTACCCTGATCCACCCAATCGCGATGGATGACGGTCTGCGTTTCGCAATCCGTGAAGGTGGCCGTACCGTTGGCGCGGGCGTGGTTGCTAAAGTTCTCGGCTAATTGCTGATAACATTTGACGCAATGCGCATGAAAAGGGCATCATTTGATGCCCTTTTTGCACGCTTTCACATCAGAACCTGGCTCATCAGTGATTATTTTTGTCATAATCATTGCTGAGACAGGCTCTGCAGAGAGCGTATAATCCGAAAAGCGATTAAGCGTTTCGATTTGGTTTGCCTCGCGCTCGCGGGGTGAAAATGTTTGTAGAATACTTCTGACAGGTTGGTTTATGAGTGCGAATACCGAAGCTCAAGGGAGCGGGCGCGGCCTGGAAGCGATGAAATGGGTAGTGGTAGCCGTATTGTTGATCGTGGCAATCGTTGGCAACTACCTGTATCGCGACATGATGCTGCCGCTACGCGCGCTTGCAGTGGTAATTCTGATTGCTGCAGCGGGTGGTGTCGCGCTGTTGACGACCAAAGGTAAAGCGACCGTCGCTTTTGCCCGCGAAGCGAGAACGGAAGTCCGTAAGGTCATTTGGCCGACTCGCCAGGAAACATTGCACACCACGCTGATCGTAGCTGCGGTTACCGCTGTAATGTCACTGATCCTGTGGGGACTGGATGGTATTCTGGTTCGCCTGGTATCCTTTATCACTGGCCTGAGGTTCTGAGATGTCTGAAGCCCCTAAAAAGCGCTGGTACGTCGTTCAGGCGTTTTCCGGTTTTGAAGGCCGCGTAGCAACGTCGCTGCGTGAGCATATCAAATTACACAACATGGAAGAGTTGTTTGGTGAAGTTATGGTTCCGACCGAAGAAGTGGTCGAGATCCGTGGCGGCCAGCGTCGCAAAAGCGAGCGCAAATTCTTCCCGGGTTACGTGCTTGTTCAGATGGTGATGAACGATGCAAGCTGGCACTTAGTGCGCAGCGTCCCGCGCGTAATGGGCTTTATCGGCGGCACGTCTGACCGTCCGGCGCCAATCAGCGATAAAGAAGTTGATGCGATTATGAACCGCCTGCAGCAGGTTGGTGATAAGCCGCGTCCGAAAACGCTGTTTGAACCGGGTGAAATGGTACGTGTTAATGACGGTCCGTTTGCTGACTTTAACGGCGTGGTTGAAGAAGTGGACTACGAAAAGTCCCGCCTGAAAGTTTCTGTTTCTATCTTCGGTCGTGCGACCCCGGTAGAACTGGACTTTGCCCAGGTAGAAAAAGCCTAAGCAGCCGATCAAAAAAGCGACGATTTAAACGTTGCACAGGGCGCGAGATTGGAATACAATTTCGCGCCTTTTGTTTTTATGGATCGTATCCGTAAAACGAATTTTATCACGGGGAGCCTCCTTGAGGCGCTATAACCCAATCAGAGGATTTTAGAATGGCTAAGAAAGTACAAGCCTACGTCAAGCTGCAGGTTGCAGCTGGTATGGCGAACCCAAGTCCACCAGTTGGTCCAGCTCTGGGTCAGCAGGGTGTGAACATCATGGAATTCTGTAAAGCGTTCAACGCGAAAACCGAATCCCTGGAAAAAGGTCTGCCAATCCCAGTCGTAATCACTGTTTACGCTGACCGTTCTTTCACTTTCGTTACCAAGACCCCGCCGGCAGCAGTTCTGCTGAAAAAAGCGGCTGGTATCAAGTCTGGTTCCGGCAAGCCGAACAAAGACAAAGTTGGTAAAATTTCCCGCGCTCAGCTGCAGGAAATCGCGCAGACCAAAGCTGCCGACATGACTGGTTCCGACGTTGAAGCGATGACTCGCTCCATCGAAGGTACTGCACGTTCCATGGGCCTGGTAGTGGAGGACTAAGAAATGGCTAAACTGACCAAGCGCATGTCCGTGATCCGTGACAAAGTTGATGCGACCAAACAGTACGACATCAACGAAGCTATCGCTCTGCTGAAAGAACTGGCTACCGCTAAGTTCGTTGAAAGCGTTGACGTTGCCGTTAACCTGGGCATCGACGCTCGTAAATCCGATCAGAACGTTCGTGGCGCAACTGTACTGCCACACGGTACTGGCCGTTCCGTTCGCGTAGCTGTATTTGCTCAGGGTGCAAACGCTGAAGCTGCTAAAGCTGCCGGCGCTGAACTGGTAGGTATGGAAGATCTGGCCGATCAGATCAAGAAAGGCGAAATGAACTTTGACGTTGTTATTGCATCTCCAGATGCAATGCGCGTTGTTGGCCAGCTGGGCCAGGTTCTGGGTCCACGCGGCCTGATGCCAAACCCGAAAGTTGGTACTGTAACCCCTAACGTTGCTGAAGCGGTTAAGAACGCTAAAGCAGGTCAGGTTCGTTATCGTAACGACAAAAACGGCATCATCCACACCACCATCGGTAAAGTGGACTTTGACGCTGACAAACTGAAAGAAAACCTGGAATCTCTGCTGGTTGCGCTGAAAAAAGCTAAACCAACTCAGGCGAAAGGCGTGTACATCAAGAAAGTTAGCATCTCCACCACCATGGGTGCAGGTGTTGCAGTTGACCAGGCTGGCCTGAGCGCTGCTGCAAACTAATGCCTTTACGTGGGCGGTGGATTTGTCTACAATCTTACCCCCACGTTTGCTAACAATAGTTAGCGGCTAAAAGATTTGTTCGTTGGAGCCTGGCCTAATCCAGGCCTCCGTCGAAGACCGCAGGTGTTTCGTAAGAGACTTAATCCCCTGCGTAGACGGTGACAGAACGCTAAGATTATTTTTGGATACTCTGGCTTGTTTCTGCTCACCGTATTAAGACGCTCCTCCCGTTGGGAAGAGTGAAGTGAGTTCCGGAACATGAGTTCCGGCAAACATCCAGGAGCAAAGCTAATGGCTTTAAATCTTCAAGACAAACAAGCGATTGTTGCTGAAGTCAGCGAAGTAGCCAAAGGCGCGCTGTCTGCAGTAGTTGCGGATTCCCGTGGCGTTACTGTAGATAAAATGACTGAACTGCGTAAAGCAGGTCGTGAAGCTGGCGTTTACATGCGTGTTGTTCGTAACACCCTGCTGCGCCGCGTAGTTGAAGGTACTCAGTTCGAGTGCCTGAAAGACACGTTTGTTGGTCCAACCTTGATTGCATACTCTATGGAACACCCGGGCGCTGCTGCTCGTCTGTTCAAAGAGTTCGCGAAAGCGAATGCAAAATTCGAGGTTAAAGCTGCAGCCTTTGAAGGTGAGTTGATCCCGGCATCGCAAATCGATCGCCTGGCAACCCTGCCGACCTACGAAGAAGCAATTGCACGCCTGATGGCAACCATGAAAGAAGCTTCGGCTGGCAAACTGGTTCGCACTCTGGCTGCTGTTCGCGATGCGAAAGAAGCTGCTTAATAGCAGTCATCTTTATCAAGTATTCGCTTACGTATAAACTTATTCTGATTTTCAGGAACAATTTAAATGTCTATCACTAAAGATCAAATCATTGAAGCAGTTGCAGCTATGTCCGTAATGGACGTTGTAGAACTGATTTCTGCAATGGAAGAAAAATTCGGTGTTTCTGCTGCTGCTGCTGTAGCTGTAGCTGCTGGCCCGGCTGAAGCTGCTGAAGAAAAAACTGAATTCGACGTAATTCTGAAAGCTGCTGGCGCTAACAAAGTTGCCGTAATCAAAGCAGTACGTGCTGCAACTGGCCTGGGTCTTAAAGAAGCTAAAGACCTGGTAGAATCTGCTCCAGCTGCGCTGAAAGAAGGCGTGAGCAAAGACGACGCAGAAGCACTGAAAAAATCTCTGGAAGAAGCTGGCGCTGAAGTTGAAGTTAAATAAGCCAACCCTTCCGGTTGCAGCCTGAGAAATTAGGCTGATGGCTGGTGACTTTTTAGTCACCAGCCTTTTTGCGCTGTAAGGCGCCAGTAGCGTTTCACACTGTTTGACTGCTGGTTGTCCTGACAATGCTTGTTTCTATCGACGTCTTAATATACTGCGACAGGGTGCTCGCTCTGGGTAAATCGCAATGAAATGGTTTAAGCGTGATAGCAACAGGCATTGCGGAAAGTGTTCGATTTTCCGATCAACAAAATGGTGTTGCACAAACTGTCCGCCAATGGACAGATGGGTCGACTTGTCAGCGAGCTGAGGAACCCTATGGTTTACTCCTATACCGAGAAAAAACGTATTCGTAAGGATTTTGGTAAACGTCCACAAGTTCTGGACATTCCATATCTCCTTTCTATCCAGCTTGACTCGTTCCAGAAGTTTATCGAGCAAGATCCTGAAGGGCAGTACGGCCTGGAAGCAGCCTTCCGTTCCGTGTTCCCGATTAAAAGCTACAGCGGTAATTCCGAGCTGCAATACGTCAGCTACCGCCTTGGCGAACCGGTATTTGACGTTCAGGAATGTCAAATCCGTGGCGTGACCTACTCGGCACCGCTGCGCGTTAAACTGCGTCTGGTGATCTACGAGCGCGAAGCGCCGGAAGGCACCGTTAAAGACATTAAAGAACAAGAAGTCTACATGGGCGAAATCCCGCTCATGACTGACAACGGTACTTTCGTTATCAACGGTACTGAGCGTGTTATCGTTTCCCAGCTGCACCGTAGCCCGGGCGTCTTCTTTGACAGCGATAAAGGTAAAACGCACTCATCCGGTAAAGTACTCTATAACGCGCGTATCATTCCTTACCGTGGTTCCTGGCTGGACTTCGAGTTCGATCCGAAAGACAACCTGTTTGTCCGTATCGACCGTCGTCGTAAACTGCCTGCGACCATCATTCTGCGTGCACTGAACTACACCACTGAGCAGATCCTTGACCTGTTCTTTGAGAAAGTTGTCTTTGAAATTCGCGACAACAAGCTGCAAATGGAGCTGGTGCCAGAGCGTCTGCGTGGTGATACCGCGTCGTTCGACATCGAAGCCGACGGCAAAGTGTATGTGGAAAAAGGCCGCCGTATTACTGCGCGCCACATCCGTCAGCTGGAAAAAGATGAAATCAAACACATCGAAGTTCCGGTTGAATACATTGCTGGCAAAGTTGCAGCAAAAGACTACGTTGATGCATCAACTGGCGAGCTGATCTGCCCGGCTAACATGGAGCTGAGCCTGGATCTGCTGGCTAAGCTGAGCCAGTCTGGCCACAAGCGTATCGAAACGCTGTTCACCAACGATCTGGACCACGGTCCGTACATGTCCGAAACCGTACGTGTCGACCCAACCACCGATCGTCTGAGCGCGCTGGTAGAAATCTACCGCATGATGCGCCCGGGTGAGCCACCAACTCGCGAAGCGGCTGAAAGCCTGTTCGAGAACCTGTTCTTCTCCGAAGACCGCTACGATCTGTCCGCGGTTGGTCGTATGAAGTTCAACCGTTCTCTGCTGCGTGACGCGATCGAAGGTTCCGGTATCCTGAGCAAAGAAGACATCATCGAAGTGATGAAGAAGCTCATCGATATCCGTAACGGTAAAGGCGAAGTGGACGATATCGACCACCTCGGCAACCGTCGTATCCGTTCCGTAGGCGAAATGGCGGAAAACCAGTTCCGCGTTGGCCTGGTACGTGTTGAGCGTGCGGTTAAAGAGCGTCTGTCTCTGGGCGATCTGGATACCCTGATGCCTCAGGATATGATCAACGCCAAGCCGATCTCCGCAGCAGTGAAAGAGTTCTTTGGTTCCAGCCAGCTGTCTCAGTTTATGGACCAGAACAACCCGCTGTCTGAGATCACGCACAAGCGTCGTATCTCTGCACTTGGCCCAGGCGGTCTGACCCGTGAACGCGCAGGCTTCGAAGTACGAGACGTACACCCGACTCACTACGGTCGCGTATGTCCAATCGAAACGCCTGAAGGTCCAAACATCGGTCTGATCAACTCCCTGTCCGTGTACGCACAGACTAACGAATACGGCTTCCTTGAGACCCCGTATCGTAAAGTGACTGACGGTGTTGTAACCGACGAAATTCATTACCTGTCTGCTATCGAAGAAGGTAACTACGTTATCGCCCAGGCGAACACCAACCTGGACGAAGAAGGTCGCTTTGTTGATGACCTCGTTACCTGCCGTAGCAAAGGTGAATCCAGCTTGTTCAGCAACGACCAGGTTGACTACATGGACGTTTCCACCCAGCAGGTGGTTTCCGTCGGTGCGTCCCTGATCCCGTTCCTGGAACACGATGACGCCAACCGTGCATTGATGGGTGCGAACATGCAACGTCAGGCGGTTCCAACTCTGCGCGCTGATAAGCCGCTGGTTGGTACCGGTATGGAACGTGCTGTTGCCGTTGACTCCGGTGTAACTGCAGTTGCTAAACGTGGCGGTACCGTTCAGTACGTGGATGCTTCCCGTATCGTTATCAAAGTTAACGAAGACGAGATGTACCCAGGCGAAGCGGGTATCGACATCTATAACCTGACCAAATACACCCGTTCTAACCAGAACACCTGTATCAACCAGATGCCATGTGTGTCTCTGGGCGAGCCAGTTGAGCGCGGCGACGTGCTGGCAGACGGTCCGTCCACCGACCTCGGTGAACTGGCGCTCGGTCAGAACATGCGCGTAGCGTTCATGCCGTGGAACGGTTACAACTTCGAAGACTCCATTCTTGTCTCCGAGCGTGTGGTTCAGGAAGATCGTTTCACCACTATTCACATCCAGGAACTGGCCTGTGTGTCCCGTGACACCAAGCTGGGGCCAGAAGAGATCACTGCTGACATCCCTAACGTGGGTGAAGCTGCGCTCTCCAAACTGGATGAATCCGGTATCGTTTACATCGGTGCGGAAGTGACCGGCGGCGACATTCTGGTTGGTAAGGTAACGCCGAAAGGTGAAACCCAGCTGACGCCAGAAGAGAAACTGCTGCGCGCGATCTTCGGTGAGAAAGCGTCTGACGTTAAGGACTCTTCTCTGCGCGTACCAAACGGTGTTTCCGGTACGGTTATCGACGTTCAGGTCTTTACTCGCGATGGCGTAGAAAAAGACAAACGTGCGCTGGAAATCGAAGAGATGCAGCTGAAGCAGGCTAAGAAAGACCTGTCTGAAGAGCTGCAGATCCTTGAAGCTGGCCTGTTTGGTCGTATCTACGCGGTGCTGGTTTCCGGTGGTGTTGAAGCTGAGAAGCTCGACAAGCTGCCGCGTGACCGCTGGCTGGAACTGGGCCTGGCCGACGAAGAAAAACAGAATCAGCTGGAACAGCTGGCTGAGCAGTATGACGAACTGAAACACGAGTTCGAGAAAAAACTCGAAGCGAAACGCCGCAAAATCACTCAGGGCGACGATCTGGCACCGGGCGTGCTGAAGATTGTTAAAGTCTATCTGGCCGTTAAACGTCAGATCCAGCCTGGTGATAAGATGGCAGGTCGTCACGGTAACAAGGGTGTTATCTCTAAGATCAACCCGATCGAAGATATGCCGCACGATGCTAACGGTACGCCGGTAGATATCGTACTGAACCCGCTGGGCGTACCGTCTCGTATGAACATTGGTCAGATCCTTGAAACCCACCTGGGTATGGCTGCTAAAGGTATCGGCGACAAGATCAACGCCATGCTGAAACAGCAGCAGGAAGTCGCGAAACTGCGCGAATTCATCCAGCGTGCGTACGATCTGGGCACTGATGTTCGTCAGAAAGTCGACCTGAACACCTTCAGCGATGAAGAAGTGCTGCGTCTGGCAGAGAACCTGAAAAAAGGTATGCCAATCGCAACGCCTGTCTTCGATGGTGCGAAAGAGTCTGAAATCAAGGAACTGTTACAGCTGGGTGGCCTGCCAAGTTCTGGCCAGATCACTCTGTTCGACGGTCGTACCGGTGAGCAATTCGAGCGCCAGGTTACCGTTGGCTACATGTATATGCTGAAACTGAACCACCTGGTTGATGACAAGATGCACGCGCGTTCTACCGGTTCTTACAGCCTGGTTACTCAGCAGCCGCTGGGTGGTAAGGCGCAGTTCGGTGGTCAGCGCTTCGGGGAGATGGAAGTGTGGGCGCTTGAAGCATACGGCGCGGCATACACCCTGCAGGAAATGCTCACCGTTAAGTCTGATGACGTGAACGGTCGTACCAAGATGTATAAAAACATCGTGGACGGCAACCATCAGATGGAACCGGGCATGCCAGAGTCCTTCAACGTACTGTTGAAAGAGATTCGTTCGCTGGGTATCAACATCGAACTGGAAGACGAGTAACTCTCGCTCAAACAGGTCACTGGTGCCGGAGTCATTTCCGGCACCAGATTGTGCTAACTCCGACGGGAGCAAATCCGTGAAAGACTTATTAAAGTTTCTGAAAGCGCAAACTAAAACCGAAGAGTTTGATGCGATCAAAATTGCTCTGGCATCGCCAGACATGATCCGTTCATGGTCTTTCGGTGAAGTTAAAAAGCCGGAAACCATTAACTACCGTACGTTCAAACCTGAGCGTGACGGCCTTTTCTGTGCGCGTATTTTCGGGCCAGTAAAAGATTACGAGTGCCTGTGCGGTAAGTACAAGCGCCTGAAACACCGTGGTGTGATCTGTGAGAAGTGCGGCGTTGAAGTGACCCAGACTAAAGTGCGTCGTGAGCGCATGGGCCACATCGAGCTGGCGTCTCCGACTGCCCACATCTGGTTCCTGAAATCTCTGCCGTCCCGTATCGGTCTGCTGCTGGATATGCCGCTGCGCGATATCGAACGTGTTCTGTACTTCGAATCTTATGTTGTTATCGAAGGCGGGATGACGAACCTGGAACGTAACCAGATTCTGACCGAAGAACAGTATCTGGACGCGCTGGAAGAGTTCGGTGACGAATTCGACGCGAAGATGGGTGCGGAAGCTATCCAGGCCCTGCTGAAAAGCATGGATCTGGAGCAAGAGTGCGAGCAGCTGCGCGAAGAGCTGAACGAAACCAACTCCGAAACCAAGCGTAAAAAGCTGACCAAGCGTATCAAACTGCTGGAAGCGTTCGTTCAGTCTGGTAACAAACCAGAGTGGATGATCCTGACCGTTCTGCCGGTTCTGCCGCCAGATCTGCGTCCGCTGGTTCCACTGGATGGTGGTCGTTTCGCGACTTCTGACCTGAACGATCTCTATCGTCGCGTCATTAACCGTAACAACCGTCTGAAACGTCTGCTGGATCTGGCTGCGCCGGACATCATCGTACGTAACGAAAAACGTATGCTGCAGGAAGCGGTAGATGCCCTGCTGGATAACGGTCGTCGCGGTCGTGCGATCACCGGTTCTAACAAACGTCCTCTGAAATCTTTGGCCGATATGATCAAAGGTAAACAGGGTCGTTTCCGTCAGAACCTGCTCGGTAAACGTGTTGACTACTCCGGTCGTTCTGTAATCACCGTAGGTCCATACCTGCGTCTGCATCAGTGCGGTCTGCCGAAGAAAATGGCACTGGAGCTGTTCAAACCGTTCATCTACGGCAAGCTGGAACTGCGTGGTCTCGCCACCACCATCAAAGCCGCTAAGAAAATGGTTGAGCGTGAAGAAGCTGTCGTTTGGGATATCCTGGACGAAGTTATCCGCGAACACCCGGTACTGTTGAACCGTGCACCAACCCTGCACCGTCTGGGTATTCAGGCCTTTGAGCCAGTCCTGATCGAAGGTAAAGCTATCCAGCTGCACCCGCTGGTTTGTGCGGCATATAACGCCGACTTCGATGGTGACCAGATGGCTGTTCACGTACCGCTGACGCTGGAAGCCCAGCTCGAAGCGCGTGCGCTGATGATGTCTACCAACAACATCCTGTCTCCAGCGAACGGTGAACCAATCATCGTTCCTTCTCAGGACGTTGTACTGGGTCTGTACTACATGACCCGTGACTGTGTTAACGCCAAAGGCGAAGGCATGGTGCTGACTGGCCCGAAAGAAGCTGAGCGTATTTATCGCGCTGGCCTGGCCTCTCTGCATGCGCGCGTTAAAGTGCGTATCACCGAATATGAAAAAGATGAAAACGGCGAATTCGTGGCGAAAACCAGCCTGAAAGACACGACTATTGGCCGTGCCATTCTGTGGATGATCGTACCGAAAGGTCTGCCTTTCTCCATCGTCAACCAGGCGCTGGGCAAGAAAGCTATCTCCAAAATGCTGAACACCTGTTACCGCATTCTGGGCCTGAAGCCGACCGTTATCTTCGCTGACCAGACAATGTACACCGGCTTTGCTTATGCAGCGCGTTCAGGTGCCTCTGTTGGTATCGATGACATGGTCATCCCAGAGAAGAAACACGAGATCATCTCTGAAGCAGAAGCTGAAGTTGCCGAGATCCAGGAGCAGTTCCAGTCTGGTCTGGTAACCGCGGGCGAACGCTATAACAAAGTTATCGATATCTGGGCTGCGGCGAACGATCGTGTATCCAAAGCGATGATGGATAACCTGCAGACCGAAACCGTTATTAACCGTGACGGCGTCGAAGAGCAGCAGGTCTCCTTCAACAGCATCTACATGATGGCCGACTCCGGTGCGCGTGGTTCCGCAGCACAGATTCGTCAGCTGGCAGGTATGCGTGGTCTGATGGCGAAGCCAGATGGCTCCATCATCGAAACGCCAATCACCGCGAACTTCCGTGAAGGTCTGAACGTACTTCAGTACTTCATCTCCACTCACGGTGCGCGTAAAGGTCTGGCGGATACCGCACTGAAAACAGCTAACTCCGGTTATCTGACGCGTCGTCTGGTAGACGTTGCGCAGGATCTGGTTGTTACCGAAGACGATTGTGGCACCCTCGAAGGTATCACCATGACCCCGGTTATCGAGGGTGGTGATGTTAAAGAGCCGCTGCGCGATCGCGTACTGGGTCGTGTGACCGCTGAAGACGTTCTGAAGCCGGGTACTGCAGACATTCTGGTTCCGCGTAACACCCTGCTGAACGAGCAGTGGTGTGATCTGCTGGAAGTGAACTCTGTTGACTCCGTGAAGGTACGTTCCGTTGTATCTTGTGACACCGACTTTGGTGTATGTGCGCACTGCTATGGTCGTGACCTGGCGCGTGGCCACATCATCAACAAAGGTGAAGCAATCGGTGTTATCGCGGCACAGTCCATCGGTGAACCGGGTACACAGCTGACGATGCGTACGTTCCACATCGGTGGTGCGGCATCTCGTGCGGCTGCTGAATCCAGCATCCAGGTGAAAAACAAAGGTAGCATCAAGCTCAGCAACGCGAAGTCGGTTGTGAACTCCAGCGGTAAACTGGTTATCACCTCCCGTAACACCGAGCTGAAGCTGATCGACGAATTCGGCCGTACCAAAGAGAGCTATAAAGTGCCTTACGGCGCCGTAATGGCGAAAGGCGACGGCGAGCAGGTTGCAGGCGGCGAAACCGTAGCAAACTGGGATCCGCACACCATGCCGGTTATCACCGAAGTGGCGGGCTTTATTCGCTTTACCGATATGATCGACGGCCAGACGATTACTCGTCAGACCGACGAACTGACCGGTCTCTCTTCCCTGGTGGTTCTGGATTCTGCAGAACGTACCGCGGGTGGTAAAGATCTGCGTCCAGCACTGAAAATCGTTGATGCTAACGGCAACGACGTTCTGATCCCTGGCACCGATATGCCGGCTCAGTACTTCCTGCCAGGTAAAGCGATTGTTCAGCTGGAAGATGGTATTCAGATCGGTGCGGGTGATGCCCTGGCGCGTATTCCTCAGGAATCCAGCGGTACCAAGGATATTACCGGTGGTCTGCCACGCGTTGCGGACCTGTTCGAAGCACGTCGTCCGAAAGAGCCGGCAATCCTGGCTGAAATCAGCGGTATCATTTCCTTCGGTAAAGAGACCAAAGGGAAGCGCCGTCTGGTGATCACGCCGCTGGATGGCAGCGATCCGTACGAAGAGATGATTCCAAAATGGCGTCAGCTCAACGTGTTTGAAGGTGAACGTGTAGAACGTGGTGACGTGGTTTCCGACGGTCCGGAAGCGCCACACGACATTCTGCGTCTTCGTGGCGTCCACGCGGTAACGCGTTACATCACCAACGAAGTACAGGACGTTTACCGTCTGCAAGGCGTTAAGATCAACGATAAGCACATCGAAGTTATCGTTCGTCAGATGCTGCGTAAAGCCACCATCGTGAATGCCGGTAGCTCCGACTTCCTCGAAGGTGAGCAGGTTGAATACTCTCGCGTTAAGATTGCTAACCGCGATCTGGAAGCGAACGGCAAACTCAGTGCGACCTTCGCACGTGACCTGCTGGGTATCACCAAAGCGTCTCTGGCAACCGAGTCCTTCATCTCCGCGGCATCGTTCCAGGAGACTACTCGTGTGCTTACCGAAGCAGCCGTTGCGGGCAAACGCGACGAACTGCGCGGTCTGAAAGAGAACGTTATCGTGGGTCGTCTGATCCCGGCCGGTACCGGTTATGCGTACCACCAGGATCGTATGCGCCGTCGCGCAGCGGGCGAAATCCCAGCTGCACCGCAGGTTACTGCTGAAGATGCATCTGCCAGCCTGGCAGAGCTGCTGAACGCAGGCCTGGGCGGTTCTGACAACGAGTAATCGTATCGTCAGCCCATAAAAAACCCGCTTCGGCGGTTTTTGGCTTACTGATACGGCTGTTGCCGGGTGGCGCTGCGCTTACCCGACCTACGGTTCGGGTCGGGGCGTTTTAGTTCACCAGCGGCAAGCGGCGATAAAGCTCGATCATATCTCCCGCCAGATCCTGAATCACCATCGCGTTCATCAGGTGATCCTGCGAGTGAACGGTTATCAGGTTTACCGGCAACTTGCCGGTGCCTTCATCAAGACCAATCAGTTTCGTCTGGATAGAGTGCGCCTGCTTAACGAATTCCCGTGACTCTTCCATCGCTTTTTCAGCTTCGGCAAAATCACCTTTACGCGCCATCTGCAGCGCGGTTAATGCTGAGCTACGGGCTGCACCGGCGTTGACCAGCAGCTCCATAATGATCGTTTCTAAATCTTCCACGGGTCACTCCAGCAGTTTGAGGGCTTTTTCCAGTACGGCATCACCTTTCATCATGCCGTAATCCATCATGTCGATAACCGCGACCTTTTTACCCAGCGGTTCGGCCTGAGCCTGAAGATTATTAAGTTCGTATTTGACCTGCGGGCCAAGCAACACAATGTCGGCTGCGGCGATTTCATCTTTAAACTCAGCAACCGGTACGGCTTTAATGGTTACTTCGACCCCTTTTTTCTGCGCGGCGTCTTTCATGCGTTGAACCAGCATGCTGGTGGACATTCCCGCTGCACAGCATAAAACGATGTTCTTCATAGTCAGCCTCAATGTACATGTGTTTATTGATAATTATCCTGCACCGTCCGCTTCGACAACCGCATTACCGCGATTGTGTGTCAGTCATCACAAAGAAACCTGCATTTTCTGAAACCGGTTACAACTGTTACAGCATGGGGAAAGGCAGGGCGAAACGAGGAAGAAGCTTTCCGCCCTGGTCAGCATCCCCTGCTGACGAAATAAGCGTAAAAAAAACGGGCGCGGTATGACAATGGCCCGTTGATAAGGTTACGTGACGCCTCGTAATAACTTCTCTGCGTTACCGCTTTTTTCAGCCATGTTGCGAGGCGCGTCCCAGCCAGCTGTCCCAGTCTTTCCAGACGGGCTGCAATCCCTGATGGCTGAGCGCTGCGGCAACGTCTTCCGGACGGCGGTTGTCGTGCGGCGCAAACTGCTCCAGCTCGGGATGGTCATCGGCATAGCCGCCAGGCTGAGTTTTTGAAAATGCGCTGACGTTGTTGATGGCCAGAGGAATGACGCGATCGCGAAACGCGGGAGATTCCCGGGTCGACAGCGACAGCTCCACCTCCGGGGCCAGCAGGCGAAACGCGCAGATGGTCTGCACCAGCTGGCGTTCATCCATAATCGACGCGGGCTGGATCCCCCCGGCGCAGGGGCGCAGCCGGGGAAAAGAGATCGAGTACCGGCTCTGCCAGTAGTGCTGCTGTAGCCACAGCAGATGCTCCGCTACCATAAAGTTGTCGACCCGCCAGCTGTCAGAAAGCCCGGTCAGCGCCCCGAGGCCGATCTTGTCGATCCCGGCGCGTCCCAGCCGATCCGGGGTCTCCAGCCGCCAGAAGAAGTCCTGCTTTTTACCTTTCAGATGGTGCTGGGCATACACCGCTTCGTGGTAGGTCTCCTGATAGACCAGCACGCCATCCAGCCCCAGCGTTTTCAGCTCGCCATACTCTGCCTCTGAAAGCGGTTGAACTTCCATCTGTAAAGAGGCGAACCGGCGGCGAATGGCTGGCATATGACGGCGAAAATAGTCCATCCCGACTTTAGTCTGATGTTCGCCGGTGACCAGCAACAGATGCTCAAAACCCATCTCGCGGATCGCGGTGCACTCCCGGGCAATCTCGTTTTCATCCAGCGTTTTGCGCTTGATGTGGTTGCTCATTGAGAAGCCGCAGTAGGTGCAGTCGTTGGCGCACAGATTGGAGAGATAGAGCGGGACATAAAAGCTCACCGTGTTGCCAAAGCGCTGGCGGGTAAGGCGCTGCGCCCGCTGCGCCATCTGCTCCAGATAGCCGCTGGCGGCAGGGGAGAGCAGGGCCATCATATCCTCCCGGGTCGGCTGACGGGCGTTTAATGCCCGCTCCACGTCCACAGGCGTTTTTGCGTTGATGCGCAGGCGAATATCGTCCCAGTCGAGCTGGCGCCAGCGATCGGTAAAGGTTTTCATGATAACGCCTCCAGAAACCCGGTTAACGGGCTGGTGGCATGGGCTTCAACGCTCCGGGCGCCGGGACCAGACTGGCGAGCCAATAGGCCAGCCTCTACCGCCAGACGAAACGCCCGCGCCATGGTGACCGGATCGTCCGCGACCGCAATGGCGGTATTAACCAGCACGGCGTCGGCGCCCATTTCCAGCGCCTGAGCGGCATGGCTGGGCACGCCGATCCCGGCATCCACGATCACCGGCACGGTCGCCTGCTGGATGATAATCTCCAGCATCGCCCGGGTTTCCAGCCCCTGATTGGAGCCTATCGGCGCGCCGAGCGGCATCACCGCCGCACAGCCAGCCTCTTCGAGCCGTTTGCACAGTACCGGATCGGCACCACAGTAGGGCAACACCGTGAACCCTTCTTTGACCAGCATCTCCGCCGCTTTCAGCGTCTCGATGGGATCGGGCAGCAGCCAGCGGGCATCGGGATGGATCTCCAGCTTGAGCCAGTGCGTGCCCAGCGCCTCGCGCGCCAGCCGGGCAGCGAACACCGCCTCTTCCGCAGTTTTGGCCCCGGAGGTGTTGGGCAGCAGGCTCACGCCCGCGTCCAGCAGCGGCGCCAGGATAGCGTCGTTGTGATTACGCAGATCGACCCGCTTCATCGCCAGCGTCACCAGCTGGCTGCCGCTCTCACGGATCGCGTCCACCATCAGCTGCGGCGAAGCAAACTTGCCGGTACCGGTAAACAGATGTGAATCAAAGGTTTTATCAGCAATACGTAACATCTCAGCCTCCGGCAATCACCTGAAAGAGCAGGATCTGATCGCCTTCGCGTACCTGCTGTTTTTCCCACTGCTCGCGCGGCAGGATCTGTTGATTCAGGGCCAGCGCGACCCCGGGTTTTAACTGGCGCAGCTGGGAGAGCAGGGTGGCGACGGTGATGCCTTCCACGCACTGCATCGGTTCGTCGTTAAACTGGATCCGCATGCTGCCCCCCACATACCTGACAGCCGCTGGCGCGCTGTAAAGCCAGCTGCCGCCAGCTTCCTGCCCGGGCGTCGAACAGACGTAGCGCATTGCGCGGGGCCTCGATGCCGCTGAGCAGCTTGATCGCTTCCAGCGCCTGCAGGGTGCCCATCACGCCAACCACCGGCCCGACAACACCGGCGGTGCGGCAGTTGCGCTGCGGCTCGTCATCATCCGGCCAAAGGCAGCGGTAGCAGCCCTGCGTCCAGGGAGGCGTCAGCACCATCATCTGTCCGCCAAAGCCCACGGCGCTGGCGGTGATAAGCGGAGTGTTGAGCATCACGCAGGCGGCGTTGATCGCCTGGCGGGTGGCCATGTTGTCGGTGCAGTCCAGCACCACGTCGGCGCGGGCGATCTCCTCCTGCAGCGCGTTGCCTTCCAGCCGGGTCTGCAGGGCAATCAGCCGGATATCGGGGTTGAGCTGCTGCAGGCGACGCTGCGTTACCTGCGCTTTCGGCTGGGCAATATCGTCGGTGGTGAAGAGGATCTGCCGCTGCAAATTGCTCAGATGAACCTCGTCATCGTCGGCCAGCACCAGCGTGCCGATCCCGGCTCCGGCCAGGTATAGCGCCGCCGGGGCGCCCAGTCCGCCGAGGCCGATCAGCAACACCCGGCTGGCGAGCAGCTTTTGCTGCCCGTCGATGGCGATATCGTCCAGCAGGATCTGGCGGCTGTAGCGCATAAAGTCACGGTCATTCATCGCCTGTCCCCGCCAGTTGCAGCAGCTGCGCCGTCGCTGCCTGCCAGTCCCCGGCCTGGGTGATGGCGCTCACCACCGCGATGCTTCCCACGCCGGTCGCCAGGACCGCAGGCGCGCGTTCGAGGCTTATACCGCCGATGGCGACGGTGGGATAATCCCCGAGCCGTTCGATATGACGGGCCAACTGTTCAAGCCCTTGCGGAGCTGAGGGCATCTGCTTGGTCCGGGTCGGGAAAACGTGCCCCAGGGCGATGTAGGACGGACGAGCCGCCAGCGCCACGTCGATCTCCATGTCGTCATGCGTCGACACGCCGAGACGCAAACCGGCGGTACGAATGGCCGCAAGATCGGTGGTCTCCAGATCCTCCTGACCCAGATGCACGCCGTAAGCCTGGTGCTTAATCGCCAGACGCCAGTAGTCATTGATAAACAGGCGGGCGTCATAGCGACGCCCCAGGGCAATGGCCGCCACAATATCGGCCTCAACCTCATCATCCTGCTTATCCTTGATGCGCAGCTGCAGGGTTTTTACCCCGGCGGTCAGCAGACGCTCAAGCCACGCCACGCTGTCGACCACCGGGTAAAGCCCCAGACGAAACGGCACTGGCGGAAAGTTGGGCTGATACATTACGCCTCCTCTTTTTTGAGGTAGATTTCGCCGCCCCGGGCGCGGAAGGTCTCTGACATATCGGCCATTCCCACTTCGATAGTCTGCGCCGCGGCGTAATCACGCACCTCCTGGCTGATTTTCATCGAGCAGAATTTCGGCCCGCACATGGAGCAGAAGTGCGCCACTTTGCCGGACTCCTGCGGCAGGGTTTCGTCGTGATAGGCGCGGGCGGTGAACGGGTCGAGGGCGAGGTTGAACTGATCTTCCCAGCGGAATTCGAAGCGCGCTTTCGACATGGCGTTATCGCGGATCTGCGCCCCCGGATGGCCCTTCGCCAGGTCGGCGGCGTGGGCGGCAATTTTGTAGGTGATCAGCCCCTGCTTCACGTCCTCTTTGTTCGGCAGACCGAGATGCTCTTTCGGCGTCACGTAGCAAAGCATCGCGCAGCCGAACCAGCCAATCATCGCCGCGCCAATGCCGGAGGTGAAGTGGTCGTAACCCGGTGCGATATCGGTGGTCAACGGCCCCAGGGTATAGAACGGCGCTTCGTGGCAGTGCTCAAGCTCTTCGGTCATGTTGCGGCGGATCATCTGCATCGGCACATGGCCCGGGCCTTCAATCATCACCTGGACGTCATACTCCCAGGCAATTTTGGTCAGCTCGCCCAGAGTGTGCAGCTCGGCAAACTGCGCTTCATCGTTGGCATCGCGAATGGAGCCCGGACGCAGGCCATCGCCCAGCGACAGCGAAACGTCGTAGGCGGCGCAGATCTCGCAGATTTCGCGGAAGTGCTCATACAGGAAGTTCTCCTGATGATGGGACAGGCACCATTTCGCCATGATAGAACCGCCACGTGAGACGATGCCGGTCAGGCGTTTAGCGGTCATCGGCACGTAGCGCAGCAGCACGCCCGCATGGATGGTGAAGTAATCCACGCCCTGTTCGGCCTGCTCCAGCAGGGTATCCCGGAAAGCCTCCCAGGTGAGGTCTTCCGCGATGCCGTTCACCTTCTCCAGCGCCTGGTAGATGGGGACGGTACCAATCGGCACCGGGCTGTTACGCAGGATCCACTCACGGGTCTCGTGAATATAGCGACCGGTGGAGAGGTCCATGACGGTGTCCGCGCCCCAGCGCGTCGACCAGACCAGTTTTTCCACCTCTTCTTCGATGGAGGAGGTGACCGCCGAGTTACCGATATTGGCATTCACTTTCACCAGGAAGTTACGCCCGATGATCATCGGCTCCGATTCCGGATGGTTGATGTTGGCGGGGATGATGGCGCGGCCGGCGGCCACTTCGTCACGCA
This sequence comes from Leclercia sp. LTM14, assembly GCF_023736175.1. Lineage (NCBI taxonomy): Bacteria > Pseudomonadati > Pseudomonadota > Gammaproteobacteria > Enterobacterales > Enterobacteriaceae > Leclercia > Leclercia sp. LTM14. The sequence continues at coordinate 18,282 of NZ_JAIKTT010000018.1, forward strand.
CAAACTCCGGGGTGATGTTCTCCGGCAGACGAGCCCCAAAGCCTTCACCCGGATGCTGGTGGCGCAGCACCTCGCCACGGATGCGCTCGCGGCCCATGTTTTCGCGAATGGCGATAAACTCCATCTCCGGCGTGACGATCCCCTGACGGGCATAGTGCAGCTGGGTCACGCATTTGCCCGCCCTGGCACGCTTCGGCGTGAGAAGACCGGTGAAGCGCAGCTCGTCCAGGCCATCATCGGCCAGGCGTTCGCGGGTATAAGCCGAGCTTTGCTCGTTCAGCGCTTCGCTGTCGTCACGCGCGTCAATCCACGGCTGGCGCAGTTTTGCCAGTCCCAGCTGGACGTTAATGGTCACAGCCGGATCGCCGTAAGGCCCGGAGGTGTCGTAGACCGGCACCGCTTCGTTCTCTTCAAACTGCGGGTTTTCTTTACTGCCGCCGATGAGCGTCGGGCTGAGCTGGATCTCGCGCATGGGTACGCGGATATCATCCCGGGAGCCGGTCAGATAGATGCGTTTAGAGTTTGGGAAAGCGGTGCCTTCCAGGGTATCGATGAAGTGTTGGGCGTGTGCGCGCTGTTCGCGGCGGGTCATTTTTGTGGCAGACATAGCTCGTTCCAGTAAGTTCAGGAAGTGGCTTGTCAGACGACGGATGAAGCAAGAGAGGATCGCCCGGGGGCGATACAGTAAATTGACTCTTGTTCCCTTCGCAGGTCTTAACCTGATCAGGTTCCGCGGATCCCGAATTAACGGTCTCAGCCCGGCTTTCGCACTGGGCACTCCGACAAGAATTTGCTCCCCTACAGCGGGAGCAGTAAATGTAAATTACGCGTTAACGATAAATAACTCAAGCCGGTCGGGCGACGTTATCTTCGTTGCTCGCTTTCAGATTGTGATCCAGCGCGAGGGCGATCAGGTTGTCTTCCAGCGTAAATCGTTGCTCCAGCGCCTCGCCGATATCAGAAAGTGCCTGCTGAAATTCCAGATAGTTGTCCTGATCGATGGCATTTTCGAGCGTGGAGTCGTAATAATCCATGATCTGCTGAGTGTTGGCTTCCAGCAGAGGGTAGAGTTTGGTGGCCGCTAAAAACGGGCTGTTACCTTCCATTTCACCGATAATGCGTTCATAAATATTGAAATGACCATTGGAAAGGTAGTCGACCAGGCTCTGGCAAAAATCGTCCAGCGCTTTTTCATTCAGGCGCATGTAGGACTCTTTACCCGGCTTAATGCCAACGAGATTGTAGTAGGCAACGAGCAGATGTTTACGCACGTGCAGCCAGCGATCGACCAGTTTGTTACTTCCGCCAACGCGCTCTGTCAGGTTTTCTAGCTGGTTTAGCATGTTTGACTCCGCAAGGTTAAGATTAAAAGCTGCCCACCCAAAATGTAATAGTATTGTTACCAACATGCCTGTGAAGCAAAGGTAGTGCAATAGATATGGATCGTATAATTGAAAAATCGGATCGCGGCTGGTGGTTAGTCAGCCATGAACAAAAATTATGGTTGCCCGGTGGTGAATTACCACATGGCGAAGCCGGAAATTTCGATCTTGCGGGTCAACCCGCACTAAACATTGGCGAGTGGCAGGGCGATTCTGTGTGGTTGATCCAACAAAATCGTCGCCACGATATGGGATCGGTTCGCCAGGTGCTCGATCTCGATGTCGGCCTGTTCCAGCTGGCCGGCCGCGCTGTGCAGTTGGCCGAGTTTTATCGCTCGCATAAATATTGCGGCTACTGCGGCCACACCATGCACCCAAGCAAAACCGAATGGGCCATGCTCTGCAGCCACTGCCGCGAACGCTACTATCCGCAAATCGCGCCGTGCATCATCGTCGCTATCCGTCGTGAAGACACCATCCTGCTGGCGCAACATACCCGTCATCGCAACGGGGTGCATACCGTGCTGGCCGGGTTTGTGGAAGTGGGCGAAACGCTGGAGCAGGCCGTTGCGCGTGAAGTGATGGAAGAGAGCGGTATCAAAGTGAAGAACCTGCGCTACGTCACCTCCCAGCCGTGGCCGTTCCCGCAATCGCTGATGACCGCCTTTATGGCCGAGTACGACAGCGGCGAGATCGTCATCGACCCGAAAGAGTTGCTGTCAGCCGACTGGTATCGTTACGACGATTTACCGCTGCTCCCACCGCCCGGTACCGTGGCGCGCCGCCTGATAGAAGATACCGTGGCAATGTGTCGGGCTGACGATATCTGAGACGTGATACACTGGGAATAAGACGCTTAAGGAACTGCAAAAATGACCGAACTGAAGAACGATCGTTATCTGCGTGCGCTGCTGCGCCAACCCGTTGATATCACCCCGGTATGGATGATGCGCCAGGCGGGCCGCTATTTGCCGGAATATAAAGCCACGCGTGCGCAGGCGGGCGATTTTATGTCGCTGTGCAAAAATGCGGAGCTGGCCTGCGAAGTGACCCTTCAGCCGCTGCGCCGCTATCCGCTGGACGCGGCGATCCTCTTCTCAGATATCCTGACCATCCCGGATGCGATGGGGCTTGGTCTGTACTTTGAAACCGGCGAAGGCCCGCGCTTCTCTTCTCCCATCAAGAGCAAAGCGGATATCGACAATCTGCCGATCCCGGACCCGGAGCAGGAGCTCGGTTATGTGATGAACGCGGTGCGCACTATTCGCCGCGAGCTGAAAGGCGAAGTACCGCTGATTGGTTTCTCCGGCAGTCCGTGGACGCTGGCGACCTACATGGTCGAAGGCGGCAGCAGCAAAGCCTTTACCGTTATCAAGAAGATGATGTACGCCGATCCGCTGGCGCTCCATGCCCTGCTCGAAAAGCTGGCAAAAAGCGTCACCCTCTATCTGAACGCGCAGATCAAAGCGGGCGCGCAGTCGGTGATGATCTTCGACACCTGGGGCGGAGTGCTGACGGGCCGCGATTATCAGCAGTTCTCGCTCTACTACATGCATAAAATCGTCGATGGCCTGCTGCGTGAAAACGAAGGGCGCCGCGTGCCGGTAACGCTGTTCACCAAAGGCGGAGGCCAGTGGCTGGAAGCGATGGCAGAGACCGGCTGTGATGCGCTGGGCCTCGACTGGACCACCGATATCGCCGATGCGCGCCGTCGCGTGGGGGACAAAGTCGCCCTGCAGGAACATGGATCCGTCTATGCTGTATGCTCCGGCCGCCCGTATTGAAGAAGAAGTCTCGACCATTCTGGCAGGCTTCGGTCAGGGCGAGGGCCATGTCTTTAACCTGGGGCACGGTATTCATCAGGATGTTCCGCCAGAGCATGCAGGCGTGTTTGTGGAGGCGGTACACCGACTTTCTGCCCAGTATCACCCGTAAGGAGTCGTTATGGATCTTGCGTCACTTCGCGCTCAACAACTTAAACTCGCTGCGTCTGTATCCCGTGAGGATCGTCTGGATAAAGACCCGCCCACGCTGATTGCGGGGGCCGATGTCGGGTTTGAGCAGGGCGGAGAGGTGACGCGGGCGGCGATAGTGCTCCTGACGTACCCCGGGCTGGAGCTGGTCGAATACCAGGTGGCGCGCATCGCCACGACCATGCCCTATATTCCCGGCTTCCTCTCATTTCGTGAGTATCCCGCGCTGCTGGCCGCGTGGGATCAGCTCTCGCAAAGGCCCGATCTGCTGTTCGTTGACGGGCATGGCATCTCCCATCCGCGCCGTCTCGGCGTCGCCAGCCATTTTGGCCTGCTGGTGGATGTGCCGACCATCGGCGTGGCGAAGAAACGCCTCTGCGGCAAGTTTGAGCCTCTGTCGCCCGAACCTGGCGCGCTGGCGCCATTGATGGATAAAGGCGAGCAGCTGGCGTGGGTCTGGCGCAGCAAAGCCCGCTGCAATCCGCTGTTCATCGCCACCGGTCATCGCGTCAGTACTGACAGCGCCCTGGCGTGGGTCCAGCGCTGTATGCGGGGCTATCGGCTGCCGGAACCGACCCGCTGGGCCGATGCGGTGGCTTCCGGGCGTCCGGCTTTTGTTCGTTGGCAGGAAATTCAGCGCTGATTCAGGTAAACTGCGGCCAATTTTCGATTCGAGACATCATCATGTTACAAAACCCGATTCATCTGCGCCTTGAGAAGCTGGAAAGCTGGCAGCACGTCACTTTTATGGCCTGTCTGTGCGAACGTATGTATCCGAACTACGCCATGTTCTGCAAGCAGACTGAATTTGGTGATGGTCAACTGTATCGCCGTATTCTCGATCTGGTGTGGGAAACGCTGACGGTCAAAGATGCCAAGGTGAACTTCGACTCCCAGCTCGATAAGCTGGAAGAGGCGATCCCGGTTGCTGATGGCTATGATGTCTATGGCGTCTACCCGGCCATTGATGCCTGTGTGGCCTTAAGTGAACTGATTCACTCGCGTCTGAGTGGCGAAACTCTGGAACATGCCATCGAAGTCAGTAAGGCCTCTATCACCACTGTGGCGATGCTGGAGATGACTCAGGCAGAGCGTGAAATGACCGATGAAGAGCTCCGTCTGAACCCGGCCGTTGAGCAGGAATGGGATATCCAGTGGGAAATTTTCCGTTTGCTGGCCGAGTGTGAAGAACGCGATATCGAACTGATTAAAGGTCTGCGTGCTGACTTGCGTGAGGCAGGCGAGAGTAACATTGGTATAAATCTTAACCAGTGAGACAACAAAACGTGATTTAACGCCTGATTTGTCATGCCTCTACTCTTCCCTTCTGCCCCCCGTCTGGTCTACATTTGGGGGGCGAAAATAAGTGGCTATCGGTGCGTGTATGCAGGAGAGTGCTTTTTTGGCATTTTCGTCGCACTCGATGCTTAGCAAGCGATAAACACATTGAAAGGATAACTTATGAACAAGACTCAACTGATTGATGTAATTGCGGACAAAGCTGACCTGTCTAAAGTACAGGCTAAAGCTGCTCTGGAATCCACCCTGGCTGCAATTACTGAGTCTCTGAAAGAAGGCGATGCTGTACAACTGGTAGGTTTCGGTACCTTCAAAGTGAACCACCGCGCTGAGCGTACTGGCCGCAACCCGCAGACCGGTAAAGAAATCAAAATCGCTGCAGCTAACGTGCCAGCATTTGTTTCTGGCAAAGCACTGAAAGACGCAGTTAAGTAAGCCGCGTAGCAGTGAACAGTTTTATCGAGGGGGCGGTTTCGCCCCTTTTGTCTGTCTGGCGCCAGGCACTGGCGCTGGCGGGCATGCTTGTACTGACCGCCTGCAGTCATGACTCCTCCCTGCCGGCTTTTACTGCCAGCGGCTACGCTGACAATCAGGGCGCGGTACGCGTCTGGCGTAAAGACTCAGACGACGAAGTGCATCTCCTCTCCGCTTTTAGCCCCTGGCATAGCGGAAGTACTACTACCAGTGAATACCGCTGGCAGGGCGATACGCTCGCTTATATCGACGTAAACATCTACAGCAAAGTCCCCGAGCATGTGCGGGTACGTTTTGACGACCACGGTGAGCTGAGCTTTATGCAGCGCGAAATCGGCGGTCTTAAACAGCAGCTTTCTACCGATCAAATCGAACTTTACCGCTACCGGGCCGATCAAATTCGCCAGACCAGCGATGCGCTGCGACAGGGAAGGGTGGTGCTGCATCAGGGGCGCAGGCATGCCGACGGCACCGTCACTACGTGCGAAGGCCAGACCCTGAAGACGGATCTCGATAGCTGGGCAACGGAACATATTGCACGCCGTCAGAGCCACTCCTCTATGGAAGTGAGCGTGGCGTGGCTGGAAGCGCCTGAAGGGTCACAGCTGCTGCTGGTGGCTAACGAAGATTTCTGTACCTGGCAGCCGACAGAGAAGAGTTTTTAAGTACCCTCCCCCCGATGGGGAGAGGGTCAGGGTGAGGGGAAAACTACTTCCCCTGCTCGCGCGCAATCGCACGATAACCAATATCGTTACGGCTGAAGCTGCCGTTCCAGTAAATATCCGCCATCAGCGCATAGGCGCGTTGCTGCGCTTCTGCAACGGTATTGCCCAGCGCCGTGGCGCACAGGACGCGTCCACCGTTAGTCAGCACAAGTTCGTCATCAGAGAGCCTGGTGCCTGCATGGAACACTTTCGCACCATCGATTTCTTCCAGCGGCAGGCCGTGGATTTGATCGCCGGTGTTGTAGTTGCCCGGATAACCGCCCGCAGCAATCACCACGCCCAGAGACGCGCGCTCATCCCACTCAGAGGTTTTCTGGTCCAGCTTGCCGTCGCAGGCGGCCAGGCACAGCTCCACCAGATCGGATTTCATGCGCAGCATGATCGGCTGAGTTTCCGGATCGCCAAAGCGGCAGTTGAACTCGATAACCTTAGGGTTGCCCTGTTTGTCGATCATCAGGCCCGCGTACAGGAAGCCGGTGTAGGTGTTACCTTCCGCAGCCATTCCTTTCACGGTTGGCCAGATGATGCGATCCATGGTGCGCTGGTGTACTTCGTCGGTGACCACCGGAGCAGGGGAGTATGCGCCCATGCCGCCGGTATTCGGGCCGGTATCGGCATCGCCGACGCGCTTATGATCCTGACTGGTGGCCATCGGCAGGACGTGCTCGCCGTCGACCATGACGATAAAGCTCGCCTCTTCCCCGTCGAGGAACTCTTCGATCACGATACGGTGGCCCGCATCGCCAAAAGCGTTCCCTGCCAGCATGTCCTGGACAGCGGCTTCTGCTTCTTCGAGAGTCATCGCCACGATAACGCCTTTACCGGCGGCCAGGCCGTCGGCCTTGATCACAATCGGCGCGCCTTTTTCACGTAAGTAAGCCAGCGCTGGCTCCACTTCGGTGAAGTTCTGGTATTCCGCGGTCGGAATGTTATGACGCGCCAGGAAATCTTTGGTGAAGGCCTTCGAGCCCTCGAGCTGCGCGGCGCCTTCGGTCGGGCCGAAGATGGTCAGGCCCGCCGCGCGGAACGCGTCAACCACGCCAATCACCAGCGGCGCTTCCGGACCGACGATGGTCAGGTCGATTTTCTCGTTCTGAGCAAAGCTCAGCAGCGCCGGAATATCGGTTACGCCGATAGCCACGTTCTGCAGGGCTGGCTCGAGAGCCGTACCGGCGTTACCCGGCGCCACAAAGACGGTTTTCACCTGCGGAGACTGCGCCGCTTTCCACGCCAGGGCGTGCTCACGCCCGCCGTTACCAATCACTAATACTTTCATTCTCTGCTCCGGAAATTAATGGCGGAAATGACGCATGTCGGTGAAGATCATTGCGATGCCGTGTTCATCAGCGGCAGCAATCACTTCGTCATCACGGATAGAGCCGCCAGGCTGGATCACACAGGTGATACCCACAGCGGCAGCCGCGTCGATGCCGTCACGGAACGGGAAGAAGGCGTCAGAGGCCATAGCAGACCCTTTCACTTCCAGACCTTCATCGCCCGCTTTAATACCGGCGATTTTCGCGGAGTAGACGCGGCTCATCTGGCCTGCGCCTATGCCGATAGTCATGTTCTCTTTGGCATATACGATGGCGTTGGATTTCACGAACTTAGCCACTTTCCAGCAGAACAGCGCATCACGCAGCTCCTGCTCGCTCGGCTGACGCTTAGTAACCACGCGCAGGTCGGCTTCTGTCACCATACCCAGGTCACGATCCTGAACCAGCAGACCGCCGTTCACACGCTTGAAGTCCAGGCCCGGAACGCGTTCCGCCCACTGACCGCAAACCAGTACGCGCACGTTCTGTTTTGCCGCAGTGATTTTCAGCGCTTCTTCGGTGGCAGAAGGGGCGATGATCACTTCAACGAACTGGCGGGAGATGATCGCCTGGGCGGTTTCGGCATCCAGCTCGCGGTTAAAGGCAATAATGCCGCCAAACGCAGAGGTCGGGTCGGTTTTATAAGCGCGATCGTAAGCATCCAGAATAGAGGTGCTTACCGCCACGCCGCATGGGTTTGCATGCTTAACGATAACGCAGGCTGGCTCGCTGAACTCTTTCACGCACTCCAGCGCCGCGTCAGTGTCAGCGATGTTGTTATAGGAGAGCGCCTTGCCCTGAACCTGCTGTGCTGTAGCAACGGAGGCTTCTTTTACCTCTTCTTCTATATAGAAGGCTGCCTGCTGGTGGCTGTTCTCACCGTAGCGCATATCCTGCTTCTTGATGAAGTTCAGGTTTAAGGTGCGAGAGAAACGGCCGGAAGGTTCGTTGCTTTCGCCATGATAGGCAGGTACCAGGCTACCGAAGTAGTTGGCGATCATGCTGTCGTACGCGGCGGTATGTTCGAAGGCCTTGATGGCGAGGTCGAAACGGGTCCCGAGATCCAGCGAACCTTCGTTGGCATCCATCTCTTTAATAATGGCATCGTAGTCACTGCTCTTTACGACGATGGCGACATCTTTATGGTTCTTCGCCGCGGAGCGCACCATGGTTGGGCCGCCGATATCGATGTTCTCTACCGCATCTTCCAGAGAGCAGCCTTCACGGGCAACGGTCTGGGCGAACGGATAAAGGTTAACAACGACCATGTCGATCGGCGCGATCCCATGTTGCTCCATAATTCCGTCGTCCTGACCGCGACGACCCAGAATGCCGCCGTGAACTTTCGGGTGCAGGGTTTTGACGCGTCCATCCATCATTTCCGGGAAACCGGTGTAATCGGACACTTCGGTTACCGGCAGGCCTTTATCTGCTAACAGGCGAGCAGTGCCGCCCGTAGACAGCAGCTCTACGCCACGTGCAGAAAGTGCCTGAGCGAATTCGACGATACCGGCTTTATCAGAAACACTGAGCAGAGCGCGGCGGACTGGACGACGTTGTTGCATGGTAAATCCCCTGGATTTGACGATTACAGAGAGCGTTAGGTGAATTTTCCACATAAAAACTCAACTAACACACCTGGCGGGGTCGCTTTATTAAGCGCGAGCATTTTAACGAAAACGTTTGCGCAACGCTCGCACATTTTCACTTTTTCGTCGCATTGTGGATAAGTCTGTGTGTAATCAGGTATAAGGCGGGGTTTTGCTGGGGAATGCAGCAGTCAGTCATTTTTCTGTCATTTAAGGGTTGCGGCCTGAAGAGAACTCCCTATAATGCGCCTCCATCGACACGGCGGATGTGAATCACTTCACACAAACAGCCGGGCCGGTTGAAGAGAAAAGCGTGAAATAATCGCTTGACTCTGAAAGAGGAAAGCGTAATATACGCCACCTCGCAACGGTGAGCGAAAGCCGCGTTGCACTGCTCTTTAAC
>NZ_JAIKTT010000019.1:0-26489 GCF_023736175.1 Leclercia sp. LTM14
CGTGACCGGTACCATCGAACTGCCAGAAGGCGTTGAGATGGTAATGCCAGGCGACAACATCAAAATGGTTGTTACCCTGATCCACCCAATCGCGATGGACGACGGTCTGCGTTTCGCAATCCGTGAAGGTGGCCGTACCGTTGGCGCGGGTGTTGTTGCTAAAGTTCTGGGCTAATTAATTATCCCTGAATTAAAAAGGACGCTTCGGCGTCCTTTTTTGTTTTTGCAGGATTGTCCCTGTCACAAATTTTCGCATTTTTTGTTCGCTCCCGCCCCGTATCATGGCGATTGTGCTATTGTAATCATAATTATTCTCACTTACACTTTGCGCATATTTTGAACGGGAGTGGTTATGTACGTTTGTTTATGTAACGGTGTAAGCGATAAAAAAATTCGGCAGGCCGTTCGCCAGTTTCAACCTCAATCTTTTCAGCAGCTGCGTAAGTTTATTCCAGTAGGAAATCAATGCGGTAAGTGCGTTCGTGCTGCCCGTGAAATCATGCAGGATGAATTGATGCAGATCCCGGAATACAAAGAGATTGCCTGAGACTCACTCTTTTTTTTGACATCCCTGTAGCCCCATCTACGCTTCAATGAGTGGAAGCGGAGGGACTATAATGAAAGGTGATATTAAAATCATAAGTTATCTCAATAAATTATTGGGAAATGAGCTTGTCGCAATCAATCAATACTTTCTCCATGCGAGAATGTTCAAAAACTGGGGGCTGACTCGCCTCAACGACGTTGAATACCATGAATCTATCGACGAGATGAAACATGCCGATAAGTACATCGAGCGTATTTTATTTCTCGAAGGTATCCCCAACCTGCAGGATCTTGGCAAGCTGGGCATTGGTGAAGATGTCGAAGAAATGCTGCGTTCGGATCTGGCACTGGAACTTGAGGGTGCGAAAGACTTGCGTGAAGCTATCGCTTATGCGGACAGCGTTCACGATTACGTCAGCCGCGACATGATGATTCAGATCCTGGCCGATGAAGAAGGTCATATTGACTGGCTCGAAACTGAACTGGATCTTATTGGTAAAATTGGGCTGCAAAATTACCTCCAGTCGCAGATTAAAGTGGAAAGCTGATCAGGCTGTCCATGCCCAGCATTAAACCCGCTGCCGCCATAAAAGGCCCAAATGGTAGCGGGTTTTTTAATACCTGTTTTTCAGGTTTGCACATCGCAAGTATCAAAAGATAAAGCGTTGCCAACAGGGCAGCTGATAAAGCCAGTACAGGAAGCACGCACCACCCATGCCAGGCACCCAGTGCACCCAGATACTTCACATCACCATATCCCAGACCTTCACGTTTTCGAATCAATTTATAAGTCCAATAAATAATCGCGAAACCAGCATAGCCCGCTATCGCGCCCGCCACTGCGGCAGGCAACTGCTCGGGACGAAGACAAAGGTGATAAAGCAGACCAGCCCAGAGCAGAGGACACAGGTATTTATCCGGAAGCAAATGCGATCGGATATCCTCACGAACAAGCAGGATGGTTAAACCCAGGTAGGTTATCAGAAAGGGTAGGGTAGTGAGCATTGGCCTTGACCTCCATGTAATGTGTGCGGCCATACTCCTCTCAAACCTGAAGGCTAAACAAATAAAAAAACATAACTCTGCGAGACGCCTTCCTGACTGTTATCGCGACGCGGTAATTTTGCAGCACGTTTACGAGGCGCCTCGCAAAAAGTGAGCGCTACCGTCTATTTTCTAAACCAGGCTTGCGTCTTGCGCAGATTTACGTATAATGCGCGGGCTTGTCGTAATTGACAGCTGGTTCAATCTGAACCCCGGGCAACAATCTTTTTCAGTTGCCTAACAACGCTCCCAATCGGGGGGCTACGTAAGAACGGTTACACTCTCCCATCAATCGTAATGGGTCTGAGTAGTGATCATTTTCGTTTATAAAATAATTGGAGCTCTGGTCTCATGCAGAACCAAAGAATCCGTATCCGCCTTAAAGCGTTTGATCATCGTCTGATCGATCAATCAACCGCGGAAATCGTCGAGACTGCTAAGCGCACTGGTGCGCAAGTCCGTGGTCCGATCCCGCTGCCGACCCGCAAAGAGCGCTTTACCGTACTGATCTCTCCGCACGTTAACAAAGACGCGCGTGATCAGTACGAGATCCGCACTCACAAGCGTCTGGTTGACATCGTTGAGCCAACTGAGAAAACCGTTGATGCTCTGATGCGTCTGGATCTGGCTGCCGGTGTAGACGTGCAGATCAGCCTGGGTTAATCAGGTCATCGAGCGATTGAGAGGTTGATACAATGATTGGTTTAGTCGGTAAAAAAGTGGGTATGACCCGCATCTTCACTGAAGATGGCGTTTCTATCCCAGTAACCGTAATCGAAGTTGAAGCAAACCGCGTTACTCAGGTTAAAGATCTGGCTAACGATGGCTACCGTGCCGTTCAGGTTACCACTGGTGCTAAAAAAGCTAACCGTGTAACCAAGCCGGAAGCTGGTCACTTCGCTAAAGCTGGCGTAGAAGCTGGCCGTGGTCTGTGGGAATTCCGTCTTGCTGAAGGCGAAGAGTTCACCGTAGGTCAGGACATTAGCGTTGAGCTGTTTGCAGAAGTTAAAAAAGTTGACGTAACCGGTACCTCTAAAGGTAAAGGTTTTGCTGGTACCGTTAAGCGCTGGAACTTCCGTACCCAGGACGCTACTCACGGTAACTCCTTGTCTCACCGCGTTCCGGGTTCTATCGGTCAGAACCAGACTCCGGGCAAAGTGTTCAAAGGCAAGAAAATGGCAGGTCAGCTGGGTAACGAACGTGTAACCGTTCAGAGCCTGGACGTAGTACGTGTTGACGCTGAGCGCAACCTGCTGCTGGTTAAAGGTGCGGTTCCGGGTGCAACCGGTAGCGACCTGATCGTTAAACCAGCTGTGAAGGCGTAAGGGGATAGCAATGGAATTAGTATTGAAAGACGCGCAGAGCGCGCTGACTGTTTCCGAAACTACCTTCGGTCGTGATTTCAACGAAGCGCTGGTTCACCAGGTTGTTGTTGCTTATGCAGCTGGTGCTCGTCAGGGTACTCGTGCTCAGAAGACTCGTGCTGAAGTAACTGGTTCCGGCAAAAAGCCGTGGCGCCAGAAAGGTACCGGCCGTGCGCGTTCAGGTTCTATCAAGAGCCCGATCTGGCGTTCCGGTGGCGTGACCTTCGCTGCTCGCCCGCAGGACCACAGTCAAAAAGTTAACAAAAAGATGTACCGCGGCGCGCTGAAAAGCATCCTGTCCGAACTGGTACGTCAGGATCGTCTGATCGTTGTCGAATCTTTCTCTGTAGAAGCGCCTAAAACTAAGCTGCTGGCACAGAAACTGAAAGACATGGCTCTGGAAGATGTGCTGATCATCACCGGTGAGCTGGACGAGAACCTGTTCCTGGCTGCGCGCAACCTGCACAAGGTTGACGTACGCGATGCAACTGGTATCGACCCGGTTAGCCTGATCGCCTTCGACAAAGTCGTAATGACTGCTGATGCTGTTAAGCAAGTTGAGGAGATGCTGGCATGATTCGTGAAGAACGTCTGCTGAAGGTGCTGCGTGCACCGCACGTTTCTGAAAAAGCGTCTGCTGCGATGGAAAAAACTAACACCATCGTTCTCAAAGTTGCTAAAGACGCGACCAAAGCAGAAATCAAAGCTGCTGTGCAGAAACTGTTTGAAGTCGAAGTCGAAGTCGTTAACACCCTGGTAGTTAAAGGGAAAGTTAAACGTCACGGACAGCGTATCGGTCGTCGTAGCGACTGGAAAAAAGCTTACGTCACCCTGAAAGAAGGCCAGAATCTGGACTTCGTTGGCGGCGCTGAGTAAGTCGGAGGAGTAATACAATGGCAGTTGTTAAATGTAAACCGACATCTCCGGGTCGTCGCCACGTTGTTAAAGTGGTTAACCCTGAGCTGCACAAGGGCAAGCCTTTTGCTCCGTTGCTGGAAAAGAACAGCAAATCCGGTGGTCGTAACAACAATGGCCGTATCACCACTCGTCACATCGGTGGTGGCCACAAGCAGGCTTATCGTATTGTTGACTTTAAACGCAACAAAGACGGTATCCCAGCAGTTGTTGAGCGTCTTGAGTACGATCCGAACCGTTCCGCGAACATCGCGCTGGTTCTGTACAAAGATGGCGAACGCCGTTACATCCTGGCCCCTAAAGGCCTGAAAGCTGGCGACCAGATTCAGTCTGGCGTTGATGCTGCAATCAAAGCAGGTAACACCCTGCCGATGCGCAATATCCCGGTTGGTTCTACCGTTCATAACGTAGAAATGAAACCAGGTAAAGGCGGTCAGCTGGCACGTTCCGCTGGTACTTACGTTCAGATCGTTGCGCGTGATGGTGCTTATGTCACCCTGCGTCTGCGTTCTGGTGAAATGCGTAAAGTCGAAGCAGACTGCCGCGCTACTCTGGGCGAAGTTGGCAATGCTGAGCATATGCTGCGCGTTCTGGGTAAAGCAGGTGCTGCACGCTGGCGTGGTGTTCGTCCTACCGTTCGCGGTACTGCGATGAACCCAGTCGACCACCCACATGGTGGTGGTGAAGGTCGTAACTTTGGTAAGCACCCGGTAACTCCGTGGGGCGTTCAGACCAAAGGTAAGAAGACCCGCAGCAACAAGCGTACTGATAAATTTATCGTACGTCGCCGTAGCAAATAATATTAGAGGATAAGCCATGCCACGTTCTCTCAAGAAAGGTCCTTTTATTGACCTGCACTTGCTGAAGAAGGTAGAGAAAGCGGTGGAAAGCGGAGACAAGAAGCCCCTGCGCACTTGGTCCCGTCGTTCAACGATCTTTCCTAACATGATCGGTTTGACCATCGCTGTCCATAATGGTCGTCAGCACGTTCCAGTATTTGTTTCCGACGAAATGGTCGGCCACAAACTGGGTGAATTCGCACCGACTCGTACTTATCGCGGCCACGCTGCTGATAAAAAAGCGAAGAAGAAATAAGGTAGGAGGAAGAGATGGAAACTTTAGCTCAACATCGCCATGCTCGTTCTTCTGCTCAGAAGGTTCGCCTTGTTGCTGACCTGATTCGCGGTAAGAAAGTGTCGCAGGCCCTGGATATTCTGACCTACACCAATAAGAAAGCGGCTGTACTGGTCAAGAAAGTTCTGGAATCTGCCATTGCTAACGCTGAACACAACGATGGCGCTGACATTGACGATCTGAAAGTCGCGAAAATCTTCGTAGACGAAGGCCCGAGCATGAAGCGCATTATGCCGCGTGCGAAAGGTCGTGCAGATCGCATCCTGAAGCGCACCAGCCACATTACTGTGGTTGTGTCCGATCGCTGAGACTCTGGAGACTAGCAATGGGTCAGAAAGTACATCCTAATGGTATTCGCCTGGGTATTGTAAAACCATGGAACTCAACCTGGTTTGCGAACACCAAAGAATTCGCTGACAACCTGGACAGCGATTTTAAAGTACGTCAGTACCTGACTAAGGAACTGGCTAAAGCGTCTGTATCTCGTATCGTTATCGAGCGTCCAGCTAAGAGCATCCGTGTGACCATTCACACTGCTCGCCCTGGCATCGTAATCGGTAAGAAAGGCGAAGACGTAGAAAAACTGCGCAAGGTCGTAGCGGATATCGCTGGCGTTCCTGCACAGATCAATATCGCTGAAGTTCGTAAGCCTGAACTGGACGCTAAATTGGTTGCTGACAGCATCACTTCACAGCTGGAACGTCGCGTTATGTTCCGTCGTGCTATGAAGCGTGCCGTACAGAACGCAATGCGTCTGGGCGCTAAAGGTATCAAAGTTGAAGTTAGCGGCCGTCTGGGCGGCGCGGAAATCGCACGTACCGAATGGTACCGCGAAGGTCGCGTACCGCTGCACACTCTGCGTGCTGACATCGACTACAACACCTCTGAAGCGCACACCACTTACGGTGTAATCGGCGTTAAGGTATGGATCTTCAAAGGTGAGATCCTGGGTGGTATGGCTGCTGTTGAACAACCGGAAAAACCGGCTGCGCAACCTAAAAAGCAGCAGCGTAAAGGCCGTAAATAAGGAGCGTCGCTGATGTTACAACCAAAGCGTACAAAATTCCGTAAAGTGCACAAAGGCCGCAACCGTGGTCTGGCGCAGGGTACGGATGTTAGCTTCGGCACTTTCGGTCTGAAAGCTGTTGGCCGTGGTCGTCTGACTGCACGTCAGATCGAAGCAGCACGTCGTGCTATGACCCGTGCAGTTAAGCGTCAAGGTAAAATTTGGATCCGTGTATTCCCGGACAAACCAATTACCGAGAAGCCGCTGGAAGTTCGTATGGGTAAAGGTAAAGGTAACGTGGAGTACTGGGTTGCCTTGATTCAGCCGGGCAAAGTCCTGTATGAAATGGACGGTGTTCCGGAAGAGCTGGCCCGTGAAGCCTTCGGCCTGGCAGCAGCGAAACTGCCTATCAAAACCACCTTTGTAACTAAGACGGTGATGTAATGAAAGCAAATGAGCTGCGTGAAAAAAGCGTAGAAGAGCTGAACGCTGAGCTGCTGAACCTGCTGCGTGAGCAGTTCAACCTGCGTATGCAGGCTGCAAGTGGCCAGCTGCAACAGACTCACCTGCTGAAGCAAGTGCGTCGTGATGTTGCACGCGTTAAGACTTTACTGACTCAGAAGGCGGGTGCGTAATGACCGATAAAATCCGTACTCTGCAAGGTCGTGTTGTTAGCGACAAAATGGAGAAATCCATCGTTGTTGCTATCGAACGTATTGTGAAACACCCGATCTACGGTAAATTCATCAAGCGTACGACCAAACTGCACGTACATGACGAGAACAACGAATGTGGTATCGGCGACAAGGTTGAAATCCGTGAATGCCGTCCACTGTCCAAGACTAAGTCCTGGACGCTGGTTCGCGTTGTAGAGAAAGCGGTTCTGTAATAGAGTAGCCTTCTCGATACGAATAAACGGCTCAGCAATGGGCCGTTTATTTTTTCTACCCATATTGCAGAAGCGGTGTTATAATGCCGCGCCCTCGATATGGGGCTTTTTAACGGCTCTGATTTTAGAGTCTCAGGTAGTAGTTGACATTAGCGGAGCACTGAAATGATCCAAGAACAGACTATGCTGAACGTCGCCGACAACTCCGGTGCACGTCGCGTAATGTGTATCAAGGTTCTGGGTGGCTCGCACCGTCGCTACGCAGGCGTAGGCGACATCATCAAGATCACCATCAAGGAAGCAATTCCACGTGGTAAGGTCAAGAAAGGTGATGTGCTGAAAGCGGTAGTGGTGCGCACCAGGAAGGGTGTTCGTCGCCCTGACGGTTCTGTCATTCGCTTCGATGGTAATGCATGCGTTATTTTAAACAATAACAGCGAGCAGCCTATCGGCACGCGTATCTTTGGGCCGGTAACTCGTGAACTTCGTACTGAAAAGTTCATGAAAATTATCTCTCTGGCACCAGAAGTACTCTAAGGAGCGAATCATGGCAGCGAAAATCCGTCGTGATGACGAAGTTATCGTGTTAACCGGTAAAGATAAAGGTAAACGCGGTAAAGTAAAAAATGTTCTGTCTTCCGGCAAACTCGTCGTTGAAGGTATCAACCTGGTCAAGAAACATCAGAAGCCGGTTCCGGCCCTGAACCAGCCAGGTGGCATCGTTGAAAAAGAAGCTGCAATTCAGGTTTCCAACGTTGCAATCTTCAATGCGGCAACCGGTAAGGCTGACCGTGTAGGCTTTAGATTCGAAGACGGCAAAAAAGTCCGTTTCTTCAAGTCTAACAGCGAAACTATCAAGTAATTTGGAGTAGTACGATGGCGAAACTGCATGATTACTACAAAGACGAAGTAGTTAACAAACTCATGACTGAGTTTAACTACAATTCTGTCATGCAAGTCCCTCGGGTCGAGAAGATCACCCTGAACATGGGTGTTGGTGAAGCGATCGCTGACAAGAAACTGCTGGATAACGCAGCAGCTGACCTGACAGCAATCTCCGGTCAAAAACCGCTGATCACCAAAGCACGCAAATCTGTTGCAGGCTTCAAAATCCGTCAGGGCTATCCGATCGGCTGTAAAGTAACTCTGCGTGGCGAACGCATGTGGGAGTTCCTTGAGCGCCTGATCTCTATTGCTGTTCCTCGTATCCGTGACTTCCGTGGCCTGTCCGCTAAGTCTTTCGACGGTCGTGGCAACTACAGCATGGGTGTCCGTGAGCAGATCATCTTCCCAGAGATCGACTACGATAAAGTCGATCGCGTGCGTGGTTTGGATATTACCATTACCACTACTGCGAAATCTGACGAAGAAGGCCGCGCTCTGCTGGCTGCGTTTGACTTCCCGTTCCGCAAGTAAGGTAGGGTTACTGAATGGCTAAGCAATCAATGAAAGCACGCGAAGTAAAGCGCGTGGCTTTAGCTGATAAATTCTTCGCTAAACGCGCTGAACTGAAAGCGATCATTTCTGATGTGAACGCTTCCGACGAAGATCGTTGGAATGCTGTTCTCAAGCTGCAGTCTCTGCCGCGTGATTCCAGCCCGTCTCGTCAGCGTAACCGCTGTCGTCAAACAGGTCGTCCACATGGTTTCGTGGGCAAGTTCGGGTTGAGCCGTATCAAACTGCGTGAAGCCGCCATGCGCGGTGAAGTACCAGGCTTGAAAAAGGCTAGCTGGTAATTACCAATTGAATCACGGGAGTAAAGACAGATGAGCATGCAAGATCCGATCGCGGATATGCTGACCCGTATCCGTAACGGTCAGGCCGCGAACAAAGTTGCGGTCACCATGCCTTCCGCCAAGCTGAAAGTGGCAATTGCCAACGTGCTGAAGGAAGAAGGTTTTATCGAAGATTTTAAAGTTGAAGGCGACACCAAGCCGGAACTGGAACTTACTCTTAAGTATTTCCAGGGTAAAGCTGTTGTAGAAAGCATTCAGCGTGTCAGCCGCCCAGGCCTGCGCATCTATAAGAAAAAAGATGAGCTGCCAAAAGTTATGGCCGGCATGGGTATCGCAGTTGTTTCTACCTCTAAAGGTGTTATGACTGATCGTGCAGCGCGCCAGGCTGGTCTTGGTGGCGAAATTATCTGCTACGTAGCCTAATCGGAGGAAAAAATGTCTCGTGTTGCTAAAGCACCGGTCGTTATTCCTGCCGGCGTTGATGTAAAAATCGACGGTCAGGTTATTACGATCAAAGGTAAAAATGGCGAGCTGACTCGTACCCTCAACGATGCTGTTGAAGTTAATCATGCAGACAACGCTCTGACCTTCGGCCCACGTACTGGTTACGTTGATGGCTGGGCTCAGGCTGGTACCGCGCGTGCCCTGCTGAACTCAATGGTTGTTGGTGTTACCGAAGGCTTCACTAAAAAGCTTCAGCTGGTTGGTGTAGGTTACCGTGCAGCGATCAAAGGGAATGCAGTAGGCCTGTCTCTGGGCTTCTCACACCCTGTTGAACATCAGCTGCCAGCAGGTATTACTGCAGAATGTCCGACTCAGACTGAAATCGTGCTGAAAGGCGCTGATAAACAGCTGATCGGTCAGGTTGCAGCAGATCTGCGCGCCTACCGTCGTCCTGAGCCTTATAAAGGCAAGGGTGTTCGTTACGCCGACGAAGTCGTGCGTACCAAAGAGGCTAAGAAGAAGTAAGGTAACACTATGGATAAGAAATCTGCTCGTATCCGTCGTGCGACCCGCGCACGCCGCAAGCTCAAAGAGCTGGGTGCAACTCGCCTGGTGGTACATCGTACCCCGCGTCATATTTACGCACAGGTCATTGCACCAAACGGTTCTGAAGTTCTGGTAGCTGCTTCTACTGTAGAAAAAGCTATTACAGAACAATTGAAGTACACCGGTAACAAAGACGCTGCTGCAGCTGTAGGTAAAGCTGTTGCTGAACGCGCTCTGGAAAAAGGCATCACAGTTGTGTCCTTTGACCGTTCCGGGTTCCAATATCATGGTCGCGTCCAGGCACTGGCAGATGCTGCCCGTGAAGCTGGCCTTCAGTTCTAAGGTAGAGGTGTAAGATGGCTCACATCGAAAAACAGGCTGGCGAACTGCAGGAAAAGCTGATCGCGGTTAACCGCGTATCTAAAACTGTTAAAGGTGGTCGTATTTTCTCCTTCACAGCTCTGACTGTAGTTGGTGACGGTAACGGTCGCGTTGGTTTTGGTTACGGTAAAGCGCGTGAAGTTCCAGCAGCGATCCAGAAAGCGATGGAAAAAGCCCGTCGCAATATGATTAACGTCGCGCTGAACCACGGCACCCTGCAGCACCCAGTTAAGGGTACTCACACGGGTTCTCGTGTCTTCATGCAGCCAGCTTCCGAAGGTACCGGTATCATCGCCGGTGGTGCAATGCGCGCCGTTCTGGAAGTTGCTGGAGTTCATAACGTTCTGGCTAAAGCATATGGTTCCACCAACCCGATCAACGTGGTTCGTGCAACTATTGATGGCCTGGAAAATATGAAATCTCCAGAAATGGTCGCTGCCAAGCGTGGTAAATCCGTTGAAGAAATTCTGGGGTAATTGACCATGGCAAAGACTATTAAAATTACACAAACCCGCAGTGCAATCGGACGTCTGCCGAAACACAAGGCAACGCTGCTTGGCCTGGGTCTGCGTCGTATTGGTCATACCGTTGAGCGCGAGGATACTCCTGCTGTTCGTGGTATGGTCAACGCGGTTTACTTCATGGTTAAAGTTGAGGAGTAAGAGATGCGTTTAAATACTCTGTCTCCGGCCGAAGGCTCTAAAAAGGCGGGTAAACGCCTGGGTCGTGGTATCGGTTCTGGCCTCGGCAAAACCGGTGGTCGTGGTCACAAAGGTCAGAACTCTCGTTCTGGCGGTGGCGTACGTCGCGGTTTCGAGGGTGGTCAGATGCCACTGTACCGTCGTCTGCCGAAGTTCGGCTTCACTTCTCGCAAATCAGCGATCACAGCCGAAGTTCGTCTGTCTGACCTGGCGAAAGTTGAAGGCGGCGTTGTAGACCTGAACACGCTGAAAGCAGCAAACATTATCGGTATTCAGATCGAGTTCGCGAAAGTGATCCTGTCTGGTGAAGTTTCTACTCCGGTAACTGTTCGTGGCCTGCGTGTTACTAAAGGTGCTCGTGCTGCTATCGAAGCTGCTGGCGGTAAAATTGAGGAATAAGTAGCAGATGGCTAAACAACCGGGATTAGATTTTCAAAGTGCCAAAGGTGGGCTTGGCGAACTGAAACGCAGACTTTTGTTTGTAATCGGTGCGCTGATTGTTTTCCGTATTGGCTCTTTCATTCCGATCCCTGGTATTGATGCCGCTGTACTTGCCAAACTGCTTGAGCAACAGCGTGGCACCATCATTGAAATGTTTAACATGTTCTCTGGTGGTGCTCTCAGCCGTGCTTCTATCTTTGCTCTGGGTATCATGCCGTACATTTCGGCATCGATTATTATCCAGCTGTTGACGGTCGTTCATCCGACTCTGGCAGAACTGAAGAAAGAAGGGGAGTCTGGTCGTCGTAAGATCAGCCAGTACACCCGTTACGGCACTCTGGTGCTGGCAATATTTCAGTCGATCGGTATTGCTACCGGTCTTCCGAATATGCCTGGTATGCAGGGCCTGGTTATTAACCCGGGCTTTGCATTCTATTTCACCGCTGTTGTAAGTCTGGTCTCAGGAACAATGTTCCTGATGTGGCTCGGCGAACAAATTACTGAACGTGGTATCGGTAACGGTATTTCGATCATTATTTTCGCTGGTATTGTTGCGGGACTCCCGCCAGCCATTGCCCATACGATCGAGCAAGCGCGTCAAGGCGACCTGCACTTCCTCCTGTTGCTGTTGGTTGCAGTATTAGTATTTGCAGTGACGTTCTTTGTTATCTTCGTTGAACGTGGTCAACGCCGCATTGTGGTAAACTACGCAAAACGTCAGCAAGGTCGTCGTGTCTATGCTGCACAGAGCACACATTTACCGCTGAAAGTGAATATGGCAGGGGTAATCCCGGCAATCTTCGCTTCCAGTATTATTCTGTTCCCGGCAACCATCGCGTCATGGTTCGGGGGCGGTACTGGTTGGAACTGGCTGACAACAATTTCGCTGTATTTGCAGCCTGGGCAACCGCTTTATGTGTTACTCTATGCGTCTGCGATCATCTTCTTCTGTTTCTTCTACACGGCGTTGGTCTTCAACCCACGTGAAACAGCAGATAACCTGAAGAAGTCCGGTGCATTTGTACCAGGAATTCGTCCGGGAGAGCAAACGGCGAAGTATATCGATAAAGTAATGACTCGCCTGACTTTGGTTGGTGCGCTTTATATTACTTTTATTTGCCTGATCCCGGAGTTCATGCGTGATGCGATGAAAGTACCGTTCTACTTCGGTGGAACCTCACTGCTTATCGTTGTTGTCGTGATTATGGACTTTATGGCTCAAGTGCAAACTCTGATGATGTCAAGTCAGTACGAGTCTGCATTGAAGAAGGCGAACCTGAAAGGCTACGGCCGCTAAAAGGTCGCCCGAGAAGTTACGGAGAGTAAAAATGAAAGTTCGTGCTTCCGTCAAGAAATTATGCCGTAACTGCAAAATCGTTAAGCGTGATGGTGTCATCCGTGTGATTTGCAGTGCCGAGCCGAAGCATAAACAGCGCCAAGGCTGATTATTTCGCATATTTTTCTTGCAAAGTTGGGTTGAGCTGGCTAGATTAGCCAGCCAATCTTTTGTATGTCTGTACGTTTCCATTTGAGTATCCTGAAAACGGGCTTTTCAGCATGGTGCGTACATATTAAATAGTAGGAGTGCATAGTGGCCCGTATAGCAGGCATTAACATTCCTGATCAGAAACATGCTGTGATCGCATTAACTTCGATCTATGGCGTCGGCAAGACCCGTTCTAAAGCCATTCTGGCTGCAGCGGGTATCGCTGAAGATGTTAAGATCAGTGAGCTGTCTGAAGAACAAATCGACACGCTGCGTGACGAAGTTGCCAAATTTGTCGTTGAAGGTGATCTGCGCCGTGAAGTTAGCATGAGCATCAAGCGCCTTATGGACCTTGGTTGCTATCGCGGTTTGCGTCATCGTCGTGGTCTGCCAGTGCGCGGTCAGCGTACTAAGACCAACGCACGTACCCGTAAGGGTCCGCGCAAACCGATCAAGAAATAATCGGGGTGATTGAATAATGGCAAAGGCACCAGTTCGTGCACGTAAGCGTGTAAGAAAACAAGTCTCTGACGGCGTGGCTCATATCCATGCTTCTTTCAACAACACCATCGTTACTATTACTGATCGTCAGGGTAACGCACTGGGTTGGGCAACAGCCGGTGGTTCCGGTTTCCGTGGTTCTCGCAAATCCACTCCGTTCGCAGCTCAGGTTGCAGCAGAGCGTTGCGCTGAAGCCGTAAAAGAATACGGCATCAAGAATCTGGAAGTTATGGTAAAAGGTCCGGGTCCGGGTCGCGAATCTACCGTTCGTGCTCTGAACGCCGCTGGTTTCCGCATCACTAATATTACTGATGTGACTCCGATCCCTCATAACGGTTGTCGTCCGCCGAAAAAACGTCGCGTATAACGCGTTCGTTTTCCAGGTTTGTTGGAGATAGAAAATGGCAAGATATTTGGGTCCTAAGCTCAAGCTGAGCCGTCGTGAGGGCACCGACTTATTCCTTAAGTCTGGCGTTCGCGCGATCGATACCAAGTGTAAAATTGAACAAGCTCCTGGCCAGCACGGTGCGCGTAAACCGCGTCTGTCTGACTATGGTGTGCAGTTGCGTGAAAAGCAGAAAGTTCGCCGTATGTACGGTGTGCTGGAGCGTCAGTTCCGTAACTACTATAAAGAAGCAGCACGTCTGAAAGGCAACACCGGTGAAAACCTGTTGGCTCTGCTGGAAGGTCGTCTGGACAACGTTGTATACCGTATGGGCTTTGGCGCCACTCGTGCTGAAGCACGTCAGATGGTTAGCCATAAAGCAATCATGGTAAACGGTCGTGTTGTTAACATCGCTTCTTATCAGGTTAAAGCGAATGACGTTGTTAGCATTCGTGAGAAAGCGAAAAAGCAATCTCGCGTGAAAGCCGCTCTGGAGCTGGCTGAGCAGCGTGAAAAGCCAACCTGGCTGGAAGTTGATGCTGGCAAGATGGAAGGTACGTTCAAGCGTCAGCCGGAACGTTCTGATCTGTCTGCGGACATTAACGAACACCTGATCGTCGAGCTTTACTCCAAGTAAAGCTTAGTACCAAAGAGAGGACACAATGCAGGGTTCTGTGACAGAGTTTCTAAAACCGCGCCTGGTAGATATCGAGCAAGTGAGTTCGACGCACGCCAAGGTGACCCTTGAGCCTTTAGAGCGTGGCTTTGGCCATACTCTGGGTAACGCACTGCGCCGTATTCTGCTCTCATCGATGCCGGGTTGCGCGGTGACCGAGGTTGAGATTGATGGTGTACTTCATGAGTACAGCACCAAAGAAGGCGTTCAGGAAGATATCCTTGAAATCCTGCTCAACCTGAAAGGGCTGGCGGTGAGAGTTCAGGGTAAAGATGAAGTTATTCTTACTCTGAATAAATCTGGCATTGGCCCTGTGACTGCAGCCGACATCACCCATGATGGTGATGTCGAAATCGTCAAGCCGCAGCACGTGATCTGCCACCTGACCGATGAGAACGCAGCTATTAGCATGCGTATCAAAGTTCAGCGCGGTCGTGGTTATGTGCCGGCTTCTGCCCGAATTCATTCGGAAGAAGATGAGCGCCCAATCGGCCGTCTGCTGGTCGACGCATGCTACAGCCCTGTAGAGCGTATTGCCTACAATGTTGAAGCAGCGCGTGTAGAACAGCGTACCGACCTGGACAAGCTGGTCATCGAAATGGAAACCAACGGCACAATCGATCCTGAAGAGGCGATTCGTCGTGCGGCAACCATCCTGGCAGAACAACTGGAAGCTTTCGTTGACTTACGTGATGTACGTCAGCCGGAAGTGAAAGAAGAGAAACCAGAATTCGATCCGATCCTGCTGCGCCCTGTTGACGATCTGGAATTGACTGTCCGCTCTGCTAACTGCCTCAAGGCAGAAGCTATCCACTATATCGGTGATCTGGTACAGCGTACCGAGGTTGAGTTGCTGAAAACGCCGAACCTGGGTAAAAAATCTCTTACTGAGATTAAAGACGTGCTGGCTTCACGTGGTCTGTCTCTGGGCATGCGCCTGGAAAACTGGCCACCGGCAAGCATTGCTGACGAGTAACCGGATCACAGGTTAAGGTTTTACTGAGAAGGATAAGGTCATGCGCCATCGTAAGAGTGGTCGTCAACTGAACCGCAACAGCAGCCATCGCCAGGCTATGTTCCGCAACATGGCAGGTTCACTGGTTCGTCATGAAATCATCAAGACGACCCTGCCTAAAGCGAAAGAGCTGCGTCGCGTAGTTGAGCCGCTGATTACTCTTGCCAAGACTGACAGCGTTGCTAATCGTCGTCTGGCATTCGCCCGCACTCGTGATAACGAGATCGTGGCAAAACTGTTTAATGAACTGGGCCCGCGTTTCGCGAGCCGTGCCGGTGGTTACACTCGCATTCTGAAGTGTGGCTTCCGTGCAGGCGACAACGCTCCGATGGCTTACATCGAGCTGGTTGATCGTTCAGAGAAAGCAGAAGCTGCTGCAGAGTAATCTGTAGTATCGTAAAAACCCGCCTCGGCGGGTTTTTTTATATCTGCTGCATCCCCACTTTTCTACAATAGTCATATTCTTTTCCTTCTCTCCGGAGTTTTGCTATGTGGCTACTCGACCAATGGGCAGAGAGACACATTCAGGATGCCCAACGGCAGGGTGAATTCGATAACCTACCCGGCAATGGCCAGCCTTTGGTACTGGATGACGATTCGCATGTACCTCCTGAACTGCGCGCCGGCTATCGCATGTTGAAAAATGCCGGTTGTCTCCCTCCTGAACTTGAACAGCGTAAGCAGGCGCTCGAGCTGTCTCAACTCCTCGCCACCGTCAGGGAAGGATCTGCAGAGTATACGGATTACACTCGTCGTCTTGCTCTCCTGGAACTTAAACTTCGTCAGGCAGGAGTAAGTACTGAGTTTCTGCATGGTGATTACGCCGGGCGGTTGATGCAAAAAATTAAGGAGGACTAGAAATGTATCGTATTGGCGAAATTGCGAAGCTGGCAGACGTCACACCCGATACCATTCGGTATTACGAAAAGCAGCAGATGATGGAACATGAAATACGCACGGAGGGCGGTTTTCGGTTGTACACCGACAGGGATCTTCAACGCCTGAAGTTTATTCGCCATGCGCGACAGCTGGGTTTCACGCTGGAGTCGATCCGCGAGTTACTGTCGATCCGCATCGATCCTGAACACCACACCTGTCAGGAATCCAAAAGCATTGTGCAGGCAAGACTGAGTGAGGTTGAAGCGCGCATCGAAGAGCTTCAAACCATGCGGCTGTCATTACAGCGACTGAATGATGCGTGTTGTGGTACCGCACACAGCAGTGTTTATTGTTCTATTCTGGAAACCCTTGAACAAGGGGCAAATGGCGGGTCTCGCGGATGTTGATTTTATTATCAACTCCACCTACACTCGCGTTGATATTTTGAACACTGGAGAGAGTATGAGCCATTATCAGCACAAGAAAGGGCAGATCAACGATAACGCCATCGAAGCACTATTGCATGATCCCTTATTCAGACAGCGAATCGAGAAAAACAAGAAAGGGAAAGGAAGTTATCTGCGTAAAACTAAACATGCAAAACGGGGTAACTGGGAGGCCAGTGGCAAGCAAGCGAATCGCTTTCTTACCACTGGCCTTCTTGCTTTAAGGGGATTACAAAATGCGATTGTTCTGCGCTTTCAGTAAATCGCGGATTTCAGTAAGCAAGACTTCTTCTTTCGATGGCGCTGGCGGGGCTGCCGGTTCTTCTTTTTTCTTACGATTTAATCTGTTGATGAGCTTGATGGCCATGAAGATGGCGAAAGCAACAATCACAAAATCAAATACATTTTGAATAAATACGCCATAGTGCATTACCACAGCAGGGATATCACCCTGTGCTTCACGTAGCGTTACGGCGAATTGTTTAAAATCGATCCCGCCAATCAACAGCCCCAGTGGTGGCATGATGATATCGGCAACCAGTGATGAAACGATCTTGCCAAACGCCGCACCAATAATGACACCCACAGCCAAATCCACTACATTTCCGCGCATCGCAAATTCGCGAAATTCTTTGATAAAACTCATTTTGTTCTCCTTGTGCCAGCTGACAAATACAAGTTTAACAAATCATTAGAGGATTGCCATTGAAGAGATACATGCGTCACAGAAATATAACCCTTACATATTATTGGGTTAAATAGAAAAGGTGCTGCTAACAGCACCTTTTTGGCGATCACAGGAAGAAAGGACTTGGCTGGAACAAACGTTCGACGTCGGTAATAAACTTTTTATCCGTCAGGAACATAATGACGTGATCGCCTTGCTCAATACGTAAATTGTCATTGGCAATCATCACATCATTACCGCGCACTACTGCACCAATAATGGTGCCCGGCGGGAGTTTAATTTCATCAATAGTACGTCCAACCACACGTGATGTACTCTCATCACCATGCGCCACGGCTTCGATCGCTTCTGCCACACCACGACGCAGGGAAGAAACTCCCACAATATCTGCTTTTCGCACATGGCTTAGCAGGGCAGAGATGGTTGCCTGTTGCGGCGAAATCGCAATATCAATCACGCTGCCCTGCACCAGATCGACATAGGCCCGACGCTGGATCAGCACCATGACCTTTTTCGCACCCATCCGTTTAGCCAGCATTGCTGACATGATGTTCGCTTCATCATCGTTGGTAACAGCAATGAAAAGATCGACTTGATCGATATGCTCTTCGGCAAGCAGCTCCTGATCCGACGCATCGCCATAAAAAACGATCGTATTTTGCAGTTTTTCTGCCAGTTCAGCGGCGCGCTGTTGATCGCGTTCGATCAATTTGACGCTGTAATCTTTTTCCAGCTGTCGTGCCAGGCCGGCACCGATATTACCGCCACCGACCAGCATGATGCGCTTATAGGGTTTTTCCAGCCGCTGGAGCTCACTCATTACCGCACGGATATGCTGTGATGCGGCGATAAAGAAGACTTCGTCCCCGGCTTCGACAATGGTTGAACCTTGCGGACGGATAGGGCGGTCATGACGGAAAATCGCGGCGACGCGCGTGTCAATGTGTGGCATATGTTCGCGCATCGTTGAGAGTGCGTTACCGATCAACGGGCCACCATAGTAGGCTTTAACCACCGCGAGACTGACCTTGCCTTCCGCAAAATTTACAACCTGCAGTGCACCCGGATATTCGATCAACCGGTAAATACTGTCGATAACCAGCTGCTCTGGCGCGATCAAATGGTCGATCGGAACCGCTTCGGAATTAAACAACTTGTCGGCATCGCGAACGTAATCCGGAGAACGGATGCGCGCGATTCGGTTTGGAGTGTTAAATAACGAATAGGCAACCTGACAGGCAACCATATTGGTTTCATCAGAACTGGTGACAGCTACCAGCATGTCTGCGTCATCAGCCCCGGCTTCTCGCAACACCCGCGGGTGAGAGCCATGACCCTGTACCACACGCAGATCGAATTTATCCTGCAGCCCGCGCAGACGATCGCCGTTGGTATCAACGATAGTGATGTCGTTATTCTCACCGACCAGGTTTTCTGCCAGCGTACCGCCTACCTGTCCCGCGCCCAGAATGATTATCTTCATATCTTGTGACCCGTTATCAACATCACTCTTTGATTAGCTTAGCGTAAAAGAAGCCATCGCCTTCTTCTGCCCCGGGCAGGTTTTGTTTGCCGGGTAACTCTGGCGTGCCGGTCAGATGCAGACGGGCATCAGGGGTACGCTTCAGGAACGCGGCGATCTGCTGGCTATTCTCTTCTGGCAGCACAGAACAGGTGGCATAAACCATCGTCCCGCCTGTTTTCAGATGTGGCCAGATGGCGTCTAGGATCTCTGACTGCAGCTGTGCCAGTTCCTTGATATCCCGGTCACGGCGCAACCATTTAATATCCGGGTGACGGCGTATAACACCGGTAGCTGAGCAAGGGGCATCCAGTAAAATACGATCGAACTGCTCATCCCCACACCACTGGGCAGGCGTCCGCCCGTCCCCTTGCTTCACCTCGACCTTCATGCCCAGACGTTTGAGGTTATCGTAGACACGAGAAAGACGCTGTTCGTCAACGTCGATGGCCATCACGCTTGCCTGCGGCGCGACTTCCAGAATGTGTGTGGTTTTACCGCCCGGCGCGGCGCAGAGATCAAGGATCCGCTCGCCATTCTGCGGTTCAAGCCAGGTCATACAGCCTTGTGCTGAAGCGTCCTGAACGGTCACCCAGCCCTGTTCAAACCCTGGAAGGGCATGCACCGGAGCTGGCGCAGCCAGACGCACCGCATCGCTGTATTCAGGATGAGAGAACCCGGTCATCCCGGCTTCTTCCAGCAGTGCCAGCCAGGCATCGCGTGAGTGGTGATTGCGGTTAACGCGCAGCCACATCGGTGGACGCTGGTTATTGGCCTCAATCAGCGTTTCCCACTGCTGGGGATAGGCCTTCTGCAGACGTTTTAATAACCAGTCGGGATGCAGGAAACGTTTTTCCGTACGGGCAAACTCAGCCAGCAGCTCATCTTGCTGACGCTGAAACTGACGCAAAACGCCATTAATCAGCCCTTTAAGCTGCGGGCGCTTTACTGCAACCGCGCCTTCTACGGTTTCTGCCAGTGCAGCATGAGGAGGAATACGGGTATGCAGCAACTGATAGAAGCCAACCATGATCAGGTAGTGAACGACGCGCTGCTTGCCCGCCATCGGGCGCGCCATGAGTTTTCCGATCAACCATTCCAGCTGGGGTAACGTGCGCAGGACACCAAAGCACAACTCCTGAAGCAGTGCCTTATCTTTATCGGAAACTTTTTGCTGTAACGGTGGCAGAACATTGCTCAGTGACTGGCCCTGTTCGACCACTTGCTCGATTGCCTGTGCTGCCAGGCTGCGTAAATTTTGTTTTTTCATAACCGCAAAAATAAAAATGCCCGGAAACTCCGGGCCTTAAATTGAGATGATCTCAGGCGAGACTGTTGCCAGGCGTAAACCATTCACGGCGAGAGTTCAGAAGGTCCTGCGCGCTCATGGCTTTTTACCTGCAGGTTGTAAGGATTCCAGATTAAGGATCCCTTCAACTGTCGCGACCTGAATACCCTGCTTACTGGCTTCGATAATTGTTCCAGGTGCAGCGTTGGTGTTGCTATCAATCACGGAAGCCTTCCAGACTTTCACCGGCTGCCCGTCTATTTCCAGCCAGCTCATTGGCCACGGATTAAATGCCCGGATGCAGCGCTCAAGCTGAGCAGCAGAAAGAGACCAGTCGAGGCGGGCCTCTTCTTTGCTGAGCTTTTCAGCATGTGTCACTAACGCTTCGTCCTGGACTTCGGGTTGAGTCCGACTCTCTGCCAATTGTTGCAGAGTATCAATCAGGCCTTTAGGCCCAAGTTCAGCCAGTTTGTCATACAGGGTGCCACTGGTGTCTTCGGCAGTAATTGGGCAAGAGAGCTTATACAGCATGTCGCCGGTATCCAGACCTACGTCCATCTGCATAATCGTCACGCCAGTTTCGGCATCGCCGGCCCATAAAGAACGCTGGATTGGCGCCGCGCCGCGCCAGCGTGGGAGCAGTGAACCATGGACATTAATGCAGCCCAGGCGAGGCATATCAAGAACCGCCTTTGGCAGGATGAGGCCATACGCCACAACCACCATGACATCTGCATTCAACTGAGCAACCAGCTGCTGATTTTCCTGCGGCCGTAACGACGCGGGCTGAAACACCGGTAAACCGTGCTCTTCTGCCAGCACTTTAACCGGGCTCGGCATCAGTTTTTTGCCACGGCCTGCCGGACGGTCGGGCTGGGTAAATACGCCAACAACCTGATGGCCAGACGACAACAGCGCGTCCAGATGACGCGCTGCAAAGTCAGGTGTACCTGCGAAGATGATACGTAGTGATGTAGACACGTTATTCCTTGTATCCGGGGTCACATTAAGCGCGAGCGCGCATGCGATCCAGTTTCTCTACTTTCTGACGAATACGCTGCTGCTTCAGTGGAGAGAGATAATCGATAAAGAGTTTACCGACCAGATGATCCATCTCATGCTGAATGCAGATGGCCAGCAGATCATCCGCTTCCAGTTCGAACGGCTTACCGTCGCGATCGAGCGCGCGGATTTTGACTTTTTCTGCACGCGGTACCAGCGCTCTCTGCTCAGGAATAGAGAGACAACCTTCTTCAATACCGGTTTCGCCGCTTTTTTCCAGGAGCTCCGGATTGATTAACACCAGGCGCCCGTCGTGGTTTTCAGAAACGTCGATGACGATGATACGCTGGTGAATGTCCACCTGCGTAGCCGCGAGACCAATGCCTTCTTCGGCGTACATCGTATCGAACATATCATCAATGATACGTTGAATTTCTGCATTCACTTCTTTAACCGGCTCGGCGACTTTGCGAAGGCGCTCGTCCGGGATATGTAACACTTGCAAAACTGCCATATATTTCCAGAGTCGTGTTCAGGAGTTGATAAGAATATAACCTCTATTCTAGACAAAACCCCCTCTGATTGACAGCATCAGTGACCAATCGCAAAGATTGCTATAGCGGCTTGTGGCAGGGGAAAGGATGACATCCACAGAGATTTGGCTACGCCTGATAAGCACGGGAGAATTGTACGGCGACAAGATGGTGGCGATAGCGCAGCGGATGCAGCGCGAGCCCCATATTGATGACGCTCTGCTGGTGGAAATGGGGCTCACCCATAAGCAAAAGGCGAAGTTTTTATCAGTTCCGCCTAATGAAATCGATCGCAGCATGGAGTGGCTGGTAGAGCAAGGGCATCACCTGATAAGTGCGGATAGTGCCCTGTATCCAGGCCAGCTACGCGCTATCACAGATTACCCGGGCGCTTTGTTTGTCAGGGGAAACCCCTCGTTGCTGTCGAGCCTGCAACTGGCCGTCGTAGGCAGCCGTACTCACTCCTGGTATGGGGAGCGCTGGGGGAAGATTCTTTGTGAGCAGCTGGCTCAGGCGGGGCTTACGATCACCAGCGGCCTCGCCTGTGGTATCGATGGTATCGCGCATCGCGCTGCGCTTAACGTTAAAGGTAAAAGCGTTGCAGTTCTGGGAAACGGGCTGGCAGATGTCTATCCTCGTCGCCATAAGGCGTTGGCTTCGCAACTTGTTGAGAGTGGCGGGGCTGTTATTTCTGAGTTTTCACTCGCGACACCTCCGTGGCCGGGGAATTTCCCTCGGCGTAACCGCATTATTAGCGGCCTCAGTCAGGGGGTATTCGTTATAGAAGCGCTGATAAGAAGTGGTTCGCTTGTGACGGCCAAATGTGCGCTTGAACAGGGGCGTGAAGTCTTCGCATTACCGGGAGCAATAGGGAGCCCGGGAAGTGAAGGTCCTCACTGGTTAATAAAGCAAGGCGCGACGCCCGTGACGGCGGTAGACGATATTCTGGAAAGTTTGCAATCTGGACTGAAATGGTTGCCAGAGGATCCCGAAAATTGGCTTTATTCATCAGATCAGGACCAGGTAGCATTGCCATTTCCTGAGCTCCTGGCTAACGTAGGAGATGAGGTAACACCTGTTGACGTTGTCGCTGAACGTGCCGGCCAACCTGTGCCAGTAACGGTAGCACAGCTACTGGAACTGGAGTTAGCAGGATGGATCGCAGCTGTACCCGGCGGCTATGTCCGATTAAGGAGGGCAAGCCATGTTCGACGTACTCATGTATTTGTTTGAGACTTACATCCATAACGAAGCTGAAGCACGCGTGGATCAGGACAAACTCACACGCGATCTCACCGATGCAGGTTTCGAACGGGAAGATATTTACAACGCGTTAATATGGCTGGAAAAACTGGCTGATTATCAGGAAGGCCTTGCCGAACCGATGCAGTTAGTTTCCGATCCACTGTCTGTACGCATCTATACGGCTGAAGAGTGTGAAAGGCTGGATGCCAGTTGCCGGGGATTTATCTTATTCCTGGAGCAGATTCAGGTGCTGAACCTCGAAACGCGAGAAATGGTGATAGAGCGCGTCATGGCGCTGGATACGGCAGAATTTGAGCTGGAAGATCTGAAGTGGGTCATCCTGATGGTTCTGTTCAATATTCCAGGGTGTGAAAATGCCTATCAGCAAATGGAAGAATTACTCTTTGAAGTGAATGAAGGTATGCTGCATTAATTCATCATGCAGCACCAAGAGTTGTTATGGCCAAATCAGCACTATTTACGGTGCGTAAAAATGAGTCCTGCCCGCAGTGTGGGGCAGAACTTGTTATCCGGTCCGGTAAACACGGGCCGTTTCTCGGTTGTTCGCACTATCCAGAATGTGATTATGTCCGTCCCCTGAAAAATCAGGCGGACGGGCATATTGTTAAAGTTCTGGAGGGACAGGCATGCCCGCAATGTGGTGGCGATCTGGCGCTGCGCCAGGGGCGTTTTGGCATGTTTATCGGCTGCAGCCACTATCCCGAATGCGATCACACTGAACAAATCGATAAACCAGATGAAACAGCCTTAGCCTGTCCGCAATGCGACAGCGGTCATCTCGTTCAACGCCGCTCACGCTATGGTAAGACATTCCACTCCTGCGATCGTTATCCTGAATGTCAGTTTGTTACCAATTTCAAACCGGTGGCGGGGAGCTGCCCTGAGTGCCATTACCCGCTACTTATCGAGAAAAAAACGGCGCAAGGGATGAAGCGCTTTTGCGCCAGTAAACAATGTGGAAAGCCGGTTTCGGCGGAATAATAAAGTGAAGAATAACCTGCAACCAGGCTCCGTTGCGTATGCAGTGGACGTGCTGAAGAATGAAGAAGTCATCGCCTATCCAACAGAAGCTGTTTTTGGGGTGGGATGCGATCCCGACAGCGAATTAGCCGTAACACGCTTATTAACACTGAAACAGCGTCCGGTCGAAAAAGGCCTGATTTTAATCGCTGCCAGTTTTGAACAGCTTAAGCCTTATATTGATGATTCCATGTTGACGTCAGCGCAGCGTGAAACCATTTTTTCAGCCTGGCCGGGGCCGGTAACCTTTGTGTTTCCGGCTTTGCCGACAACGCCACGATGGCTGACAGGGCGTTTCGACTCCCTTGCGGTGCGTGTGACGGACCATCCACTGGTTATCGAATTATGTAATCATTTTGGTAAACCGCTGGTTTCAACCAGCGCCAACCTGACGGGATTGCCTCCTTGCCGCACCTCAGAAGAGGTGGTAGCGCAGTTTGGCAGCGATTTCCCTGTGGTTATCGGTAATACCGGTGGCCGACAGAATCCGTCAGAAATTCGTGATGCTTTGACCGGCGAGCGTTTTCGCCAGGGGTAACAAATGGAAACCTACGCCGTTTTTGGTAATCCAATTGCGCATAGCAAGTCGCCGTTTATTCATCAGCAGTTCGCGCAACAGCTGCATATCGCTCACCCTTATGGCCGCGTACTTGCGCCCGTTGATGCCTTTGTAACGACGCTGGAGGCTTTTTTTGCTGGTGGCGGAAAAGGGGCGAATGTCACGGTGCCTTTTAAAGAAGAGGCTTTCGGGCGCGCCGATGAGTTAACAGAGCGGGCTTCCCTTGCGGGAGCCGTGAATACCCTCAAGCGTCTTGAAGACGGCCGAATTCTGGGGGACAACACAGATGGTATTGGCCTGCTGAGCGATCTGGAACGTTTATCATTTATCAAACCCGGCGCGCGGATCCTGTTGATTGGCGCAGGCGGCGCGGCGCGGGGTGTGATTTTACCTCTGCTCTCGCTGGATTGCGCAGTGACCATAACGAACCGTACTTATTCCCGGGCAGAAGAGTTGGCCGCTCTTTTCGCTCATACCGGCAGCATTCATGCTGTCGCCATGGACGCGTTGAGCAACCATGAATTCGACCTGATCGTTAATGCGACTTCAAGTGGCATCGGCGGTGAAATTCCCGCAATCCCCTCGTCATTAGTCAGTGAACATGTTTATTGCTATGACATGTTCTATCAGAAAGGCAAAACACCTTTTCTTAACTGGTGCGAGCAGCAAGGCGCAAAACATGTTGCTGATGGGCTGGGTATGCTGGTAGGGCAAGCTGCGCATGCGGTGATGCTCTGGCACGGTGTTCTGCCAGAAGTGGAGCCGGTCATTGAAAAACTTAAACTGGAGCTATCGGCATGAATCAGGCGATCCAGTTTCCGGATCGAGAAATCTGGGATGAAGAAAAGCTGGCCGTCTGTTTTCCGGCGCTGGTTAATGGTATGCAATGATGTGTGCCATTGAAGGGGTAACGTTGGCCCGTCGTTTTGGGGATGGCCTTCCCCTTGATAGGTTTCGTGAACATCGCTGGGATCTGGAAGAAGAAGCCAGCGATGCTATCCGTAATGGTGATGAGGACGATCAGGGTTGGTTCTGGCTTTCCTGATCCAGATAGTCATTCTTCCATTTAACGTAGTTATTGGCCGAGTACTTCAAACCTTCTATTTCCGCTTCCGTCAGGGGGCGGATCTGTTTTACCGGACTTCCTAAATAGAGAAAGCCACTTTCGAGCCGCTTGTTTTGTGGAACCAGGCTGCCGGCACCAATCATCACGTTATCTTCTACTAACACACCATCCAGCAAAATAGACCCCATGCCAACCAGAACGCGATTGCCTATCGTGCAGCCGTGCAACATCACTTTATGACCGACGGTAACTTCTTCACCCACGATCAGCGGATTACCTTCCGGGTTATAAGAGGATTTATGGGTGACATGCAGTACGCTGCCATCCTGAATATTGGTACGTGCGCCGATAGCGACATAGTTAACGTCACCACGAATGGCAACCAGCGGCCAGATACTGACATCATCACCCAGCCGGACATCGCCAATGACCACGCTGCTGCTGTCGATCATGACGCGATCGCCTTGTTTCGGGAAAAGATCTTTGTAGGGACGGATTACTGCAGACATATCGACCTCGACTGATGTGCGTTCTACAGAAGACTTTGATCCTATTACTCGGCTTGATCAAGGGGCATTTACGTCATTATTTGAGCATATCGGATGGGATTTCGGCGAAAAGAACGAAAAAAGAACAGTCGGAATAAAAGATCGAAAAAATGCTTGTGCTAAAAACTGGGATCCCTATAATGCGCCTCCATCGACACGGCGGATGTGAATCACTTCACACAAACAGCCGGGCCGGTTGAGGAGAAAAGCGTGAAATAATCGCTTGACTCTGAAAGAGGAAAGCGTAATATACGCCACCTCGCAACAGTGAGCGAAAGCCGCGTTGCACTGCTCTTTAACAATTTATCAGACAATCTGTGTGGGCACTCAAAGTGACATGGATTCTTAACGTCGCAAGACGAAAAATGAATACCAAGTCTCTGAGTGAACATACGTAATTCATTACGAAGTTTAATTCACGAGCATCAAACTTAAATTGAAGAGTTTGATCATGGCTCAGAT